>NZ_JAMZGF010000009.1 GCF_024158915.1 Chryseobacterium sp. S0630 | reverse complement strand
GACGATTGATAAAAGCAAGACACACAGTATTCTGCTGCCTGCTAAAGCATTGAATCAATAGTGATCAATACCGCCAAATTAATATACACCATTTGGTCTCATGACCGAATTTAAAAACACAAAATGAAAAACACAAACATGACGCTGCTCATGCCGGCAGTCCTTCTATTGAGGATTCCTAATCTATGGTCACATGTGAATTAGCATGATATCCTCAAAACTCCTTTAGACAATACTGCATAAACCGACTGATGGAACAACTGCTGAGGATTCATTGCCACAGCTACAGTCAATTGGTAAAAGTGCGGATCACAGTATACTGCTGCATAAGACAGAGCTATTATTTACGTTGCTGTCTATTAAAACACTGAATAACAACATGATCAATGACTCCAGATAAGTGTATCTCGTTTGGTTTCTGATCCAAATTTTAAAAATAATATGAAAAACACAAACATTACGCTGCTCATGCTGACAGCTTTTCTATTCAGCATCTCTGCCTATGGTCACATGTGAATGAGCATGATATTCCAAAAACTCCTTTAGACAATACTGCATAAACCGACTGATGGAACAGCTGCTGAGAATTCATTGCCACAGCTACAGTCAATTGGTAAAAATGCGGATCACAGTATACTGCTGCATAAGACAGAGCTATTATTTACGTTACTGTCTGTTAAAACATTGAATAACAACATGATCAGTGACTCCGGATAAGTGTATCTCGTTTGGTCTCATGATCAAAATTTAAAAACACAAAAACACAAAATGAAAAACACAACATGACGCTGCTCATGCTGGCAGCCCTTCTATTGAGGATTCCTAATCTATGGTCACATGTGAATGAGCATGATATCCTCAAAACTCCTTTAGATAATACTGCATAAACCGACTGATGGAACAGCTGCTGAGGATTATATGCCACAGCTACAGTCAATTGGTAAAAGTGCGGATCACAGTATACTGCTGCATAAGACAGAGCTATTATTTACGTTGCTGTCTGTTAAAACATTGAATAACAACGTGATCAGTGACTCCGGATCAGTGTATCTCGTTTGGTCGCATGATCGAAATTTAAAAACACAAAATGAAAAACACAAACATGACGCTGCTCATGCCGGCAGCCCTTCTATTGAGGATTCCTAATCTATGGTCACATGTGAATGAGCATGATATCCTCAAAACTCCTTTAGACAATACTGCATAAACCGACTGATGGAACAACTGCTGAGGATTATATGCCACAGCTACAGTCAATTGGTAAAAGTGCGGATCACAGTATACTGCTGCATAAGACAGGGCTGTTATCTATGTTGCTGTCTTTTAAAACACTGAATAACAACCTGATCAGTGCCTCCGGATAAGTATATCTCGTCTGGTCTCTGATCCAAATTTTAAAAATAATATGAAAAACACAAACATTACGCTGCTTATGCTGACAGCTCTTTTATTCAGCATTCCTGCCTATGCTCAGGTGGGCATCAACAATACGTCGCCGAAAGCTACTTTAGACATTACGGCCAAAACAACCAACGGAACTGCCCCTGAGGGATTGATTCCGCCCCGTCTTACCGGAGACCAGATCAAAGCGGCAGACGCACAATATACTGCTGCCCAAACCGGAGCGATGATCTATGCTACGGCTGCCGTGACTTCAGTTTCTCCTAAAACAGCTAACATTACCGCAGAGGGGTATTACTTTTTTGACGGAGCTGCATGGCAGAAAGTAAGTGGTAGCGATGATACAACCAATGATGCATGGATGAATGATACAGCTAATGCAATGGTAAAACTTGGAACATTGGCTGATGGTACAACGAGAACAGCAGGAACGGAGTTTGTAGCGACAGACGATGGAAGTGTAGGTATAGGAACGAACTCACCAAACACAAGTGCTTTGCTAGACCTTACAGCTGCCAATAAAGGCTTTCTTCCACCAAGAATTGCGCTCAACAGCATAACCGATGTAAGTACGATAAGTGCACCCGCTGAAGGATTAGTGGTTTACAATACAGGGGCAGGAAACCTAAAGAGTAAGGGGATATATTATTGGGATGGGGCACAATGGGTGGTTTTAAAAGCTGATGGAGGAACCACCACATCTACCACAGATTTAAATGTGGGAGAAACCCGAACAGCGGTAATTAGTGTTCCTACCCCATCATTTATTGCAGGCTCAGCAGGAAGTAACAAGACTTGGATGAACGGTAAAGCACTTACAAATTTTCAGACTGTAAATTATTTGTTTCTCTCTGAAGCAGCAGGAAGTACCAGCGGCTTTGTAAATTTTGGACCTAATGGAGCATTACGAATGGATATTGCTTCAGGAGGATATACAGGAGCATGGCCGTCACCTAAATTTGTTAATACCTCTTCATCTCCGGTGTTTTATAGCCTTAATGCACTTTCTACTCAGGACGCTAATATCTATTCTGGAGCAGGAAGTTGGTTGCGGCCTGGAGCGGTTTGCAACAGAATTGATGGAAATGATGGATTTGGCTTTAGTACAAACGGGAGTAGTGAATATGTCAACGCCAATATTCTTATTCACGATACTACAGATGGAAGTGTTCGGTTTTATATTGGAACATGGTCACTCGTGTCTGCTGATGATGGTTTAGGGCATAATAATACTTTTGGATTATTTACCATTACCCGATATAAATAATAGATTGAAGGCTGGAAAGCAGGAGGAAATAGGATGGAGGTTATTATTTTTAGTATAAAATTACAGCCTCTTCACAAGTAAATACTAAACTTTTTTAAACTTTTCTTTTTTGAACCGTTAAGATATAATAAGAGTTTAAGAGTATTAAGATAAGCTACGCTTTAAGCTTAAAAATCAGAATGATTCATCTTAATTATACTTTATTTCTTAATCCTTCTTAATGGTTTATAAATCCTATATTTAAATAACTCCAATAAAAAAAACAGTTCAGAAATCCTGAACTGTTTTTCTTTATATACTATGAATTAAACTTTTCTTTTTGAACCGTTAAGATATAATAAGAGTTTAAGAGTGTTAAGATAAGCTTCGCTTTAAGCTTAAAAGTCAGAATGATTCATCTTAACTATACTTTTTTTCTTAATCCTTCTTAATGGTTTATATATCCTATATTTAAATAACTTCAAAAAAAACAGTTCAGAAATCGTGAACTGTTTTTTCTTTATATACTATGAATTAAACTTTTATTTTTGAACCGTTAAGATGTAATAAGAGTTTAAGAGTATTAAGATAAGCTTCGCTTTACGCTTAAAAATCAGAATGATTTATCTTAACTATACTTTATTTCTTAATCCTTCTTCATGGTTTTAATAGATTTCCGATAAGTTTAAACAATTTCCCTCTTGAAAAAGAGAAATAGCCATTGTTGATGATCTTCATGTCTTCCTTCTTCCATCTCCCAGCTTCAAAACCATCTGAATCAGGAATTTTTAATCCAAACTCAGGTTAATATAATGAATGTGAAACCTCACAGATTTCCAAAATCTGTGAGGTTTTTTAGTCTGCCATTCAATCAATCAAAAATTTTAAAACAAAAAAATACCCAACATTTTATACAAAATCAAAGCATATCTCTATGATAATGTTTTAACTAAAGATAATTCCAATGTTTCTTATTTAGACTGTAGCTATTTGTTGAGCTTGCTTTAAAGTAGAATGGTAAGGTGATATAAATCATGCTTGTTGTAATTTGCTGTATATTAAGAGTTTGCGTTTTAAAATCAGGGAAATTATTTTGAATAATTTTAAATAAGATAAAAATGTCTTATTTAAAATTTCATTGCTGTATCTTTGCTTAAGAATAGTATAGTTTCTCTTTAATAATTCATGAGTAACTATTAAAAACATAAAAGATGTTCAGCATTTTTACAAATATCAACAGGAAAGCATTCATTAATGCCATTATGGCAACCTTAACGGTCATCGCTATGACAGTAATAGGGTCTGTTAATCTTCAAAACTTTGATGCAGCGTTAATTATTTATTTCTTCGGAACCATCAGTATGACTTTTGGAGTGGTGTATCACCATTCTGTATGGAAACAGCGTCCGGCCACACAGAAATATTGGAAGCGCACATGGGAATTTATTTTCAGTAAAGATTATCCCATATACATGAAAGAAGTGATCCTTTTATCGGTCCGTAATATTTTATTTCAAAGGTTTATTCTTCCAAGAGGAAAGGCGAGATGGTTTGGGCATTTTCTTTTAGCTACAGGATGTCTTATATCTTTTGCAGTAACATTTGGATTAACATTCGGGTGGATGCATTTCACGCTAAAGGAAGGAACTACTGATATGTATGAAACCCATATGATGGGCTTTACAGTGATGACTTTCCCTCTCAATACAATAATGGCCGTCATATTATTTCATATTCTGGTCTGGACTGCAATTATGGTCATTATCGGATGTCTGATCATGATGCACAGAAGATTTGTAGACGAAGGACAGATTGCCACCCAGTGGTTTGAGAGAGACTGGCTGCCACTGATCTTGCTTGTAGCTGTTTCTGTTACAGGGTTGGGAATTTGGTTTGATTATTCCTTTCTGGAAGGGAAAATGAGCCAGTTTATGGCAATTACACATGCTATTACCGTAGCGCTGTTTCTGATGTGGATTCCTTTTGGGAAGTTCTTTCACATTTTCCAAAGACCTGCGCAGGTAGGAGCCAATATTTATAAAATTGAAGGAAAACGCAGAGGGATGCAGGTTTGCCCGCACACCGGAGACGAGTACACTACAAAAATGCACATCGAAGACTTAAAAGAAATTACAAAAGAAATGGGATTTGATCTTGATTGTGAAGACGGTAAGAGCTATTTAGACTATAGCCCGGAAGGAAAAAGAGCAATGCTTGCAAAAGCACATCTTAAAGCAAGACAGGAATCAGGAACTTATTTTGGTTAAAATATAATACAATGGCAAAATTACCCGTATCGGCCGACGAAATCATCAGTGTATTCGGACCCCATCAGCACTATCCGAATAAAGGAACAGTAAGATCCAATCCTCAGAATCCTGATGCCCTGATAAAAACACATTGCTGCTTTTGTGGTCTGCAGTGTGGAATTCAGCTAAAAGTAAAAGACAAAAAAGTGGTAGGTTTTGAGCCCTGGAACGACTTTCCCTTTAATGAAGGAAGATTATGCCCCAAAGGAGTTCAGCGGTATATGCAGGACAATCATCCGGACCGCTTACTTTCACCCTATAAAAGAGTAGAAGGAAAAGGGTTTGTACCTATAGAATGGGATGAGGCCTATGATGCAGTCATCAAAGAAATCAGAAGAATACAGGATCAATATGGTAAAAACGCTTTTGCAATGCTTTCCGGTGTTTCGCTGACTAATGAAAAAAGTTATATGGTGGGGAAATTTGCCCGTGTTGCCTTAAAAACTGCTAATCTTGATTACAACGGCCGTCTTTGTATGGTAAGTGCAGGGGCAGGAAATAAAAAAGCATTCGGGATGGACCGTTCTTCTAACAGCTGGGCAGATTTAGCACATGCCGAAGTGATTATCATTACCGGAGCCAATGTAAGTGAATGTTTTCCGGTTCTCACACACAAGATTTGGGAAGCCCGCGATAATGGTGCAAAATTAATTGTGATTGATCCACGTCAGATTCCTATTGCAAGAACTGCAGATATTCATTTACCCATTAGACCGGGAACCGATTCTGCATTAACGAATACGATGCTTAAAGTTCTGATTGATAATAACTGGCTGGATAATGATTTCATTAACAATTATACTTCAGGATTTGAAGAAACCGCCGAGGCAGTAAAAGAATGTACATTAGAATGGGGCGAAGCTATTACTGGAATTCCAAAAGAATTGATTTTTAAAGCTGCAGAAATGTGGGGGAAAGCAAAAACCAGCTTCCTGATGCATGCCCGTGGAATAGAACACCATTCCAAAGGAGTTCAGAATGTTTCAAGTTGTATCAATTTAGTTCTGGCAACAGGCAGAATCGGTAAACCATATTGCGGTTACGGAACAATTACCGGACAGGGAAACGGACAGGGTGGAAGAGAACATGGTCACAAATGCGATCAGCTTCCCGGAAACAGAGATATTGAAAACCCGGAACACCGAAAATTTGTAGCCGATATCTGGGGAATCAAAGAAGAAGATCTGCCGCGAAAAGGATTGAGTGCCTACGAGATTATCGAAGCCATCAACCGTGGTGAGATCAAAGGGCTTTTATCAATTTGTTTTAACCCGTTGGTTTCCTTACCCAATAACAACAATGTTCGTGCAGCATTAGAAAAACTGGAATTCTATGCCGGAATTGATTTCTTTTTATCCGAAACCCTGCGCCATGCCAACATTATTCTTGCAGGCTCATTACAGGAGGAAGAAGAAGGAACTACTACCTCTGCTGAAGGCCGTGTAATAAGAATCCGTGCAGTAGTAAATCCGCCTGGGAAAGCTAAAAAAGATAGTGAAATCCTGATGGAGTTAGCAAGAAGATTAGGCGAAGGAGATAAATTCAATTATAAAAACAGTGAGGAAACTTTTAATGAACTAAGAGTAGCTTCAAAAGGCAGTGCCGCAGATTATTATGGTATTACCTATGAAAGAGTAGAAAAGAATTTAGGTATTTTCTGGCCTTGTCCCACTGAAGATCATCCGGGAACACCAAGACTTTGGGAAGACAGACAATTTAATACCAATGATAAAAAAGCACATTTCAATCCTACTCCCTACAAAAAACCAACTGAAGAGCCAGATGAAGAGTTTCCGATTGTTCTCACTACAGGAAGAGTGGTAAGCCAATATTTAAGTGGTTCACAAACCAGAAGAATTGGAAAATTAGTAGACCTGTATCCGGAGCCTTTACTGGAAATTCACCCAAACCTGGCAGCAGAATATGGTATTGAGGAAAATGATCTGATCAAAGTTTCTACCCGAAGAGGAAGTGCTTTGTTCCCTGCCAATGTGGTGGAAACAATCAGACAGGACACGGTATTTATCCCTTACCATTGGGGTGGGGTAAACTCAGCCAATCAATTAACCATTGATGCTTTGGATCCCGTATCAAAAATTCCCGAGTTTAAGGTCTGTGCCTGCAAAATAGAAAAAACAGGAAGAAAAAAAGGAGAGCATTCAAAAGAATTTGCCAATCAAAGCAGAGACATTCAATATTAAGTAAAAAAAATTATGGCAGAGCAATTTGAAAGATTTAATGATATGGAGTTTTTCGTTGATATGCAGCGATGTATAGGCTGTCACTCGTGTGAAATGGCTTGTGCAGAGTGTGAAACCAATGGAGAGACCTCAATGATTCATATTCATTATGTGGACAGAGCAGAAACAATTCAGACTACCGTTCAGGTTTGTATGCATTGTGAAGATCCTATATGTGCCAATGTTTGTCCGGCAGACGCCATCACAAAAGATGAATACGGAATCGTTCACACTGCAGATACTTCCAAATGTATCGGTTGTGCCAACTGTGTGATCGGCTGCCCGTTCGGAGTTCCACAAATTCCGGATCAGAGCGCAATGCTGATGATGAAGTGCAATATGTGCTACGACAGAACCAGTACAGGGCTGAAACCTATGTGTGCCACGGTTTGCCCGAGTGGAGCATTAACCTTTGATACCAGAGAAAACGTAGCTAAAAAAAGACCGAACAGCACACCGGTAAACCGCTTTATTTTCGGAAAAGAAATAGTGAACACAAAAGTAAATATAATGATGCCGAAAGGCAGTGAAGAATTAAAAGTCTTTTAAAACTAATTACAATGTCAGAAGATAATAAAAAAATACCCGCCTGGAAAGCCGATTTTCCGATTAAAAAACGCGAAGCAGCCTACGTTTCCCGAAAAGAATTCATCAAATTGATTACCTTTTTCTCAGGGACTTTAGCTTTGGCCAATGTTGCCATTCCTGCATTCAATTTTTTTAAAGAAGAAAAGGGAATAGGGGAATATTTCGTTGGGTTGACTACGGATCTCAATGTAGGCGGAATGCGTACTTTCTATATCAATGAAGACCACAGAACACCTTATATGCTGATTCGTCTGGCAGAAAATAAATGGAAAGTTTTTGAACAGAAATGTACCCATCTTTCCTGTTCGGTCTTATACAATCATAATGAAAAAGTGATAGAATGTCCTTGCCACCATGGCTTTTTCAATCCAGAGGATGGTTCTGTTATACAAGGACCTCCACCAAGACCACTTCCGCAGCTTACAGTGGTCATCAGAGAAGATAAAATATTCGTAACAGATTTCGTAAAACAAACCGCAGAATCTCACGGATAGATTCACCCCAAAATAAATAAAGATGTCAGTACGAAAGAAACCCATAAAAAAAGTAACCTTCAGAGTCAATGAAATGCTTGTAGCCATTATCAGTGTTTATATTTTACTGGTAAGTCTGCAGATGTGGCTTCTGTTTGGAACCATCAATAAAGCTTTAGACAAAGAACATCTGGACTTTTCAACCTATTCAGCCATTGGCTCAGTCATCATATTTCTATGTACCATTTTCTTTTTAAGATACGTACCCGATATCCCGACTGGTCAAAATAAAAAACAGGAAGATGAGAAAGACAATGCCTACTGATCTGTTGGATGCTTTTGGCAGAAAACATGATTATCTCAGACTTTCCATTACCGATAGCTGTAATTTCAGATGTCTGTACTGCATGCCGGATGAGCCTTTTAAAAGTACGCCATCCATCGAGTTGATGAACAGTCAGGAGATTTTTGAAATTGCGAAAATTTTTGTTGATGAATTTAATATCAGTAAAATCCGGATTACAGGTGGAGAACCGCTGGTAAGAAATGATTTTGAAACAATCATCCGACAAATCTCAACATTAGGGGCAAGTATAGGAATAACGACTAATGGTGTTTTGCTTCACAAATATTTTGAGCTATTTCAGGAATGTGGGGTTAAAAATCTCAATATCAGCATTGATTCTCTGAATCGCGATAAGTTCAAATATATTACTAAAAGAGATCTGTTTCAAACGGTTTGGGCGAATATCAAAGAAAGTATCAAAAGAGGATTTAATGTTAAGCTTAATGTAGTTATCATGCGGGGTTTCAATGAAGATGAAATTCCTGAATTTATTGCCTTGTCCCATCATTATCCGATTGAGCTGAGGTTTATAGAATTTATGCCCTTCAGCGGAAATTCATGGGAAAAGGAAAAAGTTATTCCCATTGCAGAAATGCTCAACATGATTTCTCAGCATTTCATGTATGAAAAAATAGAAGATCATAAAAATGATACTTCCAGAAAATATAGAGTCAATGAAGAAAGTAAAGGTGTTTTTGGTTTGATCTCTACCATGAGCAATTCATTTTGCGCAGGGTGTAACCGGATCAGAATAACATCTGACGGAAAAATGAAAAACTGCCTTTTCGGTGCCGATGAGTTTGACTTGCTTAAAGCTTTCAGAAATAATGAAGAAATAACAGAGCTCATACAACTCGGTATAATCAAAAAACATAAAGAAAAAGGCGGACAATTTTCTGAAATGGAGAGTGTCAGGAACCAATCAATGATTAACCGGAGTATGATCAAAATAGGAGGATAAAATTTTTATCAACCGATAGGATAAAAAAGACATAACGAACGATACCGAATTCAGTAATTATTGACAATGAAGAAATTAATTAAATGCGTTGCTGTTGTAATGATAACATTCACAATGATGCAATGTACAAAATCGGAAACGGCTCAGGCTGAAAAACATGCAGAAACTTCACAAGCTGCTTCTGAAAAAGAAAACCATAAGCACGATGATAAAGATGACTTGAAATATGTAAGCCGGGAAGTACAGGTAAAAGGAGATGTGGTCAATCCGCTTACTTTAACCGTAGATTCTTTGAAAAAAATGAATGTGAAGGAACTCAATGACTTTAAAATTGTCTGTCAGAGCGGTCTAACCAAAGACAGTATAGCATCTACAAAAGCTGTTCTTCTTACTGATATTTTAGATAAAGCAAAAATTGCCCAAAAGGACCACAAAGACCGTAATTTTTACATTGTTGCCCGCGCTTCAGATGATTATAAGGCTACATTTTCCTGGGCAGAATTATTCAACAATCCGGCAGGAGAAAAAATATATGTAGTGTTTGAACAAAACGGAGAACCACTAAAAGAAAAAGGGGAAATGATTATGGTAAGCCTTTCTGATACCAAGACAGGACCACGTCACGTAAAATGGCTGAAAAGCATAGAAGTGACCAGAGTAAAATAATCAATTGAAAAATTTCAAAACGAAAAAAGATGAACCATTTTATATCCGTTTCCGAAGCCAGAAAAATCATTCAGAATCAAATTTTCAACACAGAGAAAACGGAGCTTTCTCTTTTAGAAGCACAGGGATTTTATGCTGCAGAAGAAATACGGGCAACTTTAGATGTTCCTTCTTTCGATAACTCGGCAATGGACGGGTATGGTTTCCGTTTTGAAGACCTCGAAGATTTTACAGAATTGAAGGTAACCCAAATCATTCCCGCAGGAGTTGCAAAAAATGATTTTGTTTTAGGCAGGGGAGAAGCTGTTCGCATTTTTACAGGTGCTAAAATTCCGGACGGTGTTGATACCGTGGTAATGCAGGAAAAGGTAAAACAGAATGAACATCTTATTCATTTTGAAACTAATGAAATTCAAAAGGGTGAAAATATTCGTCTGAAAGCTTCACAGACACAGGCAGGAACTGTGATTGTTGAAAAAAACACATACATCAATCACGCATTGATCGGATTTCTGGCAGGATTTGGAATTGAAAAAGTTACGGTGTATCAGCGTCTGAAAATAGGACTTGTTTTCACTGGCAATGAATTGGTTGAAGTGGGGAATCCTTTAGCAGAAGGTGAAATTTACAATTCCAACAGATATACTCTGCAGGCGGCTTTAGCAGAAATCAATCAGCAATTTTCGACTATAAAACATGCTGAAGATACGGAAGACGCTACATTTCATGCGATCAAAGAAGCTTTACATCATCATGATATTGTGCTCATAACAGGGGGAATTTCGGTGGGGGATTATGACTATGTGAAACCTGCTCTTGAAAAACTGGACGTTCAAGAATTATTCTACAAGATCAGGCAAAAACCTGGAAAACCGCTGTTCTTCGGAAAGAAAAATGAGAAATTTATTTTTGCATTACCCGGAAATCCTGCTTCTGTTTTTTCCTGTTACCATCAGTATGTGAAGCCATTCCTGCTTGGATGCTTCGGTCGTCAGAACTTTGAAGAAGATGAGGATTTTGCTATTTCAGAATCTTGCGTAAGAAAAAAAAGCAATGAGCAGACTCAGTTTCTGAAGGCATTCTATTCCAAAGGAAATGTTCGTATTCTCAACGGTCAGGAATCCTATAAAATGAATTCGGCAGCTCAGGCCAATTGTCTGTTAGAATTTTCTGAAACGGTCACCGAAATAAACATGGGTGAAAAAGTGAAAATATGGAAAATCTGAAAATCAAAGGCAGGATATGGATAGAAACCGGATCCGGTCTGAAGATCGGCATCGGAAGAGCCAGACTATTAGAACATATTCATCAGTTGGGAAGTATCGCAGAAGCAGCAAAAGCACTGAAAATACCCTATCGGAAAGCCTGGGGAATTGTGCGTGATATTAATTCTAATGCCTCCTGTGAAATTGTTACAAAAGAAGCGGGAGGAAAATCCGGAGGGCAAAGCCAGCTCACTGATTACGGAAAACTCATCGTTGAAAAATTCAAAACAGCAGAAGAGTCTTTTTTGAGATTCTCAAAAGAAACCATTTAAAATAATATGAAAGCAGTTGTTTTAGCAGGAGGGCAAAGCTCCAGAATGGGTCAGGACAAGGCCCTGATGAAGCTGGGTGAAAGAAATGTAATAGAATATGTCATCAACAATCTGTCTCAGGTTTTTGATGAGGTTTATATTTCTGGTAACCATTCAGATTATCCTTATTCTAAAGGTATTATTAAAGATGTTATTGCTCATAAAGGCCCGATGGGCGGAATCTGTTCGGCCTTAGAATACTGTAAAGACGATATTTTTATCTGCAGCTGTGACATGCCTTTCTTTTCATCAGAATTAATAAAGAATATGCTTCAAAGAAAAGAGGGAAACAGGATAAACGTAGCGCAGTATCAACAAAAAGTATATCCGGTTGTGGGAATTTACCCTTATCGCTTTCTGGACGCCTTCACAAAATCAATAGAAAAAGAAGATCTGAAAATGATGCATTTTCTTCAGCAGCAAAATGCCAGTTATATAGAGTTTAGTGGTGAATATGAAAATCAGTTTTTGAATATCAATACACCGGAATGTTTTAAGAATGCTGAAATTTTAATCAAACAGTTAAGATCATGAAAAAGAATTATGTGATTGCAGGTGCCATTTTGCTCTCGCTGAATATGTTTGCACAGGAGCAGATAAAAACTGATACCTTACAGAAGCTGTATGAAATTCAGGAGGTCAATATCCATGGAAAAGAAAAAAATGAAGGACCCATTACCAGAATTGATGCAAAGCTGATGCAGGATTTCAACAAAATGAATGTGGTAGATGCAGTCAATCTACTGCCGGGTGTAGGCATCACTCAGATGGGAGCAAGGAATGAAGGAAGCATTCTGGTACGAGGATTTAATTCCCTCAGAACACCGGTTTTTTATGACGGAATTCCTATTTATACCCCTTATGACGGTAATTTTGATTTGAGCCGTTTCACTACTTTTGATATCAACAGTATTTCTGTGGAAAAAGGATTGGTTTCCGTTCAGTATGGTCCCAATACAATGGGTGGTGCTGTGAACATTATATCCAGAAAACCTGTAAAGGCCTTGGATATTGATGGGCAGTCAGGCGTAGGTTTTGCGGACGGGACGGGTATAAACTCTTATTTTACTGCGCTCAACATCGGGACAAGACAAAATAAATATTACCTGATGGGTTCCGCTTCCATATTGAAAATTGATAATTATTTAATTTCCAGAAAGTTTGACCGTACAGAACTACAGCCGTCATTGGAAAGAGAAAATTCAGGGTCTGTTGATGCCAGATTAAGTGCTAAATTCGGGTATACACCTAACAAAACAGATGAATACTCATTGAGTATTCTTTCACAAAATGCTGAAAAGAATATCTCACCCAATGCTTATAATAAAGGAAACAGCAATTGGCGGGATTATCCGGTATATGATAAGAAAAGTATATACATTAAGACAAAGACCTTAGTGGCTCCCAAAACGTTCCTGAATTTTACCGGATATTATGATACCTATTACAATAAAATGAAACAGTATGACGATAATACCTATACTTTGCTCAACAAAAACTCTTCTTTTTCGAGTGTGTATGATGACTATTCATTAGGTGCGATCCTCAATCTGACTACTGAAGCGGTTAAAAATAATGTCATTACGCTTTCAGTGAATAACAAATATGATTCACATACAGAATACAACGAAGAAATTTCAGCTGACAGCACTTCAGGGCAAAAGTTCAAAGCCGGAGAACCGGAACAAAACTATAAAGACAATACTTTTTATGTGGGTTTAGAAGATGTTGTGGCTATAAATTCCTTTTTAAAAGCAGTTGTTGGGGCATCGTTTAATGCAAGAAACAACATCAAAGCTCAGGAATACGGAACTCATTATGAGACAGGAGAAAAAAATGTTTTATATGACTTCCCGAAAGGATCTGATCATGCCTTTGATTACAAAGGAGGAATGATCATACAACCTTTTAAAAATCATACCATTACTGCATCTGCATCCAAAAGATCAAGATTTGCTTCTCAGAAAGAAAGATATTCCAGCCGTTTTGGAAATCAGGTTCCCAATCCGGATTTGAAATCAGAATATACGTGGGCTTACGACCTTACTTATTCCGCAAAATTGGGGAATAAGTTCAACTATGAAGTTTCAGGATTTATCAATACGATACGGGATGCCATTTTTGCAAGAACAGTGGGACATCAGGACAATGGAAATCCCATTATCCAGAATGTAAATATCGGTAAAGCAATATTTCAGGGATATGAATTGGCCCTGAATTATATTCCGGTTAAGAATATCACGTTAGGAGCCAACTATAGTTATATTGAGATGAAAGATATGACGGATGGAAGTGACGAGAAATTCACCGATGTTCCTAACCATAAAATGATGGCTTACACAAAATTAGAAGCTCCGTCGCTTCGTTCTGTCCTTAATGTCAATGTAGAATTTTATGGGAAAAGATATATAACCAGTACAGGAGATCAGGCTCCTGAATTTACTTTGGTGAATGCCAAACTCTCTGTAAATATTGTAAAAGGAGTAAACTTTGACTTCGGTGTAAGAAACCTGTTAGATAGAAATTATTATCTGTCTTATGGTTACCCGAAAGAAGGAAGATCATTCATAACAGCATTAAATTATCACTTTTAAAAATGAAATAATGACACTTAAAATATTTGGAAAACTTACAGACATCTTCAGGAAAGGTCAATATGATTTAGATACAGAAAACATCAATACTATTTCTGATTTAAAAAAACTGTTGTATGAAAAATTTCCGGCTTTAAAAGAACTTACATTTTTAATTGTAGTGAACGGGGTAAAGGCTGAAGACGGGCAATCCATTTCCGGTGATGCAGAAATAGCTTTGTTGCCGCCTTATTCAGGAGGTTGATTTTAATGGTTTGATAATCAGTAAGAATGAAAACCTTTGAGTCAGCCGTTGGCTAAACTTATGTTGAAAATAAAAACTTCTTTGAGAATGGATTTAAAAAGATACAACAGACAAATGATACTCCCGGACTTCGGCATCACTGCACAGGAAAAACTTGCTGAATCTTCAGTTTTGGTTGTCGGTGCAGGCGGTTTGGGGTGTCCGGTTCTTCAGATTCTGGTTTCTTCCGGAATAGGAGCAATAGGAATTGTTGATTTTGATATTGTAGAGATGGATAATCTCCACAGGCAGTTTCTGTATGATGAACAGGATGTGGGAACACCAAAAGTAATTGCTGCAGTTGAACATTTGAATAAGATGAATACAGATACAGAGATGGCTGCATTTCAGGAAATGCTCACATCAGATAATGTATTTTCCATTATTCATAATTTCGATGTCATTGTAGACTGTACGGATAATTTTACCACCCGGTATTTGCTCAATGATGCCTGCGCGCTGCTGAAGAAACCATTGGCCTATGCATCTATTTTCAGGCATGAAGGTCAGATTTCTGTTTTCAATGTGGAAAAAGACAATAAGGTAACCAATTATCGAGATCTTTTTCCGGTACCACCCAATCAGAATGAAGTCCCTGATTGTAATGAAGCAGGAGTTTTGCCAGCGCATTCGGCTGTGATAGGTACTTTTCAGGCCAATGAAGTAATCAAGCTGTTAATTGGCTCGGAAGATGTGCTGATTCATCAACTGTTGTCTTTCAATACCAGAAATTACCAATCAATGATTGTTAATTTTAATCCTTGTCAAGAAAAATCAGGACCCGAAACAATTGAACAATTTAAAAATTTCAACTATGAAGAATTCTGTAATATCAGGAAAGAAAATGAGATTCGGTCAACTGCAGATTTACAGATATTCCTGAATCAGAAAAACAGTATTCTGATTGATGTCCGGGAAGCAGATGAACTGCCGAGATTAAACTCATTTCAGGCTTTGGAAATTCCCTTAGCTTCCCTCGGACAAAATTTGAAAACATTAGAAAACTACGAGAATCTCTGCTTTATCTGTGCTTCAGGAAAAAGAAGCAGAAAAGCATTAGAACTTACAAAAACCTATTTTCCGGAAAAAGAAATCAAACATTTTCCAGCCGGAGCAAAATCAATATTATCATGAAAAAAATAAAAAATATATTTATTGAAGGCCCTATCAGTCCCTCATTTGTTGCAGAAAGTATCGCCAAACATACCGTTAAAACCAATATTGGCGGACACAGTATTTTTCTGGGGCAGATTCGTGAAGACATGATTCATGATAAAAAAATTCAATCCATGGAATTTACTGCTTATCAGGAAATGGCATTGGAAAAAGCCCATGATATCCGGGAAGAAATCATCTCAAAATATAAGCTGATATGTGCGCATATCTACCATTCATTAGGAAATATCAAAGTTGGAGAGATCTGTTTGTTTGTCTTCACTTCTGCTGAGCATAGAAAAGAAGCTATCGATGCCTGTGACGAAATGGTAGATAGAATTAAGAAAGAAATTCCTTTGTGGGGAAAAGAGATTCTGGAAGACCAATCCTATACGTGGAAAGAAAACAGATAAACATAGAATAAGGTTTCAACAATAAATTAATACAAAAATGGTCAATATCACCCATAAAAACAGTACCCTTAGAAAAGCTATTGCAGAGGCTATAGTAAGCGTAAGCTCACAGGATACGATCGATGCGATTGTAAATCACAAAGTTCCGAAAGGAAATGTATTTGAAATGTCAAAGACTGCAGGATTGTTTGCTGCCAAAAAAACAAGCGATGTTATTCCGGACTGCCATCCGCTTCCGATAGAATATACCTCAATTCAGTTTGAAATCAGGAATCTCGATATTCATGTCACCTCAGAAATTCATACCATTTACAAGACCGGAGTAGAAGTGGAGGCCATGCACTCTGCTTCTGTAGTTGCACTCACCATGTATGATATGCTGAAACCGATTGATAAAAATATCGAAATCAAAAATATTAAACTGCTGGAGAAAAAAGGAGGAAAATCAGATAGTAAAGATTCAGGGGAAGGTATTGATGCATCTGTAATTGTTTGTTCAGACAGCATTTTTGCCGGAAAAAAAGAAGATAAAGCAGGAAAAGCGATTATTGCGGCTCTGGAAAAACATCATGTAGATATCAATGATTATGTTGTTATCCCTGATGAAATCAAGGAAATTCAGGAAAAAATAAAATCAGATGTAGAGCAGGGGACAAGGCTTATCATTATCACCGG
The DNA here is from genome assembly GCF_024158915.1 of Chryseobacterium sp. S0630. Classification (GTDB taxonomy): domain Bacteria; phylum Bacteroidota; class Bacteroidia; order Flavobacteriales; family Weeksellaceae; genus Chryseobacterium. The sequence continues at coordinate 111,120 of NZ_JAMZGF010000009.1, read as the reverse complement.
AGGAACCGGATTGTCAAAACGGGATGTAACTCCTGAAGCTGTTCGTCCGCTTCTGGAGCGGGAAATCCCCGGTGTTGCAGAAGCTATAAGAAGCTATGGACAGCTGCGTACTCCCTATTCAATGCTTTCCAGAAGTCTTGCAGGCATGATTGGCGATACTCTTGTAATAGCGCTTCCCGGTTCCACAAAAGGTGCTGAGGAATCAATGGATGCCATATTTCCGGGAATTCTTCATATCTATAAAATAGTGAAAGGAGCACAGCACTAAGAACGGAGCAAGATCAACACAACAAAATAATTTAAATATTTAAAAATGAGCATCAACATCCAATCCGCATTAGGAGAATATCTGTTTTTAGCCATGGGAGAATGCAACGGACATAAAGTCGTTATGGGAATTGGCTACACCCCCGAATATGCTGATAAAAAAGCTAAACAATTTGAATCATCAAGTGGTGGAGCCGTGAAATATATTGATATTTCTGTCATAAAAACCGGTGATAAAGAAAAATGTAAAACATTGGAAAAGCTAAAGTAATCTTGTTTTGTCATACTTTGATTGATTAGAAAACCTTATTTTTTAATCAGCAATTTGTTTAAACTTTTGTTTTTGAACCATTAAGACTGTATTAAGGTGTTAAGAATATTAAGATAAGCTTCGCTTTAGCTTAAAATCAGAATGATTCATCTTAACTATACTTTATTTCTTAAATCATTCTTAAGGGTTTTAATAAATATCCAATGTTTTTTGATAAGTTTAAACAAGTTCCAGATAATAATTTTACATCTTTCTTTTATGCAGTAAATGTTATGAATAAATTGACTCAGTTAAAATTTGTATTAAGTATATTTTTAATTTTCCTAGTTGTTTTCAGTTGCAAAGAAAAGCAATCCGGAAGCCAAAAAAGCAATGAAACCTCTGTGATTTCTATTGCTGCTGCTGCCAACCTCAGAGATGTTTTAGAAGAATTGAAGGAAGCTTATATACAAGAAAATTATGGTAGAAAAGTTGAAATAAGCTTTGCATCTTCAGGATTACTTGTTCAGCAAATTATAAATGGAGCACCTTTCGATCTGTTTCTTTCAGCAGATTCTTCATTTCCTGAAAAGCTTAAAAGTAACAATAAAACTTTCGGTAATTCTTCGGTCTACACTTACGGAAGAATTGCTTTGTGGAGCTCGAATTTGGACGTTTCCGAAGGTCTGAAGCTGGTATTAAATCCGAAGGTTAAAAAAATAGCCGTTGCCAATCCGCAATTTGCTCCATACGGCAAAAATGCTGTTGAAGCTTTGAAAAAATCAGGTTTATATGCGGCGATTGAACATAAAATCGTCTGGGCAGAAAATATTAATCAGGCAGCACAATTTGCCTCTTCCGGTAATGCTGATATTGCCTTTGTTGCTCTTTCCAACGTAGTGGGAAAAGAAATGAAAGGAAAAGGAAAATTTTATGAGCTTTCAGAACAGGAATCATCACCAATTCCGCAAAGCGGTATTATTCTTAAAGGAAAAACAACAACGGAAGCACAGCTTTTTTTCGATTTTATTAAAAGTGAAAAATCAATAAAAATCTGGAAAAAATATGGTTACAAACCTGTAATTGAATTCTAATGCTAGATCAGGATTTTATATATACTTTACTTCTCACCGGAAAATTGGCATTGGTGACAACTATTATTTTAATCATCATTGGAATCCCTGTTGCTTACTGGATTACATATTCACGGTTTAGATTAAAATTTATAGCAGAAGCACTCATTTGTATGCCTATGGTTTTGCCACCAACGGTGATGGGGTATTACCTTCTGGTGGCTTTCAGTCCTGACAATACTTTTGGACAATTTTTAGAGCAGTATTTTGATGTCCGGCTTGCCTTTTCTTTCAACGGAATTGTTCTTGCAAGCCTCATCGCCAACTTACCATTTATGATTCAGCCTTTACAGAACGGTTTTTCTTCATTACCGGATGAGTTGAGGCAGGCTTCCTATACGATGGGTAAATCCAAAATAGTTACTCTGATTAAAGTTCTTCTTCCCAACATAAAAACTTCCGTTATTACCGGAATTGCTCTTACATTTGCACATTGTATCGGCGAATTCGGTATTGTCATTATGGTGGGCGGAAACATTCCCAAAGAAACCAGAATTGCATCCGTTGCAATATATGACCAGGTTCAGGCGCTTAATTTTGAAGCGGCAAACCGATATGCATTTGTACTTTTTATTCTTTCATTTCTTACTTTGGTACTGATTTATAGTATCAACCGTAAAGTTAATATAACAACATTCCGATGATTGATATTTATATAAAGCACCAGATTTTTACCTCCTCAGGAAATCAGTTTCTTGAGATTAATGAGCAGCTTGAAGCGGGAAGTATTATACATGTTTCCGGAGATTCGGGAATTGGAAAAACTACTTTTTTTAAAATTGTATCAGGATTAATTACTCCGGATTCCGGACTCATTACAGTAAATAATACAGTTTTAACGGATACAAAAGGCAAAACCTTTCTGTCACCTCAAAAACGTGATATTGCATTGATGTTTCAGAACTATGCTTTGTTTCCCAACATGACTGTAAAGAAAAATATTGAATTTGCGCAGAAAAAAAAGAATGAAGAGATTATTAATCATGTTTTGAAAATATTTAATCTGGAAAATCTGAAAAATGCATTTCCTTCCAGGCTTTCCGGTGGCCAGCAGCAAAGAGTTGCGCTGGCAAGAACATTGGTTCAGAATGCCAGGATTGCCCTCTTAGACGAACCTTTTTCTGCTGTTGATCCTTCAATGAGGAAGATAATGAAAGAAGAGATCGTGAAAACCTCTATCAACCAGGGATCAACCTTTTTTGTGATCAGTCATAACGAAAATGAATTTGAAGATTATGCTCATAAAAAACTGGTTATCAGATGATTTTTTAAACCAATGAGCTTAACCGGGATATTCCATCATTTTCATTACACTTCCGAGATCTTTTAAATCTTTAATTTTATACTCGAAAATTATTTTAACCTTTTCTTTCACTGCAACAGCCAAATCATGAATAGGACAGGGATTTTTGCTGCTGCAGATTTTAAGACCTAAAAGACATGAAGTTAGAACTCCTTTTCTTTCAAGGCTTTCGTATATATCCTGAAAAGCATCAAAAAGCATTAAAAAACCTGCAAATTATTTTTGCAGGTCTTTTTATTTATAGTGTTTGCTATAATGTTTCAAAATGGCCGATTATTTAAATTAACGGACCAGTTGATTCTACTCGTACTTTTTGCAATTGAAATTCAGCTATTTCTTTACTCCTCATTTTTGGGCTTAAAGTTTCTCCCGACTCCCTGACGGAGAAATGTAATTTTTCCTTGTACTTTTTTCGCTTTTTCAAGGACTTCCAATGCTTTTGTTCGTTCGTTAATTTTGCCAGCGTGTGTTATATTATCCTGACGTTCATTTTTTTTCATATATCAATATAGTGATTTTTTTTGAGAAAAACAAATTATTGATATTAAGGCTGTTTCAAATTTTAAGAAAATAAAATTGATTTACTGATCGCCTGCGAGTAGCAAAGGGATTCACTGCTGTTTTCAATTTTTCAACGGAAGTCTTTTTGGCTCATTTTTGAAATTTACATTAAGAACCTCCTAAGGTGTGTAAAATTTTTATGTCTGATATTGTAAAAGTTAGCAGAATCACCGGCATAAAATGTCCGGAAAGTATTGTAAATAAAGAAAAAGTTTCTATCTTTGCAGTCCCTTAAATAAAGGGATTTACTTAAAAAAGTAAGTGGCCGACTCGGTAGCTCAGCTGGTAGAGCAATACACTTTTAATGTATGGGTCCTGGGTTCGAATCCCAGCCGGGTCACTTGAAAAAGCTTCAACGCACGTTGAAGCTTTTTTTATTCTCTTCCATGTAATATTTTTAATTTTCGTCATTCTGATAGCCTTATTTTATACTATCGATAAATAAGATGAAGATTATGAAGCACTCGTCTTTGAAAATCAGTAAAATATTTCTTTTTTACCTTAAAATGTATCCTTATGTTAGCAGATAAAGAAACTACTTTTGTATACACATTATTTCTGAAGCAATGGCTAATAAAATATTTAATATAAAAGAATTTGCATCATATCTGAACGTTGCTCAACCTAAAAATGAAGATTTGCTTATCATCAATTTTGAAAACGAGCAAAATATAAGGTTGAAATCTGATCTTGTTACCATAGATTTCTATTTGCTGGCTATAAAACCTCCTTTGGAAAAGAACTTTAAGAAAACCGATTTTTTGGAAGATCAGGCAAAATCCTTTATGTATGTTGATTGTCCGCAGAATAATCTGGATTGGGATATTAATACTCCTGAGTCCGGTTATAATATTCTGGTAAGCGCCAAATATATCAATAAGCTGGCAAAAGAATATAATTTCCCCCACTACAATAACCATGAGGCTTTGTTTCTTACAAAAGAAGAGGAGGAAATCCTGTGGGATCTTTATAAAAAGGCATATAATGAATTCCAAAAAGAAAATTATTCCAGAGATATTATCCTGTCTTATATTACCTTGATCTTGTCTTATACACAAGTGTTTTACGACAGACAGTTTGATTCAAGAAGCAGTATTTATGATTCAGTAATTGAAAATTTTTATGAAAACCTGAAACAGTATTTCAGTCAGAAAGAAGAAGTTTCAGGTCTTCCGTCTGTTGCATTTTTTGCACAGAAGGCCAACCTGTCTGCTAATTATTTTGGAGATCTGATCAAGCATTTTACCGGCGAATCACCTATAGAGCATATTCATAATTTTGTATTAAAACAGGCAAAAGACAAGCTTAAAAACACGTCACTTTCCATCAGTGAAATTTCTTACAGTCTGGGGTTTGATTATCCTAATTATTTTGCGAGATTTTTCCGTAAAAAAACCGGTATGTCTCCAAAAGTGTTCCGAGGAATGTAGCCATAAAACATCTGAATTATTCACATATTAAGCAGCCTTTGAGGTTGCTTTTTTTATTGGAGAAAAATTACAAACTGTAAAAAGTCTCCGTTTTAGAGTAATCTGTCTACGTATCTGAGCAGGTGCTCATGGTAACTTTGTTCTATCAAAATAACAAATGTTTTAATTTAAAAAATAAGATCATGTTACAAAAGAAAATCAGTATTAAAAATGGAAACGGACAGGATATTACCTTATCAGCAATTGTCAATTTCCCTGAAGGATTTGATGAAAATAAAAAGTATCCGGTGATAGTCGTTTCGCATCCCGGTGGTGGCGTAAAAGAACAGGCAGCCGGATTATATGCAAAGAAACTGGCAGAAAAAGGGTGGCTCACTATTGCTTATGATGCTTCTTATCAGGGTGAAAGTACAGGTGAACCACGCCAGCTGGAAAATCCTTATATCAGAACGGAGGATATAAGTGCAGTAATAGATTATCTGACCACTATTTCTTATGTAGATGCAGAAAGAATAGGAGCGATGGGTATCTGTGCCGGTGCTGGATATACTGCAAATGCAGCCATTAACGATCACAGAATTAAAGCTGTTGGAATGGTAAGCGCTGTAAATATTGGTTCCATGTTTCGTAATGGCTGGGAAAATAATATAAAAGATGCAGATGCAATGCCATATCTTATGGCAGGAGCCGGTGCAAGAACCAATGATGCAAAAGAAGGACTGCAGACTATGCCTTTAGCACCTATGAAAGAAGAAGATGCTCCTAACGAAGAATTGCGGGAAGCATGGGAATATTATCATACAGACCGCTGCCAATATCCTACAGCTCCGGGATGGGCAACATTAAGAAGCCTTACCCAGATTATTACCTATGATGCTTACAATAAAGCAGAATCATTCTTCACACAACCTCTGCTGGCAATTGTAGGAAGTGTGGCAGGAAGTGCTTGGATGAGTGATGATCTTTTAAAGATTGCAGCAACTTCAGATAAGAAAAAATATATCATAGAAGGAGCAAACCATATGTCATTGTACGACAGAGAAAATAATGTAAATGAGGCTGTTGATCAGCTGGTAACTTTCTTTTCTGAAAAATTATAAACATTACCCAATTTAATTACAATGAATACACAAAAAATAACATTTAAAAACATAGCTTGGGACAATGCTGGAATTTTGCATTTTCCATCCGACTTTAATCAGAATAAAAAATATCCAACCATTATTTCCATGCATCCTATTGGAAGCTGCAAAGAACAGACAGCAGGAAATGTTTATGGTAAAGCATTAGCAGAAGCAGGGTTTGTTGTGTTGGTATTTGATGCTTCTTTTCAGGGTGAAAGTGGAGGAACACCCAGATATATTGAAAATCCATACCAGCGTACAGACGATGTACGTTATGCCATTGACTATCTGGAAACTCTGCCTTATGTAGATACTGAAAAAATCGGGATATTGGGAGTTTGTGGAGGAGGTGCATATTCTTTGAATATTGCGATGACTGAACGCCGTATTAAAGCAGTGGTTTCCATTACCGGAGTAAACTTTGGACGTCTTTTACGTGACGGTTTTGCAGGCGGAAGCCCTATGGAAGTCCTGGGCCAGATAGCTGCACAAAGAAGTTCTGAAGCCAAGGGTGGTGATTTGTTGACTATCAATATGTTGCCTGAAAGTGTAGAAGCGGGTAAAGCCGCCGGGATTGAAGATATAGATGTACTGGAGGCTACGGATTATTATAAAACTTCAAGAGGGCAGACTGTTGGAGGAGCCACAAGTGCTGTATATTCACGTTTAGGTATAGGAATGGGCTGGGACGCGTTTTATCTTGCAGAAACCTTATTGACCCAACCCATCCTGGTAGTGGTGGGTGATAAACCAGGTGGATTCGGAGCATATAGAGACGGATACGAAATTATTCGCCGTGCTGCAGCTAAGAAAAAAGAATTATTGGTTATAAAAGGCTTTTCCCATTATGATCTTTACGACCAGCCTGAGCCGGTAAGACAGGCATTGGAAAAAGTTGTTCCTTTTTTCAAAGAAAATTTATAAGAATTTTAGGAAAGAAAGTAGCTTTAACAGGGTCTCTGGTTTTTATGATAAAAAGGATTGTTCAATAGAATAATCCTTTTTTATTGATAGTCTATTTTTGATCCGTTGTAGAAGATTTGAAATTTAAAATTTATATCTGTGGCAGAAGCAGTAAAATTTTTGTCTCTGATTTTGTAAAAGTTAACGAAATTCAGTTCTTGAAATTTTGCGAAAGTATTGTAAATAAAGAAAAAGTTTCTATCTTTGCAGTCCCTTAAACAAAGGGATTTACTTAAAAAAGTAAGTGGCCGACTCGGTAGCTCAGCTGGTAGAGCAATACACTTTTAATGTATGGGTCCTGGGTTCGAATCCCAGCCGGGTCACAATAAACGGATAAACTATTTTATAATGGTTTGTCCGTTTTTCTTTATACTGAGATTTTAATTTTGTGATATCAATACAAGTTGAGATGAATACATTCAGAATTACATGTTTAAATAAAATGATTGAGTTTCTCTACGACATGTATCCAAAGCCTGTCTTTCATATTTTTTTTGAAAAAACCAAAGTGGTCAATTTTTTTTAATCCTAATTCCGAAGGAATCAGTTTTGTGAAAGTGATATCTTCTTTACTGTCAATGTGCTGCCAATATGTTTCGGTGTTTTTCTGGCTTGAAATGGTATCATCAGTAGTCCAGAATAGATGAATGGGGAATGTATAATTCTTGAAATGCCCTATAGGGACAGTGGTGCCGTAAAATTGAGCATCGAAAAAATAATCTTTCTTTTCAAGCCAGTTTCGCCACTCATATACTACATTTTTGGGCAGGTTTTCCATTAATCCAAAGGTTTTGGCTTTTACATATCCTGTCATCAGAACACTTATGGGAGCAAACATATAAAAATAAAAATAGGCCTTCATTCTGTATGAGAACGGCATGTTCATATAATAGCCTGCAGATACAGCAAAATTGATCATTCCCTTTACATTGTCCAGGTTTTTCATAAATCCGATTTGCTGCCCACCGGCACTGTGCCCTACAATCATAAACGGAAGATCGGGAAACTTTTTATTTAAAAAATCTTTGATGGCAGGCATATCCTTTACTCCATAATCTGAAAAGGTAAACTCACAGGTTTTCAGATTTCCGGAAAAAGAATCTCCGCTTCCTCTGTAATCCCAAAGACAGCACAGAAAATCATTTTCAGCAAGATAGGAGAGGAAAGACAAATAGAATTCTTTTTTTGTTCCGGTTCCACAGTTAAACTGAATCACTGCTTTTGGATGATCCGGAATAAGAAGTACACCTTTAAGCTTTACACCATCATCACATATTGTTTCAAAATTTTCCGTTTTCATGTTTTAATTTAACTTAAAAAATTAATGATACATTGTATGGTAGATAGCTGTATCCTTTTTTCGTTGTTAAATTTAGTAAATAGCCTGATTCCATTATAATATTTAACTATGCAGTACTAGGTTTCTACATCAGGATTTTGTTGAGGGGTATTCAATTTTTATTCAGGTATATATTTCATCATAATACAATTGCTGATATCGTGGGCAGAAGTGTTTTCTACTTCCAAAAATCCGGTCTTTCTGTATAAATTGTAAGCTTTATCATTTCCCGGTGCAACTTCTAAAAAAATTTCAATATCATTAAATCGTCTGCCTGCTTCATGAATAACAGCTTCAATCAATCCCTGACCTATATTCTTTCCTTGAAATTCCTTTTTTACATACATTTGGTAAATAGTACCGGTATTTTCGTCACTTTTAACAAAAGTACATATGCCTATAAGCAGATCATCTGCGTAGGCACCCAATACAAATCTTCCAAAACTCTGTTCTTCAATATCGCTTTCTATTTGAAATTTTTCAATTTTCAGAGCTTCATGATAGTTGGCTCCAAATGATTCCGGGAACTGCTCCAGACTTTCCAGACGGATTGCTCGGTATGCTTTACTTTCTTCGGAAAGAAGTTTTCGATAGCTAATAATATTCATGCTAATCAGGTTTTTCATTTAAATATACAATATTAAGATCATTTTTATACAGCCTGCATTTTAAATAATGGATTAAAATTTTAAAACGATCTCATCTATTTGTAACAATTTTCATTTCAGATAGTCTTATTATAAACAAAACATACCTTTTTTGATCAGAAAAGCATATCAGTGCAGTCTGTAAATTTTGAAAAGTGTTTGTTTAAAGGGGGAATATTACATTACTTTATTTGAATGTTACATTTTTGCGAAATAACTCGTTTATTTCATAAGGAACATGATAAATTATGTATATTTATAACACTCATTGGGGAATAATATTTAAATAACGGTAGAAAATTATCAACTTATTTGTAAATAAGTGAATAGGTAGATATGTAGATATATAGGGAAAAGTGGTGATGGGAAAAATTGACTTAATCATCTTTAAAAATATAAAGACAAACTCAGAAGGTATAAAGAAAATAATAGCCTTTACAATCTGCATGGGAATATTTTTGGTTATATTTTCATGTCATAGTGAACCTCAAAATACAGATAGAGAAAACTTTGATATATCTCTATTGACTGAAAGTTCAGAACTTCAGCTGTCCGGTGAATATGAAGCTTTTGTCAAACTTAATAAAGAATATCTGAAGAAAGCTGCCAAAATGCGATATACAGGAGGAAAAGGACTCTGCTATCTGAATATGGCAGGGGTAAATGTTTCCGCCGGAAATTATGAAAAGGCCCGATTTTTTTTCAATAAAGCCGAAAAAGACCTGGTCAATTCTGAAAATACTTATCATAAAGCAGTCTTCTATGATGATTACAGCCTATATTATTCTCACCTTAAACTCAATGATAAGGCGATAGAATGTAATAACAAAGCATTTTATTATTTAAAACAGGCAAAAAAAACGAAACTCACCCAAAAACTTCTGCCTAGACTTTATGTAAACAAAGGAATTTACTATGCTTGGAAAGGATGGTTTGGAACTTCTTTGAAATGTTTTACCAAAGCAAATATGCTGGAAAATTCGGCGTATACCAATTGTATGGTAGCACAATATTATTTATTTACCCATAAGCCTGATTCTGCGGGTATATACATTGCCAGAGCAGATGAAAAAATGATCAGCCAGAAAACAACGGATGTGGAATCTCTTTGGGTTTATTATACAATGGGATATTACTATAATGAAATTGATGATAGTGGACAGGCTGAAAAAGCCCTTAAAAAAGCCCTGGAGATCAACATTAAGACAAGACGAACCTATTCATCCCATATAAAAGAAGTTTACAAAGCACTTGCAGAATTATACAAGAAAAAAAATGACGGAGGTAAGGCTTATTTTTATCTGAAGAAATATATGGAAGAGGAGGGAAGGTTTGATGCAGAACGATTTGCCGTTATGAATAAAGCTACCGAAGATTTTATTTCAGAAATGAAGCAGGAATCAGACTGGCATAAAAATGATCTTCCTTTGTTTATCGCGCTGTCTATCACAGTACTTACCGTTTCAGGGGTATATGTGCGGAAAATAATTAATAGGTTACAAAAGAAGAAAAATACTTTAAAAGAACAAACTGATACGTTGAAAAACCATGTCCAGACAAAGCAGCGACAGGAAGTGATTGAATTGGCTAAAAGGAATGATTCTTCTTTCTTGTTGAAATTTAAAGAATACTACCCTGAATTTATTAAGTCGCTTCTGGAGATTAATCCGGATCTTGAAAATTCAGAGCTGGCTTTCTGTGCAATGCTGAAATTACGTTTTTCATCCAAAGAGATTGCAGATTATACTTTTGTACAGCATAAATCTGTTCAACAAAAGAAATACAGGATCAGAAAAAGACTGAATATTCCAGGGGAAACAGATATTTATGATTTTTTTGAAAACTTAGCAGAATAAAGCATTATATCACAATAAAAGCAGGAGGATTCTGTTTTATGAAGAGATTTTAGTGTTGATCACATCCGAAATAACCATTGAAAATTTTATAATTATACAAAATCGTTATCTTAAGAAGATCATTGTTAAATCATAAATTTATATAGGAATTTAGCTTAATTAGAGAAACACATGATGCGTATTTTTCTTTCTGTTTTACTTTTTGTTTTAGTTTCGTGCCATTCTCATTCAAAGAAAGAGGCTGAAAAGAAATTTGACACCGCTTTGCTGAAACAGAATGAAAAGTTCAGAATTGCCGGAGCATATGATTCATTGATTAATCTTAATAAAAGATATTACAAAAAGGCCGATGAAATGAATTATGCAGATGGGAAGGCGCTCTGCTATATCAATCTGGCAGAACTTAATATATCGCTTGAAAATTTTCAAAAGTCACAAATTCTCTTTGATAATGCAAAAGAGATTCTGAATGATTCGGAGGACAACATACACAAAGCCAGGTTTTATAACGTCTATGGCCGTTTCAATATAGAGCTTCGAAGGCTTGATAAAGCTTTTCAATATAATAATGAAGCCATGAACTTTATAAAGAAAAGTGATCCGTCAGAACTTAAAAACGATCTGCTTTTCAGTATTTATTTCAGACAGGCTATTTATCTTGTTCAAAAAAAAGACTATGGAAAGGCCCTTGAATATTTCCATAAAGCAAAAAAACTGGATGGTACAGGTCTTACAGATTGTGCTATCAGTGATTATGTTTATATACGGAGAAACAAGGATTCTGCCTATAAATATATAACGACGGCTTACAACAAAGCCAATATGAGAGGTAAAGAGGACGGAATAGCTCTTTATGCTAATACCATCATGGGGGAATATTTTCTTTATTATAAAGAATATGATAAGGCAGAACAGGCGCTGAATAAAGCCTTGAAAATCAATGATAAAACAAAACGTGTCTATGCTTATTATGGTAAGTATATCTATAATGATCTCAGAATGTTATATGAACGGACTGGTGATAAAGAAAAGGCCTATTTTTATTTGGAAGCCTATACAGATGCTTTTTACCGGACCAATACCTCTTTACTGGCAACTATCAATCAGGATATGGAATCGTTTATTACAGTTGCCCAGCAGGATGCTAATCATCATAAAAGTAAAATCTATTGGATTGTTTCTCTGTCGTTTATTGGTCTTTGTCTGCTGGGATTATATGCCTGGAGAATTATTCTTGCTTTAGGAAAACGGAAAAAAGTTCTTGCTATAGAAGCTGAGAATCTGAAAATAAGAATGAATGATAATAAGCAGGAAGAAGTTATAGAGCTCGGTAAAAAGAATGACCCTGAATTTCTGGATCGTTTTAAAGAAACTTATCCTGAGTTCATCGTTCAGCTTTTAACCATTAATCCAAATCTTGAAAATTCTGAGCTGATTTTTTGTGCAATGCTTAAACTTCATTTTACTTCTAAAGAAATAGCAAATTATACGATGGTTCAGCATAGGAGTATTCAGCAGAAAAAATACAGGATCAGAAAAAAGTTGAATATTCCGGGCGAAACAGATATTTATCATTTCTTTGATACCTTATAATAATCCAAAAAAAAACTGTCTGATTTATCAGGTCAGACAGTACTCGAAATATTCTCTTTTCACCACTCGGTTTTTTTAGTGGTCTCAGAGTGGTCAAATATGAAAATTTTTAATGGAAACAAGAAAAAAGACTATACTACACGGGTACTACATGGTGTGTTTGAGTTTTTAAATACCTGATATTTAAGTCATTGTAGTTTTGTGTCAATTTTTTGACTTATTTTTGAAAAAGAGCAAGAGTTCTTGGGATGTCTCCCTTTTTTGACTACGTTTTTGATTATCCTTCTTTTTAATTCATCTTTTTTATCTGATTTTCAGTATTGTTTTTCATCCGTTTTGAGGTTGATATTTTTAATACTACTTACTCATAAAAAACAGAGCTATTCAAGACAAAATTGGGTTTTAAATGTAAGTGGTTGATAATTAATTAATTGTCGTTGCTGCTGTATACGTGTAGTATCATTTATTTTTGTTTTTTATTTAGAATATGCAAGTTTTGTGAAGTGATTTGTTGTGAATTTCTCATCATTGATTTTGTTTTGTTGAATTTATGATAATGTTTAAGTAATGTTAATCAGACTCCAAAATGATCTTTTGATAAGAAATAAGCAACCTATAATCATACAACCAAAGTAATTGTAAATAAATCTATGAAAAAAAGAACTTTATTCGTTTGTGCATTAGCATCTTGTTTTACGGTTTTCAATGCTCAGAGATGGGAGTCTGTCTCTCAGAAAACTTCACAGATAAGAGAAGGAGTAGCAGTACAACATTCTTATAGAGTGGATCTGAAATCTCTTCGAGAAATGCTGAGAAATGCTGAAGAGACCGGGAAAAGTGCAAGACCGGTTATTATTTCTTTACCTACTGTAGAAGGAAAGATTGAAAAATTTGCTGTTTACAGCAATCCTGTGATGGATGTATCACTGGCCGAAAGATATCAGCTTGGATCATATGTAGGAGTGGGCGTAGATGATCCATCTAAGTATGTAAGATTCAGTACATCTCCCAATGATATGCAATCTATGATCATTAAAGATGGTATATTCCAGTTTATAGAACCGATAAGTGCTGATAAACAGACTTATGGAGTGTTTTATAAAACCAAGGAAAAAGGAGATATGCATGGGTTTGAATGTGATACAGACCATGATCTTAAAGATATTGGTAAGCTGGTGGAAAATGGAAAAAAAATGCTTTCCAATGTAGGAATTACCAACAGACCCACGAATACCAAATATAGAACTTTCAGAATGGCTATGGCTGTCACCGGTGAGTATACACAATTTCACGGGGGAACAGTAGCTGGAGCAGTAGCTGCTATTAATAATACCATGACGAGGATCAATGGAGTTTTTGAGAGAGATTTCGGAGCTCATTTTAATGTTCTGGACCTTCCGGGAATTATTTATACTGATCCTGCTACTGATTTTTATACACCTCAGGCTGTTTCAACCGATCCGTCACTGAATTTACAATTACAACAGAAACTTACAGCAGATGTAGGAAATGCCAACTATGATATCGGGCATGTATTTCATCGCAATGCAGGACAAAGCAGAAATGGAAATGCAGGAGGAATAGGAATTGTTTGTACCAATCCTGCCACAAATACTTCTTTGGCAAAAGGATCTGCTTTCTCAATGAGTCCTGATCCCATAGGAGAGGTATTTGATTTAATGGCAGCGCACGAGATGGGGCATCAGTTGGGTGCAAACCACACGTTCTCAATGAGAACTGAAGCTTCAGGAGCTAATGTAGAACCTTGGGGAGGAACAACAATCATGGGGTATCCCGGTATTACACAAGATAATATTCAGGCAAATATGGATGGATATTTCCATTATAAATCGATCTCCCAGGTATTAAATAATCTGGAATCTAAAATAGGATGCGGAGTTGCTACTGATATCATCAACAATACTGCTCCGGTGATTACACCGCTAGCTAATTATTCCATTCCTAAAGGGACAGCCTATTATCTGGATGCTGTAGCAGCAGACGCAGAAGGTGATCTTGTCAATTATACATGGGAACAGTACAACAGTGTAGGAGACAGGAATACTATTTCAGGAGACAGTGGCTGGGGCTATAATGCAGAAGGTGCAATAGCCAGATCTTTACCTGGAACAGCTAACAGCAGAAGATATTTCCCTAAACTGGAAACTGTATTAAATGGTGTTTTGACAGACAAACAAGTATGGGAAACCGTTTCTTACATCCCAAGAACATTGAATTACGCAGTAACAGTAAGAGATCAGAATGCATTGAGACCAATGACGTCTACTGCTGAGACAGTAATAACAGTGGGTTCTGACGGACCTTTCAAATTCAGTGGTCTTACAACAACATCCGTTTTATACAATGATGCATCCAATACCATCACATGGGATGCTGCAAACACCAATAACGCTCCCTATAATGTTGCTGCTGTAAAAATAGACTATACAACCAATAACGGAACTACATGGACGGATCTGGTAGCTTCTACTCCAAATACAGGAAGTTATGCTGTACAAATGCCGGCTAATGTAACCGGTGCTGTTAAATTAAGAATATCAGCACTAGGTAATATTTTCTATGCGGTATCTCCGGCTGTAACAGTAGGAGCTGCTCCTACATCTACTGTTAATGCTCCAACTGGAGTTTCTGCGATAGATACGGAAGTTTTAAAAACAACGGCAAGAATATCATGGAATAAAGTACCAGGAGCTACTTACTCTGTCAATTACAGAAAAGTGGGTACAGCAAGCTGGTCGAATATAGCAAGTACAGCCAATTCTGTGTTGTTGTCGAATCTGGAAGATGAAACCAATTATGAAGTACAGGTAGCAGCTGTTGTAAATAGTGTTCCAGGGGCATTCTCAACTAATTATGCTTTTAAAACCAAAGGGTTGAGAACAGGCATAGATTATTGTTTAATGACTACAGGAGGAAATGGTGGAAACTTTAATAGTGGCCTTGTAAGATTGACCCTGTCTAATCTTGCCTATGTATATACTGGCCTTGATGTTTATAAAACCTATCTTGACTTTAGTGAAGATGCTGCCAAAGTGGTTAACTTAACAAAAGGAACTCAGTATACTGCCAGCTTTAGAAACCTTGCTGGAGGAAATTATAATGACTGGCTTGAAATCTGGATAGACTACAACAGAAACGGAGTTTTCGAAAGTTCAGAAAAAGTAGTTACCAGTGGGGCTCTTCCTTTCTACGTCGCCGCTGCTCAGGCTTATCTTCGTGATGGAAGTGTAACATTTACAGTACCTGATACCGCTTATTCTGGTGATAAGTTATTGAGAATGAGAGTGGCAAGTACTTTCTTTAACGCAGCCAGCGGACCTTGTGGAAGCCCTACCGTACCTGTAAATGGAGGTGGAATTGTTTCTGTAGGATCTTTCAGAGATTTTTCAGTGAAAATTTCTGAAAATGCTAACCTTGCCGTAAGAGAAACCGTAGATACAAAATCATCAGACGTCTCAATTTATCCTAACCCTGCAGATACATTTGTAGAAGTGAAAAACCTTAAAGGTAAAGGTGATTACAAAATTTACAGTGCGGATGGAAGACTTGTTCAGGAAGGTAAGATTGATGGAAAAATTAATGTAGCTTCTCTTGTAAAAGGAATGTATGTGATCACCATAAAAGATGAGAAAAACACTTACAACACCAAATTAATCAAAAAATAAACAGCACGAATGAATCTCCGTATCAGGATCTAAAAGCGGAGAGAAAAAGAATTATTTCAAGAGGGAAAAAAGGCTGTCTTCAACAGAAGGCAGCCTTTTGATTTTTGATGATAATTAATCCAAATGGCTATTAAAAAAATCAAGCATAGTGGCTAATGAGGTTTCAGAATGCATTCGTTCTCCGTTCTCAAGGGATTCTTGTGTGGCAATAGCAGCTCTTGTTCGCATTGTCTGTTCGTAACCGGAAATAGCTTCCTGTAAAGTATTATAATGATTATCCGTTAAATATTCACTCAGTTCAAGGGCGTCCAGCATCGCCATATTAGCACCTTCTCCAGCAAATGGTGGCATTACGTGCGCCGCATCACCTATCAGTGTCAAATTAGGTTGACTTTCCCATGTTTGATCTAAAGGCATAGAGTAAATCAAACGTGGAATAAAAGGAGTTTTTGCATTTTTAAAAAGTTCCTCCCAGATAGAAGTCCATTCCGAGTATTCTGTTTTGAACCATTTTAGCATCTGTGTATTATCAGAAAAATCAAGGCCACTGATGATAGGCCAGTTTTCATCAGCTTTAAAGCTTGCATAAAATCCGAGATCTCCATTGCCTTTTTGTCCCAGTAAAATATTTTGAGAATTTCCGAATGCCATTATTTTCCCCCCTTTGATTAAAGCATCAATCTGAGGGGCATTTTCTTTTGAAATATTTCCTTCCAGCATAATGATCCCAGAATAAACAGGTTTATTATCAGTAAGATAAGGGCGGATTTTAGAATTGGCACCATCTGAAGCAATGACAAGATCAGCGTACACAGAATTTCCATTTTTGAAATGCAGCAGCCAGCCTCCATTCTGCCGCTCCATAGAGAGAAAATGACTGTCCCAGACAACAGTTTCAGGAAATAGGGATTCCAGCAGCATATTTCTTAATGGACCACGATCTATTTCAGGGCGAAAATGTTCATGTCCGAAATCTTCTTCAGGCTTTGTTTCATGATCGTTAAAAAATATTTCGGCCTTTTCATTCATGATCAATGTTCTGTCTGCACCCGGACGGAAAGTCTTTTTAAACTCTTCCTGAAGTTCTGCCTTGCGTATGGCAGCCAG
The DNA here is from genome assembly GCF_024158915.1 of Chryseobacterium sp. S0630. Classification (GTDB taxonomy): domain Bacteria; phylum Bacteroidota; class Bacteroidia; order Flavobacteriales; family Weeksellaceae; genus Chryseobacterium. The sequence continues at coordinate 93,861 of NZ_JAMZGF010000009.1, read as the reverse complement.
CCCTGAATCTTCATGCATATCAAGAGGAGAGCCCTGTACACGGGCATTTTTATTAAAATCTCTTTCATATACTTTTACATCTGCACCTTTCAATTGTAAAAGTCTTGCCAGTGTAAGTCCTGCCGGACCACCACCAACGATTGCTATTGATTTATTGTCTATCAGCATTGTTTATTTAAATTTTACAATGCAAATTTATTTTCCTTTCAATACAGATAATAGTACAAATCGGTCGTTTTTATTTTTGGATAATTCTTTAGGAGCGACTCCTGAAAATTTCTTTACTTCTTTGATGAAATGATTCTGATCGGTATAATTGAGTTCCGGGAAAAGTCTTCCCTGAGCAATATGTTCCAATGATGCTCTGAAACGCAAAATAGTAGAGTAGGCTTTTAATGACAAACCAAGTTGTTTGGTAAAGTACCGGTTAATCTGTCTGCTGCTCCAGCCTGTTTTTTCTGAAAGTTCCTGTACGCTCATTTCCCCTTTTGAAGCATACACCAACTCAAAAAGTTTGATTTTTCTTTCATCTGTTTTTTGAGGTAGCAACGCTTGTATTTTTTGAGTGGCTTTCGTACAGCAATGATTAAAATCCTTTATATCGTCAGCTTTAAAATTCCAGAAATCAGGAGAAAGCTCTTTTCCGATATTCAATAAATCAGCAATGGAAGTATTTAAAATATATTCCACAGCAAGAGGTTTGAAACTGACAATAAAAGCTGTGGTATAAGGAGCAATATATCTTTGTTCAGGATAGGTTTCCAGTCCGAGAAGGGTAATATGGAAAGGTTCTGAAGCCGATTGTGAGAAAAATAAATCAATTCTTCCGTCAGGAATAATTACGACTTCTTTAGCTTCATCCGAAAGGTTCTGAAAAGTACCCAGATTTTCAACAAAACCTGCGATCTCTTTGTCAGGTTCGATGAAATTGTAAGTGAAATCATTATCCATAATTGTTGCCTGTATAGCTGCTTTAATTAAGAAAATTACAAAATTTGTGATAAACTGCAAAGCCCAATAAAATTCATGATGATCCTTGAGGGCTAAACTGGACCAGTACATTTTAGAAAATCTGTACCAGTTGAATGGCTTCTGAATACAATATTTTTGTAAATTGACAATTAAATGACCAGAAAATAAAAAATATGAAGGAGCAAGAAATAGATTTTTTACACCATAATGAGTCGGCCTGGAACAAACAGGCATTAGCACAGAACGAATGGTCAAAAGCGGTAAGCTCAGAATTGATTAATGACGCAAAAGAAGGAAAATGGGATGTTCACCTGACTCCCAAACCATTGAATAAAGAATGGTTGGGAGATGTGAAAGGAAAGAATATCCTGTGTCTGGCATCGGCAGGAGGACAGCAGGCTCCGGTATTGGCAGCAGCAGGAGCTTCTGTTGTCGTTTTTGATATTTCCGGGGAACAGCTGAGACAGGATGAAAAGGTAGCAGAACGTGATGGACTGTCTCTGAAAACAGTTCAGGGTGATATGAGAGATTTAAGTTCATTTGAAAATGAAACGTTTGATATTGTATTTCATCCGATATCCAATCATTATGTGGAAGATGTAAATCCTGTTTGGAAAGAAGCCTATAGGGTTTTGAAAAAAGGAGGAATGCTGTTGGCCAGTTTTTTTAATCCTGTTGTATTTGTAGCAGACCGAAATCCTCAGGATATAAAAGAGGGGATTATCAGACCGAAATATACACTTCCTTATGCAGATATAACAGATTTGAATCAGGATCAGATCAACAGAAAACTGGAAAATAATGAAGCTCTGGTTTTTGGACATACCCTTTCAGACCTTATCGGAGGACAATTGAAAGCAGGTTTTATGATTTCAGATTTCACAGAAGAAATGCAGCCTAATCCACGCTTTTTAATTGATAAGTACCTTCCTACTTTCATCGCAACAAAAGCAGTAAAGTTGAAATAACATAAGTCATATAAGTCTCAACGGTTTTTAGAAGTACCATTTCTAATGATGAGAAAAATTCCCCTCCATTGGAGGGGTGGCGAAAATTCAAAGAATTTTTGACGGGGTGGTTTTAAAGCATCTGATTATCCAGACTTTCACGAATTATCGCTACTTTAGATGGCTCAAAGTATATTTATGAGGACATTTTAATGGACAAATCATTACTTAATACCTACTTTCATTCCTTATTCAGTATCAAAGCTGAGGTGGTTGAAAAAATTACTGAAAAATTCAGTCATTTTGATTTAAAAGCGAATACTGTTTTGTTGGATAAAGATGCGATCAGTACCAAAACCTATTTTCTGGAAAAAGGCTATGTAAGGTCTTATTTATTGAATGAAGATAATGAAGAGATCACAACGAATATTTATACAGCTCCCTGCTTTGTAAATGATTTTCTGTCTTTTTTCAGGCAGCAGCCTACCAAAGAAATATATCAGACTGTAACCGATTGTGTTTTCTGGGAAACAGGATTGGAAAATGTACAGCATAATTTCCATAACATTCCTGAGTTCAGAGAATTCAGCAGGCTTCTTTTTGTCCTTAATTATTATAATATTCATGACAGGTTGATCGAAATGGCGAGCCAGAAGGCTTCCACAAGATATTTTAACCTAATGAAGAAAGACCCTGATATTTTTCAGCATGTCCCTTTGAAAGTGATTGCTTCTTACCTTGGAATTAAAGACAGCTCCCTGAGCCGGATCAGAAGAGATATTCATAAATTGTAATTTCTTTTCATTTGTCAAGTGATATTTTAAATGCCATCGCTGATCTTTGCTTAAAAATAATTTCATGAACAAAAAACATATTGTAGTAGTAGGATTGGGTGGTGTAGGTGGTTATTTTGGTTTTAAAATCAATCAGACGAATGAAACTACAGGAAAATATACCGTTTCTTTTGTTGCCCGCGGAGAAACTTATGATAAAGTAAAAGAAAACGGATTGACGTTGTTATCTCCTGAGCATTCCAATTCACAGACACATCCAAATGCTATTGTAGAGAATATCAGTGAGATCAAAAACCCTGATCTCGTGTTGATCTGTGTGAAAGAATATGATCTTGAAAATGTCTGCAAACAATTACTGCCAGTCATTCATAAAGATACTGTCCTTCTTCCGATGATGAACGGAGCGGATATTTATGACAGAATACGCACCATTATTCCTGATCATACTGTTCTTCCAACCTGTGTGTATGTAGCTTCTCATATTAAGAAAAGAGGAACTGTAGAACATAAAGGAAATGCAGGGAAAATCATTGTGGGAAGAGATCCTGAACATTTTTCTGTACCTGTAGAATGGATTACAGAGCTATTGAGTGAAAGTAAAATCGACTTTGATTTTAAAGATAATTCATTAAAAGATATCTGGACAAAATTCATATTCATAGCAAGTTTTGGATTGGTAACAGCGAAGCATAACTCGTCCATGGGAGCCGTATGTACCGATGAGCAGCAAAAGAATGAGGCCACCGGAATTATGAAAGAAATCAAACAGATTGCTGCTAAAAAAGGAATAGATCTTCAGGAAGATATTATTGACGCTACTTTTAATAAAGCCTCTACATTTCCTTTTGAAACTCCAACTTCTTTACAGCTTGATATCAATTCAGGAAAGAAGGATAACGAATTGGAATTGTTTGCAGGTGCTGTATTGAAATATGGTGCTGAAACAGGTGTAGAAACTCCTTTTACTCAAAAAATTTATACTGAGATTAAAGCAAAATAGGTTGAGGCTAAAGCCGAATGAAAAGAATGATAAAAAGGCGGGTTAAAACCCGCCTTTATTGAAATTAAATATAAAAGATAGAAATTTATTAAGCACTGTGCATGAATTTTTGTCTGTCCAATAGTACTTCTTCGGTTTCCCTGTGATCAGGATCATCTATACAACAGTCTACAGGGCATACAGCTTTACATTGAGGCTCTTCATGAAAACCTTTACATTCCGTACATTTTCCGGATACGATATAATACACTTCATCTGAGACCACCGGATGGTAGGCATCAGCATCACCTTCTGTGCCGTCGGGGAATGTAATATGTCCTGAAAGCTTGGTTTTGTCTTTCCAGCGCCAGTCGATAGCACCTTCGTAAATGGCTGAGTTGGGGCATTCAGGTTCGCAGGCTCCACAGTTGATACAGGCATCTGTTATTTTTATAGCCATATTGTTTGAATTTAAAGGGTTTAAAAAAGGGATTTCTTCAACGTTGAATGGTTTGGAAATCCCCGCTAAACTTAATTACAGCAGTTCAACACTGTTCTTTGAAAATAAGCAGCATAAAGTGTGCTAATTTTTATTTTTAACTCATTAATCTGCAGCAATTTCTACCGACAGCCCATCCATTTGAGCTGTAAGATGAATCTGGCAGGCTAATCTGCTTGTAGCCTTGGAGGTAAATAGTTCTGATAATAACGCCTCTTCAATATCATTTTTTTCAGGAAGAGCAGATGTTTCACTCAAAACAAAGCAATGACAGGTGGCACACATAGCCATACCTCCACACATGGCTTCCATAGGTAATTCATAAGCTTTGCAGATATCTTTAAGGGTAAGCCCCATTTCTAAAGGGCATAGCAAAGTGTGTGTAGTACCGCTTTGGTCAATAACAGTAATGGTAATCTCGTTCTCCATAATCCTTAGTCAATAGTGGCTACTACCTGTTTTTCTGCTTGTTTTTTTGTTCCGTCAAAACCTTCGATTCCACTTACCGTAGTATATTTTAAGACAAATTTTTTATTCGGATTAAGACGCTGATAAATACTTTGGCAGGCAATGGCCGCTTCATGGAATCCGCACAGGATCAGTTTCATTTTATAAGGATACGTATTAATATCACCTACGGCATAAACTCCGGGAATATTGGTTTGAAAATCGGTGCTGTTGTCTACTTTTATGGCATTCTTTTCCAGCTCAATTCCCCATTCTGCCAGAGGTCCCAGCCTTGGAACCAATCCGAAAAGAGGAATAAAATAATCTGTTTTAATAGACTGTATTGAACCTTCTTTTTCAACCAGAATTTCCTTCAAATAATCCTCTCCATTTAATCCTACTACTTCTGCAGGAGTAATCAGATTGATTTTGCCTTCCTGTTTTAATTTTTTCACTTTTTCAACAGAATCCAGCGCGCCACGGAATTCATTTCTTCTGTGAATAAGAGTAAGAGAGGAAGCTATCTCAGCAAGATGAATAGTCCAGTCCAGCGCTGAATCTCCACCTCCGGCAATCACTACATGTTTTCCGGCATAGTCTTCCGGATTTTTGATAAAATAATTAACTCCACGCTCTTCAAAAGCTGAAATATTTTCAATAGGCGGTTTTTTAGGCTCAAAACTTCCCAGTCCTCCGGCAATAATAACGGCTTTTGCTCGGTGTTTTGTTCCTTTATCGGTAATGACTTCAAAAAGATTCTCTTCCAGTTTGAGAAGATGTATGGCTGTTTCATTAAAGGTAAAGCCTGGTTCAAACTGTTTGATCTGTTCATAAAGGTTATCAATGAGTTCTCCGGCAAGTACACTTGGAAATCCGGGAATGTCAAAAATAGGTTTCTTGGGATATAATTCTGATAACTGGCCTCCCATCTGTGGCAATGCATCGATAATATGGCATCGCATTTTGAGAAGGCCGGCTTCAAATACCGTAAATAACCCTGCAGGGCCGGCACCAATGATCAGTATATCTGTTTCTATCATGTTATGAATGGTTTATAGTCGTTTTTTCTATTTTTTTAGAGGTGGCAATGCTGATAAGCTTATCAAACTTACCGGAATAGAGCTCCGAAATTTGCGTAGATGGGTCAGCTGCGAATAATGATGATCTGACAATCGGAACGCTGAATGGCAATGGCCAGGCACGCAATGATTTGGCAATAGAATCCATGGCATTGATTCCCTGCATAGCCTGCAGACCATCTGCCCAGCATACCAAACCCACAGTTTTATCCGTAAGATAAGGTTCGTATCTGTTGGCAGTTACTTCAAGCCAGTCCAGACAGTTTTTCATCACTCCAGGAATACTTCCGTGGTAAAGAGGAGCCAGCCAGATATGCAAATCAGCATCAGTAAACATCTGAGTCATACGTTCTACAGCCAAAGGAGTTTTGGTAAGGGTAACATCAAATAAAGGAATACCGGAATCAGCAAGCGTAAAAATATCAGTCTGAATTCCCAGTGTTTTCAGACGTTCTGAAAAATAATCTGAAATCAGTCCGGAAGTAGATAATGCCCTTCTTTCCAGGGATCCGTTGAATATGATTGCTTTCATTTTTTTATTGTTTAAAAATTACTTTGGGTAATCCTATCTCACCGTACATCAGTGTTTTTACCAGAGGTTTTAATAATCCTGCTGCTAATAAATACAAAGCAGGATCATGACTGGTGCTTGCCCGGACAACCACTTTCTGATTTTTATATTGTTTAAGGTCAGCGTAAATGAGACGTCGTTTCCAGAGATCGAGCAATATTGTTTCTGCGTTGTTTAAATCTACATAAGAAGCATAGGGAGACAGTTTTTCCATAATGAGCATGTAAGCCCACGGGGGAATGATGGCATCTGTAGAGCAGATAATTCCCACTGCTTTTTCATTGTATATAGAAAAATCCACCACAGCAATTGATTCCTTAAATTCTTTCTCCTTCACAATCATTCCCATAAAAAGATGATCTTTGATATCCAGTTCTACAATTTCCGTAGTGGGTTTGTATTCTGAAAGGTCAAGGGCAATAATACCCGAAGCCTTTGCTTTATTGATAAAATTTTCCTCAGTCATAGTTTGTTTATATTCAGTATTATTTATCTTACTTTTGACAAAGCTTCTTCATATTTTCTTTCAACGGCAGACCAATCCAGTACAGACCAGAAAGCATCAAGGTAATCTGCACGTTTATTCTGATAATTCAAGTAATAAGCATGCTCCCAAACGTCTATTCCAAGAATCGGAAAACCTCTGTTTGTGGGAAGAATATCCATCATCGGATTATCCTGATTAGGAGTAGAGCTGATGGCCAGAGATCCGTTGAACTTTACAAATAACCATACCCATCCGGAACCGAACTGTGACAAACCTGTTTTTTTCATTTCTGCTTTTAGATTGTCAATACTCCCGAAAGTGGCTGTAAGATCGTCATGAAGCATTCCTTCAGGAAGAAGTTTAGGTTGAGGAGAAAGAATTTCCCAGAATAAAGAATGGTTATAGTGGCCGCCCCCATTATTTCTTATAGCCGGACTGTATTCGCTAATTCTTTGCAATAAGGAATCCAGATCAGGATTCGTTTCGTTGGTTTGCGCCAAAGCATTATTCAGATTATCTACATAAGCCTGATGATGCTTTTGATGGTGAATCGTCATTGTTTCTTTATCTATAAATGGTGCTAAGGCATCGTAAGCATAAGGTAATTGTGGTAATGTAAATGGGTTCATCGTCTTTATTTTTTTGATTACTATGTGACAAAGGTAGAAATATATTTCAATAAAACAACTTATTGGTTGTTTTATTGATTTTTGGATTTGAATAAATAAAGTGTTGTAAATCTTTGTTTTAAGCTTATTTTTTTAAGGTTATAGAAAATGACTATATTTGTTGTTGAAAAATAAAACAACCTAAATATTGTCAAATGAAGAAGCCGGCAGCAGATCGTATTCTGATGTTTTTAAAGATGAGAGGTGAAGCCACCTCACTTCTTATTGCTGAAGAATTGTCGATCACTAAAGAAGGCGCAAGAAAACACTTGCTCAACCTTGCTCAGGAAGGATTGATCCGGTCTTCGGTGAAGAGCGAAGGAGTGGGCCGTCCATCTACGTATTATACGCTTACAGAGAAGGGGTTATCTCAGTTTCCTGATACTCATGCAGATGTCACAGTTCAGATTTTGAAATCAGTGAAAAATCTTTTGGGTGAAAATGCTTTGGAATTATTGATCAGTGACCGGGAAAAAAACACCCATGACCGGTATGAAAAGCTACTTTCTAAGACAAAATCTCTGGAACAGCGTCTTGAATCCCTTTCAAAAGTCCGTAGTGATGAAGGGTATATGGCAGAATGGAAAAAAGAAGGTGAAGATTATTTTCTGATTGAAAACCATTGTCCGATATGTGCTGCTGCAACCGAATGTCAGGGCTTCTGCCGTGCTGAATTATCCAATTTCCAATCTCTGATAGGGAAGGAGTATAAAGTGGAAAGAGTAGATCACATCATTTCAGGTGGACAGCGCTGTGTATATAAAATCAGCCAATAATTCATCATCCATAACTCATCATTTATCATTAAAAAAATGACTTTAAAAGCAGTAATATTTGACATGGACGGTGTTCTGATAGACTCAGAACAATTCTGGACTCAGGCAGAACTGGATGTATTTTCATCCTATGGAGTGCAGGTTACAGATGATCTTGCGGCACAAACTAAATATATGACCACTCAGGAAGTGACAGAATTCTGGTATGAAAGATTCCCATGGGAAAATTTTGATTCCTCTGACTTGGAAAATAAAGTGGTTACAAGAGTGATCGAAATGATTCAGGATCAAGACTGCACAATGTCCGGTGTACAGGAGTTTATTAAAAATCTTAAGAATAAAGAATATAAAATAGGGCTGGCTACCAATGCTCCTTTGCGTGTAGCCCATGTGGTTCTTGAAAAACTTCAGGTTCGTGATTTGTTTGATACCGTTCATTCATCAGAGTTTGAAACTCAGGGAAAACCTCATCCGGCCGTGTATCTTACTTCTGCAAAAAATATGGGAATTTCCCCGGAGCACTGTATTGCTATTGAAGACAGTCAGTCAGGATTAAAAGCAGCAAAAGAGGCTGGAATGCAGACTGTAATCTTCACCAATAATGATGCAAGCATAGATTCAAATCTTGCCGATTTTAAAATCCTGGACTTTAATACTGGTTTTCTGCCGATCTTTAGTGAATAATGAATTGTCAATCCGCTTCGCTGTGAATTTTATATGATGTTGTAAAAATTGACTATTGACTGTGAAGCAAATTGACCATTGACTTTAAAAGTGAAAGGTGAATAGTGAATCCGCTTCGCTGTGAATTTTATATGATGTTGTAAAAATTGACTATTGACTGTGAAGCAAATTGACCATTGACTTTAAAAGTGAAAGGTGAATAGTGAATCCGCTTCGTTGTGAATTTTGATAATGGGTGTAAAAAATTGACGATTGACTGCGAAGCAAATTGACCATTGACATATCCTCAAATCCCGCACCCCCATCAATACCCCGTCAAAACCTCCATCAATAACAGAATAGAAACCAGCTTTTTAGAAGACTTATACTCCGGATTCAGTTGTTCACGGATTTCTCCCAAAGCTTTGCTTAGTTTATTGCTCACGGTTTTGTTGCTGATTCCCAGTGCTTCTGCTGTTTCATTGACCGACATATTTTTCCTGATTCTCATATCGTAGACCTGCTGCTCTGTTGAGGGAAGTTGAGCAACCACCTCATCAATCATAGATAACAAAGCAGAAATTTCATTTTCCTCAAGAATCTCAAAATAATCTGAATCTGCCATTTCAATTTCATTAGGAATATCAAACTCGTCAATACTCAGAGTAGGAGGGGCTTTTTTATAGCTGTTATAAAAATCAATAATCCGGTAGTGAAGATGACGGAGAAGATAGCCTTTGGCACTTTCTGTATCATCGGTTTGTATCACGTCTGTATTTTCAAGAATCTTCATCCATAAGTTCTGGAGAATTTCTTCAGAGACTTCTTTATCCCGTGTCCGTACAAAAACAAAGCGATATAGACTATCCCAGTATCGGTCATACAGCAGCATAAATGCAGGACGGTCGCCTGATTTTATTTTCTTTAATAATGTATAGTCTGTTGGGCTCATATTGTGATACAAAATTACCTAAAGGAAAATTAACTTTTTGTGAACTTTGGGTGTGATAAGATTAAATATTTCTGAAAAACAGAACTCAAATGTGACGTTAATGTTGAGTAAATGTGAAATAGGATGAAAATTATTAACAATTTGGTTGTAATGTGAATATAACATTAAGAATGCTCCGGGGAAGTTTTTCATTTTCACTGTCTTATAGATAGAAGTATCTGTGAATACATGAAAGACCTTATGAAAAAACGTTTACCATATAAAAATATTGAAGCCTTTGTTTTCAGACTTTGGGAAAGGGAAGTTTTGGAAGACTCAATCTCTGAAAAAGAAAATGAACTTTTAAATCAATGGAAGAATCTTACAGAAAAAGATCTGGATATTCTTCATCTTAAAGAATCCAAAGAAAGAGTATTATCCGGACTGGAACATTACTTTCCTCAAACAGATAGTATTTCTATTTCATCTGTAAAAAGCTTTACAATACATCTCTATAAAATAGCTGCAGTTATTATTCTGCTTTTATCATTGGGCGGAATATTTACCTACACCATGTTCATTAAGCCTGATGTATATATTGCAAAATCCGGAAACCGTATTGTTCATCTTGAAGACGGATCTGTAGTTACTCTTTTGCCAGGCGCTGTACTGACTGTAGAAAAATCTTTTCCTGCGTCTACCAGAGTGGTGGATTTAAAAGGAGATGCAATTTTCTCTGTGGCAAAATCTAAAACACATCCTTTTATCGTTCGTGCAGATGGCTTCAGTACCAAAGTATTGGGAACGGTATTTAAAATCTCACAATCAGGGAAGAATAAAGCTGTGGATCTGTATGAAGGCAAGGTAGCGGTATCCTCTCCTGGAGTTGCGGTTTCTTTCCTTACACCGAATCAGAAGTGGACCAATTTCGGAATTGCCCATACTACAGCGGTTATTTCATTGAAGCCTGTAAAAAATTCAGCAAACAAAGCTCCTGCAATATTGTCTTTGAGCTTTAACGATGTTCCTTTAAAAGAAGTAGTAGCAGTCCTGGAAAGTAATTACACTACAACGGTTCTGTATCCTAAAGAATCTGAAAATAAAAAGATTACTGCCGATTTTACCGGTGGAACTGTTGGCGAAAATATTGAATCCCTTGCCTTTATTCTGGGATTGGAAGTACAGAAAAAAGAAAACACCTATATCCTTAAGAAATAAATCATTATTCAAAAAAAATTAAATAATCATAATCAAGAGAACACTATTAAGTATGAAAAGTTTGAAATGTGGGATTACCATAGCAGCCTTATTTTTTACTGTAGCCGCAGAAGCTCAGGAGCTGGTTCAGAAAGTAACATTTTCTGTACCTGCCAACAGACCGTTGATTGAAGTTTTGGAAGAATTTGCCGGAAAAACGGGAATGAGACTGGCTTATTCCAAGGTTGATATTAAAGAGCTGAAGGTAAAAGGAGTGAAATGTGAAAATACTTCTGTCAACAACTGTCTGAAGGATATTACCAACGGACTTCCTATAGTGTACCGATTGCATGGTGATCTTATTTCGATAAAATATGAAAGCTCTGCTATTTCTGCATTGGGAAACGGACGAATTTCCGGTAAAATAGTGGATGAAGTAGGAAATCCCATTACCGGAGCAGAAGTTACTGTAGCTCAGAAAACAGTGGTCACTGATAATAACGGTGACTTTACCATAGATCTTCCCTCGGGAACTTATAATCTGACAATAAAAGCACCTAAATATAATACGCTGAGAGTTGAAAAATTATCTGTTACGAACAAAGAAACCAATGCTGTTTCATTTGCTTTAAACAAAGCTTCGGATAAAATTACAGACATCAAAGAAGTGGTAATTACGGCTGCCCGTAAAGCGGATACTCAGGCAGGACTTCTTGCCCAGCAGAAGAAAGCAGCGCAGATGAGTGATGGTATTTCGGCGGAACAGATTTCCAAAACACCGGACAGCGATGTAGGAGGAACTTTGAAAAGAGTAACAGGAATCACGACTATTGATAACAAGTATGTAGTAGTACGATCTATGGGAGAACGCTGGAACACTGCTGCCATGGACGGAATCAACCTTCCAAGTACGGAAGCTTATAACCAGAACTTTTCATTTGATATCATTCCTACAGCAATGGTAGAAAGTGTGGTGGTAAGCAAGTCTGCAACCCCGGATATGAACGCCAGTTTTGCAGGAGGCTATGTAGAAGTGAGAACGAAAGATATTCCCAATGAAAATTTTACAACCGTAACGTTGGGAACTTCTTATAATGACCAGTCGGCCTTCAAAGAATTTCTGACCCGTAAGCGTGGAAAGTATGATTATTTCGGATATGATGACGGTACAAGAGATTTTCCAAAAGGACTGGAGCCGATGAACTGGACAGATCCAAGGTTTTTTGAACAGTCCAGGCAGTTTACCAATGACAATTTCAGTACCTATAAAACCAGAGGTGACATGGGATCTAATATACAGCTGGCATTGGGAAGAACCTACGCGCTTAAAAACAATAATAAATGGGGATTTGCCGGAGCATTTGTCATCAGAAATGAGCAAAACAAACTGGATATTGACCATACCGGAAGGGGAAACTGGCTGGATACAACAGGAATGCCTGATGCGAACGGACAGATTCCGTTTTATAACTTCAAAAACAGTGGAGCTTCCTATAATTACAATTCAACGCTTGCAGGGATGTTAAATTTCGGTTTGCAGCTGGGAAAAAGCAGAATTTCATTCCGTAATTCATATACTCATATTTTTGATAATACCCTGACAAGAGTAACAGGTTGGAACGAATACTCAACGGGTAGTGGAATGGCTGCCAACGCTGAATTAGCCTATAATTATTTCTATAACGGAATTATTCCCAATAATGATCCCGTTCAGATCAAAAACTTAGACAGGCCTTATACTGATAATACCAATTACCCGATTTTTCAAACCTTTTTACAAAATAAACTGGAAGGAAACCATAAAATTGGAAATGCTGAGGTAAGTTGGTTTGCAGCCCGCACAGGAGTAGCTTCTGATACCAAAGATTACACTCAGTATATTACCAGATATGACTTTATCGGAAGGGAAATTCTGGCGTTTCATAAGATCTACAATTCCGGCGCAGATTTCTACAGAGGCTATATTGAAAACAGAGAAACAGATTACAACTATGGTGCTTCTGTGAAATGGGATATGGATGCAGGAAGTTTTAAAAATACCATTAAAGCCGGATATGCCGGAGCCATAAAAAACAATACCAACCAACAGCAGAAGTTTTTTCTTCGTGTTGACGAAAACCGGGACGTTCCCAATAGCGAGAAGAACTATTTGACGATGTATGGTTCGCTTGCTGGCTGGTTTGATGGTTCCCATTATGTTCCGGGTGGTATTGGCTGGGAAACCAGAGGACTCTATAAAAACGATAAGTATGAAGGAGAGGTTAATCAACAGGCTGCTTTTTTGATGTTTGATAACCGTTGGAAGAAACTCAGATTAGTATGGGGACTTCGTGCAGAATATTTTAAGTACGATCTGATTTCTCAGCAGCTGGATCCTTCCGATTCCAAATACATCGTGAGAGCAGCAATAGATGATAAACCATGGCAATGGATGCCTTCTGTGAATTTTACCTACAGTCCTACCAATAAAATCAATCTGAGACTTGCTTACAACAGATCTGTTATCCGTCCTCAGTTCAATGAAAGAACAGGACTTCCATATTTCGATCCGATAGCTAATGGTTTAATTTATAATACAGAAATGACATCCTCAGTCATTAATAATTATGATTTCAAATTTGAATGGTTTCCAGGGTTGGGAGAAATATTTTCTGCAGGATTGTATTATAAAAATATAGACCGGCCGATAGAACGTGAAGGTCATATTTCCAGTGAAGGAAATCTTTTCCTGTACAATGGAAATTCAAAAAATGCAAAACTGATAGGAGTGGAAGCTGAGGTAAGAAAAAGTTTAGGATTTATCGCCGACGGAACTTTTCTGGAAAAGCTTTTCATAAGTGGAAACTTCACTTATAACCATACAAAAGTAGTGGCTTTTAAAGACCTGTATAAAACGGGCGATAATGATGAAACCTATGAAGTAAAACGACCGCTGTACGGGCAGACTCCTTATGCCTACAATCTTGGACTGGTCTATGATGGAAACCGTTTTGGGATGAGTTTCCTATATAACGCTAAAGGAGACCAGTACATTACAGTAGGATATGCCTATAAAGGAGAGGAAATTCAGCGTCCTTATGCTGTAGCAGACGCTCAGATTTCATATAAATTCCTTCGTAACAAAAATTTTGAAGTGAAATTTAATGTAAGAAATCTTTTCAACAGAGTAAAGGAATATTATAACAACTTCAATTCTTATCTGGCTGCAAAAAACGGTGGCGGAAGTAACGTAGGGACAGAAAGAGAAGGCTGGGAGCTTCTTCCCGGAGCCACAGACAAGTATGATAAAAATATTGATAAGATTATGTTCCGGGCATATAGCGGAAGAATGTTCAGCCTAAGTGTGAATTATACTTTTTAATAATAAATACACCAGATACTACAGTATAGAAAGATATCTTAATTATAGAAGCGTACAGGTTTCGGGAACCTGATCAAAAACTGAAATAATACTGATGATGCGCACAGCAGTACAGTTCTGAAAAAACCGGACGTTAACATCTTTTCCCAGGCTTTAACGATTCTCATGGGAACGCCCGCAATGCAGTTCCTCCTGCAGCGATGGGATGAACACCAAAAAACAAATCGAAGGAATAGAGAGGAAGATATTCCTGAATATTAAAAAACTGATCTGGTATAAAAATAACACGACCGGATTGTACTAAAAATTATAACAATGAAAAGACTAACTCTAATTGCAGTGGCAGCATTATCTCTTACAGCTTGTCAAAATGATCAACTGGCAGATTCATCTTCTCCATTCGAAATGAAATCTACTTCTGCGGAGTACCTTACAGCTTCTGCGCTTCCGGTAACCAGCGTAAGCGGTGATATTACTTCAAATACTACATGGAGTGGGGTGGTTGAACTTAATGGAGTGGTAACGGTAAAAAATGGTGCTACATTAACAATCCAGCCTGGTACATTCATTAAAGCTAAGCCAAGCACAAACAATACAGCTACAGGAGTTTTGGTAATTTCTAAAACAGGAAAAATCAACGCTACAGGTACAGAAGCGCAACCAATAATTTTCACAAGCTACAAATTGTTAGATGGAAACGAAGATACAACTGCTGCTCCTGGTGACTTCGGTGGAGTTATCATATTAGGAGATGCTCCTACCAACACCCCTTTCACAAAAACAATTGAAGGATTATCTGGTCCTGATTTCTATTACGGAGGTACCAATGCTTCTCATAATGCAGGAACATTGAAGTATGTACGTATTGAATTTGCAGGGTACGACCTTTTAGCGCCAAACTCAGGAAATGAAATCAACGGTCTTACTTTAGGAGGTGTTGGAAACGGAACTACTTTGGATCATATTCAGGTATCTTTCGGGAAAGATGACTCTTTTGAATTCTTTGGAGGTACTGTAAACGCTTCAAACCTTGTTTCTTTTGCTGCAGATGATGATAACTTCGATTTCGATAACGGATATACAGGAACTATTACTTGTGCATTAGCTTTGGCAGATTATAACTCTACACACAGTCTTAGCGGATCAAGCCCTGATTCTAACGGTATCGAGCTTGATAACAACGCAGACGGTTCTTCTACTACATTGTTAACTCACCCGGTGATCAACAACCTTACTATCGTGGGGTCTAAGAATTCTACTAAAGGTGCTTTGTATGAAAACGGTATCCACATCAGAAGACACGGAAGATTAACATTAAATAACGCTGTCGTTACAGGTTACCCTGTAGGAATCAAAGTGGAAGGTACAGGTTCTGAACTTTCTTCAGCTTCAGCTTACAGCACAATCCAGGTTCACGGATTTACTACTTCTGTTACTGGTACAGGTACAGCAGGAATCCCTGCAGCTAACTTAGCGACTGGTACTCCTGCATCTCTATGGGGTATGAGCCAGCCTTTCTTCAACGAAGGTGGTTGGAACGTATCTCCAAGAAACTGTGGAAACTTCCAGGGGCTTTGGACAAAATACAATTTTTCTATTGTAGAATAATAAAAACTTTTAAAAAGCAGGGAACAGCACATGCTGATTCCTTGCTTTTACTTCAAAAACATTAATAATAAGTATTATGAAAAAAATAATTTTATCATCTGTTCTGTTTTTATCTCATCTGGCTGCAGCGCAGTCTCTGGTATGGGGGAATTCTTTTGATACACCTGCAGATCTTCAGGGATGGACCTTTCATGACCTGAACAACAATGGCAACGGATGGGTACAGGGGGAGAACATTTATCACAACGGAACTACCTTAACCTATGGAACCACAGGCGTTCTTCGCCATTCCATCAGTTTAGTACCAAGCGGAAGCGCCACTGGTTTTGCAACAGAAAATGACTGGGTCATTTCTCCTCAGATTGACCTTACGAACACTGTAGGTACTGTTACTTTGGCTGCAAATATCGGAAGACAGAGATCTACCCATACGATTGTTGCCAGAGAACTTTTTATCTATGTAAGTACACCGCAAAAAGAAGTTCCCACATTGGCGGATTTTCAGGCCATGACAGTAGATGCAGATGGTAATGATGTTCAAAGCCTTTATAAAATACAGGTAGGAGACTCAGCCAATCCATTTCCTGCTGATCTTACCCAGTTTGTACAATCCCTTGTAGATCTTTCTGCTTTCGCCGGGAAGAAAATCTATATCGGAATGTGGTCGAACAGAAAAGCAAGCGGAAATAATATCCAGAATATCAATATTGATGAAATAGGAATTTATGCTACGGAATTTTTAGGAACTAAAGATGTAAAAGGAAACAAAACACTCACACAAATAGCAGAAAATCCGGTAAGAGAATCTTTACAGCTGCAGCTTAACCCGGCATTGAAAGAAAATACAACTGTAGTCAATATTTACAATGCAGCAGGACAAAAAGTATTGACAACTCCATATGCTAAAGCGATTAATATGACTGGTATGATATCAGGAGCGTATATCGCTGAAATTACGGATGGAAAAACTACGGAAAGACTGAAATTTATTAAAAAATAATCATTCTGTCCCCTTAGAATCTGATTTTTAGAAACACCATGAAATTTTATATAAAATAATGGATAGTCTTTGAAAGAAGAGTATCCAGAATATATCCAACTAGTTTTTTTATAATTATATATTGCCCGGCTCATGGGCTGGGCAATATTTTTTAAGTTTTACAAGAAATAATTGAAAAAGATGAATAAAATCTTTGCATTACTACTGTTTTTTACTGCACTTTTTTCATGTACAGACAGCAATACAATGGAGTTGTTTGATAAAGTACAGAGACCCGGAGAGGTTAATATTAAAGGATTTTCAAAACCTGATGTCCTTCAGTTGAGGTTGAACGGACAGCCTGTATCTATAGCCGGAAAAACGTCCTATACCAATAAAATTGAAACCCAGCTTCAGTTTGTTCTGGATCAGGGAGAAACCAATAAACTGTCTGTTTATAACAATGAAACAGGCGCTGAAATTGCAAAATACAATATTACATATGACAATATAAATGATTATAAAGACCTCTATTTCTTTAATCTTCCGGGAATTTACCTGCAGACCTATGCGGTAAAACCTCAGGTTAATCTCGGGAAAGTAGGTTTTGAATTTATTTTTCCCAACCTGGGAGAATTTTCCGGAACTTCTCTGAAAGATGTAAAGGGAATTTTGAAAAGAGAAAACGGAGTAGTGCTTGCCGAGTTTGATAATATAGGAAAGGACAACTTTACTGCAGTGAAAATCTATAGTTTCTTCAGCTCGACAGCTCCTATATATCTTGAATTATACAAACCGGGAACTACAGAGCCTTACTCTGGATCTAAAATGATTCAGGTGAAATTAAAACAACACACGGGCGCCAATATGATTGTCCTTCAGGAAAAAATGGAAAATGGAGAATGGGTAGTGAAAGGAGATATTGACGTAACAGAATATCTGTAATTGTATATGAATAGCTTTTTAAAACTTCAATGCATTGCCATCGCAGTCTTTCTCATTTCGTGTACCAATAATAATGACGAAAGCACACCTGTTTTTCCGGAAGGAAGTACAGCATCTGTGAATCTATGGGTTCAGGACAGTATGAAACGGTATTATTATTGGGCAGATGAGATGCCCGTAAAACCGGATTATCAGCTTCCTGTAAAAGATTTTTTCAAAAGTCTGTTGTCTTCCAAGGATCGGTTTTCTTTCATGGTGAATACGGAAGATTCCTCTTCGTATCCGCGTTCAATAAGAAATATGTACGGTTTTGATTATACGGTGGTTCAACTTGGCAATAATGAGGTTGTTACGGTGGTAAAGCTGGTGCTTCAGAATTCTCCTGCTTTTAATTCGGGACTGGAAAGAGGAATGATCATTACCAAAGTGAATGGAAAAGTAATGACAGCTGCAAATGCCGAAGCAATGGCTTCATCCATTAAAGACCAGACGGTTGTAGACCTTACCGTTGGAAAGTGGCAAAACGGAGGCGTTGCGGAGGAAAAAAACATCACGGTTTACTATGGTTTCTCTTTTGAACAGCCTGTTTTATCTAAAATTTTTGAAAAAAACGGTAAAAAAACAGGATATCTGTACATCTATGATTTTCCAGACGGGATGGCTCAAACGCTATATCAGAAGTTTGGTGAATTGAAATCCGCCGGAGTGAAGGAATTAATTCTGGATCTTCGATACAATTATGGAGGTTCGGTATCATCTGCCGCAGCACTTTGTTCCCTGATTCCTTCAGGATTATCATCCGGTTCACCCTTCATCATTTTTAAAGGAAATAAAAACGGAGGTGAAGTAAAAAGAACATTTGCGCAACAGATTGCTTACGATTCCAAAGCTTTGGATTTTACAATTTTGCGAGCCAATGCATTGGGATTGCAGAAAGTTTTTATCCTCACATCAAACAGTACAGCATCTGCGGCCGAAATTGTAGTGAATAACCTGAAACCTTATATGCAGGTCATTCAGCTGGGAGATACTACGCTGGGGAAAGATATGGCAGGATTTGTGGTGGAAGACAAGCGTAAACCGAGAAAAATTTCCTGGCAGATTCATCCGGTGATCTATAAAGTCTTTAATGCCAACGGAGCCGGGGAATACAGCAATGGAATTTCACCACAGGTGCTCGTCAATGAATTCGCAGGACTTCCATTATTACCTTTGGGTGATCCTAATGAAACGCTTATTTCTTCTGCTCTTAACGGAGGATATTTCAAATCTGAAGGCCAGGAAAAGAACGGAAGCGTTACAATTCTCTATCAGAGTGATGTGCCTCCGGTGATGATGGAGAAATAGAATTTGAAGCGAAAATGCAGTAATATTTTTAAACCATTAAGAAGTTTGAAGAATTAAAGTATAGTTAAGATCAATTCTGATTTTAAGTTAAAGCGAAGCTTGATCTTAATAATCTTAACACTTTAATACAATCTTAATGGTTCAAGAAAAAATTAAAAGGTTTATCTAATAATAAAAAATAATATCGAATAGTAAAAGGTTAAAACCTTTTTGCCCTTTTACCTGTTCAGGAACACCATAAAACCACAAAATCATGCAGGGAATAGAACCGAAACTTCACATGAACCTGACCAGCCGTATTGAATATTACCGTCTGCTGATAGAAGCTGCAGAAGACCCTGAAAGCCAGCCTTCAGATGTGATTACTCAGATTTCAGAACTGGGTCATCTGTATGAGGAATATCTTCTGAACAAGAAAAATCTGGAGAACAGCATTAAAAACTATCGGGAATATCATAACAGTTTAAGAAAGAAACTGACGTCAAGACTGCGGGAGTTGAGAAGAAAAGCAAGACAGAAATAAGGTATGGAATATACTTTATCGATTAATTTTACTTTGAAATTCATACCTTTATGACATCAAGCTGAAGGATGAAGGGCTTATGAATTTTAATCAAACAGAACTTTCCGGTTATTTACAAATATTTTGGCAGTTTTCCTGGCCACAATGGATTATATTCAGTCTGATCGCTAATATCTTCCTATATCTGTTTTCTATAGGGTTGTATATTTTTATCGAAAAAACTTGCCCTAAAAGTCAGTTGCAGGAAAAAAATCATCCTGTTACCCAATCTGACTTTTATCTTAGTCTGCTTACTATAGCATGTAACAGCTTTGTAATGCTTCTGGGAGCTTTCTTATGGAAAAACGGATGGATAGTGCTGGGACAAACAGAATCTGTAATTGGGATAATAGCGGAAGTGGCTGTTTTACTTCTCTTAATGGATCTTCTGATGTATTTGTTTCATTATTCAGCACATTTACCTTTTATCTACAAAGTTTTGCATGGAAAACATCATGAACATATCAGTACCAATTTTTTGAGCCTTTTTGTTCTGCATCCTTTTGAAACCATAGGATTTGGACTGATGATGCTGGTTTTACTTATAGGTTATGATTTTTCTGTGATTTCCATTTCAGTTTATCTTTTGCTTAATCTCATCTGGGGAACGATAGGGCATCTGAACAGAGAGTTTTTTCCGGCTTCTTTTGACCGTTTCTTTGTAGGAACAACCAGGTTTCATAATCAGCATCATTTGGATGAAAGTAAAAACTTTGGGTTTTATACTTCTATCTGGGACAGGCTATTTGGGACATATAAATAGAAGGGATATTACAATTTTAGCTGATTCAGTACTTTGTCCAGCAGGTAATTAAAATTTTTCAATTCTTTAGAAGTGAGTATAGAAGCTGTCTGGTGGGTGATCGCCTTACGGAAGGTTTCCGAATTATCTATAATAAACCTTCCTTTGTCCGTTACTGAAAGATTGAATTTCCGGTGATCTGTTTTCTCCTGTTCCCGGACAATGAAATTTTGGTCGATCAGAAATTTTAGTTGTTTTGAAATGGCTGCCTGGCTAATGTTGAAAGCTATTGATATTTCTCTTCCAGTAGCTGTCCCTTTCCTCATAATAAATTCAATAATATTATAATGAGCAGCAGTTACTCCGTTAATATCACCCCGGTTCATATGAGCCAGAATAAGGCACTGGAAATCAGTAAATGTGTTAAAGAATTCTTTTTCAATGGGTTTCATGAGAATTATACTTAACTTAGTTAATTATTAACAAAGTTAAATATTTTTATCATGGAAAATATAGAAATTACCAATGCCCGGCAGAATAATCTCAAAAATATTTCCATAAAAATTCCGAAATACAAGATTGTGGTTTTTACGGGAGTATCAGGATCCGGGAAGTCATCACTGGTTTTTGAAACCATCGGGGCCGAAGCACAGAGACAGATCAATGAAACCCAAAACAGTTTTATCAGAAACCGCCTGCAGCATTATGGTTTGCCGGATGTAGATAAAATTGAAAATCTTAATGTTCCTATCATCATCAATCAAAAAAGGCTAGGAGGAAATGCCAGATCTACCGTGGGAACAGCAGCGGATGTGTCTGCTTCTCTGAGGTTATTGTTTTCGAGAATGGGAGAGCCTTTTGTAGGATATTCTAATGTATTTTCATTTAACCATCCTCAGGGAATGTGCCCCGAATGTGAGGGATTAGGTTTTGTTCAAACTTTGAATGTGAATGTTTTAATTGATCGTGAAAAATCTTTACACGAAGGTGCCGTCCGGTTTCCAACTTTTCAACCCGGAGGATGGCGCTTAACAAGATATACTTTGTCAGGTTATTTCGATAATGATAAAAAACTAAAGGATTTCAGCGATAAAGAATGGGAAACTCTGTTGTATGCACCGGAACATAAACCGAAACATCCTCATAAAGAATGGGGAAAAACAGTAAAATATGAAGGAATTGTTCCAAGGATTGAAAAAGCATTTCTGAAAAAAGATTCAAAAGAAAATATAACAAGAAAAGATGCCCTGAAACATGTCGTTATCACCAAAACATGTCCTTCATGCAGTGGAAAACGTCTGAATGAAAAAATCTTATCCTGTAAAATTCAGGGAATGAATATAGCAGAGTGTATGGCGCTCTCTGTAGATGAATTGTTGGAATTTATTAACTCTCTGGATTCCGATAGGTATGAAGTTGTCATCAAAGAACTTTCCGCAAAGCTACAGAATATCATTACGATAGGATTGCAGTATCTGACTCTGGACAGAAGTACGAATACGCTTTCCGGAGGAGAATCTCAGCGTATAAAAATGGTTCGTAGTCTGGGAAACAGCCTGATAGACCTTTTATATATATTTGATGAGCCAAGTATCGGCCTTCATCCAAAAGATCTGCAAAATATTATCACCATTATACAGCAGATCAGAGATAAAGGAAATTCGGTTTTAATCGTGGAGCATGATCCGGATCTGATTAAAATGGCAGATCGGGTGATTGATATAGGCCCTGGTTCAGGAAGAAATGGAGGAGAGGTAGTGTATAACGGGACATTTAAAAATTTAAAAAAATCGGCAGGTAAAACAGGCTCTTATTTTGCTGAAAAGCCAAGTGTAAAGCAAACATTCAGAAAGCCTGACGATTATCTGGAAATTAAAAATGCCAACAGGTATAATCTTAAAAATGTGAATGTAAATATTCCGACTGGAATAATGACGGTAGTAACAGGTGTGGCAGGATCTGGCAAAAGTACCCTGATTAATCGTATTCTGCCAGAACTTTATCCTGATGTGACCATTATTGATCAATCCCTATTTGCAGCAAGTGCCCGTTCCAATTTACTTACTTATCTGGGAATATCAGATATTGTGCGTAAGCTTTTTGCACAATCTAATCATGTTTCAGACAAACTGTTCAGTAGAAATAGTGAAGGAGCCTGTAAAAACTGTAATGGATTGGGAATAGAAAAAATTGACCTTGCTTTTTTGGATGATATTGAGCAACCATGTGAGGTTTGCGGCGGATCGGGATTTGAGCCAAATGTATTGAAATATACATATAACGGAAAAACAATTGTAGAAGTTATGAATATGACGGTTTCTGAGGCAGTTGTTTTTTTTAAGGAAGAATTTGTTCTCAAAAATTTTGATCTGCTGATACAATTAGGTCTTGATTATCTGACATTAGGACAAAGACTGGATAGCTTTTCCGGAGGTGAAAGGCAACGTCTGAAACTAACAAGAGAATTGAAAAACACTAATCAGATTATTATTCTTGATGAACCGAGTACCGGGCTGCATCCAAGTGATACCCAGAAGTTGTTGACATTTTTTAACGGTCTTGTAGATCAGAAGAATACATTGATTGTTATAGAACACAATCTTGATATTATTTCGCAGGCAGACTGGATTATTGATATGGGCCCCGGTGCGGGGAAATTTGGCGGTGAAGTATTGTTTGAAGGAACTCCGCCGGAGCTATTGAAAAACAAAATATCATATACCGCGGAGTTTCTGAGGAAACATGTGGAATAGAAAAGTAGTGTTAAAAACTCAAAATAAAGCTGCAGAGCTGCTTACGACGCTTAAGAATAAAACTTTTGCTTCATCAGTTGATTGAAAATCAACTCTTTCTTTGCACCCTTAAAATATTAGATCATTTAAAATAACCTTTGCGTAAAAAACTTTAAGATCATAAACCATTAAGAAGAATGAAAAAATGAAGAGTATTAAGATGAGCAGCCTGTCATTGCGAACCAAAGGTGAAGCAATCTCATCAATGACAGATCAACTTAATACTCTTAAAACCTTATCAACCTTAATGGTTTAAAGATTATTTTTTATTACCTGCTTTCATCGCAGATTGTATAGCTTTTTCAACCATTCTCCAGTCGTAAAAGTGGAATATCCTACCATTACTCATGGCAACAAAAACTCCTTTTGGAAATTTCGGTCCCAAGTTAACATTGGTCACTTCAGATCCATCACTTTCCAGTGTAGAAACCGGAATTTCTGCTATTCTTCCTTTTGATTGGTCTTCTCTTAAATAGACATTGAAGGTATCATTCTGCTGATTTGAAACCAGAATATATCCTTTCCCTTTAGCAGTAGGATAGATCGAAATTCCTTCCACGTCAGATTTAAAATCTCCTTTCCCGAAAACGGATAACTCTTCATTGCCTTTCTCCGGATCAGCATAATATTTATGAACTCCAAACTGCTCATCCGAATAATAGATATAGCCCATTTCGTCATCTACAGCAATGCTTTCAATCTCTTTCAGACCACTGTATTTCCCGAATTTACGCACAACTTCTCCTGTGACAGACCCATTTTTCTCAGAAAGTTTATATTGCCAAAGGTAGCCTTCACTTGGACCAGATTTTCTTCCGGCAATCACAAATATATCTCCGGTTTCCGGATTTTTATACATTGAAACTCCCATCGGACCACGTTCAGTTTCTCCGTCAAATACTGAAATTTCTCCCACTTCTTTCAGTTCAGGGAGCGAGAATAATTTTACTTTGTTGGTTTCTCTTTCAGTGACTGCAGCGATATCAGTTTTCTTTCCATTTAAAATAAAACCATATTCAAGATCAACATTGTTGGGACGTTTCAACCCTAACACTTTATTGATGATTTTCCCGTTAAGATCAAAAGCATACAATCCGCCATCAGTATCTTTATCTGTTCCGATGATAATACTTTTGGAAGCATCCTGAGGATTGATCCATATGGCAGGATCATCCGTATCATGAACCACCGTTTCTGTAATAACGGTAGGTTTTAATCTTTCTATAACTTCTTTCTGCCCTGTACAGTTGATCACAAAAGGAAGAACTGAAAGAGCCAATATATAATGTATGTTTTTCATGTGTATTTTAAAAATCAAATTTCACTCCCATGGTAAACCTTGGTCTGTAATATTCAGCCTGAGCGGTTCTGCTCTGGATTCCCTGGTAGTACCTTAACGGTTGATTGGTCAGATTATTGGCTTCCGCAAAAATTCTCAGCTGACTTGTAATCTTGTAAGAAGCATTGGCATCAAGGAAAAACTGTTTGTCGTAATAACGGTCATCAAATGCCTTGCCACCAAGTTCATCAATATAATGAGAGGCATAGTTCATGGAAATTCTGGCTGAGAAACGTTTGTTTTCCCATGAAAGCGATCCGTTGAACATGTGAGGAGCAGCTCCCGGAAGCCCTACATCTGTTCTTTCCACTCCATCTTCATTGGTAATTCCTTTTGCTTTGGATTTAGTGTATGTATAGTTCACATAAACCCCAAGTCCTTTCCAGAAAGCTCCGGGAATGAAATCAAGCTGTCTTTGTAAAGCGACTTCAAATCCATAAATATCTACATTGTCACCATTACGTTGCTGGGTAAATTTCCAGTTGCTTTCTCCGGCAGGAATAGGGTTGGTTTGCCCTGCAAAATCATTGGCAAAGTCATTCGCAGTATAATTTCTTTTCGAATAGGTATAAATGAAATCGTTCAGGTTTTTATAGAAAATACCTCCGGAAAGAATCCCTACAGACTTGAAATATTTCTCAGCCATGAAATCAAAATTGTAGGCATAGGTTGCTTTCAGATTCGGATTTCCGGCTGCAACAATTTCATCTTCTGAAATAACATTCAAATAAGGAACCAATGAGTAATAATTCGGACGGGCTAGAGCCGTAGTAAATGCTGCACGAAGTACAAGATCCTGCATCGGAACGTATTTAAAGGAGATATTCGGAAGTACGTTTGTATACGTATTGGTATTGTTGATTTGTCCTACCAGATCCTTCTCATTCATCACATAGTTTCCGGTATAATCAATTTGAGTGGTTTCAATACGTGCCCCAACGATCATCGATAGTTTATCATTGAAGTCCTGATCCCAACGGATGTAACCTGCATAGATCTGCTCCTTTGCATTGTAGTTACTGGAAAGGTATTTTTCAGGTTTCAGCTTACCATTAAACAGACTTGGATTGAATAAATCTAATCCTCCGAGAAAAGAAGGATCAACAAAAGTTCCCGGAACATAATTTCCCGGCTGGAAGTTTTCGCCATTAAGATGTATGGTAGGTACTGATAAAAGACTTCCCATACTGTTGACCGGAGTAAAAGCATAGAAATCATTCTCTCTTTCCTTTTTCTTCAAACGCATGCGGAAACCGGTACGAAGACGTCCTTTTTGCCCATCAATCACGGAAAATGGAAAACGTACATTCACTTTGGCACCAAGCTCTTTCTCTTGTGTAAAGTTATTGGCATCAGAAAGATCACTCAGTTTATAGCTCCCTAAATTATCTGCTGCCAGCAAATTGAACATTGGTTTTTCAGGATTACTAAGGTCTGGAGCAAAATTCATCTTGCTGTTTTCAAATTCTATATAACGCTGATGAGGCTTATCCTCACTTGCGATAGCATAGTTTACGGACCAGTCCAAATCCACTTTGGAACCCAATAAATGTTCTCCTCTCAAAGCATAGTTCTGAACTTTCTGCTTTTCCAGGCGGGTGTTATCGTTATCGGCATCACCTCCTTTATTCTGTCTTGTGATGCTGCCTTTCCAGTCTGTAATCTCAGTTTCATCAGCATTATAGACAGGTTTTATTTTATATCCTAAAGCAAATCTGGTTTCCTTATCATTCCTGAAGTTGTACATCGCAGAAGCGTAGATCTTGTTTTTAGAATTGAATTCATAATCCATATTAAGATCAAAACTATGTCTGATACGGTGTTCATTATAATAGCGTACTCCCATTTTGCTTACATAAACCGTTTGGGCAAGATCATTGGCCTGGCTCCATACAGGTTCTATATTGTCTGAACCAAAATTGTTGTTATTATAGGAAAAGCTGAATACAGCGCCTAGTTTTTTATCCAAAAACCTGTTTCCATAGACAAATCCGGCGGTATAATTTCCTTTTTCACGGATGGGGTTGTATCCTCCGGCAACGGTGGCAGAAATCCTTTGTCCGTTCGGGGAAGCTCTGGTAATAAGGTTTACAGAACCTCCGATAGCATCGGCATCCATATCCGGAGTTAAAGTCTTATTAACTTCAATGGTAGAAATCATATCGGACGGAATCAGGTCCATCTGGACATTACGGTTATCTCCTTCAGCAGACGGAATTCTGTCACCATTCAAAGTAACCGAATTAAGATTAGGAGCAAGGCCTCTGATGATAAGGTTTCTGGCTTCACCCTGATCATTCTGTATGGTAATTCCCGGAACACGCTTCAGTGCATCTCCAATATTGGCATCAGGAAAACGTCCGATCTGATCAGAAGAAATCACATTGGTAATATTGGCGTTATTTTTTTGCTTGTTTAAAGCTCTCGCCTGATTTTTTAAAGTAGAACCCGATACCACAATGGCAGCAATTGACGTTTCTTTCCTGTCGAAGATAATATTCTGACGGGTATTTTTTTCTGGCTCTACTGTTACATTATATTCATGTACTCCATAACCCAGATAATCAATCTTCATGGTATAACTTCCCGGAGGAACATTGAGAAATACAAAGTTTCCATGTTCATCCGAGGTAGTATAGATATTTCCCGGGCTTAGAGATATTTTGGCTCCAGGCAGGGCAATTTTAGAATCGTCATTGAGGTTTCCGGAAAGAGATCCGGTTTGTGCATAGAAAAAAATAGAGGCACAAAATAAAACGGATGTAAAAATTTTTTTCACTTTTCTTAGTTTTAGATAAAAATCAGAGCAAAATTAAACGTCCGTTTGGAAAAAGAGTTGAAGAGAAAATTAAGGTTTTCTTAAGAATTGTTAATATAGAAGGTGAAAGATAAAAGATGAAAGATGAAAGATTTTGTTGTTGAAATTCAATAGGGGTGGGCTTTAGCCCGCCTTACAAATTGTAAATAATTCTAGTGGCCCAAACCTGGAATTTTCGTTTATTGGGGAATACTCAGTATATCCTGTACGATTATTTTAGATTTCTCTATCAGTTCATTGGATCTGTAAAGCTGGCTGGTAAGTATGGAGCTTTCAAAAAGAAGATAGATGTGCGCTGAAATCATATCGTTTTGAATATCTTCATTGAAACTTTCTCTCAATGTGTTTTTATGATTGCGGATAACCTTGTGAATTTCTTCTTTATCAGCAGGAATTTCCGACAGAATATTCAGAAAGCTGCATCCTCTGAAATCTTCTCTTTCATTCATGTAAATCAGGAAATCAAAGGATTTCTGGAACTTTTCCTGCAATGTTTCTGCTTCCGATGTGAATTTTTCAAGCTCAGACACCCAGTAATCATACCTTTTATTAAGGAATTCAATACAAAGATCATCTTTAGATTTAAAATGCTGGTAAAAACTTGCTTTGGATACATCAGCTTCATCAATGATTTGATTGATGCCCGTATTGTTGTAACCTTGTCTATGGAAGAGAACCATGGCAGTGCTTACTATTCTTTCGCGAGGTTTGGGCATGATGTAAAATTTTTACAAATTTAAATAAAATATGAACAGACTGGTAGGTTTTTAAATAAATCCTCTCGCATAATAGAGCTGAATAACAAAGAAGAGTACCGTGAAAAACCATACAACATAAGGGTGATAGCTGAAGTTATTTTTCAGAATATAATGCAACGCTTTGAACAGCTTGAAAACACCAATGGCTCCAATGATGATAAACACAAGAAACACCAGGAAAAACAAATAGTCTCTGGTTCCATATTCACTCACTTTACCCAAACGGTCCATATAAGCATCTACATTTAATGTTTGCCCCAGAAACATAGCCGAACTGATTAATATAAAAAAAGGAGTGGAGGTATACACCGTTGTATAAATGAAAGAAAATAATAATGTCCGGAAGGTTATTGTATTCACTTTCTCTTTTTTGTACCATAATAAAGCAACACTGAATACTACTGCAGTAATATTATTCATCAAAAATATAAACAGAGCTTTTTCTACCATACTTAGTCCTTTGATCTTTGAGATAATATTGTGCTCACCACCATAATCCATTAAAAGTACGGAGACAATGACTGAGGTGTAAACAGAAAGTTTGATAGGAGAGAGGTAGTCGTGAAAACGCTCAGTTTCTTCTTTTTCCATCTCATGCACAGACAGGTCATAGCAGCGGCGGGGATCCTGAAACAATTTGAAGATGGTTACCGGAACCAACAATATTTCAATAATAATCTGCAGGCACAGCTTCTCAAAGCTATCGATCAACTTTTCAAACATATAGACGGATATTAAGGGAACATTTTGCAATTTAACTAATTTTTGAATTGCATCTTAAAAGATAATAAAAAAGTGGATGATTCAGGTTAAATCATCCACTCATTAATTATTTAAAAAGTTTTATTACTTTTTGGGAAGCCCTTTTTTCAAAGCAATATGAGCTCTTTCTACAGCTTTTCTTTCTTTCCAGTCCATATACCTTTTTTTGTATCGGCCTTTCATGAAATTATCAAAATTACGCTGAACAGCAAGATTCCAAAGAGAATGTGCTTTTACAGCCCAGCTTTTATCCCATGCACGCAGTGAAATAGAGAAAGATCCATCCAGATATTTCATCCAGTGCCACCAACCTGTAGGCATGAATAATGTATCTCCATGTTCAAGGAAACACTCAATTCCTTCAATACCATCCAATGCCGGGAATTTTTCAAAATCAGGATTGGCAATATCATAATCTTCCAGTGCATAGGTGGCATAAGGAAGCTTATACAGACGTGTTTTCCACTTGTATTCAAATAGAAGAACATGCTTTCTTCCATTGAAGTGAGTGTGGAAAATATGCGGCATATCGATATCGTAATGAAGGAAAGTCACAGAACCTTTACCTCCGAAAAACATACTTGGATATTTATCTAAAAATCCACCCATAAGATTCTTTGGCGGAACATAATCGTCCAGCAGTTTTGGGGCAAATTTTATAGGGTCAAAGAAGAAGATTCTCAGATCTGTAGGCTCTCTCTGAATAAGGTCCACATAATCACTAAAAGGCATCTTCGTAGTCGGAGTATTGATAGGAGCGGCAGGATCTGCTTTGGAACTGTCATAAAGGGGAACTTCAACGTCGCCTACTACTTCCTTCATGTAATCCATCGTCCATTTTTGATAGGCGGGCCACTTTCTTGCCATATTTCTGATTACCACTGGCTTACATGGCTTTAGATATTTTTCACGGAAATCTTCTTGTGAAATGTCATCTACAATATCAATTGGTTTAAGGATTATTCCCATTCGTTCAAATTATTAAGCTAAAGTATTAAATATTTGCGACAATAAAATGGAAAGAATTAAAATTATTTGGAATTAATATAAATAAATAATAAAACCCCTATTTCGGTTGTTCTTTTTTTAGAGTTATTACGATATGATTTTACCTTCTGTTCTTTTAAAATCTATAGTGTTTACAAGGTAAAAGATGGTTGTGAGATACAATAATTGTATGTATAATTGCCGTATTAAAAATAACCATGAAACGTTTTACTACAATTATTTTTTCACTTGTATTTGCCACTGCTTTTTCACAGAAATCAACCAGGATTTTCACTTCAGATATTGATAACTTTTGGGTGGCTTATGACAGCATTCAAAAAACAAATGATTATTCCGGAAAGCTGGATCTTATCAAAAGATTATATACTGATAAAGCAACAAAAGGTTTAAAAGCTTTTATGAATGCCAGAGATTATAATGATAGTGTGTATGTAAAAGTCATAGAAAAATATCCTGAATTCTGGAATTCGGTAAGACCGAATACCTTAACGATAAAAACCAAGACCAAAGAGTTGGAAGCTGGGGTTGTCAGGCTGAAGCAATTGTATCCTGAACTTAAAGATGCTGAAATGTATTTTACAATTGGCGGGCTTAACGCTGGAGGAACTGTGAGTGGAAATATGGTATTGGTAGGCGCTGAACTTGCTACGGGAATTGGGTCTACAGATGTCTCAGAATTTAAAGATGAATGGCTGAAGGGTATGTTTGCCAATCAGTCTCTGGATAATATCGTTTCTCTCAATATTCACGAATATATACATACTCAGCAGACCGGATACCAAAATAGGGTTTTAAACCAGGCCATTAAAGAAGGATCATGCGATCTGATTGCCGGACTTGTGATGAATGAATCTCCGCAAAGAAAATATATTTCTTACGGAATGGCTCATGAAGCTGAAATTAAAGCTCAATTTAAAAAAGAAATGTTTACCGGTAATCTTGCCAACTGGTTTTATAATGGAAGACAAAAAGAAGAGGGTGCGGATTTAGGATATTATGTAGGCTATGTGATCAGTAAAATGTATTACCAGAATACCAAAGATAAAAAACAGGCTATAAAAGATATTATTGAACTGAACTATAGTGATAATAAAGCTGTTGAAGACTTTCTGGACAAATCAAAGTTTTTCAAAGAAAAGGCCAGTACGCTTGTTAAAGAATATCAAAATCAATTACCGTATGTAGTGAAAATAGAGCCAGCCAATGGTTCCGTAGAGGTAAGTGCCAATACCAAAGAACTTAGAATTACTTTTTCGCAGGAAATGATTCCCGGAAAATATTCCTTCAACCTATCCGATAAGGGAAAAGAATATAACCCGATGACCAAAATAGCAGGGATGGAAAATAATAATAAAACGTTGCTGGTATTAGTAGATCTTAAACCGAATAAAGAGTATGAGTTTGTACTTACCAACAAAGGCTTTATTTCTAAAGAAGGTTATCTTCTGAGAGATGAGAAACTTCTTATCAAGTTTAAAACCGGCAATAAATAGTTTGTTTATGAACGGAGTGTTAACAAGAGGGATTTGAAAATTAATTTCTTTTATCCTTGATTATATTATTAGTTGTGTGTTAAAATTTTATTGATTTTATGGTTTTTTCAGCCTTTTCATAAGATTCTATGGATGGGAGGAAATTCAGCCTTTTTCAAAAAAAGGTTATATTCGGCTTCGTAAAAATAATAATATGCAAGTATATGAAGGGATTTCTGTGGGGTTGTATCTGTTATTAATGATAGGTATAGGCATATATTCTTATAGAAAATCAACAAGTAATTCAGAAGAATTTTTAATTGGTGGCCGAAAAATGGGAGCTGCCGTAACAGCATTGTCTGCAGGAGCAGCCGATATGAGCGGATGGCTTTTGATGGGCGTTCCCGGAGCAATGTATCTGTCCGGAATTTCAAGTTCCTGGATTGCAATAGGCTTAACCATTGGAGCTTATCTCAATTATATTATTGTAGCCCCAAGGCTCAGAATTTATACAGAAGTGGCACAGAATGCCATTACGCTGCCTGTATTTTTCGAAAACAGGTTTAAAAATAAAAATCAGCTTCTGAAAATCACATCCTCTATTTTCATTCTGGTATTTTTTACCCTGTACACTTCTGCAGGAATGGTATCCGGAGGAAAATTATTCGAATCAGCCTTCGGAATGGATTATACTGTAGGCTTGCTCCTGACAAGTCTGGTGGTAGTGCTGTATACATTTTTAGGTGGGTTTCTGGCGGTTAGTCTTACTGATTTTGTGCAAGGCACCATCATGGTATTGGCATTGGTGATTGTTCCGATTGTAGCCATTACCCAAATCGGAAGCGTGGGAGAGACGTTTTCTCTGATTGAAGCAAAAAATCCAAAATATCTGGATCTGTTCAGAGGAACCACCACTGTAAGTATTGTATCTTTATTGGCATGGGGATTAGGATATTGCGGTCAGCCTCATATTCTGGTACGTTTTATGGCCATTGATAAGCCGAAAGATCTGATCAAAGCAAGACGTATAGGGATTACATGGATGATCTTTACTGTTGCCGGAGCCTTAGCCATAGGATTGGTAGGAATCGCTTATCTGCAAAAGTTCGATATGAATACCATGATGAAATTTGACGGATCAAAGACAGAAGCAGAAACTATTTTCATTTATTTCTCCCGTATATTATTCCATCCGTTTATTGCAGGATTTTTACTTACAGCCATTCTTGCAGCGGTAATGAGTACGATTTCTTCTCAGTTATTGGTGACTTCAAGCTCCTTAACAGAAGATATTTACAAAGCCTTTCTGAATAAAAAAGCAACGTCTAAGCAATTATTAATGGCGAGCAGACTTTCTGTTTTACTTGTAGCCGTAATTGCGGTACTTTTATCTCTGGATCCTAAGGATAGTATTCTTAATCTGGTAGGTAATGCATGGGCGGGCTTTGGATCTGCATTCGGACCGCTGATCCTGCTGTCTCTTTTATGGAAAAAGGCAACATGGCAGGGAGGTTTTGCCGGGATGATGGTAGGAGGAATTACTGTATTAGCTTGGGTTTATCTACAACACCCACTGAAAGACTGGTACGAAATCATTCCTGGGTTTACGCTTTCTCTGTTGACTAACGTGATTGTTTCATTATCAACATATAAACCAGATGCTGTTATTGAAAGTGAATTTAATGAAGTTCAAAAGATCATGCAGGAGTAAAACCCAAAACTTAGATATTACATTTTATTAAATAGAATTTCCCCTTGCACAAACAAGGGGTTTTTTATGAATCTCAGGTATGCTGATGAAAAATATTTATCTTTAGCATCAAAAATCTGCAACCTTCAGGTGAAAATATTCTGAAAATAGAACTTTTAGTCCCCATTGAAAAAACTTTTACACCATTTAAAATTCAGACTACATCAAAGTTTCAGGCTGCTAAACCTGAATCCAAGAGCAAGTATTCCTGTTCTGATCATACTTGGAGCGCTGATTGTCGTGAAGCTGCCTGAAGCCTGTTATTATCCACCTTTGTTTTTTATACTGGCATTGCTGTTTCATTATGAAAGAAAAGACATTCCTTTTTTGAAAAAAGTTTTTGTCACCAGCTGGCGATGGGTTATTATGTTGGAGGCTGCATTTATTTACAGTATTTTACTTTGTGGAAACATCCATTATAAACTGGAGAAAACCGCATTGTTTTCATTACCTGCATTGGTCTTGCTGGCTTTTATCACGCCAAGGACAAGATCCTGGCTGGCATTACAATGGAATTATATTCCGGATGATTTATTTGAATGGAAAAGTTTTCTGAGAAAAAATACCTGGCTAGCCATTTTAGGCTTTTTGGTGATCTGGGGCTCTGCTTATCATCCTGTAACGTTGATTCTTGCGGGAGTATTTGCGCTGGATTATGTCTCACATATTTATGAGCTTAATGAAAATAAAGAAATGCTTGAAATGTATTTCAGGAAATATACTTTAAAAGAAAAGCTCAGAAGAAATTCTCTGTTTTTTAATATTTTGCTATTGCCTGCATATGGTTTATTTCTCGTTCTGCATCCTGCTGAAACGTTGTACATCCTTTATTATTTCGTCTTTATGAATCTGTATTTCTTACTGATTCTGACCAGAAAATACAAACATTATCATTATAAAGAAAAGGGGAATTACTTTAATATGGGAGTTTTTATTGAATATACAATATGCAGTATGACCATCATTCCGGCAGTATTTATATTGAAAAAAAATATAAAAGAAGCTTCTCAAAATATCAAAACTTATGTTGGAGATTAAAAACGTACATGTTCATTTTAAAAATCAGAACGTTTTAAACGATCTGAATCTAACCATAGAAGAAGGTTGCATTTTAGGATTGCTTGGAAAAAACGGAGCTGGAAAGACCACCTTGTTTGAATCTCTGTACCAAAGTACTCCGTTTTCCGGAAAGATCACATGGAAGAACGAACAGCTGAAACGGGAAATGATTTCCTATCTTGAAACTGAAAACTATTTTTATCCCTACATTACAGGAGAAGAATACCTTGCTTATTTCACCTCAAAAAAAGAAGAAGAAATTAAAGGCTTCCTTGAAAGATTTAATCTTCCTTTAAAAAAATATGTACAGTATTATTCCAGCGGAATGAAGAAAAAGCTGGCCCTTACGGGAATGCTCATGCTGGATAAGCCTATTAATATTCTGGATGAACCTTTCAACGGAGTAGATTTTGAAGGAGTTCATATTCTTTATGATATTATCAGACAGTTGAAATCTGAAAATAAAGTGGTGGTGGTAAGTTCCCATATTATTGAAACCCTTTTTCATACCTGTGATAAAATTGCTCTTCTTCAAGATGGGAAAATTGAAAAGATCTACAGAAAAGAAGATTTTGGTCAATTGAATGCTCTTAAATTTTAAAAATAGAATCGCAAAATTTATTACTATTTAACAGTCTGTGCTAAAGGTGCTTTGCCATTTTTTTACTATTTTTCCATTTCAAACTAATAACTTATTTATTATGAAAAATCTAAAGAAAATCGCAAGACAAAATTTAAAATCAATCACAGGAGGTCGCCCGCCTGCAGCCAGTGAATGCATGGCATGTGGTTGTCCAACCCCGATCTGTTATTATCTTAATGGAAACGGCGGCGGTGGAGGCTGTGGAACCCTTTTATGTGCATAATCACTTTTTATAAAGAAACCTTCCGATAAGCGGAAGGTTTTTTCATAACTTCACCATAAAATTGATTCAATAGTATGAAGCTGAAATTGGGGATATTAGATCAGTCACCTGCAATAATGGGAGATCATGCGGCATCTGCATTGAAAAACAGTCTTCATCTTGCTCTATTAGCGGAAGAAACAGGATTTCACAGCATTATGTATTCTGAACATCATGGTGTAGAAGCGTATGCAAGCTCCAGCCCTGAACTTTTAGCAGCCATTGTTCTCAGCAAAACAAACCGGATCAAAGTAGGAACGGCAGGAATTATGATGAGAAACTATTCTGCCTATAAAATTGCAGAGTGGGCCAAAATGCTGTCTACCTTGTATCCTGAACGTTTTATTCTCGGATTGGGAAAAGCTCCGGGAGGATTAAAAGATGCTGTAATGGCACTGAACAATCATAAACCAGTCATTTTATCCAATATGGAAACCAAACTGGAAGAGATCATTCAATTCATAAAAGACGAAAAAGGGATATATGATGGGCTTATTGCACAGCCGACTCATGTACAGCATATCCCAGGAATCATGTGGCTGGGTTCAGGAATAACTTCTGCCAAAGAAGCGGCCAGGCATGGGATCGGATATTCATTCGCAGCGTTTATGAATAGTGAAAATGGAAAGGAAAATACCGATACTTATCTCAAAGAATTTGATAGCACTCAATATTTTCCTCAGCCTTCATTACAGGTTGCTGTGGCTGTATCCGTAGCAGATAAAATTGAAGATGCCAGACGGAATGCTTATGGAATGGCCTATCAGTTTTTGCAATCCAGACAATTGGCAAGTCCCAATGCGGTTCTTTCTCCGGAAGCGGTGGAACAGAAAATTTTGGGAACAAAGGATGAAGAAGAATTCTTTACTATTTTAAACAGAATTATTATAGAAACACCACAATCTGTTGATCAGAAATTAGTTGAAATTTCCCAAAAGTACAATACAGATGATCTTCTGATCTTATGTAATATGTACCGGGAAGAAGATCGTATTAACACTTATAAAAGTATCATTAAAAATAATAGATAAACTCCACAGTATGAAATTTCTGTTGTGCTATGGAGTTTTTATACTATAATTCAAATCCATGAAACAGAATATATCAACATTATATATCCTTACAGGAGGTCCGGGAGCAGGAAAAACAACGTTGCTGGATGAACTAAACCGACATGAATTGATAACTGTGCCTGAAGAAGGAAGAAAAATCATTAAAGAACAGATAGATTCCTGTGGTGAAGGACTTCCATGGCTTAACAAAGAACTTTTTGCAGAACTGATGTTTAAGGAATCTGTAAAAACCTACCTGAAAATAAGTAAGATGCCCCATAAGAAACCTGTTCTCTTTGACCGTGGGATATTGGATACGTTGGGCTATATGAAACTTGAACACATTTCAATTCCGGTATCTATGGTAGCAAAAGCAAGAGAAATGGTTTATCATCATAATGTTTTCATTCTTCCCCCATGGAAAGAGATTTATGAAAACGATCCTGAAAGAAAACAAACCTTTGAAAAAGCGGTAGAAACCTTTGAGTGTATGAAAGACATTTATCATGAATATGGTTATACTGTTATCGAAGTTCCTAAAGTTTCAGTAGAAAACAGAGCGCACTTTATTCTTGATCGAATCACATAGAGAAAGACGCTCATTCATCAATCATCATTTATCAACTACTATATGAACAATCTTCCTTTTGAAAAAGAACTGATCGAAATGGCTGGCCAGGATCTGTCCGTCAGAGAAAAACTATTGCTGGCTGGAGAATTATCCGGAAGCTATCATCCTGAAATGGAAAATATTCATAGAGCCAATGCGAAACGGCTGCGGGAAATTATAGCAGAAATAGGTTATCCTACCATCTCAAAAGTGGGCGAGAATGCTAATGATGCAACCTGGCTGATTATCCAGCATGCCATCGGTGAACCTGAATTTATGAAAACATGTTATGCTATGATGGAAGAGCATTCCAATGATATTAATCTTTTGCATAAAGCCTATTTATACGACAGGATTCAGGTTTTTCAGAGTAAACCTCAAAAATATGGGACACAGTTGACCTCTGAAGGAACAATTTATCCCGTAGAAAACAAAGAAAACTTAAATGCAGAGCGTGAAAAGGTAAATCTGCGGGTCCTGCCTGAATCAGATATTAACAAAATTCCGGAACCTGAAGACATTCCGGAAATTGATAGCAAAGACGTTGAATATACAGTTTGGAGAAAAAAAGCAGGATGGATTTAAAGCAATGCTGAATGCATGAAGAAATTTTCAACTTAAACTGTAATTCCTCCCAAATTCCACCTTACTTGCCGGTCTTCAAGACTTCACGAACTTCAATATTTCCTCCAATTTTAAAAATTGGGTTTCCTTTCGCTATTTCAACGGCTTCATCAATAGATTCTGCCCGTACAATAATATATCCACTAATGAATTCTTTAATCTCGGTATAAGGGCCATCCGTTACCATATTATCTGGTTTTACGGTTTTGGCAGCTCCAGAAGTAGGTATTAAAGTATTTCCTTCATCCACCAGTTTGTTTTGTGCAGCAATGTCTCCAAGCCAGATCATACGCTCCCGGATCTGTTCAGGAGAAGGTTTAAAATCAGAAATGTCTTTCAGTCTGAAGATCAATGCAAATTCTTTCATAATCATATTCTTTTTTTTATGACGATTAAGATAGATGAACAGGGACAACGTTTTTAAGGTGTTTTTATTTATCCAATAAAGGTCTGGGATCAAACAGAACTTTTAATGTTTTGATTTTTCCATTCTGTACGTGATACCATCCTGAAGATTCAATAGTTTTTTCTCCCATGTTAATATTATACCAAAAACATACATCTTCACCGGAAGTAAAAGTCCTGAGAATTTCATACTTAAATTTCATCTGCTTCATATCTTTCATATAAACAGAAGCTCCTTCTCTCTTACCCAATACTCCTATAAATTTAAAATCAGGATCGAGACAGCTTTCAGCCTTGTCAAAATTTTCTTCATTTAAATAGTGGATAAACTGTTCTGCAACGTTTTGAATGGTATTGCTCATAAAGATTGTTTTTATTGTTGAATACAAAATTAAAGGTTCACTGAGCATTCCCTTGTGACTATAATCACAAAATGCTTTTATCTCTTTTTGAATTTATTTTAATACGGGAATTCTTCCTTTTGCATAGGCAATCTGTTCTTTTTCTTTGTTCTGATCCGGATTGTTTTTAAGATACATCTGATAGTATGTCGCTGCATTCTTAGGCTGTTTCAGGTTGAGATCATAAAGAAGTCCCAAACGGTAATAAATAATATTGCTGGTACCAAAAGTCAGTCCTCTTTTATAGGCTGTTACCGCCTCGTTATATTGGTTTTGGGCTTCATAAATACCCGCCAGCGCAGCATAGTAAAGGTTGGTGTGGTCTGAAATAGCTTCATCAATAGTTTTTTGTGCATAGATGGCCGCATTGTTATAATCTTTCAGTTCACGATAGCTCAGTGCCAGAAAATATAATGTGCCTTCATTTTGTATACCCATATCTTCCATCGCTTTGTAAAGCATAATGCATTTCTGATAATCCTTTACATAAAAATAAGCTTGTCCCATATCGTTCATTACATTGACATCAGCATGATTTTTCAGAAGCTTTTCACCAATCTCAATCACCTCTGGATATTTGGTGAGCTGATTGGCAACCGGCAGTAGAGCTTGTTGTAAAGTAAAGTTTTCAGTATCAGCAGCGATTGCTGTTTTCAATACATCATAAGCGGGTTGATATTGCTTGAGACCGCTGTAAGTAATGGAAAGATCATAAGCTACATCAGGATCGGTGGCATTCAAGGTATTGGCTTTTTTAAGATAATTAAGTTTGGATTCAGGTGTTTCTGCATAACCAGCAAGTTGTTTATAAGCACTGAAATTAAGACTGTCAAGCTGAATAATCTGTTGAAGATAGGTTTTGGCATTAGAAACATTTCCACGTCTGGAGTTGATACTTGCTAAGCTGAATAGAGTAGGCAGGTTGTTGGGTTGAATGGTGTTGATTTTCAGATAACTTTTCTCTGCATCCGGCAGTTTTCCAGCCATCATATTACAGTAAGCAATTTGTGAAAGGGCTTTTATATCCTGTGTATCTCCGGGATATATGCTCTGAAGATAAGTAGCTGCATCAGCATAACGTTGTGTTTCATAATATTCAAGAAGTTTTTCAGTATCAATTTTTGCAGACTGGGCAGTAAGATTTTTAAAACTTAATAGAATAATACACAAGCAAATTCCTCTTTTCATCATGGTTATTTTTTAACTAAAATATTGGTTATTTATTGAGCTTCCAAATTTTAGACTCACTTATTGGGGATTTTTTTAATCTTATGACTGATTTACGATAAAACCCTAAACCCAATATTATTAGATTTCTTATATTCACTTTATAGAAAAAGCAAAAGATATGGAAATAAAAACTGTACACTCATTCCTGGAGTATTATGGGAAAATAAGAGAAAGAACCAATCGTATTATTGAAGTTGTTCCTCCTGAACATATTGATTTTTCTTATAAACCTGGGAAATTTACTATTGGCGATCAGATAAGGCACATTGCTGCCATTGAACGGTATATGTATGGAGAAACCATTATGGGAAGGAGAAGTGCTTATCCCGGATGTGGTAAGGATCTTGCCGACGGTTATGAAAATACAGTTAAGTTTTTCAATGAAATGCACAGACAGACTCTGGAAATTATTTGCAGTCTTTCAGATGAAGATCTCACAAGGAAATGTCTTACTCCAGCCAACAGTGAAATTTCCGTATGGAAATGGCTTCGTGCTATGATAGAACATGAAATCCACCACAGGGCAGAATTATATATCTATCTGAATCTTTTGGATGTAAAAACACCTCAGATTTATGGACTTTCTGCAGAGGAAGTGCAGGAGATCAGTGTGAAAGTTAATGTTCAAAGGGAATAATTGAAGAATGTTCAATCGGTTGAGGTTAATTTGTATATTAGCCCATTCAAAAAATAATAATGGCCAGACCTCTTATACTCCCTCTTTTGTTATTCTTAAACAATGTATATGCACAGACCAATTTGGATCTTAAACCGGGAGACACCCTGAAATATTTACCACAGTCTCGTAAATCATCGTGGATCTCAGTACAGTCAGTTGATGCTAATCTGGGAATTGCTTTGTTCACAGATGGAAAAAAAATGAGAGAGCAGGATGATTCGAGAGGAATAAAAAGTATTGAACGCTTGTATTTCACTCCTGAAAAAGGAAAAAAATATGAAGTGAAAATATGGGCTAAATCTTATCTTGAAAAAAGTAAAACCGCGAAAGTCTCTATTACAGAGTCCAAAAGTGTAACGGTTCTGAATGGCCAGTTCAGTTCCGATCAGTTTGTAGAAGATCTAAGAACATTCCGCTCTATCAGAGAAAAAGCAAATTCCGGACTCTATGTATACAGAAACAAAAAGCAGATAGACAGCATCTACCAGCAGGCGGAAGCAGAGGCCAGAAACAGTAAAAATATTTTTGATTTCTATAAAGTCATTGCCAAACTTACCGCATTTGAAGGAAGCTGTCACAATTATACAGATCTACCCAACCATGCTTCGTATTATCTCACTCAGAAACCAGAATATTTACCCATTACACTAAAGAATATTGATGGCCGTCTTCTTCAGGATTCTAAAGATAATGCCATCCCTCTTGGGAGCGAAATTCTTTCTATCAACGGGGTTTCCGCAAAAGAAATAATCAGCAGGTTTTCTCAATACTATTTTTCTGACGGATTTTCTATGCCTTACAAGGAAACAACAGGTTTTGAAAGAGGAATGTTGGATAAATTTTATATGGAATTCGGAAACCATAAAAACTATGTGATTCAGTATAAATGGAATGAAATTGTAAAAGAAATTTCTATGCCGGGAATACCATTGGAAAATTTTAAAAAACTCCAGGAATCCAGATATTCGCTTGCTTTTGACAAAAAATTGCTGTCTGAAAAATATAGTTTTAGCAAAGAAGGGGAAGATATTTATAGGTTATCTTTGAGAGGGTTTGATTTTGCAACCGGAAAAGAAGATCCCGCCTATAAAAAATTCAGTGCTTTTCTTGAGCAGATGATGGATACTCTGGAAAAAGAGAAGATACAGAATCTGATTATTGATCTCAGAGGAAATACAGGAGGCACAGGAGCTCTTTATGAAAAAGTATTCTCTTATCTTACGCAAAGACCTTTCAGGGATAGTCACTATGCGTATACCCAATTCAATGAAGTTCCTTTGGAAGAAAAACTGGTTATTACACCTCTTTTCCTTTCTAACGGTGTACAGGATAAGCATGGACTGAATGCCTATTTGAAACAGCTTTACCCTAAAAGTATTCAGGGAAAATATTATTGGGCAGATGACAAAAACTCTTCCATTATGCCTAATGAAAGAACTTTTAACGGACAACTTTATTTGCTTGTAGACCAGAGGGTTGCTTCCGCAGCTTCACATTTGGCCTCTCTTATTAAATCATACACCAATGCGGTTGTGATTGGAAAAGAAACTGTAGGCGGATATTATGAACATAATGGACATCTTCCCTTAGTGTATGAACTACCCAATACAGGAATTCAGACGGGATTTTCTATTGTTCATGTCATTCAGGATGCTCAAAACCTTCCTGATCAGAAAAAAGGACAGGGGATTATTCCTCATATTACAATACAGCAGACTGATCAGGAATTTTTGGATCAGACCGATGTTTATCTGAAAAAAATATCAGAAATCAGAAAATAATAAAGAAACTCAGTCATATCTATAAAGCAGCTGTACATTAAAAGTGTACAGCTGCTTTTTTATTTTCAATCAGCAAAAATATTTTAGATTATTTCTATTTTAAGTGATAAATTAATGTTTTTCAATTATTAAAAATTGTTAATTATTTATTTGGTATAGAGGTATTTATTTCTTTTTTTTAATCATTCATTTTAGAATTATTTATAAAAAGTCGTAGAACTACGACAAAATTTCAGATTACATGATGAAAATTTTCTGAATAGCGATTACCGTTTTATCTTTGTAATACCACCAATCCAATTACAAAAAATTAATAATGATTAAAACCCACATATTACAAGAATAACATCAAGAGAAATCTTGAAATTCAACAGGGTTATAAAGTAAGCTTACTCTTATATTTTTCCTTTTTAACACCCTGTTCTGACCTCAATATCCGGATTTCACCATTACCAATGGAGTGCGGATAACGAAAAATGTATCTGAACTTTGTTGTCCAGATCAATTTCAGACTTAAAAAAACGGACACTCAATCAATCAAAATATTACAATTATGTTTCAGGACGATCATTCACCCAAAATGCCTGTTTCCAAAGATAAAATTTCAGCTGTAAAGAATATTAAAGAAACATTGACAGATCAGGCTGTCAGCAAAGCTGCTCAGGAAGTACAGGAAAAATCGAGCGGAACCGTTAAGAAAGCTACAGAAAAAATGGCTCAGGCTCAGGCGTATACAGGTCTGGTTCAAAACGGTTCTCAAATGTTTATGAATCAGGTTAAACAACCGAACCCTCCCACACTGGTAGAAGATAAAGTATGGTCCAAACAGCCAACTTCAGGAATTTATAATGCCAATACAATTCCTGGAAATCAGGTTGCAGGAATTAATCGTGTGGTAAAACTTGAAATTGTAATTGACGGAAAGGTAATTAAACATTTCAAGCATTTTCAGCTTAAACAAAGTGCTGTAAAACATCATGAATTTGATTTGATGCTGGCCCACGATACCTTAGGAAGCTCAGAAAATCATAATCTTGAAGAAGCACAAAACTTTCTTGGAAAGAGAATTACTGTGATTTTCAGATATAAAGACGTTGAAGACGGCCCGGAAAGAAATTTTGTAGGAGTGATCACAGAAGTAGGTTTCAGCCAGGAAAAAGGAAGTCTGGGAAATATTGTTCTTACAGGATCAAGCCCTACGGTTCTTTTGGATGCAGCTCCTCATATTCAAAGTTTTGGCGGAGCACAGGAAATCAGTCTCAACAGTATTGCAGATCAGGTGATCAAAGAAGGACTCGGACAAAACAGTTTTGATTTCAGGGTAGATGCAGCCCATGGAAATGTTTCTTACAGCTCACAATATGAAGAGACTCATTATAACTATCTGGCCAGAATTGCAGAAGCCTACGGTGAACAGTTCTATTACGATGGTGAAGTATTGCATTTCGGAAAGCTTCCACCTCAGGAAAAACCTGTGAAGCTTACGTATGGAAGCAGTGTGAGTGATGTCAAGATAAAAATGAAAGCTCAGCACGTGAATCCTTCATTTTATGGCTATAACAGCAGTAAAAATGAAAAATTAACAGCAGGAAATTCAAAAATTAATCATACTTCAGATATAGCCAAAAGAGCGTATGAAATTTCAGAAAAAACTTTTACAACTCCATCGTTAAGAGTGGCTCCCATAAAAGCTGTGTCTTTCATGGATGTGGAAAATTCTCAAAAAGGAACTGCAGGAAGTAAGGCCGCTGAAGTATTTGTTATTTCAGGAATTACCACGGTACCATTTCTTTACCCTGGCTGTATTGCTGATATTGAAATGAGAAAAGCTGAAAGCAGCGAAACGACCTATTTTACTAAACTGATGATTACAGATATGTATCATGAGGTAGATGCCAGAGGATATTATACCGGAACTTTTGAGGCAATAGCTTCTGATACCGGATTTATCCCTCGTCCGGAGTTCCATACCCCAAAAGCAGATGCACAATTTGCCAAAGTAATTTCCAATGTAGATCCTTTGAATCAGGGTAGAGTTAAAGTACAGTTCGACTGGCAAAATGGTTCTACCACAACAGAATATATCAGAGTAATGACTCCGGATGGCGGAGGAAGCGAAAAAGTGAGTAAAAATCGTGGTTTCATGGCGATTCCTGAAGAAGGAGATCAGGTAGTGGTCAATTTTGCCCATCAACATCCTGACCGCCCGTTTGTGATGGGAGGAATGTTCCATGGAGGAGTTGGCG
This sequence comes from Chryseobacterium sp. S0630, assembly GCF_024158915.1. GTDB lineage: Bacteria > Bacteroidota > Bacteroidia > Flavobacteriales > Weeksellaceae > Chryseobacterium. The sequence goes on along the minus strand of NZ_JAMZGF010000009.1, from coordinate 49,616 downwards.
GAGGCGGAGGAGCCGGAAATAATATTAAAAGCTTAAGCAGTAAAAGCGGACATACGATGAGTCTGGATGATGCTGGTGGAATTACCGTAAAAGATAAAGATCAAAATTCTGTTTTTCTGGATGGAGCCGGAAATATAACGATAGACAGCAAAATTTCCATTACGCTGAATTGTGGAAGCAGTTCGATCTATATGGATAAAGAGGGTAATATTCAGATTAAAGGAAAAGAAATATTTGTACAGGGAGTCAATATTGGTGTTGGTGGAACAACGAGTATCGGAGTAGGAGTAGGACCTGAAGACGGTGAACCTACTTCAGGTGTCGGAATCAAATCTGATACGCTCGATATCGGAACCAATACACTTTCTATGAGGGGTGATACTGAAGCCAATCTTAGCAGTGGAGGAAAAATCAATGTTGGAGGCGGAAGTGAAACAAATATTGTAAGTGGAACTGTAAAACTGAATTAAGACAGATGAATCCAGTAGATTTGGAGTTGGTGAAGTTAAAAAGACAATGGCAGAAAGTCGTTTCAAAGAATGAAGAAAAACCTATGCTGATCTGTATAGGAGAAAAACATGAAACGGATCTTTTTGACGGATTTATCAAGTCGAAGCTTTCTGAAGATGAAGAAAATGATGATGTTTTTTTACTCCACTATCAGGAATTTAACGGAATGAACTCTTTCGGACAAACCTTATTGGATGAATGGACTGAGTTCTATGAGATGTTGAAAAAAAGCGAAGAGAATATTCCCCAATGGGATCTGAAAAACCCGGAAGAAAACTTTAAAACAGATGCGTATAAGGCATTTTATCCTTTAATGGAATTAAAGAAGAACTTCCCTAATATTCAGGATTCTAAAATTTACATCTACATTGCTCCACTCAGGATCAGTGATACCGAGGAACTTTCTTTGTGGGTGAAAGAGTGGTGCAGGATCTGTGAGAACTCAGAAAATAAAGATATTAAACTGGTTTGGGCAGAACATCATACCTACAGAACCTTACCCAATATCTCTTCCGCACATCGCTTCAGAGTGGAAGTAGACATTCATCAGTTAATGCAGAATACGGCAGCTCATACCAATCGCAAGAAGAACAGCCCGGATACGGATTTTCAACAGCAGATTCTTATCGCAAGTAATCATTTAAGCAAAGAAAGATTCAAAGAAGCAGAGCATGCATTGAAAACAGCAGTGAAACTTGCTAAAGAACAAAAGAATAAACAAGGAGAGATTTCTGCTTATTTTATGCTTACACAGGCTTATACCGCAGACAGGAAGAAAGAAAAGGCAGAAGATACCTACCGCACAATATTAGAAGAAGTAGAACCGGATAGCCCTTTAGCAGTTCAGATGTATATGAATTATGGTAGTTATCTGTTAGGAAACTCCAAAAAATCCAAAGCAGAAAAAATATTTGAAAAAGCTGCAGAAACCGCTCAGAAAATAGGAGAATATGCAATGGCGATTGAGTGTTACAGAATCATCGCTACATTGAATGATACGGTTCTGACAAAAGATAAAATGATCAGATATTTTGAAAAATGTCTGGATATAGCAAAAGTAATGGATTCTTCAGCAAGAGAACTGAGCAGTCTGAGGTTTGTAGCCTCAATGCTTATTCTAAAATATGAAGGCGACACTGATAAAAAAAGAATACTGGACAATGAAATGAAGACTTATTTTGGTGATGACTGGAAGGTGAGTGTAGAAAAACCAAAAGCAGGGTAATCTCAAATTAAAAGAATCATGGCAGATCTGAATAAAAAAACAGTAAAACCGATCAAGGTAGCAAAGCCGGACATGAACCCGGACCGCTCCTGGAAGGTAAACGCAGACGTTACTTCGGTAAGTTGGGATAAAACCACACAGGGCTGGAAGAACGGAATGAAAAATAATTTTGATTCCCTGAATCCTGTTTCTATGGTGAAGTCCATTGCGGGCGGAGAGCCTGATCAGCCCGCAAAAAGCAGCGGAGGCGGAGGTGGAGACAGTGCGGTGACTGCAGAGCGCGCAGCTCCGGAAAGCAAAGTAAAACTGATTAAGGTCAATAACCCTGCAATGCCTTCCACAGCCATTCAGCATACAAGTAAACATTTTGATATCGTGCTGGCCATTGATATCCATTGGACTCTCATTCCGCCGCCACCTTCATTCATGTTTATTCCCTTGCCATTGCCGCATCCGTTTATCGGGATTGTTTTTGATATTATGGATTATATTACCATCAAGATTCCGGTTCCGCAATTTGCAAGAAATCTGATGCCCTCTCTTCCGGAAAGTATTCCGATGGGAGGCTCAATATATGTTCACGGAAGGCATAAAGCAACCACTACAACCAGTGTGATGGGAGTGGTTATTCCATTCAGACACGTTACATCGCTTATTCCGGTGTATCTCATTCCTTTTCCTCAGGAAGCTCCCCATGAAGGAGAAGTGTATTACGGTTCACAGACCGTTCTGGCACAGGGAAGTAAAATGAGCGGAAATCAGCCTCAACAGGTATTAACCTGTATGGGATTCCCTTTCGGAATGACCATGCTGCCTGCCATGCCGGATAAACCAAAGAAAAATCCGTTGGCATACTTTGCTTTCTACAATAATTTTTCAAGCATGTATATCCAGATCAATACGGGCGGCCCTGTATTGGTGGGAGGAGCATTTGTTCCTCATACTTATACCCCTGGAGAAATGCTCATGCGTCTTGCCGGAATGTTTTTAATGAGAAGTTTAACCAAGAAAATAGGAAAACTGGGAGCGAATGGTTTAAAAAAACTCAATAACAGTGTCCTTAAAAAAGCTCCTTTCAATAAATTCAAATTTGCCAATGCCCTATCCAAGAAATTATGTCATTACGGACTTGAACCTGTGAATTTTGCAACAGGAGCAATGGTTTTCGAATGGGATGATTTTATCATTCAGGGCAGTACACCTTTAACCTGGAAAAATATATGGCACAGTGACAGGCCTTATGATTTTGGACCTCTTGGAAATGGTGTTTTCAATAATCATGACCTGTTTATTCTGCCTGAAGAAGATCATAAGTTTGCAGGGTGGATGCATCCCGATGAAAATATAGCAATGCTCATTCCTGCACCAGAAATTGGAGAGGAAATGACCTATTTCAGAGATCACAAAATCTGGCAGTACAGACCTGACAGCAGTATTTGGGTTATCCGAAAAGGTACTGATATCTACACTTATAAACGCTTTCACCATGCTACAGAAGGAGTGATATACAAAGTAGCCAGGATCGAATATGGTGACGGAACCATTCGTGAATATGAGTATGAAAGTCGTAGCATTGTTCTAAAAAAGATAAAAGATGTTAATACTGAAACGAGTATAGAAACAACGATTCACCCTGAACATAAAAAGATAACAGAAGTTTATTATTGCTATAAAAACCAAAGAGATCTGCAGGTTCGTTACAGTTATGATGAACGGAGTAATCTCACTCATGTTTGGGATGTCCACAAAAAGGCCATTATGTTTGAATATGATAGAAAAAATCAGGTGGTGAAAAGAACCAACCGAAACGGAATGAGCTATCAGTGGGAGTATGATAAAAAAGGAAGGGTAGTACATACCAAAGGAGTAGATGGATATATGGAAGGGAAACTTCATTATCATGATGAGGAAGGCTTTACAGAAGTGATCTATCCGAAACAAAACAATAAAACAGAGGAATATCATTACGATGAAAACTTTCTGGTGTATAAAAAAGTAGATGGAGAAGGTGGAGAAACCTGGTATGATTATACTGCTCACAACGAACTAAAGATGTGGGGAACACCGGAAGGACGGGTTCAGGGGTATACTTATGATGAAATGGGAAATATTACAATATTCCATACTCCGGATGGTGAAGAATATTATTATCATTACAATGAATACGGACAGGTTACGGCCCGCTTTTCCCCTTCAGGAGCTTCGGAAATATGGCATTATGATCAAGATGGAAAACTGTTAAGCTACACCGATCCTGCAGAAGAAACTATCAGCTATGAATATCCTGAGGGAGGGAAAATCCCTGAAAGAAGTTTAAAAAGAGATATTATTACACATTATGGATATAATGACAGAGGGCAGCTTATCCTGCTTACGAATAGTGCTGGAGCGGAGCAGTACTGGAAGTATGATGCTTATGGTAGACTTCTGATTTATAGTCCAAAACCTTTGACCAAAACTCTTTGGAACAGAGATAAAATAGGAAGGGTTGTAGAAATGAATGAACACGGGCAATTGCCGTTAAAACTCAGTTATGATGCTTATGATCTTCCTGTATATGCTACAGACGGGCGTGCAGAATGGTTGATGAGTTATACACCGATGGGAAGCCTGAAACGTCAGATTCGACGGAATGCACAGACCCATAAAAAAGAAGAAACTTTAGTCTTCGGATATGATGCTTATGAAAATTTAATGAGTATTACCAATGAAAAAGGAGAAAGCTATTCTTTTGAAAGAAATAATAACAATGAAATCATTGGAGAAACAGGCTTCGATGGTCAGAAAAAATTCTTTGTAAGGGATAAAGACGGAATGGTAACCCAAAGCAGAACTCCTCACGGAAAAGATATTTTTTATGAATACGATCTGGCGGGAAGATTGACACAGAGCCACTATCCAGACGGAACCTGGGAAGCTTATCAGTATAATACTTCAGGGTTATTGGTAAGGGCAGATAATGAAAACAGCAGCGTTATCTTTCAGAGAAATAAACTGGGATTAGTCACCAGCGAGCAGCAAGGTGAGCATTCCATTCAATATGAATACGATAATCATGGTAATCTGATCAGTTTACAGAGTAGTTTGGGTGCAGAAATCGATTATTCCTATAATGATTTTGATCAGCTTATAACAGTTTCTGCTGCCAGTCAAAGTTCAGCTCTACCCTGGGAAATGAATCTTGAGATCAGCCGTAACGGACAGATGTATTCCCGTCAAATGACTGGTGGAGTAGAAAGTATCTTTGAATTTGATCACATTGGAATGCCTGTAAGTCAGAAAGTAACAGTGAATAAAACTCATACCGCTTTCCATAAAGATTATGACTGGGCAGCAGGAAGCCGTTTGCTGCATACCCTGGATAGAGTAACGGGCGGAAGAACAAGGTTTGATTACGATGCTTTCGGAAGCCTTCTGGCTGCAGAATATTCCAACGGGGAGGTACAGTATAAAAATCCGGATGCTACAGGATGCTTACATGAAAGTGTCCGCCAGACAGACCGAATCTACGACAAAGGTGGAAAGCTGATGCGGGATAAAAACTGGTTTTATCACTATGATGAAGAAGGAAATTTATTGTTAAAAAGTAAACGGCCGATCAACAATGCCAAGCAGGAGCATACAGAACAACAAGAGCATGTACACCCTTATTATAAACCCATAGCTTCAGATTGGTTAAGTAATCCGAAAATGCTGAAAGAAACCGACCTGCCCAATATACATACTGTGCTTTCAGAAGAAATCCAGAATCCAGAATGGGAATCCGGAGATTGGGCGTACATCTGGAATGCCAACGGAATGCTGGCAAAAGTAAAGCGTCCTGATGGTAAAGAAGTAAGTTTTGAATATGATGCACTTGGACGGAGAATTTCAAAAATCATAGAAAATAAAATAACCAGATTTGTATGGGATGCCAATGTTCTTTTACATGAATGGAGCTATGACATAGAAGAAATTCCTAAAACACACATCAATGAGGCAGGTGAATTGGAAACAGAAGATGAAAAAACAGAAAATCTTATTACATGGGTATATGAAAGAGGGGCACTTTTTCCTTGTGCAAAAATGATAAATGGAGAGCGCTTCAGTATCATTTCAGATTATATCGGAAGACCACTACAGTCCTATAATGAAAAAGGAGAGTTAATCTGGAAAGCAGAGTTTGATATCTATGGAAACTTGAGAAACTGTACAGGAGATCTTTATTTTATTCCATTCAGGCAACTTGGCCAGTATGCAGATCAGGAAATAGAAGGACATTATTATAACAGATGGAGATATTATGATGCTGCTTCTGGAATGTATATATCAAAAGATCCTATTGGATTATTAGGTAATAATGATACAATGTATGCTTTCGTGAGTGACACCAATACCTGGGTAGATGTTTTTGGTCTGCATAATGATCCTGTTAACTTTCTACAGGAGCTGGTAAGGGATGCACACAGTACACTTGGTGATGCCAAAGGGTTTAGTGTCACAGCAGTAGGTACAGATGGCAATGGTAATTACTATGTTTCTTCAAGTAAAAAATATGTGCCTAGGCAGATAAAAGAATGGGCAAAAGAAATGGGAGTCACTGTGATACAAAGCAAAGCAGACAATGTTCACGCTGAAGAAGCTTTAATTAATGCTAAAAAAGGAATTAAGGAAATTGAACCTAGCACGAAAATTTGTATTGATTGTGAGCATCACATGAACAATAATAATGTTAAATTTGAAGAAGGAACAACCGGCAAGTTTAGTAAAAATAGACAGGAAGGAGGGAAGTACCATATTCCTGAAGGAAAGTATCAACCAAAATATAAATAAACAGACATGAGCGAAAAGTCAGTTAAAGAAAAATCATTAAATCTTAGTAAAGAAAATAAAATCAAATTTAATCTGTCATCACTTATAAGAATTAAAGACCTGTATCAACTTTTTGAAGAAGAAATTAAAGATGATGATTATGATTATGCTCAGCGTTTTAAGAATGGGAGTGTGCAGCTTACTGAGTTTTCAGACTATGTTTTAAGCCAGATCTTTATGGGTAATGAACTGAGTTATTCAGATGTAGAGAAGTTTACTATTCTTGATAATTTAGCTCCTGAAGATGATGAATACAGTAGTTATCAGGCAGCCATTGCAGTAAATATTGTCTTGGTTGCAACCAATATCATCAAAATTGTAAAAGGAGAGGAGTCGAAGATAAAATCAACAATTGATTATACTTTAGATATAATCAATAACCTGAAATCTGAAGAGTTTTTTACTGATAATCCAGATGGAGATGATGAAGAAAGTGAAGAATATCTTGAACAGTTTTATGATAAGGAAATAGCTACAGAAGATAGACTGATAGATATTCTTGACAATATTTCACAAAATGATTTTATAACATTTAATGAAGAAAACAGGGTCAATTAATAAAAGAAAAATATTCATAACACACTTCATTCCAAAGATAAAACTGTCAGAGAAAGATATCAGAAGATTTTGCTCAATAAAGACTGCAGTTCCTGCTATAATTATCTGACAGATCTGTCTGTTATACTTAAAATGGCAGACGAAAACTAACCCAAATCCAATCCATATATGAAAAAAATATTCTCAGAACTTAAAGGTTTTGTGGTGTTTAGTCCACAGCTTTTAGCAAAATATCTGGAAGAAAATCATCTTGAAGGTAATAATATTTTAAAATATTTTGTAGAAAACGAACATGGGGATGAAATAACAAAATCAGGAATTGCTATTCCAATCATAGGGGTAGAGGAAGACTATTATGCATTCCGGGTTTCTGTAAATGAAGAAAAAATTCTGAATGATGATGAAGTAGAGGTAGAGTCCAGAGGCTGGGTATTCCAGACGGCCAATAATGAAGTGAAAATTGTAGGAATTGGCTATTTAAAAGATATTACCACAATAAATGAAGAAAACAGTATTACTTTATCTTTAGAAAATGGGTGGTATTCTTTAAAAATTCGGGGAGGAAGTAAAAACGGAGACCGGTTATTCGAATTGCATATGGAAAAACAGGAGGCGTACCCGGCGTTTAGCGGAGATGTCACTACCGAATATTACTATGGATAAAAAATATTTTTAAAAAAATTATCCAGATAGAAATGTTTTTATTTCTGAATTCAAATGTCTGATGTTGAGATCATAATACCTGTGTTTTCTTTGATTGAGAACACCGCTATCCCTTTAAAACTCTAGAAAATTCGAATTTTATTGAAAAAATATTTTGTCAGTAATAAAAAACTTTCTATATTTGCACCACTGAAAACAACGGTACTACCGGAGTTAAAGGAGAGTTGGCAGAGTGGTCGATTGCGGCAGTCTTGAAAACTGTTGACTGTAACAGGTCCGGGGGTTCGAATCCCTCACTCTCCGCTTAGGGAGACGTTTATTTTTAAACGTCTCCTTTTTTTATGTTTGTTGTTGGTTGATTTTCAGTTAATTATATTGTTTTAGAATAATGTAAAAATGTGTTCGAGTTTTCGAATGTTTTTTAATATATAAAAATATTTGTGATTAAAATATTCCTATTATCCATTATTATGTGTTCAATATTCCTTTAACCAATTAATCTCGCAACTTAAGATTTCAATAAAAATGATGATGAGGTAATTTAACCACGGGTAGGATTGCTAGTGTAGTATTTCTTCAATTTTAGGGTCAGAGTAACCACTCGGGCTGCGATTGATAAGTAATATTTTCTTAACTAATGCATTGGCTATACGTTCCTGTATTACACCATCGCTTACCATTCCAGTAGCTCCGGTTATAATAACTTACAATTCCAATTTTCTAGTTTTAAAATTTTTCTGTTTAATTATTTTGTATTTATAGAATACCTGCCAGATGCATTTTGTAATTTTCAAGGTCATCTTTTGGTGTACCATTTTTAACCACATCAAAGCTGTTGAATCCCGGAAGGATGCTACTGCCACAAAATGCGTAGTTACTAGTAATGTTCAGCAACAGGTCATCGGTTGTTTTACCTTGCATTAACCTTTGCTCAATATTACCGAATGCTTCTTCTGGAGCATTCCATGTAGCAGATACCATAAACCTTTTCCCGGTTAGTTTACCTCCGGAACCATATTGTTTGCTCACATCTTGTCTGCTGCGTCCATCACCTTCTAAAAACTCATGATTGGCATATCCGGCTTCGAACAGCTCATCCGTATATTTTTTGTAAATCCAGGGAGCGCCAAACCAATTTATCGGAGTTTGAAGGATAATAATATCTGCTTTCAGATGCTTTGCAACCTCTTCCACTGGGTTATAGCCGTTTTCCACTTTGGTTTCCAGTACATGATATCCACTGGATATAAAAAAATCCCGTGCGACCTGCTGAAAGGACGCATTGAGTTTCCCTTCTGATCTATTCGGATAGGTCAGATGTGTATTGATGAGTAATACTGTTTTATTGTCCATTTGTCTTCGGAAATAGTTTAACATTAATAAAATGCTGGTTTGTCACCTTCGGAACCCGGTTTTTGTACACCTATACTTGCTTTGATACCTTTTGAAGGTTCTTCTATAACAGAAGCAATATATACCCCAACGGCTTTTCTTGCGACTTCTGTTCCGGTAAACTTTTCGCCTTTTTGTGTGGTTTCAAAATCTGTTTCATCCTTATCGGTCAACCAGGATGGGCGTACAATAGTATAGTTAAGTGTTGATTTTTCAATAATATCAGCAGCTTTTCGGTATCTTACTAATTCAGAACCTATCATGCGGTTATTCCATTCCCCAAACTTTCCGGCAACTTCATTGTAAATACCCAAAGCAGTTACGAAAATCAATCTATTGACTCCATTAACATGCATTGATTCTATAATTATTTTTGCCATTTGGTCAACTGCTCCGGAAAGATTGGCATAAACAATATCCTGTCCTTTAATAGCGTTGTTTATATCTTCCTTGCTCAATACGTCCCCTTCGATAATCTTCGCTGTTGATTTAAAATTGTTCAGGTGTTCACTGTTTCTTGCAAACAAAGTCAATTCTATATTTTCATTTTTCTGAAGAAACGATATGACGTGATAGGCAATAGCTCCTCCAGCACCTAACACTAAAACCTTTGTTTTCATCTTTAATATTTAATCTGTAATTAGTATTGATTGTATTCTTCATCAGACACTGGTTCCATCCAGTTCACGAGACCTTTTTCGGCATTAAGCCCGATTGCTGTATGGATCATAATGCTATCGGGGGATGCGCCATGCCAATGCTTTATACCGGACATAACGTTTACAAAATCCCCTGCTTCTATTTTTTGTATCGGCTTTCCTTCTTCCTGATATAAACAAATACCTTCACGTACCAATAAAATTTGGTTACTTTCATGCGTATGCCACTTGGTACGAGTTCCTGCTTCAAATAGGACCTCACCGATATAGGCATTGGTTTTTTCATCCGGATTTACATATGTTTTTAGGAAAGCTCTTCCTGTAAAATAACTCTCCGGAGCAGGGCTGTAGCCCATTGCCGTTATTTCTTTTTCTGTATACATTTTTTTAATTGAATAGAAAATGCCAATGACCTTACAATAGATAAAGTCATTGGTATTATTTACTGTTAATAATTAAAGGTTTTCTTGATAGAACGGGATCAATTTTTCTAATGCAATTTTCACGGGTTCAGGTTTGTCGTAAAGATCATAGTGTGACCATCCATCAACAACAACCAATTCTTTTTTGGTAGAAGCTGCACGGCGAATGATTTCGAAGCCATCTCTATAGGCACCGAAAGCTCCAGGTTTGCGGCCTACGATGACCAATAATGGTTGTGTTAATAATTTCTCCGCTAAATTGTATGCATCCCAGGTCAATGCTGATGCATTATGAGAGAATAAGGTCTTGTTTACCCCATTTGGTTTTTCACCGCGTGAAGTACGGTAATATTCTGTTGCTTCTAAAAGGTCAATGTCCGCATCTGCTTCTTTTGCCATTTCATAGGTTGGATAAAGCCCCTGGTCAACTCTAAGAGCTGCGCCTCTTGCCTCGGCAGTTCTTTGTGCTGCAATCGCTTCAAGGTTGGCAATAGGATCACCGAACTCACGCATTACACGACCATAGTTTGCCCCAGTAAGTGTTGCAACTGCCTTAATACGGCGTTCTTTCATTGTTGCGCTGATAACATAGCCACCTGCACCACACATCCCTAATGCACCGATACGGTTTTCATCAACAAAAGGAAGCGTTACAAGATAGTCACACGCATAGCTGTAATCTTCTACTCGAAATGAGGGATCTTCTAAAAACCTTGGTTCGCCGCCACTTTCACCTTGAAAAGAAGCATCGGGAACTAGTACTACAAAACCTGCATCAGCAAATGCCTGTCCGTAAACGTTTCCTGAAGTCTGTTCTTTACAACTTCCAATTGGGTGCGTACTGATGATAACAGGGTATTTTTTGCTTTCATCAAAACTTGGTGGGAAAAGAAGATCTGCTGCAATATCCCAATAAAGTGCCTTAAATTTTACTGATTTTTTCATTGTATTAAATTTTAGAAATTAATATTTATTTGTTGTTTAGAGGTTGTTTCCGAAAAATTGGGTGATTTTTTCAATACCCTGATCTACGTATTGTGGAATGTCATATAAATCAAAATGATTGGCTCCATCCACAATAAAATATTCCTTAATCTTGCTTCCTGCGTTGGCATAGAGGTAATCACTGTTCCATTTGGAATTAGCTTCACTACCTACAATCACAAGTAAGGGTTGTGTTAGTAGGCTTTCAATCCGGTCAAATGCCCGGAAATTAATAAGTCTGCTTAAATCGGTTAATAGAAATGCTCCTGTAGAATTCGGATGCTGTGCTCTTTCTGTCCGATAGTAATCATAGCCGTCTGTTGCTTCTTTACCATATTCAGGATTGCGGTCACCCAACCAATTCAGGAATATAGGCTCTGCTCCTTCAGCTTCAGCTGTACGTTGATTTGCGACAGCTTTCAATATTTCCTGTATGTTGACTGTTCCTCCTTTTCCGTTCCATCCCTCATGGTACATCTGTCCGATATCAACACCGCTTACTGTTACCAGGGCTTTGATACGTTTATCTTCTTTTGTGGCGGCAACAAAATATCCTCCACTAGCACAGATACCAATTCCACCGATATGTTCTGAATCTACGTAGGTTAATGTTGTCAGAAAATCAACAGCAGCACTAATGTCACTAACTCTGGCTGACGGGTTTTCAGTGTTTCTTGGAAGACCACCGCTTTCACCTTGATAACTGGCATCAAAAGCAAGCGTTACGAATCCTTTCTCTGCCATTTTTGAAGCGTATATTCCGGCTGTCTGTTCTTTTACGCCTCCGGCAGGATGACCAATTACAATTGCGGGGTACTTATTTGTTGTATTGAAATCCTCAGGAAGGAAAATATTTCCAGCTATGTCGATTTCTCCATTCTTGAATTTTATGGACTGTTTCATTGTCTTGTTCTTTTTTTAAATTGAATGCCAGACATTCAACCTTTTTGGTAGAACAAAGGTAAACAGACCTTTAAGCTATATTTGAAAACAAAATACTTTAAAAACGAAACGTTTTACTGATTTCTAAATATTTTAGGTGAGATTCCTGTTTTTTGGCGAAAGAAGCGTGTAAAATAAGTGGGATATTCAAAACCTAGACTATATGCAATTTCATTGATGGTAAGTTTGGTTTCCCGCAGTTTTTTCTTTGCTATTTGAATAATATATTGATGAATATGTTCTATTGGTGATTGTCCAGTAAAATGTTTGATAACATCACCAAAATAATTAACGGAAAGATTGGCTTTTGATGCAAAATAGTTGACTGTAGGGAATTCCTCTTTACTATCATTTTCAAAATATTGGTCTAATTGCTTATAAAAGTCAGCCACAACCTTATTGTAAACTTTACTTCGGGCTTCAAACTGACGTTCATAGAAAGTTTGTGTATAAGAAAGAATTAAAGTGGCATAGGAGATAAGCACATCTTGTGAAAAACCATCTCGTTGATATTCTTCGTAAGCTTTTATAAAAAGGTCATATAAAATTTTACTTTCCCTGTCAGTCAAAAAAAGTGCTTCATGGCGGGTATAGCCTGTGAAAGTATAATCTTTTGCAAACTTATCCAATAATTTTGCATTCACAAAAATACCATAACCGATAAATGGACCGGACAAATCCCATTCCATACTATTTCCCGGTTTATCAAGAAAGAGATAAGAACTTGACATTTCTTCAACAGGGGGATATACATCTATGTTGCTTTTGATAGCCATCAGGTAAAATTCCAGTTGTACAGGGGGCGATTTCAACAATATATTTTTGTGCTCATCATAATGAATTACCTGAACTCCATCGTCATTTCTACCATTAATATTGATGTACTTTAAAAACGCTGGTATGTTGTAAGATTTTGCCATTGCTACAAAAAACTGTTTATCCTGCAAAGTTAAAAAAATGAAATAGCTACAAATGAAACGTTCAACTGTAAAAACGAAACATTTTACTGTTTTGGATAAAACAACGTAATATGTTAGATAAATAATTCCTGCAAAGGTCCACCATTCATCTGAAATCGAAGCTTACAGTTTTTGTTAAAGGAACCCAAAAAAGATCAGATTTTACTTGGAAAAATCCTTTATTCTTTCAGGAGCAGAACTTTTCACATCTAAATAAAAGAAGGTCGAATGAAACTTTAAAATGATGTATGTTGATTTTTCAAGACCAACTGATTTACTGTGTTTTGCAGTGCGTGTTGGGAAGTATCACGACCAGAAGTTTATTCACAACGCAAACAAGCTAATTGTCAAAAATTTTGGAAATTGATATTAATAACTATAAAATATTCTGACGTATGTTGAGTTTTGCTCAAGATACAAGAGGTAATTTATAATTTTGTTGAAGATATATGCAGTTCAGGTATTGAAAACTCTTTTGGAATTTTATTATTTTTGTTTAAAAAGGTAAAAAACATGAATAATTGTGTGAATGGAATGAAGAAGGTAGCTACGCTATGTATATTAAGAAACAAGGATAAATTTTTGTTGCTAAAACGACTAAAAGAACCAAATAAAGATATGTATGTTCCTGTTGGCGGAAAAATAGATCCATTTGAAAATCCTGACGATGCTGTGGTACGTGAAGTAATGGAAGAAACGGGAATTCATATTACTTCGAAACAGTTTTGTGGGATTTTAACTGAAACATCACCTGTGAAATACAATTGGATAAGTTATGTATATGTATCAGATATCGAATTTGTAGATGCCCCATATTGTAATGAAGGAGAACTAGAATGGATAGAAGCTGAAAATTTGGCGGATATTCCAACACCTTTAACTGATTTATATATATATGATTATGTTTCTAAAGGTGAGGTTTTTGCGTTTAATGCTATCTATGATTCAGAATTAAATCTGATATCTTTATGGGAACAGTACAGTAATACCCAAATTAGATAATATTAAAAATTGAATAATTAATATAAATAGAGAATCCATCAAGATTATAGCCTTTGATGCGGATGATACTTTATGGATAAATGAACCCTATTACCAAAAGGCAGAGGTTGAATTTTGCCAATTATTAGAAAATTATCTTCCTCAACATTCAATATCAAAAGAACTGTTTGAAACGGAAATGAATAATCTATCCTTATATGGATATGGAGTGAAAGGTTTTATACTTTGTATGATAGAAACAGCGAGTAGAATCTCAGCAGGCCAATTATCTTTAAAAACGGCTAATAAGATTATAGAAATTGGACAGGATCTACTAAGGATGCCAATTGAATTGTTGGATGGTGTAGAAGATACATTGGCTCAACTTAATAAAAACTACAAATTGATAGTAGCCACCAAAGGCGATCTTTTGGATCAGGAAAGGAAACTAAATAATTCGGGTCTCCAAAAGTATTTTCATCATGTTGAGATTATGAGTAATAAAAAGAATAATGATTATTTAAAGCTCATGAGTAAACTTGAATGCGAGGCAGGAGATTTCTTGATGATTGGGAATTCAATAAATTCAGATATTTTGCCCGTTTTAGAAGTCGGAGCGCAAGCAATACATGTTCCGTATCATATAACTTGGGAGCATGAAAAAAATGATGAGAAAGTCAAACCAAATAATTTTTTACAGATAGAAAGTTTGGCTCAGCTTCTACCTATCCTGTTGTAGAAATGTACATTGTGGGTAGTTTATTAATGGCTAACTATTAGATTAAGTCATATCTATTACAATGTACGAATTATCGTTGATGGAATTTTTGAAGAATGTTAATAAGCTTAGGGAGACGTTTATTTTTTAATGTCTCCTTTTTATATTTTTTGTTAATTGAATTTCAGTTGATTATGTTGTTTTGGAATAATGTAAAAATATGGTTGAGTTTTTGAATGTTTCTTAATATAAAAAATATTTACCATTAGAATATTCCTATTATCCATTATTATGTATTCAATATTCCCTTGATTATTCAATCTTGTAGGTCAAGATCTTTTTGTTTGAAGATAGTAGCCAGCATGTATAAGAAATCTAAGATAACAATTGCTTCATCTTCATTGACACGTACTCCATTATTTTTCAGGATTTTCATTGCCTGAATAGTAGAAACCATTCGTCCAGAAAAGAATTTTGTAATCCTGTTGATATTTTTCTCGACGAGTCTTTGAGTGTTATCAGATCTTTTACTGATTAATCCATCACACATTGTTACTTTTTTTAGAATAGGATTGACTTGTATGGTCTTAAAATCCATTTGGGATATATTTATTTCAGAAGGCATAAACATACTTACAATATGTCTTTTACCGACGAAGTCTTGAATGTTATAGACTTGAAAAATGTTAATCCAATCTTTTGACTCTATTTCTTTGTCTTTATAAAAATCCATATTCAATTTCTGTATAAGATGCTGTAATCTCTCGTTTAAATTATGAGAGGTTTGATTAAACTCTTTTTTAGTATCTCTGAAATCTTCAAAGTCTATTTTTCCAGCCAATAAATACCTTCTTGCTTTTGCTAGAAGCTCCTTATTCTGATAAATTTCCGCAAGGACGACTTTTTTATCATTCAATGCTTGCCTTCTTGCTGTGAATATATTTTCGTCCTCGAGAATGAGGTCAAAAAGTTCATGTACACTAGGAAGTAACGAGATTTTTTTTAAAAGACTTTCGTATGATTTTTCTAGAAGATCTGCTCTAAACCTGCCTTTGCATTTAGATGTACTACAATGATAGTACCTGTATTTTTTGTTTTTGCCCTGAGATGTACTTCCTGTCAACTTTCGCCTGCAGAAAGGACAATTTATGAACCCTCTGAGTGGGAATAGAAGTTTTGATTGAAGTTTTGACTCATTCTGTTTGCGTTTACTTTTGAGTAATAATTGGACAGTTCGGAAAAGGTTTTCTGTTATGATTGGCTTATGAATTCCTTTTACATATTGAATATCTTCAGTTTTAGTTGCTTTAACCGTAATTATTCCACAGTAAATGGGATTATGCAGTATCTTCCAAAAATTATTTTTACTGCACAGTAGACCTCTTTGGACGGTCATAGTTCTCACCTGATTGATTGAATAGGTACCAGTAGCAAACTGCTCAAAAGCCCATTTAATTAAATCAGCCTGTGGCTGTTTAGGTCTCATGATTTTTCTGCCATCTTGTGTTGACTGGTTTATATATCCCATTGGAGCTTTTCCTGGCCATCTCCCCATTTTTCTGGCTCTACGCATTCCATCCGAAGCATTTCGTCCTCTTCTGTTGTTTTCAGCTTCAGGAATTGAAAGATAGACAGCAAGCATCACTATACTTTCAGGAACATTAAAATCGATTGGTTGGTCAATAGCGAATGGTTTTGTGTTTAAACTTCTTAATATACCAAGCATTTGATAGGCATATTCAATGTTACGGCTGAACCGATCCCACTTAATAAATAGTATATTCTCTGCAGGTCTTTTTCTGTTATTTTTTAAAGTTTTAATAATCCTTTTCCATTCAGGCCGATTAAAGTCCTTTGCTGAAAAGTCTTCTCTGAAGATTCCTTTAACAGCAATTTGATTCAGTTCACAATATTTCAACAGCCTTTCCTCCTGCTCAGGAAGAGAATAGCCTTTTCTCATTTGTTCATCAGTACTAACTCTGACATATAAATACGCTGATTTCATAAATATAGGGTTTATGAAATATCAACGGTTAAATAGTACTGCTTTATTTGAAATAAGATTTTAGACGTAAATAAAAAAAGGTATTTCTAAAAATCTGCACTGCAATCGCAATCTACAATATATTCTTCTTTGTAAAAATTCATAAACTTTCTAATTGCTATAAATGTTTCATCATATTTAAACTTAAGTAAAGCTTCGATGAGTTTGAAAATAGGTGATTTGATTTTGTATGCACAATAGCATCTCGTAATTCCTTTAGCTTCGTAATGTGAGCATTTGTTGGAGTTTGTGTTTTAAAAAAGTTCTTTTTGTAATAGTAGGGTATAACATCATTTATCTTGTCCCAAAATCTAATGTGAATTTGAATCTGTTCTTTATTATAATGTTCTGTTCTTTCTTTTCTGATATTAATAAAAGGAGTGTACTAGTCGAGTTACTTGTGAAAATTGCAAAAAGAAAAAATGGAACGCCAGTACAGATTGCATTAGCCTGGCTTTTGGCTCAAAAACCTTTTATTGTTCCTATTCCTGGAATGGATAAGATTGAATACATCGACAACAATTTAAAATCATTGGAGGTAGAAATTTTACCTAATGATTTAAAAGAAATTGATGAAGCATTATCACAGATGACAATTCAAGGAGCACGTTTAAATGAAGACCTCCTAACAATGTCAGAAGAATAGATGCTATAGCTAAACAGGAACTTCGCAATACGCGAAGTTTTCCTGTTTCTAGTAAAAGAAAAAAAGATTTGTCCAATAACTTTATTGACTCACCAAGATTGTGTAAAAAGTAGGGCTTCTACGGAAATAAGGAGTGAATCAATGATGTTGCTTTATATTTTCTTTTTGTCTTTAATTAAAAATATTGAAATTGATTTTTTTATTTTCAATCTTAGAAATGGTCTCAGTAAAGTCGGTTGGTTTTATATCTTTGGGTTTAAATCGGCTGATGTCGATAAAATCAAAATCCCTATTAATATAATTTAAATGTTGGTTTATTGAAACAGCTTCATTAACGACTATTTCAATTCTAGAATCATTATTAAAATTATTCTTTGCCAAAATATGAATCCCCTCAGCTAGACTTTTGTGACCATATTGAAAATCGTCCTGCGAATTATAGTTCATTGGATTACTGATTATTTCTAACCCCATATTAATTTTAGTCAACCCCATGTTTGTATTCTTATCTAAAGAATTAGCATTTGTTTTTAAAATTTGTTTTACATTTTTTCGGGTATTAAATAAATGAGAATTTAAAGGAATGTCTATAATTGATGAATTATTGCTTTTGTTTAATGATGCCTCAAATACAAACTTTTCGAAGGAATTAACTGTATTGTTTCTATTTGATAATTGTAGCCAGGCGGTCAAATGTTTGAAAAATAAATTGTGATAAAGTTCTTCTCTGTAAATATGTTCTAAATCCCGTTTTATGATCTTTAGTCCAAAAGTAGCAGTATTATTTGGGAGTCGTTCTATTAATTCTACCATTCTTGCATACCCAACTTGAGCTGTATATTCAAGACTAGCACTGAAATCACATAAAACTGAGAAGTCAGACTTATCAATATCATTGATGAAATCAGGAACAGAATCTGACAAACGTCCCATAACGATCCCGATTTTCGCAAGTGCTTCATGAGCAATATTTTTGGGAGCAATGATACCAGCTGTAACAAATCCTTCGAGGCGGCCCATTATTTCGTCATTTATGTTTCTGACTTTTTCTATAATTGTTGTGGGTGGAATTACAGCTTTAAAAAAGCTATCAAGTAATTTCTGGTGACTTGTTTCTTGAGCCCATATCTGAGATATACAAGTAATTATCAGGTCCTTTTCGTGATTGCCAATATTTGGAAATGCTATAATGCTCTTTTCAATATGTGGTCTTTTATACAATTCACTTACCAGACCTTCTCGTCTTAAACCTATATTAAGCCAGTTCCATAATTCAATCTCTGGCTTATTAACAAAAGCTTTTGCCAACTCTTCTTTTGCTTTGTCTGCTAGTTTAATGATATTGTCCATAATTATAGTTTTTTTTTGGGTTGAAGGATAATTGATTACAGCTACGATGAAATTATACCTAGTATATTTCTTTTAATTGATCCAATAGTGTAAATAGTACCGGAGTAAGGAGATATAAGTGTTTGTAACGCTAGGTACAGCCCATCGTATTTTTTTGATACCTGTTGAGAATATTATCAAAATAAATTAGCGTTGGGCTCTTTTATTGTGGGGGATTAATTTTACATTTTCTTTAATTGGTTATTTGCTATATAAATGTAAAAAATTATTAACAAAGTTGGCACAACTAATTCGAGAAATATTATAAAATAGAAATGTCACCAATATTAAGAATGTAAACATTAATTTCTTATTCTTTGGTTTAATATAATAAAGAAACTGATACCTATAGACCTATGGATGGCTTATCAACTTAATGATGAATATTCTGACTTATCAATTCATTCATATAAAAATGGATCACTGGTTTTAAGCAATTCTTTTGATGAAAATGGTAAGTTAACCAAAGAAATGTCTTTTTAAAGATGATAGTATACAGGAAGTTAGATATTATGATCAAGATGAAAAACTGAAGTCAACCGTAACTTATAAAGATAACATACCTTATGTTATCTCTATATGTTGTGGTATACCAATTTAATATATTTTATTACGGGTTCCCGTATCATCGTTAAGCCAATTTTTTTTATTTTTGAGAATGTAGGTGATTTTAATTATCTAATCCTACACCACAATAATATTAAAAAGAAATTTATAATAACCATGATAACAATAGGAGAAAAAAACGAATTAGAAGAAATCTTAGATACATTGGGCGAAAATCTCAGTATTACGGAAAGTCAACATGATGCAGCAGTAAGAAGCTATAAAGCTGTAGGGGCATGGCTAACAGGTGATGATTCGGAGCTGGCAGAATATAATCCAGTAATTAGCCCACAAGGTTCTTTTATAATCGGGACCACTATTCAAACTGTTGATCCAGATGGTGATCTGGATCTTGATATTGTATGTGAATTGAATGGAAAAAGGGTAAATTGGACACAGAAAGATGTTAAAGAACTCGTAGGGGGACAATTGTCTAAACATAAAAAATATGAATCATTGCTAGATGAGGAAGGTAGGAGATGCTGGACATTGCGATATCGGGAAAATGGAGTACCGAATGAACGTTATCATATGGATATTTTGCCCGCTATTAATACGAAGGGGTATTCTGTAATTTTGGAGAAAGCTTATAGTAATCTTAAAGACCAGAATATTGATGAACTGGTACTAAGTATTACAGATAATGAGAGGCCTGAGTACCACTATTCAATAAACCCTGCTGATTGGCTCCAGAGTAATCCATTTGGTTATGCGAAATGGTTTATGAGTATAGCAGAAGATATTAAAGGATTTAAGAGCAAAATGTTTTCCCTAAATGAGTCTGTTAATCCTACGCCTAAATATCAGGCGGATAGATTACCCTTACAAAGGGCGGTACAATTGCTTAAAAGGCACCGTGATATAATGTTTAAGGATTATAACGAAGAAGACAAAAAGGAAAAACCTATATCCTGTATCATAACAACTCTAGCTGCTCATGCATACAATGGGGAAGATAATGTTACGGATGCGCTTATAAATATTGTCAGTAATATGCGAAATTATATTGAAGATCGTTTTGATGAAAAACTGTATAGAAATATAAAATGGATTTCCAATCCTGTAAACCCTACTGAGAATTTTGCTGATCGTTGGCCTCTTCCTGGCTCAAAAAGAGAGCAGTTCTTTAATGATTGGCTGGATAAAGCTAAGGAGGACTTTCTTAATCTTCGATTTCCAGAAAATAAAAGAATGCTTAATGAGTCTTTACAAAGCTATTTTGGAAGTGAACCAGTCAAAAAGACTTTTTCGGATATTGGCAATAAAATGAGATGGTTAACTGAAAGTGGGAATAATCACGTAGATCGTAATCTAGGTGTAATTGGAACAGCTACATCAGGACTTTCTGCTGTTTCTAAAATAAAGCCTCACAATTTTTTTGGGAATGATAAAGAAGAATAAGTTAAGTGTAATTGAGCAGTTGGCATCATTAAAAAAGGAGTACAGCTTTGGAAAAACAACTATGCTTTGCCGAAATAAAATCAAATGGGAAGGATATCTTAAGTCATCTCCGCTTGGTGATGAATATTTAGTACGCCTAATTTACAAACTTAATGATGTGCCCCAGGTTTTTGTTTTAGAACCTATACCATTAGAGTTACCTGAGGAAGAATCAAGGCTAAAACATGTGTATAATCAAGACAAGCAGGAGCTTTGTTTATATTATCCTAAAGCAAAAGAATGGACAAGTTCACAGTATATTTCACATACTATTATGCCCTGGGCAATTGAATGGCTGTATCATTACGAGATTTGGTTAATGACTGGAGAATGGACTGGCGGGGGAATAGTTCATACAAGTGATAAAAGATAGTTAGTAGGATTGATTATGAGTGAAAAATTTAATGTATTATCAATTGATGGAGGGGGTATAAGAGGGATCTTTCCAGCAGTTATTTTGGCAGAAATAGAAAAAGAACTTAAGGAAAAAGGAAAGAAAGATTGGCAGATATATCAAAATGTAAATCTTATTTTCGGGACATCGACCGGCGGCATTCTTGCATTGGCATTATCCCTCGGAATTCCTGCTTCTAGAATCAAAGATTTATACTTTGAAAATGCGAAAAAAATTTTTGGTAACAGGAGAAACAAGTTTTGCTCCTTATTTGGAGCCACACATAAAAGAAATTCCTTAGAAAAATTAATTGTTGAGATTTTTCAAGAAAACCATGGAGGCAAAATTCCACTATTGAAAGATTGTAAAGTTCCTGTGGCTGTTTCTGTTTATGATTTACACAAGGGGTGTCCTTCTGTTTTAAAAAGTATGTATCATCCACGGTTTACGAGAGATCCTAATCTGCCATTATTTAAAGCAGCATTATCAACATCATCTGCACCAACTTATTTTGATCCATATTCCTCTGAAAGTTACTTAGATCTTGATGGAAATAATGTGGATTTTAAGTACAAAGTAGATGGTGGTGTATGGGCAAATAATCCGTCACTTATAGCTCTTATTGAAGCTCAAAAAGCCTTTAAAAAGGAACTTAAAGATATCAACCTATTATCAATTGGTACTGGGCAAAGTGTTTTTCTAGAGGAAAACAGAACCAAAAGATTTGGTATTTATTATTGGGTGCTTAGTAAGAAGAAAAGAATTATTGAGCTTTTTATGCAGGGACAATCTCAACAAGCAGAAAATCTGATTAGCCTTTTGAAAAATGGTATCGATAAAGCAGAACCTGATAACTTTGGATATTTACGATTGAATACAACTTTTGCAAAAGAGGAAGATGCTATTCAAATGGATGAGGTTAACAAAGATAGGCTAGCATTATTAGAACAAAGAGCTCTAAGTGTTTATGCACAATATAAAAATGAAATATTTAATTTGTTCAATATAAACAACCTGTAACAGAATTGAAGTAGCGACTCATATTCTCGGTATTTATTAATATACAAAAAAAAATATCTTCTGTCTTTAAATGAGATAGAAGTATTAGTTAATACTGTTTAGGGTTTAAGGGATGCTGAAAGAATATCATCTATATTATTTCAGCATCCTTTAAAGTAACTAAATGTTATACGCCAAGATTGCATAGTCGCCTCAAATCCTCTAGTAGGGAGTTCGAGTTTTGTACCATCAAGTAAACTAAATTTGGACTTTATTAGAGTGATGTTATAGTCTCTCTTATAAGGTTCCCTGTTATATATTAACTATATTAATACCACAATTATATAATAGCAGAATAACGCAAAAACTTACGTAAATCTTTGTAAACAGGGTTCAAACTACTATCATCATATTTTCCAGACTTGGAAGCAAATTGATACCAAACTAATTCTTTCTTTTGTTGTTTAATAAGTCTCTCAATTACTGTTCTTTTAATGTAATAGAGTTTAGCGGATTCAGTCCAGATGAATTGAGTTACTTGTTCATTTTTATTGTTATAAAAAGATAAGTCTAGTAGATTAAATTCCAATTTATCAGCATTAGAAATTTTAGGATTTAAAAATGGGAAGTTTGGATTTTGTGAGCGATTATTAGACCAGCTTGCCCATCTGTAATTCCAAACAAGCTCATCCATATTAAAATCAATCTCGCCATAAGATTTCTCTCGTTTTTTTAGAAAGTTACTCCAGCTAATTTCTCCACTATAAATATTGTACAGCGAATTGCTGTCGGTCGGATAATAATTGCATTTTTTAATACTTTTTTCAAAGCTAGCAGCCTTTTCATTAGGAATTAGATAAGCATGTAAAGATAGGTCAAACCGTGTATCATTTTCTTTTCCTTTTTGGCTAATAGAGGCAGACATCAATACCCATTCTTCATCTGAAAAGAGGTGGTGTATGTAATAAGAATCAATAAAATTCTGATCTTCAGAATTTATCCATCCCTGTACATCTCCTTCTTTAGGTGGGAAAAAGCAATCTGCTATAATCTGATTTCGTTTGGGTAGTCTTGGAAAGCCAGGATCATAATACAAATCTAAACATCGGTATCTGTTCTTATCTTCTGATGTAAGTCTATTCTCTAAAAATAAATATCCTATAAATTCAAAATACGCCTGCCAAAGGTACTTTTCAGAATAGAATTTAATTTGAGGACCATACCCATACCCATAGTTTTTATTCTCTTTAAATTCTTCGTTAATGGATTCAAACAATTTTTCATCATATCCATTTTCTTTTACCCTATTCAAAATAATTTCTATACAGTCACTTTCTGAAAAAGTGCTTTGAGATGTAATTCCTGCAATCTGATATTTCACAAAATCATACATATCAACACCCGCAAGAAATGTATTAAAACGAGAATATTGTTTTCCTTTTCTAAACTTTGTAGAAATTCTAAAACTTCTGCTGTTAAATTTTAATTTTTTATGATAGTCGAGTTTAAAAACATTATTAGCAAATTCTATTATGGTTAGAATGTATTCTATAATCCCAATATGAGTATTTTTCCATGTGGTTAAAAAATTATTGGTTAAAAATATCAATGCTTTTTCTGTTATTTCTTTCTCTCTAATTGATATTAAAACTCCACACAGTGCTGCGGTAAGTGATTCTAATGCATTTGTATCCTTAAAATCATAACATTTTTTGCAAAAACTAAGTAATTGTTCAGGAACTCTTCGGCCAATTAAATATAGGTTTTCTGTAGCAAGATCTCTGAGGATTTGATTGGAGGAAACTGTACTAATAAAGGAAGTATAAAAATATTCTTCAGCATCAACCGAAGTCAGTGCCTCTCGTTGAACATTTTTATTAATTGTTTCTAATAGATTATAAGTTGCAGAATTATTTTTTCTAATAATTTCTGTCCAACTGATATCAATTTCAATTTGATTTAAGGGGAGCAATATAGAAATTGCAAATAGAGAAAGCCCATGAACTTTTTTCTGATAAATGTTCTCATATAACTTGTTCAAAAGAAGATGATGGGTAGGGTGATCTTTTGATAAATCTGCGCATATTTTCCTTATTTTCTCTTGGCCTGAATCATTACCGATGTAATAATCTATATTTCGATAGCAGATTTCTAAAGCCGTAGCATCTTCAAATACTTCAAAAAACTCAATATTGTATTTTGAAGGTAGCAAATATAGCAGGGAAATCATTATATCTTCAGCCAAAGAATGTGCAGAATCCCCGGAGAATAATTTATTTTGGATATCAATATTATAAAGCCTGGTTTCTATTTCTTTTACGGTTTTGACTTCTGCTAATAAAATTTTTGAAGCTATTAGATAACCTGCAACCAAATCATAGGCAAACTGAATTCTTTCATTATCACTTTCATCCAAGTTTCGCTGAAATAAGCATAGTCCTTCATCCAGTATTTTATCAGCGGGAGTATTATAAAGTTTATGACTTTCTGGTGAAATGATAGTAGCAAAATCAATAATGTCTACATCTCTAGAATTGTCATTCCATAGTTTTTCACATAACTGTGCTATCCTTTTATTTATTTTGTGCTTAAGTACTATGTCATCATCTGTAATCTTTTTTATAATATTATCATAATATCTG
Source organism: Chryseobacterium sp. S0630 (assembly GCF_024158915.1). GTDB lineage: Bacteria > Bacteroidota > Bacteroidia > Flavobacteriales > Weeksellaceae > Chryseobacterium. Next base: position 24,592 of record NZ_JAMZGF010000009.1, on the reverse strand, counting down.
TCAAAACTTTGAAAAATATTATCAATAGAAATATTAATATTTTCGCTTTCCTGATTGGCTTCGGAGAATATTTTTAACAATAACGGATGTTTAAACAAATCTTTATTAAAATTCCAGGAGGTTGGAACAATATTATATTTCTCAAAATATTTTGGTATGGCTGATCGCTTCTGTTTTTCAGTTAACCCTTCTAAAACGAATTTATTTTTGATATCGGAAATATTTTCTTTTTCAAATATGGTATTGATATATCGGTCTCTACAGGTTGTAATCAAACAAATATGGTCCAGTTTTTTTATTTCAGCAATTATATCAAAGATATTGGTTTTCCAAATATCTTTGTAAGGATTACTTTCATTAAGTCCATCAATAATTATAGGTATCTTAACTCCTTTGCTGAAGCCCAATGTATTTAATGCTTGCAAGAATTGTTTAAAACTATAGTCTTTGTCAATTCCTATAGATTCTAAGATTATTTTCTGTGGAAAATCTAGCTTTCTAAACGTTGAACCTAATATTAAAACTGCAGGTATATTTTTTTCAATACAGTTTTGAGCTATGTTACATGCTATATTAGTTTTACCGTATCCTGCACTACTTAATATATGTACTTCTTTTTGAAAAACAAGGTCTAATAACTTTGTAAGTGGAGTAGGAATTGGTCTATGACTATGAATCCTTTCTTCAAATTCTTTAATTTGTACAAAATGGCTGTGTAGAATGTTGATTTGTTCAATGATATCTTGGTGTTGCCAATCATATTGTTTTAGCTTTTTGTTTTTTGCCCACTTGTCTTCTTGAATAGTCTTGTTTAACTTATTAGCGTAGGTACGATATGTTTTAAGATAAATATCAATTTTATCATTTAAATATTTACACTTTTCTATATTCAATTTTGAAACTAATGTTGTAATAACTTCGTCTAACGTTTTACAAATAAAGTCTATGAGTTCCAATATGTTTTTTGAATAGCTCGGATCTAAAAAGGATTCTAAATCATTTCTTTGAATGCTTCGTCTTGCATCCTTGATATCATCTTTTATATATGTACTTTTTATTTCTAAATCGCTGAAGATTTTTTTGTAATCAAGTAGATATAATATTTCCTTGTCATAGTCTGAAGGAACATATAGATCTGTGTCAAATTTGGTATGTAAGTATTCAATTTGTCTTTCCGTATATTCTTTTACTATTTCAAAATTTATGAAGCTAGTATTAAAGTAATGATGAAATATTGCTCCGAATTTTGAATGCTTATCTGAAAGGAAATTTTTAAAAGTCTCTTTATTCCAATGCAAAATTTCTGTTGCGGGTGATATCGCTTTTAAGCTAATCTTTAGATCTTTAAAGGTACTTTCTTTAAAACTGGAAGGGGTACAAATAATCCAAAGTTTTATATGGGCATGTTCATTGAGAGTTGTATTGAAATTGTTGATGAGTTGTTCTCGCCTATCTTTTAAAAGACTTGTATTGTCCTCCGTGTTATACCACCATTTCACCTGCCAACCAATTTCGTCGCCTGCTTTGAGGTTCAATTCCTGGCAATCTGTATGGAGATGTAAATAAAATTCTGAACCAGGAGTGTTATAAAAATTATCAAAATAACCGAATTCATGATAACGTAGGTATGCAAGTTGAAAACAAAAGGATTCAAAACTTATATCTTTTGCCTGCTGGTTAATGTCAAATTGACTCCATGAAATATTCGTCATATCAGTGCTTCTGCCGGATTTTCTGTTTTACATAAGTTAATTTGGCTATAGTAAGGGCAGCCTCCTCTACAGTTGCTACTGTTTTTACATGATCTCTCACAAGTATTTACTTGGGCACTTCTATAAGTTTCCCAATGACTATTCCATATTTCGGAGAAGTTTTTTTCTTTTAAACTATAAGTATCTCTGTTGTGATTGGCAAATGAACAAGGTTTAACGTTTAGGTTCTCATCTACGTAAGCAGAGAAAAAAGCGCATTCACATGGTTCAATAAAGTCAATAGTAGTATCGGTAAAGTGCATCAACATCGGCATAAAACAAGAATCAAAGCCTATATTGAGATGACAAGAATGACCATCAATTAGTTTGCAAAATTTTTTCAAATCATCATTCAATTCTAAACAGAGGTCTTCTTTGCCTCTTCCCATAGGTTTAAATGTTAGGAAAATTATTGAATTAAAACCATTAAGAAGATGATTATATTTTCCTTCTAAAATCTCTATTCCTTGTTTTATACTTTTCTTATCAAGAATAAAATGAATGTTTGTTTTAATTCCTTCATCAATAAAAATATGAGCTTTTGATAATGGTATCGATCTAATATTTGGAAAAGATATAGCAACAGCCCCAACAAGTGGTTTTATTTTTTCTGCAATATCTTTAGTAATATGCATTGCATTTGTAGTGAAGTTTGGAACTACATTGTATTTTCTTGTAATTTCCAATATTTCAATAAAATCTGGATGTTCCAATGGCTCACCACCACCCAATGCTACTTGAAAAACATTTCCCCAACGTTCATCATTTAAGGACTGGATTACATGTTCATAATCATCCAAACTCATAAAAACATTATTTGGTATACTATCTCGGTAGCAAAAGGTACACCCCTTTGTACAATGGTTTGATATTGAAATATCTACCAGTTCAGGAATTGGAGCCCGATAAGGATCATCATTAACAGTTTTTCCCCACCGCATGGTTACGCCTGAGTCTTGGTCAGCTATGAAATTATAACCATCACTATGTCTTCTAATTAAGTTCATAATTAATAAGTTTGTGTTTGGGTTACACCGAATCCGTAAATTTTACCTAGCTCTCCTTTCATGATATACTCACCATAGATATATTTCCATATTTCTTCATCATCCATTTGGGAAAGATCAACTTCTTTTCCTTCTGCTTCTATCCATTCTTTCGTATTGGTACCACCATCCGTATCGAATTCAATTTTTTTGTAGTAAATGTCTTCATCTCCAAGATATACTCTGGTTCCATTTTGAATCAAATCCTCTTTTACGAAATCTCTAATTTTTGCCATCTCTTTATCAGCATGATGTCCGAAGGCTCTTTCCATTGTTTCCAACAGTTCTTTTTTCATTGTTATGATATAACTGACAGAACTACTATTGGAGACAAAATCATTTCTAATTTTCATAATTATTAGTTTTGAAATTTTACAATCCTTTAAGATTTTTATATTTTATTCAAAATATTCTAATTCTTTATTAGTAAATATACAAAAACTCAATTAAGATGTTTCGTTTTACTTTAAAGAAATCACGCATAGGTAATTAACTGTTCCATTTCTATTTATTGAGAAAATCTGGAACTTTTTATTAGACTGTTATAGTTGAAAGATGAGAACGATTATTTTAACTTCAATGTTTTAATTTATATGTACTGGTTTAAAATCCATCCGACTTCTAGCAGATATTTAACTTCAATTATATTTCTCTCTAAAAGTTGGCTATAATATAAGTCTTGAAAGATTAAATAATTTAATATGATTAGTAAGCAGCTCAATTTTGAATAGAATTAATAATTTTATAAGTAAAGAAGATTTTTATTTTCATGAATATTGAATAAATGATTGATTTTCAATTATTTAATTTTATTCAAGAGACTCAAGAGGGGTATAAGGGGTTCGACAGGACTCTCTCTCATCCCGCAGAGTAGGAAAAGTAAATTTTTCAAAACCACACAAAAATCTATTAAAAAGCTGTAATTTAATTAATTACAGCTTTTTTTATGCTTTTTATATGTGCATAATTTTTAAAATTGCTTATAATTATTCTGGCAGAATCGTGGCAGTTTAAATACGATCAAAAAACTGCCATAGAATTGAGTTCAAATGTCTGTAGATGAACTGGTTAAGGTAGTTAACGACTTGACTTTATGGTAATTTAATTCGAATTTTAATAATCCAAAATTTTCGAATTATGTTAGAAAAAAGTTTAGGCGTTTCTTTTTTTTTAAAGACGCCTTGGAAAAAAGGTGATAGTTTCCGATTTGTGTATCTAAGAGTTACAGTTGATGGCGTACCAAAAGAAATCTCGACAAAAAGAAAGTGGGATAGCCAGCGATGGAATCAGAATGTTGAGAGAGCAATAGGTAACAAGGAAGATGCCAGATCTTTAAATCAATATTTAGATTCAATTATTCTAAGAATCAGTAATTTTAGAACAGAATTGATAACTAATGGAAAATCCATTACTACAAAGGCTATTATTGATTTTATTCAGGGAAATACAATAGCTAAAACAACTGTACTGCAAGAATTTCAAAAACATAATGACGAGATGTTAGCTTTAGTTGAAGTTGGTGACTATGCTAAAGGAACACATGATCGTTATTTAACGGCAAGATCCCATGTGAAGGATTTTATTTTACATCACTATGAATGTGACGATATTGAATTCCGTGACTTAAACTATAGTTTTATCATCAATTATGAATTTTACCTTAAAACAACAAGAAAGTGTTCTAATAATACAACACTGAAATATATTGCAAATTTTAAAAAAATAGTTTTGCGTGCCATAGCCAAGGAAATTATAACGAAAGATCCATTTAAACTGTTTAAATCTCAAAAAACAAAACTTGATAAAAAACCTTTAACTAGTAAAGAGTTAAGCAAAATTGAGAATAAAGTTTTTTCAACAGACAGATTAAATACTATTAGAGATATTTTCGTATTTCAATGTTATACCGGTCTTGCATATATTGATGTAAAACAACTTAGGAAAACTGATATTAAAGATGGAATTGATGGATCGATGTGGATTATTTCTAAACGTCAGAAAACTAAATCTCGAACAGATATCCCGTTGCTTGAAAAAGCAGTCTTACTTATAAATAAGTATAGAAAGCATCCTTTTTGTTTAGAAACTAATTTAGTCCTTCCTGTAAAATCAAATCAAAAAATGAACGAATACCTAAAAGAAATTGCTTCGATTTGTGAAATTGAGGGAGATTTAAATACCCATAGAGCACGCAGAACATTTGGTAGCACAGTGACCTTGAAAAATGGTGTTCCAATTCATGTTGTAAAGGAAATGATGGGGCATCATTCAGTTACACAAACTGAAGATTATGCGATTACAACCCAAGAAATGATCAATAGAGAAATGCAAATTTTAAAAGAGAAACTTAAGACTGAAAAAATATAGGGAGCTAATGCCTAAACGAAAGAGAGCTTAATGATTAAAGCTCTCTTTTTTATTTGCTGAAATTCAATATCCGAATTCGTCAAGTGAATTAGTCAAGATTGCATCCGTATATAACTTCTCACTTTTGGATGATAGGAAGGATAGTAGGTGATGTAACCGATTGCCTGTAGTTCTTTAAAATATTTATGATACGTGGGTAAAGTTAGGATGTGTGATTTCTTCATAAGTATACTTCTGCTGACTCTAATGGTTTTTGTTTCATGCTGATCTATACCTAATTGCATAATTGCCATTAGAAGAACAAGATGCCAGACATTGAGTCTTTCGTCTTCCGAAATTCTTTTCAAAAATATTTTCCAATACTTATCCATTATCATTCTGTTTTAAATAATAGTTCTAAATCATTTCTGTTATAGTAATAAGATCCCAGTATTTTTTTATACCTGATTTTTTCACCGATACGAAGATTTTGCAAGGTTGCAGGTGAGATTGCAAGTAATTTCCGAATTTCCTTACTTCTAAGCCAATCCCATTTATTTTCATTTTTATCTAAGTTCTTTCTGTTTTCTACAAATACTTTCTGTAATTCGTCAAACAGTTCCTTCTTAAATTCACTTAAATCATCTTTTGTTAAATATTCCATGTTATTGATATTATTCAATAAAATTATTTCTAACAGTTCGTAAATACAGGATATTTCACTTTCAAGGGTACTTTGGCTTCTTCTGTCTTATTGTTTAGTTGAAAAGTTTACATTTTTCATAATCAACCGGTAAAAAGGCAGCTAAGGTATTGTTGACAGCCATTCCTATTGTCAGCAAAAGACTACGGCATAAACGGTTTCCTCCCTAAAGGTTCCCTCCAATTATTCCGTTTCCTTTTGCTCTTGTTCATTGCCAACACTTCATATCTGCTTTCTTTTTTCCGGTTTTCTTTTGAAAAATATTCAGCGAAGCCCTGAGAGGCTTGGGAGATTGGAAAAGAGAAGAAGTGATTTTAATGTATAATCAAAAAAAACAGTTATGAACATTATCGGAAGACTGACAAGAGATGCGGAAGTCCGTACTCTGTCAAACAAAAAACAAGTAGTCAATTTCTCTATTGCTACCAATGACAATTATCGCAACAAACAAGGCGAGCGAATCGAACAGACAACTTTCTTTGACTGCTCCTATTGGATTTCTTCAAAAGTAGCTGAGCTGCTTACGAAAGGGACATTAGTAGAGCTAATTGGAAGAGTTTACACAAGAGCATGGATTGGAAAAGATGGAGAAGCAAACGCAGGTCTGAACTTCCATACATCACAAATTAAATTACACAGTAGTCATAAAAGAACTGAAGGCAAGTCTACATCCGTCAACAAGAAAAATGATAAGGAAATCGGTCAACCTAAATCCAACGAAAGTGATAAGGATGATGACCTTCCATTTTAAGTCAATCAAAACAATTTTATAACATTAAATAACAATATCATGGCACATAATTTAAATTTCAACAACCGAACAGGAAAATATTCATTTTTCAGCGTAAAAGAAAAAGTATGGCACAACTTAGGGCAGATTGTACAAGAACATCCGACAAGTGAAGAAGCCATTAAATTTGCGGGGCTTGACTACGAGGTAGAAAAATCTCCTCTATTTACGAAAGGTACAGAGCTAGTAGAATCTCAAGATGGACTAAAATTGAGTGATTCCGAATTGGAAGTTCCAAACTATTTTGCCAATATCCGCACTGATAATAATACTGTATTAGGTGTAGTTGGTAAAGATTATCATATTGTACAAAACCTTGAAGCATTTTCTTTCTTCGATTCTATTGTAGGAGGTGGTAATGGTATTCTGTATGAGACTGCGGGAGCATTGGGAAATGGAGAGCGAATTTTTATAACAGCTAAACTTCCCGACTATATCCGTGTCGGAAACGGGGACGACATCACAGAAAAATACATTTTTTTGACGACCTCACATGATGGAAGCGGAAGCATTACCGCCGCATTTACACCCATTCGTATTGTTTGCCAAAATACTTTAAATGCGTCATTAAGAAATATGAGTAACGTCGTACGAATAAGACATACATCAGGCGCAAAACAACGTTTGGAAGATGCTCACAAAGTCATGGGGTTAGCAAATAAACTAAGTACTCAATTAGAGGAAACTTTTAATTATTGGGCAAAAATTAAGATTGGTGACGCTGAAATGAAAAAATTAATTCAATTAGCACTTTACCCCAATAAAGAAACTTTAAACCATCTGCAGAAAGGAAATGCTGAAGAATTGTCTACGGTTTTTAAAAACACGGTGGAGGATGCATTTGCCTATGCAATGATGAGTGATGCCCAACAAATGGAAACCACGAAAGGAACTTTATTCGGTGCTTACAATGCAGTGACAGGTTTCTATCAGAATGTAAAAACCTACAAAGATGACGAAGCCAAATTACAATCCATAGTTATGGGCGGAACAGCTCAAATGAAGTCTCAAAAAGCGTTTGAGCTTTGTGAAAACGTTGCTCATTTTGGAGTAGACATTTTAAAAATGAACTGAAAATAATTTAGTAATTAAAAACATGCGGTAAATGCAAGTCTCCACCGTATAGGAGCATATCAAATGAAATTCAAAATTGTTAATGAAATAAAATTAAGTTATTCACGAAAAGGTAATTCCGACATAGTAATCAGTAATTCATATGATGCGGCAGAGGTATTTCGACAACATTTTGATTCTGATGAAATAGATTATAGAGAATCTTTTTTCGCTTTATATTTAAATCAGAGTAATAAGGTTTTAGGAATCAGAAAGATTTCTGAATCCGGAATTTCTTCAACTATAGTGGATGTTCGGATAATTATGCAAACAGCCCTTCTCTGTAATGCTTCTTCTATAATTGTAGCACATAATCATCCATCTGGAAATTTAAAACCCTCTAATGAAGATTTAAAAATTACAAAGAATATAAAAAATGCATCCGAATTCTTAAATATTAAATTACTAGATCATTGCATTTTAACATCGACAGATTATCTGTCTTTTGCTGATAACGGATATTTGTAAATTTCTAACTAATAAAATAAACGACAATATTGAATTGTCGTTTATTTAAAATTTTCGGCGAAAAGACAATTCCTTCCTGTGGTCGGAAACGTCTTTTCGCAAGTCATTAAGAGTAACCCTATTGATAAAAATTTTTTCACTTAAATTTTTTCAAAAAGGTTACAGTTATTTCGAGAGGCTACTTCTTATAGCCTGTAATGTGAAGAAAAATTAAAGGTTATTTCTAATAAAATAGCCTAATACATTATATTTTACATTATACAGTTTCTGCGTTTTGAGGACTAAACTGTATGCTCAGCTTTTGCTCATTTCCCATATTGTCTGAAATCCAAATGTCAAAACTTTGAGATACTGTTGATTCAGAAGTATAATATAACCTAAATTCCTTTTCAGCCAGGAGATATGAATCGTTGGGTAAAAAATGAGGTTCATTGAATAAACGTAATGTACCCTTTCCATCAAACTGAAAATACCTGAAGAAATACTCAGTTTCACTATAGTTACCAACAGAAATAATGCGACATCTGATTTCCACAGTTTCTCCGTTAGCAATGTATTTTGAAACAGGCATTATCTGGACTTCAAAGGGAAAATTTTTCTGTAGCTGTAATTCATCTTCTGAACAAGATGAAAAACAAAACTCTACAACAAATAAGGTTGCTAAAACATACATAGTTGCAAAAAAATGTTTTTTGATATTGATTACATTTTTCATAATAATCTTTATTTTATAAGTTAAATCTGATTCCAAGACCAACGCCAGGTCTTATGTTTTCAAGTGAAGTATTCCATACTATTTTTGCTTTATAAAAGCCTGTTAAAACAATCCTATCCGACAGATAGGTTTCAACACTAATTTTTACACTTCCCCCATACACCCACGATGATTCATTCAAGAGTACGGCTCCGTCATAGAGTAGTGTCTCACTTTTATTAATATTCTCATATCCTCCGGTGGCGGAAAATGTAGAATTGATTAAAAAGCTTTTTGTCAGACCCGCAATCAAATTAAAACTATAACCGACTTCAAGACTGCAGTTTTCAACTGGAACATCAATAGTTTTCTACGGAATGGTCTGTCTGCTGTATTGAAATGAATAAATCGAATAGTTCCCTTTTTTTGAATAGATAATAAAATCGGTATTGACGAAATAATTTCCGGATGACTTTTTCAACAGTAATCCTGTATTGATTCCGATACTTTTTTGCTTCGGTAACATTCTTTGTGCTTTGACTATGTAAAAACATAAAAACACTGTTATTAACGATAACAAACTCTTCATGTTAGTTTAGTTTTAATTGAATATCATTGACCACTTTGGCACTGATCAAATCTGAATTTTCTATCTGAATCTTCTGATGTCGTCCGCCATCTTTTTCCATCAATTCAATCTCTACTATCTGATCTTCTAAAAGCGTAAACTGGTCCATGAGATAAAGAAATTCACCGTCGGATTGGTAGTTGACTGTAGGGTTAGGAGAATAAGTCCTGAGAGGAGATAATACCCTATCCTGAACGACAGTTCTTTTTAGATTCTTTTTGTCGGTAATTTTGAAAGTGACAAAATCAACGTCAAAAGAAACATTGCTTTTGTTTTTAATTTGAAAAATAAAATAAAACTTTCCTTCATGTACATACAGAGATTTTAACAGAAACTGAATTCCAAAACTTTTTGAACCAATGTGCTTTACTGTTCTTTTGGGAAGTTGGTACAAGGTTTTTATCAATAATTCAGTCAATGATGAAGATTCTCCCTTAAGTTCTTCAAACAGGACATCTGTAGAGTATTCTTTTTCCTGATTTCGTTGTAATTTCAGAAGGTCAATATTCAGAGTGTCTGGGTATGAACTGTAAAAAACATCAAAATTGTAAAATTTACCATCCTCAGTAATGACCGAAAAGTTTGTTTCTTCGTCGAAATCTCTTACTGAGGATTTTATTCTGAGAACATTCGCTACATCGTCCGCTTTATTGGCAATCAAATTTTCGCTTCCCAGATCCACGTATCGGATGGGAGATGGAAATAATAAATGTGTTGTTTTATTGTACGTAACTTCCATCTTGTACGGTTCCAGTTTGGCCTGAGAAAGCGATGCGAAACCTGAATTTTCCTGAGCTGCTAATCTGCAGATACCGAAGAGTATCAACAGAACCGAGAAACATATATTAAGTCGTATTTTCATTAATTTTAATTTAAAGGTTAATTATTTTTTTGAAACTAAAAGCACCTGATGCCCTGCCTTAACAGTAACTTTAGGCTGTCTTACTTTCTTTTGAAAGTATCCTGAAACTCCCTGAACCAAACCTCTGGTGAGATCGGCAGCAACCTGTTGTCCTGCCGATTGGGTCATCATAATATTGGTGCCGGAATTCTGGCTCATGTTGGATGCTATATCCTTAATAGCGGTCTGTTCTGAAGAGTAGGGAACGTAAAGCCCCAACTGCCCATCATTATCATGAATATTAATCTCGACAGGGGTTATAGTGCCTTTATATTCAATACTTGAAATTGCGAGTAACAGTCTTCCTCCCTGAAGTTTTCCTGCTGCTTTTAGTACAGTACCTGAAGGAATGGTTATCTTTCCAAGGAGCAAACCTTGTGTTAGTCGTAAGGGTACAACACTTTCATTTACCAATGTCATGGTTTCATGTATTACTGCATGGATACTGCTGTGATTTTGCGATACAGTATTTTCCTGTTCATTCCGTAACCCCAAAAATCGGTTATGACTGATGGATGCTGAAAACGTACTGTCTGAAGGTTCTCGATACAAACTGGATACGACGTTGCGTTTTTGAAGTTGTACTGCCGTTATTTTAACTTTGTTTTCTTCAGGCTTTGCCTCAGAGGTTTTCTTTGGTTCAGGCTCTTCCTGCTGTTTTGGCGCAGGTAGATATTTTGCAGCCATCTGATAAGACTTTTCCATCAATTCTAACTGATCATTAATTCCTACAGTACTTGGAACTGCATCCTTATGTGAAATTTCATTCTTAAGCCTGTTAATTTCCCTTTTTAATTGGGTAACCTCATGGTCGTCTTTTCTGTAAAATGAGCTTAATGTTTGTTGTGCATTACGGTAGCTGTTTAAAGCATTCTGATCTGCGTTCGTATTGTTATAAGATTCTGGAGATAGAGCGGTCAGCTGATTCGAGCCGTTTGATTCACTCCAATAATCTGAGAGGCTTGTCATAGCATTTCTTTTTTCTTCATTTTTCTGCTCCAACAATTCTAGCTCATACGCCTTCTGCTTATCTGCTTGTAATTTGTCATCCGCGGCTTGTGGTACTTCAGCATTTAAACCTACCTCTTGATTAGTTGTTTTATCATCTTTTGGTTTAAAAATCAGATACAAGGATCCCATACAAGCAATGAACATTAAAAAGTAAATGATCGGCTTTTTAAATTTTTCCCACCTTGGCTTACGATCCAAAGGTTCATTTTCGTCTGAGGAATGTATACTTCCTTCAGTGATTCTGATTTGACTTGTCTCTTTCATGGGGATGTTTTATGGGGTGAATAATTAGCTGGCTTTTCAAGCGGCTGATGTTGCATCTTTATCTTCTTTGGAATGTTATTGATATGTCCAACTGAAAGAATGGTTCGACTTTTTGAATCTTTTGACCATAGATGAATAACCGTTAAAATCGTCATTATCGCATACCCTGAAAAAAATATCTTGGTCAAAGAGCGTTGTCGTTTGGTAGGTAAAGATTTCCATTTCCGTTCTGCTTTTTTAACGAATTCCTCTATTTTTAATCTTAATTTTTTCATATAGCTGTTTTTATCGGTTAACAGTTTCAACATCTTTGTTCTCAATGACATTGAATTTTTCAATCGTAAACCCCTGAGGGTTGCTGTCTGACCTCACGGAATTGACCAGTTGACAATTCGTTACAAGATTTCGGATCGTTAAATTACTTGCGCGGATAATGAATTGCTTCCCATAAGTTTTTACAGCATAGGGATAGTTGTTAAAATCTGCTACTACACTGTCAATTTCAACTCGCTGTTGAATATTTCCGCTGATGATCCTGTTGTAATACCCTTTCTCAGAGAGATCCTTATAGTAATTGAATGCAGATTGGTCGGCCATATTAAAAGCTCTTTTTACATTGCTCTCAATAGCACTTTTATCAGGAGCTACTGTAAAAAAGAGTTCGTGAAAACGTCTTACATGTTCTCTGGCTTCTACAGGTCTGTTGATAGACATATCCTGGGATAGGGCAACCATCAGTGATTTACCATTGTCAAGGACATATATCTTTTGTCTTTGTTCTTCCGCAAAACTGTACGATTTGTACACAACAATGCCGACAACTCCAAAACAAAGGATGGCAAAAACAAAGGTGAACAATCTGATTTGCTTAAAACTGTTCTCTATATTTCTTAAGGTTTTAAATTCCATTTTTTTGTTTTTTTGATTATTTAAGGAGTTGTCCTGAAATATTACCTGCCGCTGCGCCAGCAGTAGCACCCGCAACATTTCCTGACTTTTGTGTCATCTGGGTAACATTACGCATAAAGTTTCCGGCTCCGCCCGCCTGAATGATCCAGCCTGTAACGGTAGGCACAGTGAAATAGCCAATGATTCCAATGATCATGTAGATAATGTAGACCGTATTGGAAGTATCTGGAATAAAGTTAGGATCTGCCAGCATTTCAATATCCCTTTCTATAATAAGGGATTGAATCTTTGCCAGGATAGCACTGAACATATCAGCCACCGGTAACCATAAGTACACACTGATGTATCTGGTCAGCCATTGGGTAAGCGTAGACTGAAAACCATCCCAAACCGATATGGCAAATGCAATAGGACCAAGGATCGAAAGCACAATGAGAAAGAAAGTTCTGATTGTATCAATCACCAATGCCGCTGCCTGAAAGAGTATTTCCAGAAACTCTCTGAAACCGTCTCTGATATCTTTTTTAATGGCAAACATTTCCCGCTCTATATACATTCCCGACATCGTCACCAAATCAGAAGGTGACCATCCTAGTTCTTCCAATTTTTTGTCAAATTCTTCATCAGAAATGAGATAGGCCATTTCAGGATTTCGAAGCATAGCCTCCCTTTCCAGCAGATCTTTTTTCTGCTGGAGTTCATTAAGATCTAATACCTGACCCTCCAGCATGGAGTGGCTGCCTTGAACGACCGGACTTAATACTCCGTTGATGCTGCCCAAGACAATTGTTGAAAAGAACATAATGCAGATTCCGATGGCAAATGGTCTGAGCATAGGAAAGAGATCAATCGGTTCGGCACGGCTTAATGCCTGCCAAACCTTTACAGCCAAATAAAATAATGCTCCTAGCCCTGCAACTCCTTTTGCTACTGCTGCCATGTCAGCACACATCGGCATCATCTCTTCATACACGGAACGAAGCACCTCATGTAAATTAGTAGGTTCCATCTTACCAGTATTTTTGATTAACAGTACCATACAGGTTGAGAACTCTCTGCGTATTGTTCTGCTTTTTGGCTCTCAGATAACTGACAGAGATATTCTTATTGGTGTAATATCTTACCAGATTGTGATAATCTTTCACCTCTTTATATACTCTGTCAATAATTTCCATTCTTTCCTTATCATTCAATGATAGATTGGTAGAAGTGACAATCTGCTTAAGTTCTTTAAGCAGTTCAGTGCTTTCGTTCAATAGTGTTGAATAACCGTTAGCGATAGCGGTCAACTCCTGAGCATTGAAATTGGGATCATTCAGCATCTTTCCGAAATTATTGACATACATTTCGGAAACATCACCCACCAATAAAACAGTCTGCTGAACTTTACGGGCATCTTTTACTAAATTGTTTACTGCTTTCAGTTTGTCATAATATTCCTTACCCTGCTCATAAACCTTTTTAACTTCATTGAAGTTCTTAACTACATTCGAAACAGTCGATGAGGTCTGTACAATTTCATTGGCGGAGTTGAGTATTCCTGAAGCCAGATTAGCCGGATCAGTAACCACAAATTGCGCTTTTGCAAATGATGTTATAGCTAATACAATAACCATAACTGTTGTAATGATTGAATTTTTCATTGTTTTAAAATTTTAATGATTTAAGTTTCTTTTGTATTCGATTTGATTCTCTTAAGAGAAATCCTCTTGATGGCATGCTCTACACTGCCATCAAGTTCAGAAGCCAATTGCATGACTTCCATTTTCTCCGTTTCTTCTGTGGTATAGGCCAAATATTCTTCTGTGGAGACTTCCGTGGCATATACAGCAGAGTGCGTTCCTCCTAATCCGATCCAGACTTCTTTATACAGTCTTTTCGGATCATTATTCATATTGATGGAAAGAACCTGTGCTTTTTCTTTGTCTGTAAGACCCAGCATAGACTGAATATCATCAAACTTGTTCATGTATTTCCGCTGATCCAAAAGGATCTTACAGTCTGAATTGTTGATGATGCTTTCCTTAACAATAGGAGACTGAATGATGTCATCCACCTCCTGTGTAACAACAATGGCTTCTCCAAAGAATTTTCTTACAGTTTTGAAGAGATATTTGATGTATTCAGCCATTCCTTCTTTAGCAATTGCCTTCCAGGCTTCTTCAATCAGGATCAGTTTTCTGATTCCTTTCAGTCTTCGCATTTTGTTAATGAAAACTTCCATGATGATAATGGTTACAATGGGAAAAAGGATTTTATGATCCTTGATCGCATCAATTTCAAAAACGATAAATCGCTTAGAAAGAAGATCTAATTGCTTTTCTGAATTCAATAAGAAATCATATTCTCCGCCTTTATAATAAGGCTCTAAAACATTCAGAAAGTTGGCAATATCAAAGTCTTTTTCCCTGACTTTTTTTTGCTCTAATACTTTTTGATAATCATTTTTTACATACTCGTAAAAGCCATTAAATGAAGGGAACTGTTCATTATTTTTGATTCGATCAATATAGCCGCTGACTGCATTGGATAAAGCAACTTCTTCGGAGCGGGTTGGCGGTTCATCATCTCTTTTCCATAGTGTGAGAATAAGTGTTTTGATGCTTTCCCGTTTTTCTATATCAAAAACTCCATCATCAGTATAGAATGGATTGAAAGCAATCGGATTGTCTTCTGTATAAGTAAAGTAAACTCCATCTTCAACCTTTGTTTTACCTTTGATCAGTTCGCATAACCCCTGATAGGAATTTCCGGTGTCGACTAACAGAACATGGGCTCCCTGCTCATAATACTGCCTCACCATATGGTTGGTGAAAAAAGACTTCCCACTCCCCGAAGGTCCCAAAATGAACTTGTTTCGATTGGTAATGATTCCCTGTTTCATCGGAAGATCTGAAATATCCAGATGGATAGGTTTTCCCGTCAATCGGTCTGCCATCTTTATCCCAAAAGGTGAAGGGGAATCCTGATAATTGGTTTCTTCAGTGAAAAAACATAAGGCAGGTTCTATAAACGTGTAGAAACTTTCTTCACTCGGAAAATCTCCTGCGTTCCCGGGAATTCCTGCCCAGTATAATGTGGCAGTATCTGTTGTATTATGCCGTGGCTTACATTCCATAAGTGCCAAAGCACTTCCTGTGTCATTTTTAAGTTGTTTCAATTCATGGGGATAGTCAGACCACGACATCACATTAAAATGAGCACGGATGGATTGTAATCCAAAAGAATGAGCTTCGTTGAGGTATTTCTCAATCCATTCTTTATTGATCTGATTGGCTCTGCTGTACCTTGCCAGTGAATGCATATTTCTGGCGGATTTTTCAAACTTGTTCAGATTATCATCACTGTTATCAATAAACAGATATTGATTGTAGATGTGATTGCAGCTGAGTAGCAGCCCAACCGGAGATGCAAATGAGAGTAAGCAGTCACTTCTGTCGGTACTTAACTTTTCGTATCTGCTGTGCGAAGAAACTGTACCCGGAAGATCATCCGTATCCGAAAGAGTGTGCATGCTGATGCGGTTGTTACCAATACGCATTTCTTCTGCTGCTAAGTTGAGGTCTTGGAGAGGTGGATTAATTTCTCTCGACAGAGTCAGATACTGTTCTAACAATCCCGATTGTTTTGCTGTTCCCGTAATTTCATCAGCGGTCATTTTTTCAAGAAAAACATACCCACTGTCATTCATAATCCTTTCAAACTGATCAACCGCTTCCATGAATCTGCTGATCACTTCTTTATCCCTGATCTCTTTTGGAATCAAAACTCCTTTACAAAGTGATGAGAAATTACTCTGCGCTCTCATCCTTTCCTTTGTTGTTTTGGTAAGAAACAGATAGCAATAATGATTCAGGAAAGGTCTTTCGTTAAAGTGCCTTTCAAAAGACTTGGATAGAAAACTTTGATCGTCATTAGATAAATCGGGACGGTAATTTTCCTTGATAAACCAATCCTGTTTGTGAACGATGCTGTAATCAGGTAATGTCTTTATGGCTTTAAACCAAGCCGAATGGATAGCTTCATACTCAGCTGACGCTACCGTAAACAGTTCCGGAAGCCTTACCTTGAAACAAACCGTAACATCAGCATCTTTTGAAATAATGCAGTTCTCTTCTACACCTAGCAGTGGAAATCTGCTTTCCAGCGTTGTCGCTTTGGATTGATTTCTCATGCTGTAGCTTTTTTAGAGTGTACCTTGATATACCTGAAAATGGATTTTCGGCTGATGATGTACCTTGGATGCTTCTTTTTTGCTCCCAATTTCATTAATCCATGTTCTCCATACTTTCTGTTGAGAGAAAAGGTCTTCCAAATGAGAAGACCAGAAGTAGTTCCTCCAAGAAGTAAGCAGATATAGGTATTGACACCAGCCATATACATGATCATGATAAATACAAGTATTCCCAATAATCCTCCTGCAAAAATGAACAGGTACTGTGCTTTCAATCCTTTGAACTCAACCGTTCTTCCTATTCCCTTGTTGATATGATAGGTATTCATCATCAATGATTTTAAAGGAAGAATGAACGTAGGATGGTAGCTGCAACTATTAAAAAAATACAAGCTCCAAACCAGCTGGCAGCAGTTTTACTGGTATCAGGGTCACCACTGCTGAATTTGTTGTAAACCTTGACCCCGCCAATTAAGCCGACCACCGCACCAATGGCATAAATCAGTTTCGTTGCAGGGTCAAAATAGGAAGTAACCATTTGAGTTGCTTCATTGATTCCGGCAGAACCATTTCCCTGAGCATTCGTACTCAATCCGATTAACAGAAGCAATGCTGTTAACACGATTTTTTTTCTTTGTCTTTTCATAATGAATAGATTTTTATGATTATGAAAACCCGTGCTTTAAGGGTTCTGAGACAAAGGTGTTTGATATAGAAATGCTTTTTAAATATCTTGTACTATGGGGAATTGTTTGTCGTTGAAAGACTTTTTTGACTAAAAAATTCTATATTAGTATTTGCTTTTTAATTTTAAAGTACAGGAATAAATGTCAAATGATTTAGTTGCTTATTCGAGAGCAGGTGATGTTTTCCATTACAGATGGGCTGCACGCCGTTGTTTATCACTAATACATCCAAATCCTTCTTTAAGATCTATAGTAATAGAAGGATCTGAAGAAAATGAAAAAGAAGGAGAGTATGCTATCGACGTTTCCGAGTACTATAAAGAAGAGAATGATCTCAAGATTATTAAATATTATCAACTTAAGCATACGACACAGCAAAAAGATAGCCCTTTTGTTCTTAGTGATTTACAAAGTACTATAGAACAGTTTGCAAAGAGATTTTCTCAGCATTTAAAAGAAAAAGATGTTACCCGTTTCTCTTTCCATATTGTAACAAATAGACCAGTAGACAGTTTTTTCAAACAAAACATATTCTCTTTAGCAACAAATAACACTGTTAATAAGAGATTTTTAAAGACTATTGAAAAATATACAGGGTTAAATTCCGAAAATCTATCTCATTTCTGCTCGATATTAGAATTTCAAGATGGAGAAGGGGATTATAATTTTCAAAAAAATGAGTTACAATGGGAAATGTCACAGCTTTTTGCTGGAGCTATAGATACTGCTCAAGTTGAAAGTGTTGTTGCTCTTGTACAAGAAAGAGTACTGCCCCATTCGAATGGAATTATTAATCGTGAAGATATTTTAAAACGATTTCACATTTTTTCTGAAAAAGTATTATTTCCAGCGCCAGCAAGGTGGGAAAATATTGAAACTATTATTGAACGAGAGGAGCATAATAGCCTTATTACAGAAATTCAAAATTCCTCACATCCAATAATTTTACATGCGCCTGGAGGTGTGGGTAAATCTGTTTTTTGTAAAAAACTTGTTGAGTCAATATCTTCTAGTTCATTGGCAATAGCTTATGACTGTTTTGGAGCTGGGAGCTATAGAAATCGAAGCGAACCTAGACATAGGCATCGTGATGGGCTAGTTCAAATAATAAATGAATTAGCAATAAAAGGACTTTGTGAGACACTTGTCGTTCAAGAAAATTCACTTGAAAGTAGTATAATGATGAATTTTCTATTGAGGGTTAGACAAGCAGTAAAAAAATTGAAAGAAATTGATGATTCTGCAATATTATATATATTAATAGATGCTGCTGATAATGCTGAAATGGCGGCAAAGGAGTACAATAATCCTTGTTTTGCTAGCGAATTACTGAGAGAAGAAATACCTGAAGGATGTAAGCTTGTTTTATTATGTCGAACTGAACGAATAGAAATGTTAAGACCTTCATCTATCATCTGTCAGTTACAGCTTAAACCCTTTTCGAAAGAGGAAACAATATTAAATTTAAAAAGATGGTTTCCAACTGCGAGTCATAAGGATGGAGTTGAGTTTCACCGCCTGACAAGTGGAAATCCCCGAGTTCAGGCTAATGCTTTGGCAATTGGTGCCTCATGCGTCTCTGATTTACTAAGTCAATTAGGTCCAGGTGGAAAAACGGTTGAAGATCAAATAGAATTTCAATTGAACAACGCAGTTGCAAAAATAAAAGATTTGTTATCTGATTCGTATCAGACACAAATACAAGCAATATGCATAGGATTAGCAAGTTTACCTCCTTATATTCCTATAAAAATTTTAGCTATAGCGGCTGGCGTAAGTGTAGATGCAATCAAAAGC
Organism: Chryseobacterium sp. S0630; assembly: GCF_024158915.1. Lineage (GTDB taxonomy): Bacteria > Bacteroidota > Bacteroidia > Flavobacteriales > Weeksellaceae > Chryseobacterium. The sequence goes on along the minus strand of NZ_JAMZGF010000009.1, from coordinate 5,311 downwards.
TTTATTTCAGATATGGGTCGCTCTTTGTGGCTCTATGATGAATCTGTGCAATTTCGTGATGAGCCTACTGAAACTTGGTTTAGAAAAACATTTTTTGCAAAGAAGGAAAAATTCGAGACATACATTAATTTATTAGAACCATTAGCAATTCGCTATCCTTATGTTTCAGAAGTGTTACCCCATTTTTATTTACACGCAGAAAAATATAAAGAGCTTATACAACTTTCTTTGTCTGAAGACTATTTGCCAGAAGACAATCCAATTGATGCAAGAAATGTCAAGGTATATCGATTACAATTTGCCTTTCGTGCAAGCTTGCGTGCTAAAAACTATAATGATGCAATCAAAATTGCCATTAGAGCGGGAGAAGAGATGGCAGGCAATCAGAGACAGCTTGATCTTTTTAAAACCAATATAGATCTGCTAATTGCTTTGCAAGAAAAACAGAAAGTTCAGGATATTGCATTTAAAAGAGTACTAAAAGGAGAATGGAATGGTTCTGAAAATATTTATACAGCTTCGTTACTTTCAGGAATTGAAGAGTATAAAGGAGAAGCGAGAGGATATTTACGAGCTGCCATAAATTGGCTGCAAATCTATTACGAGGATATAGATAATAATGAGCATCATATTCGTCAAAATCTGGTTACCTCAAACGATTTTTTAGAAATAGCTTATTCATCATTCAATATCAATGGTGTTAAAGAATGTGTTGCGTTTATTGATCGTTTAACTGATAAAAACTATGCTTTCGTTATTATCAAAGACCTAATTAAAAGATTGGTTGATATAGGTAATTTTAAGGATATTAACAGCTTTCTAGAACATTGTACAAGAGAACCTTACTATATGGTTGCAATAGTTGATGAACTTTTAAAAGTTGGAGTTTTTCCAGAAAAAAAATATCTTGAAAATTGTATTATCCTTTTATCCGCCTCAAAATATCGAATAAAAAAACTAGATCAATTTCATAGAAATACAAGGTTAACGTCTTCGATTATATCCTTTGTTGAGGCTTGTGTTTACCATAACTTTGAAGCTTGTGTACTTCTTAGAATATTAAGGCATTATGTTCCCGAAAGAGCCTCTTCTTTGGTTCATAGTGACCATCAATCAACAGAAAGAACTATTTACCTTAGAACATTAGCGATTAGAAGTTTTTTTACCGGAAGGTCAGAAGTTGATTTTGAGTCAATATTACCAAAGAATTTGATTGATAAAAATAAAAAGAATTATAAGCAAAGCAATGAGGTCAAGGATTTTAAACAAGTTATTTTGGGATTACTACCATGGTATCTTGTTAGAATAAAGATTATTGGTTCGATCGATATAAATTTTTTGGCGGAAGTTACTAATGTAAAAGAAGAATCAATAAAAGCTCGATCAGGCAGATATAAATCTTATGATACACTACCTAACGAAATTGCGTTTGTGCAGTCAGAGATAATTATACTATCTAGAAATTTGAATTATGATAATATAAAGCATTTTTATGAAAATTATATAAAAGATAATAATAGTTTATGGATTCCTGATGAACTCGCAATAGTTAGAACAGCATTCAGAGTTTCTCATCTTGCATTCATTAAAGAGGATCTCGAACAAAAGTTTTATACTCGAATTAAAACTATGGCTGATGATGATCCTACGCAAAAAGGTGAGAGATTTATCGGTCTAGCAAGAGCTGTGTTGAGTTCGGCTCCCGAAGATGCATCCATATATTTTGAAGAGGCTTTAGCTATTTTGTCGAAATTTGGAGATGAGGTTGCCTTGAGATGGGAAGGGATAAGTTCATTATCTAAACATGGATGTTTATCACATAATGTTTCTGATAGACTAGCTTACAGGTTTATTCGTTGTGCTGAAGTGGTCGGAGATTATGGTGGTAATGATCTTATAGATAGAGGTAAGGCAATTGCGATTTGTACGAGAATGTCTAGTGGTGTGGGTATAGCAGCAGTAAGCAGATGGCGCGATAGAAGTATTGGTAGATTTGATTATCAGCTAAAAGCTCTCTTATATGAACTTTTAAAGAGTGATAAAATATCTCCATCTACGGCATGGGCAATGTCGAGGCTCTTTTCAGACAATAAATTTGAAAACTTACTTTCTTTATGTCTAAATAAAGAAAAGGAAGAGAAAATTAAAAATGAAATTTTTGCAGATGCTGTAAATCTGCTCCAGATTGGCGGAGTAGAACTTGAATATTATAGAATAATTAAACAATTAGCTAAAGACTCAAATATCAATGATTCAGCTTTAAATCATATATTACTTTTTGTTGAAAAAACTAGAGCAGATAGTAAATCAAAACAATCCGTTGAAAGTATTGTTCCGAAATCACATAAAAATATCAATGATATAAAATGGACTGATCTATTTCAAGATGTAGATTTACTAATCGGTGAAAATTTTGAAAAATGTTTACAATTATTTAGAATAAAAAGAAAACGTACATTTTCAAATATTGAAGATTTTTGGGTTGAGGTTTTTAAAAGGTTAGATAGTAAGGATTATTTTAAATTTATTGACGTAGTTTTTATTTCTACTCTAAATCGCTATGAGATTAGTTTCTTTTTCAAGTTACTCCTTGATATTTGGAAAGACAAGATAAGTTTTAAGAAAAAATGGCCAATCATTCTGAAAAGGATTGGTGAAAAATATGCACATGAGCTCACTAATAAATATTCATTTAATATACTTATTGAGGAATTGAATTTAAATGAACAAGATGTTGATATTCTTAAGAAAGGTATGTTTGATGGCTTGGCAAGTGGATATGAGTTTTCTAATGCTGAAATGTTCTTTGGTTTTATAAGCGTTGCAAGTCCTGTTATTGATCCTAATGATGCGTTAGAATTAACTGACTATGCATTAAAAAGATGTGAAATTCACATAGAAAAAGATTTTGGTGATGGTGAATGGGCAGAGTGGTTAAAGACTTCCGATTCTATTAATAATCAAATTGCTGGTTTTATTTGGTCTGTTCTTGGTTCTCCTCGATCAAATGAACGTTGGAATGCCGTTCATACCATTAGAATGTTAGGTAAATTGAATTGTTCCGACATTCTCGATGATTTAATTAAATGGTTGGAATTTGGGAAAACAGGAGCTTTTGGACATTATAAATTTCATTTCTATGAACTTCATGCGAAAATGTACCTTTTAATTGCTTTTGCAAAGGTTTCTAAAGAAAATGAAGAAATATTAAGATCGTACAAGGATTTGTTTGTAAAAATCAATGAAGAAGAGCAGCATATACTCATTCAAAAATTTGCCGCAGAAATAGTTTTCAATATGTCATCCAATAAGAATGATAACTTTGATCAATATGTTCGCCAGCTAGATATATTCAAAAAAAGTAATTTACCAATGTTAACTTTGGCATATAATGAGACCGTAAATAGCTACTGGCATATAAACAATGAAGTTAATACTGAACATGGATTCCATTTCGGGCTTGACATAGGTGATTATTGGTTCAAATACTTGGGGGAAGCATTTGGGATCTCTATTAAACAAGTCGAAGATTTGGCGGCTGAAGTTATCATTAATGAATGGGGGTTGGGGAAACTAAATGGATATATGAATGATCCTAGACATATTCTATGGGATAGATCCTATGGTGAAAGAGAAACCTGGTATAGCAAAACAGATTATCCAAGATCAGACGATGCAAACTTCTATTTATCTTATCATTCAATGATGGTAGTTGCTTCAAAATTACTCAAGGAAATGCCTCTTATAGCTAAAGGGGATTGGAATGATGGATTTGAATATTGGTTAGATAGATATCTTTTAACCTGCGAAGATGGTCTGTGGTTATCAGATTTTCGTGATCCTGTACCTCTTTCCCGCCCCAAGTGGATGTTTAAGGATGACGACGATAATTGGAGATTTAAAATTTCAGAACAATATTTTTATGATACTTTAATATCAGATTCTTTAAGTGATGATATTTGGATTAATATTGAAGGTGGTTGGGAAGAAAAAAAACGCGATAAAACTGAAAGTGTTCATATAAGATCAGCATTGGTTTCTAAGGAAAGTTCTTCAGCATTAATGAATGCTTTGCAAACATGTATTGACCCCTATGATTACAAACTTCCACATTATAAAGAGGGAAATGTTGAAATTTACTCAAATAAATTTAAATTAAATGGTTGGATCAAAGATTCGTACTCTTCTAAAAGATTTGACGAGTATGATCCTTATGCTGATAATATTGATTATCCTCCATATGAAATAGGAGAAGAAATTATTAACACGTTACATTTAAATTCAAATGAAACTGCGAAGGAATGGTATTCACCATCTTCTGATCAACCTTCAATGACTTGTAAGATTTGGAGTAGTCATCGAAATCGATTAGATGAAAATCCCGATCAATCAGGTAAATGCTTAAGCGCATCATTAAGTTTTTTAAGAGATGTGTGCACAACTCTCGATTGCGATTTTATTATTGAAGTCGAGATTAAAAGAGATGTTACCTACAAGTATCGTCAACACGATGACGATTATCAACATATAAGACCAAAACAACAATTATTTTTATTATCATCAGATGGAAGACTTAGAACTACAGAGAAAAATTATAAACTTGGGTAAACTTTTTGTAAAAGAACTTAAGTTAGAAACAAGTGTCGATACTTTATCTCGATGGATGGCTCACTATATAGCTGAAAAAATTATTGCTGCTGAAGAATCCGCTGGCTTAGAGAAACAAGATGCAGAGAAAGAATGTTTTGAGGCTATTTTAGAATTATGGAAACATAGGAATTCTCTTCCTTATGAAAGAAGACCTTTTATAAAATTTGAAAATATACTTGAAACGTTAACGGAGCTAGATCCGGAAAGAGAAAAGCCTTATTTCTTTAGCCTAATGAGAAATCCAGAGACAGTCGAAGTCACAAATGAGAACTTTGACTATTATTCAGTAGAAGAATGCCTTAATATGATTAAAGAAATTGATAAAACAGCTAAAATATGGATTGAATATTTATTACAAAATGCTGCAAAAAATGTTATAGATGAAAAAGTTATAGAATGGCTTAAAAATGCAGTTCATCTTCCTGATAATACCGATGCAGTTATAATTAGTACTATACTAGATAAGAATCCCCAGTTTTATGATGATGAGCATAATGAAGAATTTTTAAAAAATTATGAAATCCAAAGGCTGCAAAAAAGAATAACAGAATTAAAAAAGTTTGAAGAGATAAATAGGTTTTTGTGGTAGTATCTCACTAACTGTGTAAGTTAAAAAGTTATTCTGGAAAATTTTGAGCCCTTATAGCTCAAAAAATTTTAC
>NZ_JAMZGF010000099.1 GCF_024158915.1 Chryseobacterium sp. S0630 | reverse complement strand
CAGAAGGACGATGAATGGCTTTAAAATCGTTCGCAAAGGCGTTGCCACTCAGCAAAGAAAATATATACAAACATCTGTGCAAATCTGTGTCAAATCTAAAAATATTAGGAAATAACCAGGTTTTTCAATATCGCTTCTGATTTCAACTCTGTTTCTCTCCATTCCTTTTCCGGGTCACTTTGAGCTGTTATTCCGCCTCCTACAAAAACATGTACCGAGTCTTTATAAAGTCTTGCACAACGCAGATTGACAAAGTACAGAATACTCTCATCTGTTTCAACTTTGATATAACCTGCATAAAATTCACGGGAAAATTTTTCATATTTACGGATATTCTCATTGCAAAAATCTTTTGGAATACCACAGACTGCAGGAGTAGGGTGTAGATCCTGAATAATTTTATCAAGATCTTCAGGCTTTATACTGGTTTTAAAATCTGTTCGTAAATGTTTGATATTACCGGAAATATGGTCATATGTTTCTGACTGGTCTATGGTGTCAGAATAATTTGTCAGAATACTCTGGATATAATTGGTAACCGGCTTTTGTTCTTCAATTTCTTTTTCAGACCATTCCTCAGATACAGGAAGAGTGCCGGCAAGGGCCATCGTTTCAAACTCGTGAGTAGTTTTATTAAACTTTCCTAATACTTCTGAGAAAGCTCCCATCCAAGCATTTTTTCCATCATTAAAAAGATATCTGAAAGCGTTGGGATACGATTTACATAAATTTTTGAAACTCTCTGTATAATTGATGGTATGAAAATTTGTGAAAATCTTCCTTCTTGAATAAACAAGCTTTGGCAAATTGTTTTCTTTGATAACTTCAATTACTTGTTGTAAGGTGTTGCAGTATTCTTCTTTGGTTTCAGCAGATGAATTTGTGGTATCATCGTTCAGAGCTTCATTGGAGATTAAAGTTTGGTCAAATTCAGTGGGATTTATTTCAAAAATATCTCCGCTGAAGCTGATTTGATTCAGGCTATTATAAGAAAAAAAGTTAACTGCATTTTTAGTATTTTTTTCATCTGCAGACAGTAATCTTTCGTCGAAAGGAAGTTTGAAATAAATCATGAGCTATGAAGGAATTTTGAAAATCAACAGCTGGAAATACTATAGGAAATTTCCAGTGTAACTTTCCTTTTTGCAAAGGTATTACTAGTCTTAAAGATGTCAAAATAAAAAGAGCTTAAATTTATTTTAAGCTCTTTATTTTTATGTTGTAATAACTTACCTGTGGATAATATTATTCGTCATGGTAGTATGATTGATCAAAACTCCTTTTTCGTCACGTATTTCAATTTCAGAAACGTGCATTGTTTTGCCTTTTCTGATAAAACGCGCCGTAGCAGTTACAATACCATCTTTTTTGCTTCTTAAATGGTTAGAATTGATATTGGTTCCTACACCATAATATTTTTCGCCATCGATAAAAATATTAGACAGGCTTGACCCTAAGGTTTCAGCTAAAACACAACTTGCTCCTCCATGCATAATTCCAAAAGGCTGGTGAGTTCTGGGAAGAACGGGCATTGTTGCGGTAAGGGTTTCATTTTCGAGATCAATATCGATGAATTTGATTTCAAGTGTTTTGGCAAGAGTTACATCTCCCCAGTTATTGATGAATGCTAATATTTCTTCTTTTGTCTGACCTTTCATTTTAATAATTGATTTAATTTAGCCTCTAATTCTCTTCGTTTCCGGTTCCCATAATATTAGGATTCCAGTTTTCAGGAACTTTAGGAGTAATGTCATTTTTGATATAATAGTCCTGGATTTCCTGCATGATTTCTGAAAAAGGTACGGAGGCTATTCTTTCGTAAGGAATAGTATAGCCCAGATAAACAATATTTCTTTTAAAATCACCTGCTGCCAGAACGATAGGAACTTTTGCTGCCAAAGCCATATGATAGAATCCTTTTCTCCATTTCGGTACCCAGCTTCTGGTTCCTTCCGGAGTAATCACAAGACTGAAATCTTCTTTGGAGAACTGATTGGCCACGAAATTTACAAGATCGTTTTTCTGGCTTCTGTCGATCCCAATACCTCCAAGTCCTTTTACGATACTTCCATACCAGGCTTTGGTGTGAGCATCTTTAATGATAATTTTTAAAGGTTTTTCCAGAGACCAATAGGCGAAATTTCCTAAAATGTATTCCATATTATGGGTATGTGGTGCTACCACTAGGATACACCTGTTTAGATTGTTGACATCGCCCTGAAGAACGACTTTCCAACCTAATACTTTTAACATTGCTTTGCCTAACAGCTTTTTCATAGATTTCTTGGATTATAAACAAAAAAGTATAACCAAACTTTGGTTATACTTTACAAATATATTGAAATATTATTGCTCTTAAAACAAACCGCTAATTAAATCTACGATTTTCATTACGAATTCCATTGCAAATTGTATCATGATATGGCTGTGTTTTTGATTGTTTGGTTATTAAATTTTAGCTTTACGAAATTAAAACTTTTTTTTCACATAAGAAACTAAATGTAGTTTTATTTTCACTTTTCTGAGAGAAGAAGGGTGTGAATTTCAAACGGTTGCCATCCACCCACACCTTCTACCACTCTCTGAAGTTAATTATTTAGTTTGTATGGAAATTTCGTTTTTTCCGTCTTTGATTTTGATGTCCATATCTTTATTTGATTTTTTGATAGTAGACACTGCAGAATCAATAACTTTCTTTGCCTGGTTGTTCGGAACTTTTTTACCGTTTACAATGATGCTGTCTTTGTCATCAGAATTGTATTCGATACTGGAACCGTTTACCGTTATTTTATTTTTTTCAATTCGGACATTGTTATGGTCTTCATCTCTGTCCTGATCTTCATCATTGATTCCGTCTCCGTCTAAATCTCCGTCCATGTGGATACGGTCTTTATTCATAGAGATTACCACTGCTTTTTGCGGAACTACAAGTTCATAATCAAGGCTGTAATCTCTGAATCTGTGCTCGTATGGATATTTGATGTAGTTAGGTAGTAATACTTTGTTGTTCACAATTTCTACAGGAACTGTCATCTGGATAGGGAAGTTATAGCCTTTTCCTTCTTTTTTAATGATCAGGTAAGGTGTTTTAATATCTGGTTTTCTGGTTACATCTACAGAGATATAATCTTCTTCATACACTGTACTTTTATCAGAATAAATATCATTGTTGTAACCTTTGAAATTCTGAGGAATGTTGATCTGTTTTACATCTACATACACTGTATCTGAAGTAGTGTTGATGGCAACATTTTCTACATCTTCCTTGCTTCCTCTGTAGATCATATCTTTCTTAGCCATGCTGATTCCGAAGTAAGTTCCCAGTCCGATTAAAAGAAGGAATAAACCACCTACAACCCATCCGATATTTCTCAGTTTTGTTTTCGGAGAGAAGATCTTGATGCTTAATAAGCTGAAAAGGATTGCCGGGATTAAACTTCCGATCACCATCATGGCAGCCAGTACTTTATCAAGTCCCTGATCGTCCATGTAGAATCTGATTTCATTAGCTCCCGGGAAGTCTGTATCCATTGCGAAAAGGGCAAATAATACAAATACTCCGATAATGCTGCTTACAGCCATTAGTACAAAGAAACCTCCTACAATATACTTGAATACATTCCAGATTCCGCTGCTTGCGTTGTTGATATATGGTTTGTTTTCGTTGTAGATTTCTCCGACCCTCTGAGTAGATTCATTGGCAAATTGTACCAATTTATTAGACTCATTCTTAAGATTGTCGAAGTTCATAGGCTTTCCCTGCATTTTCAGGAAATCTGCTGCTGTTTCAGCTTTTGGAAGTACGATCCAAAGGATTACATATAAAAGACCTATTAAAGAAGAGGAAATGGCTGCTGTAAAAATTCCTAATACGAAGATTCCCAGCCAGATTGCTCTCATGGTAGTAATATCCATTCCTACATATTGAGCTAAACCTGCACAAACTCCTGCTACTTTTTGTTTTTCCGGATCACGGAACAGTTGTTTTTTATCGGTATAATTGGATCCTGAATATTCTTTTCTGGCAGATGTTTTTTCAGAAAAATAAGCCTCTTCCTGTTCTTCAATCTTCTCAGGAGTTCCGATCTGTGCGATTACCTTTTCTACATCGGTATCGTTAATCACTTCACGTTTTCCTAAAGAATCTTTGAAGATCTCCACCATTCTTATTTCTATGTCATGCATTACCTCATCCGCTTCAGAAGCATCCAGTGAGCTTCTCAGTGCATTCAGGTAATCGCTGAGCTTTATATATGCGTGTTCTTCTATGGTAAAAGAAAAACCTGCGAGTCCTATTGAGAGTGTCTTGTTCATAGCTTTGTTTTTTAATTTTGTTGGGTGATTTGGTTTACTGAGGCTGTCAGTTCATTCCATGTATTGAGAAGTTCATCCAGGAAAAGTTTTCCTTTTTCTGTGATCTGATAATATTTTCTGGGTGGTCCTCCTGTAGATTCTTCCCATCTGTAAGAGAGAAACTCTCCGTTTTTAAGTCTTGTAAGAAGAGGGTAGAGGGTTCCTTCTACTACATCCAGTTTTCCTTTTTTCAGTTCGTCAATAAGATCAGAAACATACATTTCACGGTTATTGATGAGACTTAGAATACAGAATTCCAGAATTCCTTTTCGCATTTGCGCTTTGGTATTTTCGGTATTCATCTTTGATAAGTTTTGTTAATTAGTTATATTTTTAGAAAAATGCCCCTAGCTAGTTGAGCCTATTCTAATTTTACATTACAAAGATATGTAAATAAAATGGTATTATGCAATACAAAGTAGTGAAATTTTTAAAATAAATAATTTAAAATACTGAAAATCAATCAAATAAATTTTATCTTGAATTTTCAGTAAAATGAATTTTAACAGAAAATGGCTCAAAAATCTTTAAATTTTAAATAAAATTGATAGAAAAAAAATGATCTTTTATTAATTATTACTCATTACCCATTACTGATTACTCATATCCTAGCCCCGATAGCAGCGGTTACCCCACAGCAGCTATGGCTTTGGGGTAGGAGCGAGGAGTATGAGCGGATAGCGGGAGACAGCTTCTTATTATGAATAGGCTTTTATTGAAAAGGTAATTCTGACAGATAATGATACCGGGATTTTGAGATCGCTATTATGATTCGTATTTTTGTTAGAAATAAAAAAACACCTAAATCATTTACTATTACCATGAATATTTTGAATAAGTACAAGCACTTATCGGCATTTCTCTTATTGGGACCACTCTGTTTCGGACAGTACCAGTTTGAGGTTAAAAATGTATCAAAAAGCTACGATGCTGTCATCCAGATAGAAGATTGTTACGACGACAGATGTGGAGGAAAGGGAACTGTGGAACTGTTTGATCGTAAAAACAGCAAGGTACAGACTTTTATTTCTGATGATCTGATTTTATATACAGAACAAGGTCAAAAACCGATCCAGGGGAAATTGATTCCACTTTTAAAAGATCAACGTGCTGTGATCATAGATGACTTTAATTTCGATGGAACGGAAGATGTTGCGATACGAAACGGAAATATGGGAAATTATAGCGGGGCATCTTATGACGTATATGTCTTCAACAAAACAAGAATGGGGTTTGTAAAAAGCGAGGAACTTACAGAGCTGGGTTCAAATGGTCTGGATATTTTTGATGTCGATGCCCAACGTAAACGTCTTATTTCTTATGGAAAGTCCGGCTGCTGTGATATTTTTACAACAGAATATGTCGTAATTCCGAATAAAGGACTTGACAAAGTTTTTGAAAAAGAAGAGGATATGAGTGTTGAAGGCTCTGTAAAAGTGACCACTAAAGAAAAGATAAATAATAAATGGATTACCAAAACAAAGGTATATCCGTCTGATCAATATAACAGAAATAAGAAGTAAGATGAAAATTCAGAAAGAGATTGATTTTATTCTGGCAGTAGATGCACTTAAAAACGTACAGCGAAGAAATTATAATGCAGATGATTCCCGAAGAGAGAATACAGCGGAACACTCCTGGCAGATTATTATTCTGGCTCAGATCCTTTATCCGTATGCTAAAAACCGTGCGGATATTGATTTGTTGAGAGTGATAAGAATGCTTTCCATTCATGATCTTGTAGAAATAGAAGCGGGAGATACTTTTATTTTTGACGAAAAAGCAATGGTAGGAAAGTTTGAAAGAGAGAAAGCTTCGGCCCAGAAAATCTTTGGAATTCTGGATGAACCTTTGCGTTCGGAATTTTTTAATTTATGGCTGGAATTTGAGGATGAGAAAACTCCTGATGCTATTTTTGCGTGTGGAATTGATAGAATCATGCCGTTTATCTTAAATTCTCATACTTCCGGAAAAAGCTGGACAGAAGCTGGAGTGACAGAAAGACAAATCCGAAATATGCTTGAAAATGCGATCAGCAGAGCATCGGATGAAATGGGAGAGGCTTTTGAGCTTTTATTGAATAAAAGTCTGGAAACAGAAAAAGTGCTGAAATAATTTCAATGAAAAATATAATAAAGCATCGGGCGGCCAATGGCCGCCCGATGCTTTATTATTTATAGTATCTGAATTGGTTTCTTGAATTCGTCAATCGCTACAAAAGTAAAATCACCTATAATTGCTTTTTCTCTTTCATAGGAATACATCTGTTCAGTATAAATTTCAACATTCACTTTCATACTGGTTTTTCCCACGTATGAAACTTTCCCGATCAGCTCAACAATGGTTCCGGCAGGAATAGGTTTTTTGAAATCGATCTTATCGCTGCTTACCGTTACCACTCTTTTTCTGGCAAAACGGGTTGCTGTGATAAAAGCTACCTCATCCATCAGCTGCATTGCTGTACCTCCAAAAAGGGTATCATAGTGATTGGTTGTGTTAGGGAAAACCGCTTTAAAGATTCTGGTTTCGGATGCTTCAATTCTTTCTTCTGTAGTCATATATCATTATTAATTAAAGCGATGTGAAATGATATTAAAACAACAGAATAATGACAGGAACTTATAGAATTCCTGAAACAATCCATCAGATCAATACAACTTCAAATCGCGAAAGTTACATGTTTAAGAAAAAGGCAGGTCTCCTGACTTGTAGCATCATTTATCTCCTTCCCATGCCTCGCACAGTGGATCTTTGATAAAGATTTCAGCTACTTACAGTTGCGCGACAGTCCGTGATTTTCACACGGTTCCCTTTTAATCTGCAGTGATGCAGAACCAATTTCTGTGATGAATAAGTGTAAAACTTTTCGGGTGCAAAAATAATGAATTTATTCCGGATTATGGAAAATAATCTGGCTGATTACTCTTCCTTTCTTAATCGTCCAGAGTGTAGTGTATCTGTTTTCTCCTGAACCGTTTATCATATAAAGGAAAATATTATCGTTATCAAGGGAAGTAACTCCAATGTTCTCAAAATCCATGGTAGGCTGGAACATATTTTTGATGGCTTCTCTTACAAAAACAGAACCTCTTCCGGGTTGCTGTACTCTGATGGATTTGATTTCGGTCATTCCTTCGGGAAGGTCATTTCCGATTCCCCATGGTTTTACTTTATCAATGGTAAGAATTTTTCCTTCTGCATCTTTTTCTTTTTTACGGTATCCGGCATTGGAAGGATAAATATCAATCACCACTTTGCTTCTTTGGGCAGTAGGAATCTTAGGATCAGAATTGTCTGTAAAAATAAGGGATTTTCCGTTTTTAGATCTGGATGGAGTGTAGGCAGGGAGCTGGTCCACATAGGCAATACGTCCTTTATTCACCATGCCTTCCTTATCAAGAGTTTCATAACGTACAAAAGGCTTGTCGTCATCTTGTTTCTCAGGATATTTGATCCAGATCCATTCCGTTTCTCCGGGAGCTGGTTTTACATAAACAAATACATCTCCTTTACGCATACGGATCTTGTCTACAATTTTTCGGTAATCGTCTTTATGTACACGTACGTTGGCATATCCTTCTTCAGCTTTTACAACTCCAAAAGGAACTTTTGTCTGCCCTTTTACAAAGGCAATAGATAAAATACTGAAAGCGGATAAATAGAATGCTTTATTTATGAAAGTCATCATGAAAATTTTTTGATCCCTCAAATATATAAATTAAATGCTTTTCGGAAGATAATTATACCGTTGCAGTTCTTTTAAATCTTGTATTTGTTTCAGATAGCCTTCACGAAGAAGAAATATTTGGTGTGAAATATCGAGAACCTCCTGATAATTATGATCAGAAATAATGAATCCTTTATACTTAGACTGTTCAATGATTGCTGTTTTCAATGCTGTAGAAATTTTCGGAGAAAGACTGTGGAAGGGTTCATCAAGTAAAATAAAATCCGCTTCGGAATAAATAATCATTAAAGCTTCAATGACTCTCTGCTCACCTCTGGAAAGATTTTTAGGTTTCTCTGACAAAAAAGGACGGATCAGATCTGAAGTGAATAATAGATCAGTATTTTTCTTATTGCAAAAAAGAGGAATTAAGCTTTTAATGGTATTGTATTTTGGCAAGAAAGTATCCTGTGGCAGGTAGGCAATTCTGTTTTTTCTGTCGGAAATGCTTTTCAGAACTTTATCATTGTACCTTATAAACTGGGTATCGCTACTTATAGTTCCGAAAATAATTTTTAATAATGTCGATTTTCCAACACCATTTCTGCCCAGAATTCCAATAATCTGCCCGGTTTCACATGCCAAATAAATATCCTGAAGGATCTTATTTTCTTTAAAAGACTTGGTGATGCTGTCAATATGAAGCTTACTCATAGAATTCCTGTTATTATTTTGACAATCATACAGATAGATACTGTGAATCCCCAAAGGAAAATTTTGGAGAATCCTAAATTGGCATAAAAGTAATATTCATTTTTAAACCTGAGTTCATAGATAAAATAATGAAGGACAGGAGAAATCAAAAGAAAACTCAGTCCGAAATTCTCAATACTGAAAGAGGATAAACAAGAAGCTAATAAAGAAAATATCAAGGTGGGAATTATTATTTTTTTATAAAAAATCCAGAGAGTAGAAATACTTTTGAACATATATTAAAAGCATGAAGTTTCTGTGTGTTTTACACTTTATTCTCAAATATATTAAAAAATACAATGCTGTATGGAGAAAGTCTAAGCTATATTTGAAAAAATACACTATTTTTCAAGGAAATTTTAAAACTAATAAACATGACCAAAAAACTACTTTTTGTATTCTCTTTTATTTTGGGAATATCCAACTTTCATGCAACTCACAAAATAGAAGAAGAACCTCAATCTTTATTGTATTGTGATACCAATGCTCCAACGGGTGTTCAGATGTCGAATATAACGCTTACCACGGGAACAGTTACCTGGACTGCAGATCCTAATACTCCGGATAATATGATAAGATATAGAATACCAGGAACAACTTTCTGGATGACGGGTACACCCGTATCGGGTCAAAATTCTTTCACAATTACAGGTTTGCAGCCTTGTACAGTGTATGAAGTACAGGTCTCAAAAACATGTATTACTCAAGGAACATGGTCCAACCCAATATTTTTTGCAACCACATTGAATTACTGTACAAGCGCATCTACTGATACCACGATGATGCATATTTCCAATGTGACAGTAACTTCCACTGGAATTACAACACCGATGGTGAGTGATTCCGGAGCTTCTAATTATACAGATTACAGGACGGATGTAAACAGAAGAATTAAATTTCTCGTAGGAAGCGTGGGGAATAAGATCTCAGTAAATCATACATGGACAGGTACACCAGGCTCAATCACTGTAACGGCATGGATTGACATTAACGGTAATGGAATTTTTGAATCCAATGAAAGAGTTTTGGTTGCCAATAATGTTACATCAGCTGCTCCTGCTGTATCTATATTCTCTATTCCCGGTTATCCTACGCTGCCAGCCTCTGTTGTTGGAGGTTGTGGTGTAGCAATGAGAGTGATTTCCAGACAAACGTTTCCTACAGATGCCTGTGGTACATTTACGTATGGAGAAGTGGAAGATTATGGCGTGGATTTTATTGATCTCACCCTCGGAGTGGAAGAATCATTGAAGTCTAAAAAGCCGGAAATTTATCCTAATCCTGCCTCTGATGTTTTAAATATCTCCGGAATTTCAGAAGCCGCAGATTATGAAATTTACAATGCCGTAGGACAGAAAATTGACGAAGGAAGAGTTTCAAATCACCAAGTAAACCTTAATCATTTGTCAAAAGGAGTTTATTTTATCCAGCTGAAAGATAAAGAAAAGGTAACCCGATTAAAATTCATTAAGAAGTAAAAATAAAAAAGAAGCCGTCTCATTTTCCTTGAGGCGGTTTTTGTTTATAAACTACCCATATTATTTTTTTAGGATGATTTTT
>NZ_JAMZGF010000098.1 GCF_024158915.1 Chryseobacterium sp. S0630 | reverse complement strand
AGTGCCTTCAAGTAAATTTCCGGATTTCTATTGACCTAATCCTTTAATAATGGCTTCGAAAGGCTCAGCCTGACAACACTTAAAATTTCAGTTGGTATTAGGGCTGCCACCCTGAGCCTGTCGAAGGGTTATCAATAAGAAAACCATTGTTATTAATTCCGGGTATTAATTAAACTGAGTTCAGAATAAGAATTCCTGATTTAAATTCCTGATAGTGCGACATTACCGGAATGTATAAATGTGATTATAAAAGATCATCATACGGTTAGATTGTATCTGAAAAACTTCGGAAAATTATTCATCTCTATTTTTTAAGCTTTCAGATCATAGTTTTTTAATTCAGTAGTCTTTGCTAAGTTTTCAATCCAGACCTATATATTCGCTTTCTCATCAATAAAAAATCTTTTTCTCAACTTATTCTTTCTGTTTTGAATAGTCTTTATAGAAAGTTAGAACATTTGTGAAAATTTCATAAAAATCAGCATCTCACATACTATTTCACAGGCATTTCTTCATTAACTTTGAGATAAGAAAAGCCAATATATTATTGTTTTTTCATGAAAATTTCTCAAAATAATTAAAACAAAATGTTATGAAACAAAGAGTCCCTATTTCTCAGATTATGACCAAAGAACTGGTAACCATTAATCGATCAGCTATGCTGATGTAGAAGATCTGTATGATACTGAAGATGTTCCAGTATCTGCAGTAGTATATGAGGTATTCTGTATTCCTAGGTGATGACCAAAGCTCTCGTTATTGTAGATCCGGAGACTACTATTAAAGAGGTAGTGGAGATCTTGTCTGAGCACAGTTTTCATTCTGTTCCTGTAGTGGAAAATGGTGATCTGAAAGGTATTGTAACCACTACGGATATTTAAAAATATTTGTTGCAGCAATATTAAGGGTATTGCCCCTCTTTTAAAAAAAATTCTCTTTACATATATACCTTCAGTTTTAGCAATACGTTTCCATAAAACTGAAGCTTTTTTGTTAAAACTATTTAATGTATTTACTTATTTCTATGGATAAAAAAGGCGGAACAACTGAAGTTGTTCCACCTACGTAAATAATGTCTAAGAAAATCCTTTAAGGATTTCATTGAAAAATATAGGAGAAATGAGTAATCATTCCTACCTCACAAAAAATGAAAAAAAATTACCAAATTTATCTATAAATCTACTTTCATTATTGAAGATTCAGCTTTTAAATCCTGTAGAAAACTATTCCGCTGCTACTATGATTATCCAGTTGAATTTTACTTTGCTATTAAATCGTCCAAAAGTATTTTTAAATTCTGATATATTATTGTGTAATCATCTTACTTATTACCCGTATAAATTCTTATTTCTTTATTAGCATAATCAATGGTTGCAATATATTTTTTCAGGAAAGGATACCCTAGCAATATATCCATATTAGCTTTATATGCATTATTAAAACTTACTAAAGTATCATCTTCAAAAGCAAATCTCATTTTAGAATAATCAATGCCTCCAAAATTCACCAGAGGGATTATTCCCTGCATATCTTTTGCTACCCCTCCGACGCCATTAATATCTGCTTCTTTATATTTTTTAATTGTTTTCTTTCCTATATCTTCTACGATTTTTTTTGCTGCAAGGTTTGAATTTGCACCGGTATCTAAGCCCGCCATATACTTTTTCCCATTGATTTCAACAGGGAAAATCGGGATATGATTTTTCATTTCAAATGGAACTTTAGCCAGCATTTTTCCAAATTCTTCAGAGTTTTTTATCTCCTTTGAAGACTCAATGATGATCTTCTTTTTGTAATAATCAATAGTAACCTGCAATTTTTTAAGACATTATAGCCAATCACACCAACAGTTCCTCTACTGTTTCTTATTTTACTCAATTTCATGGTCATTAAGTCCGTATCATTTATTTCAATCCCATACCAATTAAAAGATTCAACATGAGTCATCCCTGTTGTTGCCGCTCCTCCTACTCCTGATACCAATTTCACTTCTTCTTTTGAAATTCATTTATATCTCTTTTCAATATCCCAATTTACTACTCTGTCATTAGCAAAATAGACACGTAAAATTGTTTTCTTTCCAAAAAAAGATGTTTTAAGAATATAATACCACGTATCTGAAGAGTAATAGTTGAGTTCGTCTCCTAATTCTTCTAAAATTTCTTTTTTAATTTTACCAAGCAAATGCTTATAATTCATTTCATTCATTTGTGTTGTTATCATTCTTCCTGTTTCATATTGTTTTTAAAATTTGATTCATATACATAAAAATTCGTTTGTTGCTATTTCATCAACTACATTTTCTTTTAAAGAATTATATGTACATTCCTATTGATGTATGGTTTTAAAAGTGAGAGTGATAGAATAATTTATTATGGGAGAGATTAAAAAATTGTTTGTTATTAATAAATTACCTATCAGCAGCTCACCTTTTCAGAGTCTGAAAACAAACCAAGAAAGATCAGACTCCTATTATTTTTTCAGTATGCTGCCATTGGCTGCCACTGTTGATTGATTTTCTGCCGGATTAGAATATACACATCTACTGTATCCTTAACATCACTACTATTCTGTGCAGCTAATGTGACGGCAGGAAATATTTTCGCCACATAATCCTCTAATTGGCCATAAGTAGATGAATAGCACAGTGTAATAGCTGAAGATCACCAATTACTTTCATTCTTATATAAGTATTGAAGACAGCTGTAACAGGCGGAGCTACAATAGATGACAATGTAGTATTTGGTGCTATACTATTGGAACTCTCTCTATACTTACCTCTCTTACTTCAAAGAGATTTATTGAAAAAAAGAATCACTTTTCTTACTTTTTGAAACCACATAGTAAGAGAAAGTGATTCACTATATATAGACATTGTGTTTCAAATAATTTTAATTTTTGTTTTATTACTTACTTATAGCTTAAATAGAATTTGTTTTTAATGAGCAATTTTAAAAAGACTCTTTAAAAGTGAGATTGATAGAAATTTTAAAGAGATTATGAAAAGTGATTGATTGACCTTTATTGATAAAAATCTATATCCCACCTTTATAAGAGTCTAAACAAACCTAAAAATTTAATAAAATGTATTATACTACTCTTATTTACTTTCCGTTTCCAGATGCAATAAATATTTCTTTAGTCTTTATAAAGCCCCTCAAATATCATGAGACATAATGGGGGCTTCAAACAACAATAAACACCAAAATGAAATACTAAACTATGAGAACTTATTATCCAATTTTATTATCATTCTATAAAAACTTCTATTTAAGGTTTCCAGAAAGACCAGACCGTCCCATTGAATACAGCCAATAATTTTGAAACTGTATCATACACCATCATTCCGGGAGCCGGATTTATGATGGTAAGATGCGGATTGGCAACTCTGGGTAATATCATGGCTTTATCAGTATCTTCCAATACTAAAATACCTGGAACACTTGAAGGGATTCCAATACTTACTTTAGCAGAGATGTTTTCATTAGCAGAATTCTGAATGAGAACACCATCTATACCCGTAACAGGATCTGTTGTAGTTCCGGTAGTTTCTCTTGAAAGGTCATTCCATCCTGAAGCGTATTTCACCTTCACTCTATGATCTGAAAGGTCATATACCATAGTTCCGTTCACTGCACCTGACACTGTGGCAACATTGTTTACCCATGGTAGCATGATACCTCTTTCTCCTGCCCCAAATTCCAGTGAGACTGAAGAATTGGTAACATCTGTTTTTCCTATTGAAATCTGTGCAGATGTAAAGGAATGTATTAGTATTGTAAATATTAAAACTATATTTCTCATGAGGGATTTTTTTAAGTTATAATTATCTGGAAATCATCAATTAGGAGGACAGCCCTGAGTAGTAAAGCACCACCACGCAGAGCCGTCATAGATACTCAGACAATCTAAATTCACATCATATACCATCATCCCTTCTACCGGAATCAATGTATTTTTTTGAACAGTGGTCAGCCTGTTTATGACGAAGCCTTTGGTTTTGGCTTCAAGAGCTACCCATGCCCCTTTTCTCACCATGGGCCAATTCCCGTTATCTGTACCTGCTCTTCCTAAAGAGGAGATTCCGTATTTTGTTTCCTGTGCTGCTCCTGCGGTAATGGCAGGATAATGATAGCAGAAAGGAAGATCCAGAATAGTATAAGTCATTTGAGCCGTACTGTTACCGGAGCATCCCTGCCCGTTATCTATAGCCATACCATTGGGATTCTGTAAATTCATGATAATAGTTTCCGGGCCTTCAGCCAATGCATCCGTATAAACATGGATATAAGGTGCTAAACTAATTCCCGTAGCAGCAGTACCATCATACGTACCCTGAGGAATAGTTACAATAATAGGTCCTGTGGCTGGAGTCGTAGTATAATCAATGCCTCTTGTGGCAGTTCCGCTCAGGTTAAGCTCCAGGGTTGCTCCTCCTGCCGGGATAGTACCATTAACCAATAGTTTCGGTAAATTGGCATTAGGTACATCCTCACCTCCTGAATAAGTAGTACCAGATGCAAAAGAACCCAGCGCAGATAAAGAAGTAACACTGAGATCATCTATGAAATTACCGGCACCCGTACTACCTCCGGCAGAGGAAACTGCTCTGAAAGCAAATGTAGCGACCAAAGATGTTCCTGTGGTGTTGGTCCAGGTTCCACTATATTGATACCATCCGTTCCCTTCATTTACCCGGGAGGTAATAGTGGTAGTAGAGGGAGTCAAAACTGTACCGGTATGAGTGCCCGTGGCAGCATTATTATCCGTAAATTCAGCAATATCTACATCATTAATCCTAAGACGCATCACATCTACTCCTAACCTTCCTCTGTGAGCAAAAGACCAATTGAACACCTCGCCTGAAAGTACACAGACCGGCTGCTCCAATTGCCCATTGGAATAGGCGTTGAGCTCAGCAAAATAAAGTCCCTGATTAGCCGGAACACCACTATTGCCACTTCGCCAAATCTCAAATAATCCTCCGTTATCGGGATTAGTAATACCTCCTACCATTGCCACCAGTTCAGTAGTACTCCATCCGGGGAAACCCGCTTCCTGTACATATCCAATGCCTCCGCCTGCATATCCTGCTTCCAGATTACCATTCACTAACCCTCTTTGTGCTGGTGTAGCGGTTTTGTATACTTCTACTTCTGCAAGGTCCAGATAATCATCCTGAAGCGTAAGTATTCTTATATAGCGGGCTTTATGAATTCCCACATTCATTGTTCTTGTCACATAATCCGGCCCCAGATTGCTTCCGCTCGCCCCGGGAACAGTTCCTCCTAATAATAAATTCCCTGCTCCTCCTACAGCAGCGGCATTGGTATAAGCAATACGGTTATAAGAAGAGGAACTGGCTGCTGTAATATAATTATCGGGAATACCTCCAAGACCGTTCGGGCCTAAAGCATCCGGAAAAGTGATAATCATAAAGCGTCTTCCGCGGTTATGCTGTCCGGGGCGGGAGGAAATTTTTACATGTTCTATCCATTGATCTGCCCCCAAATCAATCTGAAGCCATTCTGCACTGCCTGGCACTGTTGCATTATCCGTTCCTGTCCATGTTGTAAGATTACCATCCGTGAGAGCTGATAAGGAAGGGTTGGTAATAACGGTAGTAGATGCAGTAACCGGTTTATTGAGGGCAATATTAGGTCCTGTCTGTGCATAGACATTTTGCCATACCATCAATAATACCAGGACTATTGCTGATATATATTGTTTTTTTCTATGTACGTTCATATCATTCATGCTTTTGCAAAAAATTTAAAGTCCACAGCAATTTTTAAATGGATTCTGTTCACAATTATCAAAAATTTAAGGTTTCCAGAAAGACCAGACCGTCCCATTGAATACAGCCAGCATATGAAGCGTCGTATCATACACCATCATTCCGGGAGCAGGGTTTATAATATTCAGATGAGGGCTTGCTACCTTAGGAAGGATCATTGCTTTATCAGTATCTGTAAGCACGAGAATTCCCGGTGTAGTGTCTGCTGCACCATTCGCTCCTATGGCAACCTTTGCTGTGGAAGTTTCTGTTTTTGAATCCTGAAGTGAGGTATCTGCTGCACCCACGGTTTCAGGATTAAATTCTGTTTCACCATTCAAATCCATCCAGGAACCTGATTTCAGATATTTTACTTTATGATCTGATGTATCATACACAAGGGTTCCGTTCACGGCTCCTGCTACTGAGCCTGTATTGGCAGCCCAGGGCAGGATGATTCCTTTATTACCATTCCCAAATTCGAGGGAAACTGAGGTATTGCTAACAGATGTCTTTCCAATAGCCACCTGAGAAAAATATATACCTGAAAAGAATAAAGCTATTATTATACTTAGGTTTCGCATTTTTTAAGTTTTAATGGATCAGTAATTTTAAATTATGGACAAGTTTGGGTATTCATACAGTTCCATCCATAGGTGGTACCATTATCAATAGTGGTATATACTTTAAGACAGTTAAGTGTGGTGTCATATACCATCATGCCTTCTACCAGATTGGCTGCCGGGATCAGATTGATTTCTGCTGTTGTCAATCTGTTGATCACCAATCCTTTGGTTTTGGATTCCAGAGCTGTCCATGCTCCCTGTCTTACCATTGGCCAGTTATCTCCACTGCTTCCGGCTCTTCCTAAAGAAGTAATTCCCTGTTTTGTCTCAAGCCCTATCCCTGTAGTAGCCGCTGGCTTGCTGCAGACATTGCATCCGGATGGTCTTACTGTACTATTTTGAGAGCTGCCTAGGCCCTGCCCCTGGTCACTTCCAATGTCAGCAAGTCCGCCACTGTTTACCAGAACAGGAACTCCCTGAGCATCAACACATGATGAATTGGCACATAGATTTTTATTAGGAGCTCCTGAACCTGTTCCTACCCCTACTATTCCTCCGGATACAGTCAGCTGCCCTATGGTAGCGTTTTCATCTCCTTCAATGGCATCCAGGCAGCCATCATTATCTGAATCCAGATCTAAATAATTATCTATTCCGTCGTTATCAAAATCACAATTTTGAAATTGTTCTGCCCCAAAAGTAAAGTTGCAATAAAATTCAGCAACAGTATAATCAAACGAAATAGCAGTATGTACTCCCGGAATTCTTACAATAGCATAGCCTTCTGTTCCCGTAAACTGTGTTGGAGAATTTACAACGACTCCTGTAGACCAAACAATCTGAACAGGGCGATCAAAAACAACAGGAACTGACGTACTTGAACTTCCAACGGAAGCAAATACAAAAAGAGGATTCTGCATGGGTTGGGCAAACGTAAGCACGTTATGAGATACCTGAGTATTTTGTATGGTAGGATTATTATTGGGAACCCCATATGATGCCGGAAATGTACTATGACCAACTACCCCAGCAGTTGACCCTATTAGCTTGTCTGACACATAGGTATAAGACACTCCATTGACAACTCCGCTGGCAGTAGTGCCTGAGATGGTAACTGGTCCCGTCCAATAAAACTGTTTAGGACATTCTATGGCATCAGGGATTCCATCATTATCCGCATCTAAATCGCTAATAATATCTGTAACCCCGTCACCATCACTATCCGTATTGTTTGTCATTAAAGCCAGGTATCCACTGCTCAGCTGGCTTCCGGTAAATATTCCTTCCGAACTGGCACTTGCACTAAGAAGCCCCAAATCTACCGCACCAGAAGTGAAATCCCCGTCTGCATCCCAAACCAGATTCCAGGCAGAGGGATAAATGTCTATTGACGAAAACTTCAATCCTACGTTTTGGGTAAAGTTGGTATTCTGAATCCTCCATTCGCGGGAAATCCTTGTATTGAAACCGGGTGCTACATCTGTTGTTTGTCTGATATTTGCAGACGCATTATTATTTCCAATCATCAGAAAACTAAGATTTCCGCTTATAGCCGTTCTGCCTGCATCCTCATTGGGTAAACTGAAATCTGAATTGGTTGACAGCGTTAAGGTAGCATCGGTATTTTGAGATTTGGACACTTTCTGTTCCAATGCAGAAGCATCATCCCTGCCGATTCCTGCAACATTATTGTTATACCCTGTTGCAGCTGTCCAGAACACTCCTCCCGCAGAGTTGGTATAATCTCCAGATTTGTTATGTCCGTATTTAAGTGCCAGATAGGATTCTACTTTATTTTTATCGGTATTGCTTAAGGCTGTATTATAAGTAATATATTCAGGAACCACTACATTAGAATTCTCTCCGAAACCACCTCCGATAGTTCCTCTGAAAGCAATAGCTCCAGAGGTGGCTCCTGACAGAATATTAGTCCCATTACCAGAGAATGAAAACGGGCCTCCACTTCTTATGTAAGTATATTGCATCAAATCTCTGTTAGAAGCTACCACATTATTAACTCCTGTGGTAAGGCTATTAGGGGCGGCGTCATAATACACTGTATTCATCCTGTTGCTCCAATATCCTAATAGAACATTAGATGAAGCAGAGGCAGAACCAAATACCCTCCCGTTTACTCCAAAGGTTTTTAGTGTCGCTACTCCAAATACTGAGTAGCTTCCACTTAGATCTAAAGCTGCGGGCAGGGTGAATATCCCGGAGGTATTAAAGGTATAGGATCTGTTAAAATTAACCAGATCTGTGGTGGAATTGTAGACAATAGTCCCCGTTCCCGTTGCGTCGTTGGCACCCACATTATTTTTCCAGACAGTACCAGTATTACCTGTGTTCTGCTTGTTCCAGGAAACAAGCCCAGTGCTTACTCCTCCCGGTGCCTGTGCAAGCGCTCTTTCACTATGGGAAGCCAGCAGTAAAATGGTCATACCTTTGAGGAAAAGTACATTTTTAGTCATTATTTTTTTCATATTAACTTGTTTTTCAAAAAAGTGATCTTTTAAAAATCCATTTTTGTATAAATTCTTTGTCTATTTCTGGTTTTATTGCCAGATTATTTAAAATTATAAAGCTTTCTTAGTGAAAAAAAAAACTAAATCAATTATCCTTTAATCATTTGTATAAAGCTAATTTAGAACAGTGTTCAAACATATCCTATTCCCATTTCACATAATATTTTTTTTTTTTAGATTCTACATTATAGTCTCTGTATACTTTTAAAATCCCTCATTTTGCAGCACAACAGGATAAGCATCATCTTTATTTTATAGTTTCGTCCAAAACTTACGTAATGATAACGGATGTATCTTCTTTTTCCTAACAGCTGATGGTACTATACTGCCCGATATAACTATATCTGGGTAGGATTTATCACATTTTTTGATATTATTTTTCTTGCTGTTAAATAGGTCAAAATATCTTCCATACTATGAGGCTGTTTCAAAAGTGAGACAGCCTTTTTTATGCAAAAAAGTGTTTCGTCCTAACATAGTGTTACACATAAAAAAGTTATGTTATGGAACAAATTAATAATCATTATGTAAAGCGTGGTCAAAAAGATTACAGTTTATCCTTTAAACTAGCCGTAGTACATGAAGTGGAAAGTGGTTCGATTGGTAATCGGGCAGCAATGCGCAAATATGGTATCCAGGTTCATGGTACTATTACCGAATGGTGCAGAAGATATGGTAACTTTGGTACCGATAAGCGTTCACAAAGTAAAGTTATGCAAACAGCAGAACAAAAAATCAGAGAACTTGAAGAAAAGTTAAAACATCTGAAGCAGCACAATCAGTTTTTAGAGATCCGCTTAATAAAATCTGAAGATAAAGTTTCTATCCTGGATAAACTGATTGATTTGGACAAAGAAGAATACCTGATTCAGGTAAGAAAAAACTTCTCTCCCTATCAATCCAATATATCAGCAAAGAAAATAAAAAAGCGGTAAGCTATCTTTGTGGATTGGTCGGGATTAGCTGGCAGCGTTATTATCGAAGCTTCTTGATTACAGAAAGTAAGAGAGCCAAAGCTGATCAGGTGATTAAACCTGTCAATAGCTTACGAGTCATGATGCCTCGTCTGGGCACAAGAAAGCTCTATCATATCTTAGAACTCTTGTTACAGCCATTGCATGTGGATAGAGATCAGCTTTTCAGTATACTGAAAGCTAATAATATGCTTATAAAGCCTAAAAGAAACTACCGAATAACCACTAATTCTCATCATCGATTCAGAAAATATAAAAATTTGATAGAAGACGTGAGGCTGGAGCAGCCCGAACAGGTATGGGTTTCGGATATCACTTATCTTGGAGGCAGGGATCGTAATTGCTATCTGGTTTTGGTCACTGATACTTATTCTAAAAAGATAATAGGATATGATGTTTCTAATAGCAAGGCAACTGAGGGATCCCTTAAGGCGTTGAATATGGACATAAAGCAAAGAACATATAAGGAAAGCTTAATTCATCATTCTGATAGGAGGTTGCAGTATGGATTATCAGAAAATATTGAAAAAGAAAAAAATTAGACCTTCAATGACCGAGAATGATCCGTATGCCAATGCAATTGCAGAGAGGGTAAATGGTATAATACTTAAACAGGAGTTTCTATTAGAGGACTATCATGTTAATATACAAACAATGAAGTTATTGGTAAAAGATGCATTCACAATTTATAATACCAAAAGACCACATTGGTCGTGTTATATGAAAACCCCTGAACAAATGCACAGACAGAATAGTGTAAAAATAAGAACCTATAAAAACAAATATAGTTGTAGGGATAGTCCTACAACTATATCATAAATATTAGTATGACACTATCCCGTAAAGTGTGTAAGTTAAAAAGTCAGGGCTTAGATTTTATAATCTGAGCCTTTTCTCAAAAATAAG
>NZ_JAMZGF010000097.1 GCF_024158915.1 Chryseobacterium sp. S0630 | reverse complement strand
GATCCGGTAGTTCAGCTGGTTAGAATGCCGCCCTGTCACGGCGGAGGTCGCGGGTTCGAGTCCCGTCCGGATCGCAACTACGAATCAAAGTAGTCAAAATACTGTAAAATTTACATTTTACAGTATTTTTTTTTGGAGTATGCGTATGATTTAATGTTAAAATATCTTGGCACTAGCGATTTATATTTTGAATAAAAATTAACGTATGCTATTAAATATTAATAATAATTATTATCTTCGCTCGATAATAAAAACCACCAATTGTTGAAATAATGAAAAAGATACTTTAGGTTTATTTGTGTATGGGGAATGTTTTTAAAATCAGGGAGTTAAGGTATATACCCAGGTGGTCGGTTTTTCTCATTGATGTTTCAGTCATTTTTTTTTCAATTTTAGTTTCATATTTTCTTCTGAATAGTCTGGAGGTAAAACTCAACTTTATTAAGTATCAAAAGGAAAAAATATTTTCAGTGGTGCTTATTAATATTCTGTGTATAGTTCTGTTCAAAACGTATGCAGGAATTATCAGACACTCTACTTTTTTTGATTTTTTTAAAATTGTATGGTCTTCAGGCAGTGCTCTTATTGTCTTGCTGGGACTGAATTTTATATCAGAACTGATATTGGGCAACCCTGTATTTTTATACCCTGTTCTTTTTTTATTTTTCTTTATCTCCATTTTTTTGATGTTCTTTTTCAGAATGGCAATCAAAGAGCTTTTCGGTGTCTTAATAGATTCTAAGGATACTCCATCCAAAGCTAGAATTGCTATTGTAGGGGTAGAGGATACTTCCGTGTCATTAGCAAAGGCTATTATTCACAATCCCGATCATCCCTATCAGCTGGCAGGATTTCTCAGTGCAAGATCGGATTCTAAAAAAGCAAGGTTGCTAGGCCATAAAATTTATAATAAAAAACAATTCCTTAAGAGCAATACTCTGAAAGAACAATTTGATGCGGTTTTAATCAAAGATGTGATGACAAAGCGAGAGATAGAAGAATGGACTAGCTTTGCATTGGATAAAGGATTGAAAGTATTAAAAGTACCCGTAACCAATATCATAAAAGAGGAAGATAGGGTGAGAAGTATCCGTCCTCTTCAGATTGAAGATTTACTGAACCGTCCGACAATTAAAATAGAAAACAATGAGGTAAAATGTTTTCATGTTAATAAAAATATTCTGGTAACCGGAGGAGCCGGATCTATAGGAAGTGAGATTGTAAGGCAGGTTGCTCAGTTAAATTCATCATTGATTGTTGTGGTAGATCAGGCTGAGTCTCCTTTATATGAGTTGCAGCTCGAATTATTAGAAAAGTTTCCAAACCAAAGGTTCAAATTTATACTGGCTGATATTTCAAACTATTCCAGAATGGAAAAATTGTTTGATAATTATCAGTTTTCAATAGTTTATCATGCGGCAGCCTACAAGCACGTACCCTTAATAGAAGATAATCCGCATGAAGCTATTTTTGTCAACATTGGAGGAACTAAAAATGTAGCACTCTTATCGAAAAAATATAATGTAAATCGTTTTGTGATGGTGTCTACAGATAAAGCAGTAAATCCCACCAACGTAATGGGAGCATCTAAAAGAGCTGCTGAACTTTTTGTACAGTCTCTACAAAATTCTTCGGAGAATACAACAAAATTTATAACAACCCGTTTTGGAAATGTATTAGGTTCCAATGGTTCAGTAATACCCCATTTCAAAAAACAAATTGAAAAAGGAGGCCCGGTAACGATTACTCATCCCGATATCATTCGTTATTTTATGACGATTCCTGAAGCTTGCGAATTGGTACTTCAGGCGGGAACAATGGGGCAGGGAGGAGAGATTTATGTTTTTGATATGGGTAAACCGGTTAAAATTCTGGATT
The DNA here is from genome assembly GCF_024158915.1 of Chryseobacterium sp. S0630. GTDB lineage: Bacteria > Bacteroidota > Bacteroidia > Flavobacteriales > Weeksellaceae > Chryseobacterium. Next base: position 9,661 of record NZ_JAMZGF010000097.1, on the reverse strand, counting down.
TAGCGGAAAGAATGATCAAACTATCAGGATATACTCCGGGTATCGATATTAAAATTGATTTTATTGGGTTAAGACCTGGCGAAAAACTGTATGAAGAACTTTTAACAGATAATTCTACGACTATTCCTACCCATCATGAGAAAATTATGATATCCAGAGATCCATTGATGAAGTTTGAAGATATAGATATTTTGTGCACACAAATCATTCTTTCAGCAATGAATAAAGATAGTTTACAGATTGTGAGAATATTAAAAATAATTGTGCCGGAATTTAAAAGCAATAATTCTGAATTTGAAATTCTTGACAAGATATCTGAACATTAAGCATATGAATGAAATTAAAGAATAAAATACATAAAAAACTAATATAAAATAATAATTTTGCTATTTTAATTCCAAACGGAATGAAAATTGCTAGAGAAAGAATTAATTTAAATATAAAGATTAAAATACCTCTCACCTACATAATTTCATTGTAAATATAGAATACTTATGTGGTTATTTTCCTTACGATTAGGTATCTTAAATTAAATTTAGTTCAGATAGATTTTAAATAATAGCACAAGTAGACTTAGAATAAACAACATATGAATAAAAAAATTATTACATATATAACATTGTTATCGGTTATTTTGTTATCATGCAGACCGAAGCAGAATATGGTATATATGTCGAAACATAATATGGAAGAGGAAGTTGCGAAAGCAAAATTTCAGGGCTTGCATATTCAGGAAGGAGATGTACTTCTGATTCTTGTATCTGCACTCGATGAAATTGCTGTAAAGCCTTTTAACCTTAATACTGCAAACAAAGTAGGGAGCGACGGTAGTAGAGGAATTAACCAATACGTAGAACCAAGTCAATACCTTGTAAATGAAGAAGGCTATATCTCTTTTCCGGTTTTAGGAAATGTATATACTAAAGGAATGACACAGGTACAGCTAAAACAGGAACTTGAATCACGTCTTAAGAGATATCTAACAGATCCATTGGTGACTATTACACTTAAAAACTTCAATGTAAGTATTTTAGGAGAGGTAAAACAACCTGGGCAGAAAGAAAGTCTCTCTCAGAAAATCAATATTTTTCAAGCACTTGGACTTGCAGGTGATATGACGGATTTCGGAGACCGAACCAATGTAAAACTTATCCGCACGGGAGAAGATGGTGCTGACCAGGTGGTTAATGTTGACCTTACAAGATCTGATATTGTGAGTTCACCGTACTATTATATGAAACAAAACGACATATTATATGTACAGCCGGATAAAAATAAGCAGGTTCAGGCTAACTCAAATCCGAACAGAGCTCTTACATTCCAGATTATTGGTGCTTTACTTACAGCAGGTACACTTATTATTGCTTTAACTCGAAAATAAAATATGCAGCAGATAGAATTTCAGGAAAGTGAAGAATCTTTGAATTTAAGAAAGATCATTGGAAAATATTTAGTAAAATGGCCTTGGTTTATAGCATCTGTCTTATTATTTGTTATTATCGCCTTTATATATCTAAGATATGCTGTACCTCAATATGAATCGACTACTACTTTAAAATTTGATAAAAAACAGTCTGATTTAACAGGAGCATTAATTGATCTTGATAACTTGGGACTTGGTTTAGGAAATGCAGATGAACTTAAAAGTGAAGTGGCTGTGGTAAGCTCCAGACCAATCCTTATGAAAGTTGTTGAAAACCTAAATCTTAATATACAATATTATAATTCGGGTGAGATAAGGGATTCAGAATTATTTATCAAAGTACCAATTGTTGCAAAAATTATTTCTTATAAGAATACCAAAAAATTTGTTTCTTCCCAATATATGGTAAAAGAAGTGAACGGAAACGAATTTGTTTTGGAAGATAAGGAAAACAAAAAAGTAAAGGGAACTTTCGATAAAAATCTAGTTCTTGATTTTGGAACTGTAGTTCTTCAAAAAGTTCCGGGTCTGACCTTTAAAGATAAATATAAAATTGTCTTCTGGAATCCTATAGAGAAGGTGAAATCTTTGGAAAAAAAGATCCAGGTTGATCTTCCGGATCAAAAGGCTATGCTTATGGACATTAAGATTGTAGGAACTGTTCCTGAAAAATCAGAGGCTATTCTTAATGAGGTAACCAAACAGTATAATCTGGATGGGCTAAGAGATAAAAACTTACAAGCTCAAAATACTCAGGAGTTTATCGACAAACGATTAGAGGTTATTTCAAGGGATCTTTCCGGAGTGGAGAATCAGAAAGAAGATTTCCAGAACCGTAACCGAATCGTAGACTTACAGGCGCAGGCTCAGTTGGCGCTTCAGAATACCAACGATAACACTAAACAATTTCTTCTACAGCAAACCCAGCTGGATCTTCTTAACTCCCTTCAGAATGAAGCTTCAAAAGGAGATAATCAGCTTATGCCTTCTAATTTAGGACTTAATCCTTCTTTGGAACAGGCCATTTTACAGTATAATAATCTTGTTATCACTAGAAATAAAACTTTGAAGCAGGCAACGAATGAGAACCCTGCAGTGATAGAAATGAATAAAGAAATTTCTTCACTAAAAGAAATTGTAAGAGATAACATCCGTCAGCAAAAAGCAACCGTTCAGGCATCTATCGCACAGATAAACAGCCAGATTTCTGCCAGCACAGGTATGATTGAAAAGGTTCCCGGACAGTCAAAAATCTACAGAGGTATCGAACGTCAGCAGAATCTTAAAGAACAGCTTTTCCTTTTCCTTTTACAGAAAAGAGAAGAAAATGCAATTAATCTTTCGGTAAATGTTCCGAAAGCTAAAATTGTAAACCCTGCTTATACTGATGATATTCCGGTTTCGCCTAAGAAAAATATTATTCTTTTGGCAGCGGCTTTATTAGGATTAATGTTACCGTTGGGAGTATTCTATCTTTTCTTTATGTGGGATGATAAAATCTACAGCCGTACAGATATTACGGAAAATTCGCCACTTGGTGTATTAGCAGATATACCATCGTTGAAGGATAATCAGAACCATTTGGTACAGAGAAATGATTTCTCCGAATTGGCGGAATCGTTTAGAATACTGGTTTCCAACCTGAAATTTCTACTTCCTAAGAAAGATTCGGCGAAAGTCATACTGGTAACTTCTTCAGTGAAAGGGGAAGGTAAAACACTGGTTTCAGTGAATCTTGCTCTGACATTGGGAAGTAAAAACGGAAGATCATTACTAATTGGTTCGGATGTTAGAAATCCACAGATACAGAGATATGATGATGAGCGTGTTAAGAATGCTGGTCTTACGGAATATTTATATGATGAAACGACAGATGTAGAAGATCTTATACATACTTCGGATACCAATCCTGAATGTGATGTAATTTATGCGGGATCTATTCCTCCAAACCCTCAGGAGCTTCTTTCCAACGGTCGTTATCAGAAGCTTATCAGTGAAATGTCGTCCCGTTACGAATATATTGTGATCGATTCTGCTCCACTGATGCTTGTTTCAGATACATTGAGTATTTCTGATACAGCTGACGCTTCTTTATACGTTGTGAGATCGGGAGTATCAAGAAAAATATTAATAGATTTTGCAAATAAACTGGTTAGAGAATCAAAAATATCAAACGTCTCTTTTGTAATCAATGATGTTTCTAAAAATGTTGGTGGTTATGGTTATGGATACAACTATGGTTACGGTTACGGATATACCACTGATAAGGAGAAAAAATGGTGGCAAAAGCTTTTCAATAAATAATCAATTTATCTTCAAAATATACATTAAATAAAGTAAGAACATCACATAAAATATGAATATACAGAATAAAATTGGGGTAATCGGATTGGGTTATGTAGGATTACCTCTGGCCCGTTTGTTTGCAACAAAATACTCGGTAGTTGGTTTTGATATCAATCAGGCCAGAATTGCAGAACTTAATAGCGGAAAAGATTCTACTTTGGAGGTAGAAGATGACGTATTGCTACCGGTTTTAGTAAAAGAGAATCCCTTTTCAAGTTCATCAAAAGGATTGTTTTGCTCATCTAAGCTAGAAGATATTAAAGATGCTAACATCTATATTGTAACTGTTCCTACACCGGTAGATAAACATAACCGCCCTGATCTGACGCCTTTATACAAAGCGTCTGAAACAGTGGGAAAAGTATTGAAAAAAGGGGATATAGTTATTTATGAATCTACTGTTTATCCCGGCGTTACAGAAGAAGAGTGCATCCCTGTGCTGGAAAAAGTTTCGGGATTGAAATTTAACGAAGATTTTTTTGCAGGATATTCTCCTGAAAGAATCAACCCGGGAGATAAAGAACGTACTGTAGAGAAGATTTTAAAAGTAACTTCAGGTTCTACACCAGAAATTGGTAAAATTGTAGACGAATTATATAAATCTGTAATTGCAGCAGGTACACACTTGGCACCAACCATCAAAGTAGCTGAAGCATCAAAAGTGATCGAAAACTCACAGCGTGATATCAATATTGCTTTTGTGAATGAGCTTGCAAAGATATTTAACCTCTTGAATATCGATACACATGCCGTTTTGGAAGCTGCAGGAACGAAATGGAATTTCCTGAAATTCAAACCCGGATTAGTAGGAGGGCACTGCATCGGGGTAGATCCTTTCTATCTCGCCCAAAAAGCGCAGGATGTAGGATATTATTCTGAGCTTATCCTTACAGCAAGAAGATTGAATGATTCTATGGGGCAATTTGTAGCTTCCGAGGTCGTAAAAACGATGATTAAGAAAAGAATCAACATTCCGGATGCCAAAGTGCTGAATCTTGGGATCACCTTTAAGGAAAACTGTCCGGATGTAAGAAATACGAAAGCAGCAGATGTTATCAAAGCACTGGAAGACTATTCTATCGAAGTTACAACTTACGATCCGTGGGCAAACCCGGAAGAAGTAATGCACGAATATGGTATAAGATCTACAAGTTCTCTGGAAGATATGAATGAAAAATTTGATGCAGTTGTTCTCACTGTTTCTCATAATGAGTTCCTGAATATTGATCTTTCTCATTATCTGAAGGAAGGAGGAATTGTATATGATGTTAAAGGAATTTTAGAGAAATACGATAATCGTTTATAAAAAAAGTAGAAAATGAAAATAGCAGTAGTAGGAACAGGATATGTAGGTTTGTCTAATGCCGTCTTATTGGCCCAGCATAATGAAGTCGTAGCGCTAGATATTGTTCAGGAAAGAGTAGAATTGCTTAATTCTAAAAAATCTCCTATTGAAGATGATGAAATCAGCACATTTCTTAGTACTAAACCACTTAATTTCAAAGCCACTTTAGATAAAAAGGAAGCTTACGATAAAGCTGAATACATTATTGTTGCCACCCCCACAGATTATGACCCTACTACTAACTATTTCGACACAAGCAGTGTTGAAAATGTAATAAAGGAAATTGCAGAGTATAATTCTGATGCTGTAATCATTATTAAATCTACGGTTCCTGTAGGTTATACCGTAGACTTAAAAAGCAGAATGCATTTAGATAACGTGGTGTTTTCTCCTGAATTTTTGAGAGAAGGTAAAGCTTTGTATGATAATTTATATCCTTCCAGAATTATTGTCGGGGAGCAAAGCGAGCGAGCAAGGATTTTTGCAGAATTACTGAAAGAAGGAGCGGTTAAAAAGGATATTCCTGTTTTGTTTACTAATCCTACCGAAGCAGAAGCCATTAAATTGTTTTCAAATACCTACTTGGCATTGCGAGTTGCCTATTTTAATGAATTAGACAGCTATGCGCAAATCCACGAACTGGATACCCGCCAGATTGTAGAAGGTGTTGGTCTGGACCCAAGAATTGGTTCACATTATAATAATCCTTCTTTTGGATATGGAGGATACTGCTTACCTAAGGATACCAAACAGCTTTTGGCAAATTATGACGCTGTTCCCAATAATATTATTCAGGCAATTGTAGATGCCAACAGAACCCGTAAGGATTTTATAGCAGATTCTGTACTAGCCAAAAAACCAAAAAAAGTAGGAGTTTACCGTCTTATCATGAAAGCAGGCTCCGACAATTTCAGAGCATCTGCCATACAGGGAGTAATGAAAAGGATTAAAGCTAAAGGAGTGGAAGTGGAAGTGTTTGAACCTGCCCTTAATGAGGAGTTTTTTTTCAGTTCCAAAGTGGTAAAAGATTTAGAGCTTTTCAAAAAAGAATGCGATGTCATTATTTCTAATCGTAATGCGTTAGAACTTGCTGATGTACAGGAAAAAGTGTATACAAGGGATCTATTTGGTAATGATTAAAAGTAAATAAATTGTCAAGTACAAAAAAGATCGCAAAAAATACAATATTACTCTACATAAGGATGATAATCAATATGGCTATCTCCTTATATACTTCAAGGATTATTTTACAGAAGTTAGGCGTAGAGGATTTTGGGATATATAATTTAGTAGCTGGAGTAGTTGTATTATTTTCTTTTTTAAATAATGCCATGACAAGCGCTACTCAACGATTCTTAAATATTGAACTGGCTTCAAATATTAAAGAAAAAGTTAATAGAGTTTTTTGTATGAGTCTCAATATTCATATAATTATCTCAATTATTGTATTGATTTTGTCTGAGACTATTGGATTGTGGTTTTTAAATTACAAATTAAATATACCTGCTAACCGGCTTAACGCTGCAAATTTTGTATTTCAGTTTTCTATTATTACAACAATCATCAATATCATTAGAATACCCTTCAATGCTACCATATTGGCGAATGAAAGAATGTCATTCTATGCCTATTTGGGTATAGGGGAGACTGTGCTAAAACTTGCTATTGTATTTTTATTATCGCTTTTTGTTGAATATGATCAGCTCATAGTTTATTCATTTTTGTTATTACTGGTCAACCTTATAGTGAATATAATTTATAAAATTTATTGCTATAAGAACTTTAAGGAAGAAACTGCTTACCATTATTTTTCTGACAAAAAACTGTTCAGAGAATTATTATCATTTTCTGGTTGGAGTTTATTCGGGCAAGTGGCCGTTTTAAGTTCAACACAGGGATTGAATATGATTATGAATATATTCATAGGTGTTACTGTAAATGCAGCCTTAGGTATTGCGAATCAGGTAAACAGTGTATTATACAGTTTTGTTTCAAATATGCAGGTAGCATTTAATCCACAAATTACGCAAAGTTATGCTTCGAATGATATAGAAACACATAAAAATTTAGTATTAAATACTTCGAAATATTCAGTATTTCTATTTTTAATTTTATCAGTACCGATTTTACTGCATACAGAATTTATCTTAAAACTATGGCTTGGTGTTAATTTACCTCAATATCTTGTAAGCTTCACTCAAATAGTTATAATAGGCTCTATTATTAATGCTATAGTGGGACCATTCTGGATGTCTGCAAATGCCATTGGAAATATCAGAAATTATCAACTAGGTGTTTCATTGATATTATTATTAAATCTACCTCTGGCATATATATTTTTAAAATTAGGTTTTTCTCCGGTATATATTATGAGTTTAAACGTTATTTTGAATTTATGCACATTCGTATTTCGTTTTCTGTATGTTAATCATAAATTGAAATATGATTTGCAAGATGTATTGCTTTATTTAAAACAGACCTTCTTGGTTATTTTCTCTTGTTTTGTTCTGATATGGCTCATCAAAAAAGTGGAGTTTAACAGCTACTTTTTTGCAATATCTTCAACTATTGGTGCTGAGATTATTTTGTTTGTATTAATTATTCTTATTGGTATTAAACGGGAAGAGTATTTACAGTTTAAGAAAAAAATCATTAAAAAAATAAAGAAATAAATATGGATTTATTTAAGAGAATAAAAAATAAAACAAATTCAATTATTAATAATATAAATAATAATGCCAGAGTAGATAGAATAGCTAATGAAATTAATAATTGCAAGACAAAGCGATTATTTTTGTTTCAAACTCCTACCCATACTAATATTGGAGATCATGCTATTGCTGAAGGACAGTTGAAATTTTTTAAAGAAAATTTACCCGGGCATCATGTGTTTGAGATCAATCAATCTCAAATGAAGTATTTTATTGAAAAGTACAGAAATACGATTAATCCTGATGATTTGATATTCATTCATGGTGGTGGTAATTTTGGGAATGAATATATGAGGGAAGAAAATTTAAGAAGAATGGTAATTCAAAACTTTCCTGAGAATAAAACGATATTGTTTCCACAAACTATCTATTACTCTAATGATCAGATTGGTGAGTCTGAATTAAAAATTACACAGGATATTTTTGAAAAGCATTCAAATTTGATTTTGACAGCAAGAGAGGAAAAATCATTTGAATTAATGAAAAATTATTTTCCAAAAAATAAGGTAATTCTGACCCCCGATATTGTTCTATACACTGAATATAGTTTTGAAAATGAAAGAGAGTATGCATTAGAAGTAATCAGAAATGATCAGGAATCAATACTAACCGCAAACGATAAAGATAAAATTACCCAAATTTTAGAAGGAAAATTTGACAAAATAATTAAATCTGATATGCATTGTGATAAAATAACAGATTTAGATATAGAGTCAGTGAGAAAAAAAGTATTGACTAATAAGTTATTACAATTTTCTAAGGCAAAAATAGTGATCACTGATAGATTACACGGAATGGTTCTTTGCATCATTACAGGAACACCGTGCGTCGTTTTTTCAAATTATAATCAAAAAGTTATAGGAACTTACAATTGGATCAAGTACTTAACATATATAAAGTTTGTTAAAAATGTAGATGAAGCAAGCAAAGCGATAGATGAGTTATTGAGTAATGATAACTATGAAAAATATAATCCTCAGGAGATAAGGAAGTTTTACTTACCATTAATAGAGAATGTAAATGAATGATGTTTTTTTATCCATTATTGTCCCAATATATAATGTTGAAAATTATATAGAAAAGTGTATTGCCAGTATAGTCCAAAATGCTTCTGCTAATTTTGAATTGATTTTAGTAATTGACGGCTCTCCAGATAATAGTATCAGTATTTGTAATAAATATAAAAATGCAGATAAAAGAATTGTCGTCCTGGAAAAAGAAAACGGAGGGCTTTCTGATGCCAGAAATGCGGGATATAAAATAGCGAAAGGGGAATATATTTGGTTTGTGGATGGAGATGATTATATTGAAAGTGAAAGTATCGACGTCTTTTTAAAAAAAATTAATACAGAAACTGATATTTTATTATTTAATTATCAGGAAATTTATGAAAATAAAATTGTCAAATTTGAAAAATTTGAAAATGAAGAAAAGATCAGTGGTCACGATTTGCTGTTAAAATACAATAACTATGGTATTCAGGCGTGGACACAGATCTATTCAAAAAAATTCTTAGATAAACATAAGATCATATTTGAAAAAGGAGCAATATATGAGGATGTATTATTTAATACACAAGTATATAGTAAAAATCCTGTTCTGCAGGTTATTGACAACATCTTTGTAAATTATGTACAGAGAGGAGAGTCAATTATGAAGAAAAAACAGACTATAAAAAATATAGAATCAGTATTAAAAATTTTAGAATTATATAACAAGAAAGATATAATAGATTTTTTTCCGAAAAAGTTCATAATAAATGGTAGTATCTCACTAACTGTGTAAGTTAAAAAGTTATTCTGGAAAATTTTGAGCCCTTATAGCTCAAAAAATTTT
>NZ_JAMZGF010000096.1 GCF_024158915.1 Chryseobacterium sp. S0630 | reverse complement strand
TTCTGCCACAATTCATCACCAAATTCATTGATTCTGATCAGCCAGATATCGGAACCTCCTTTGGAATCCTCTTTTTTATCTAATCCTTTTCCTGAATAAGAGGTTCCCGCTAGTAAAAAACCTCCATCCTGTGTGGTAACAGTAGCCGACAGATAATCATGGTTCTGTCCTGAGAAATATTTCTCAAAGATCTCATTCCCTTGCTGGTCAAGTTTAATAAAATGAAAATCGTAACCGTTATTTTGCTTACTGCCTGCAGCCTGTTGCTTATTGCTTTGAATAGAACTTCCTGTGATCAAATACTGCTGATCAATAGTTGTGGTGATCTGGCTTAGAAAATCCTGGGTAGAGGATTGGATGTCTTTCTGCCATACCACTTCCTGGGCAGAGATACCCAGGACCGTGCATAAAGTAAATGCACCGAGAGATATTTTTTTCATCCTTGTGTTGTTTTTGAGTAGTAATTAATTATAAAAACTATACGAATTTAATTCTTTTTAAAACACGAAAACTGCTTTAATTCAATATACTATAAATCATACTATTAATAATTAAATTCCCTTTATAACACATTGCAATTCATCTTATTCTGATGAAAATTATCTCTGTATGAAGACAAAACCTGTCGTATTAAAATCAAATTGAATTCATTGATTTCACACACAAAAAAACCACTCTTCCGAGTGGCTATATATTTTTAAAGTTTGATCTTATTGATAGATGACAACATCATTTTTCTTGATCTGGTAGCTTTTTTTGTAAGGAGTCAGAACATAGCTGTCTTTAATATGAGATCCGCTTTTCCAGACTTTCTCTTTTCCTTCTTTATCCAGAATGATACTTTTGGCATTTCCGTCCGGAATGAAAATTTCAGCCTTTTTCAGATTTTTAGTAAAGATAACTGCCGTCATTGAAGTATAGCTTTTATCTGAGTTTACTTCTTTGAGCTTTATTTTCTGATTGAAAGTTTGTATACAATTATTTCTTAATTGTGAATAAGTATATCCTGCGGAACCAATACAACCGTGAACATCTCTGTCGCCTCCGAGAACAGGAGTACTTTTTTGTGCAAAAACGAATGAACCAAGGAACATGGCACTGAGTAAAATTATTTTTTTCATATGTAAAATTTTTGTTTTCTGATGGATTAAAAAATATCCCAAAAATGTGATATTAATTAATTTCTCTAAGGTACAAAAAAAACCACTCTCACGAGTGGTTTCTTTTTTTAAATCGGATTTTACTGATAGATCACGATATTATCTTTTTTAAGCTGATATCCATTCTTTTTGTAAGGAACCAACACATAACCATCCTTTTTCCATGCTTTGGCTCTTCGTCCCGCTCTGGTAAGGATAATACTTCCTGTATCAGCATCTTTAATGAAAACCTCAGCTTTTTTCATGTCTTTACTGAAAATAACTGCAGCTATTGAAGTATAGCTGTCTTTCGGAGCTACTTCTGTTAACTTAATTTTCTGTTCGAAAGTTCTTACACAGTCTTTCTTAATTTGAGAATAAGTATATCCTGCTGAACCAATACATCCGTGTGCATCTCTGTCTCCACCTTTTATTGCTTCTTTTTGTGCAAATACTAAAGAACCCAGGAACATTGTGCTTAATAAAATTGTTTTTTTCATGTCGATTCGTATATAATAATTACCCGAGTTATTATTAAAAACCGTGCCAAAAAAACATCATAACACACTCCGGTGAGTTACTTTTGCAGATATTACTTAGTCCAGTTAATCTTTGAATGCTGAACATTATCAGAGCTGGTTCCGACCATAATATCAAATTCACCTGATTCCCAGTCATATTTCAAATCTCCGTTATAGAATTTCAGATTTTCAGGAGTGATATCGAAAGTTATTTTTTTAGATTCTCCTTTTTTCAAAAATACTTTCTGGAAGCCTTTCAATTCTTTTACTGGTCTTGTGATACTTCCCACCATGTCTCTGATATACAACTGAACAACCTCAGCGCCGTCATAGTTTCCTGCATTGGTTACTGTAACACTTGCCTGAACTGTTTGATTACCTTTCGCTGTAGTATTGGAAACTGTCATATCCGAATAATTGAATTTCGTGTAGCTTAATCCGTATCCGAAAGCATATAAAGGTGTATTACACTCGTCCATATAGTTTGAACGGAATCTTTCATAAGTACATTTGTCTACTTTTTCCTGGCTTAGCGGGCGGCCTGTATTTTTAGCATTATAATAGATGGGTACTTGTCCAAGGCTTCTTGGGAAAGTCATCGGAAGTTTTCCGGACGGGTTTACTTTTCCGAACAGAACATCGGCAATGGCATTACCAGCTTCAGATCCTGCAAACCAGGCGTTCAAGATAGAATCCGGAGTATCTTTTACATTGGTTAAAGCTAACGGACGCCCTGTGAAAAGAACCATAGCGATTGGCTTTCCGGTTTTCTTTAATTCGTTCAGTAAGTCAACCTGAGACTGAGGAATAGTAATTTCTGTTCTCGAAGAAGATTCTCCACTCATTTCAGCAGATTCTCCGATAGCCAGAACAATCACATCTGCTTTGCTGGCAACATCTACCGCTTCTTTTAACAATTCTTCTTTGGAACGGTTGTCTCTGTCTGTTTTTTTACCGTGAGCTGCATAAATTTCTTCTAATTTAGCATCATAGTCTATATTGGCTCCTTTTGCTGATAAAAACTTAACTTCTTTTCCGTAGTTTGACTGTAACCCTTGCATCAAAGAAACTGAAGCTGCGTGTTTTGTAGCAACACTCCATGTTCCGGCCATATTCATTGAGTTATTCACCAATGGTCCAATGACAGCCACTGTTCCTGATTTTTTTAAAGGCAATACCTGATTGTCATTTTTCAATAACACCATGGATTGAGCAGCCGTATTCCTTGCTATATTACGGTTTTCCATATTATAGACTTCTTTTGCTGCCAATTTTGCATCTCCGTGCTTGTACGGATTATCAAATAAACCAAGATCATATTTTGCTTCAAGAATTCTTCTTGCTGCCATATCAATTTCAGCCTGTGTCACTTTTCCTTCTGCCAGAGATTTTTTTAAAGTTGTTAAAAAACCTTCTCCCACCATATCCATATCAACTCCAGCTTTTAAAGCCAAAGCAGAAACCTGCTGAAGATCTCCCATACCATGATCTACCATTTCATTGATACCGGTATAGTCTGTTACTACAAATCCTTTAAACTTCCATTGGTTTCTTAAAACTTCAGTCTGAAGCCATCTGTTTCCTGTTGCAGGCACACCATCCACTTCATTGAAAGAAGCCATTACCGAAGCTACACCAGCATCTACTGCGGCTTTGTAAGGAGGAAAGTATTCATTAAACATTCTTACATGGCTCATGTCAACGGTATTGTAATCTCTTCCGGATTCACCTGCTCCATATAGTGCGAAATGCTTTACGCATGCTAAGATATTGGTTCCATTCGCAAGGTCTTTCCCCTGATAACCATACACCATATTTTTAGAAATTTCACTTCCCAAATAAGGATCTTCGCCAGAACCTTCTGATACTCTACCCCATCTTGGCTCACGGGAAATATCTACCATTGGAGAGAATGTCCAGTTGATCCCGTCAGAAGCAGCTTCTCTGGCAGCTACTTTTGCTGACTGCTGGATAAGGTTCATATCCCATGAAGCAGCCAACCCTAAAGGAATCGGGAAAGTAGTTTCATACCCGTGGATCACATCCATCCCAAAAATCATTGGAATTTTCAGACGGCTTTTTTCTACAGCTACTTTCTGAACAGCTTTGATCTTATCTGCTCCTTTTATATTGAATAATCCTCCTACTAACCCCTGTTCTACTTTCTTTCCGATATCAGAACTCTGTGCCTGTCCGGTAGTAAAATCTCCGGAAGTCGGAAGGTTCATCTGCCCAATCTTTTCATCCAATGTCATTTTAGACAAAAGATTATCTACAAAAGCTTTCTTTTTAGCCTGATACTGAGCCGTCTGATAAGACTGAACAGGCTTCGTTATCATTTCCTGAGCGGAAAATACAGGAGCTAATGCTAACGTGGCGATTACAATTAACTTTTTCATAAATCTATCTTCTTAAATTATTGTTTATATTTTTTTACTTTAATTCGATGAGTTTATCTTTCAATCATTGTGTATTTTGGGGTTATTTTTCTTTCTTTTTAGACAGCATCCATTCATACAAAGCAGGGTTTGAATAGGTAGAATCCCATGAATTATGATTATCATTCGGGAAGATAACCAATTCTGCCGTTGGATTTACAGGGTGCAGCTTTTGATAAAAATTAAAAGCATTGGCAGGCAATACAATATCGTCCATCCCACCATGAAATATTTTCATATTCAGATCTTTAAACTGATGAATATTGGCGGTCATTACCTGATCTGTCGGTGCACACACTGAAGCCACTGCAGCAAACATTTCCGGATGTTCCATGGCTAGTTTCAAGGTTCCCCAGCCTCCCATGGAAAGTCCTGTAAGATAAATGCGGGAAGCATCAATTTTATATTTCTTCTGAATTTCTTTGATCAGATTATAGACGGTAACAGTATCCCACCATGTTCCTTCCGGGCATTGTGGTGCAAGAATCGCTACAGGTTCTTTGATCAGATTTTTATAGGTAAACGGACTGTGAGCTTTTACTAAATCAAGATTAGTCCCACGCTCTCCGGAGCCATGTAAAAAAATAATCAAAGGAACATTCCCTTTCGTATTCTTAGGATAATCCAGAATATAGGATATTTTTTCCTGTCTTTTAATTTCTTTATTGAGTTCCGCTTTTATCTCCTGCGCATTCATTGGTAATGAAAGTGGCAGTAGTAAAAGAGGGATATGTTTCAGTTTTAGTTTCATATTGTTATTGAGGTTTTGGCTAAAATATTTTTTATTTAAACGGACTCCCTTCGACTATGCTCAGGATAATAATCCGTTTCTATTGAATTATTTTATTCCATATTTGGCTGACTGGAAACTTAGTTTTTTTAATCCCTGCTGAATTTCAGGAGCATTCATAAACAGCTTCCAAAGAAATCCTGATCTGTAGTTTTCAATCATGGGTGCTATAGTTCCCTGATCTATGGCCAGATATCTTGGGGTAAACCAATTGTTATAATTAATAGAAGTGGCATCGTAAGGTCCCGCAGATCCTATAAATTCAGGTTTTTGAGTATACATGAATCTCAGAAAAGCCATTGATTCTTTAGGGGTGTATGGGAAGCTACTCAATGCAGCTGTAGGAGTGATGACTCCATTATCGTTGCCTGGCATATGAGCGGTATAGCCTGTGCTTCCATCCTCATTTCTGGTATAACCTGCTGTAAGTCCCCAATAGTTTGGCCCGTAACCTTTCCATTGTTTTGGATTTTCAACACAGTATTTGTAATCGATGAGGGTTTGATTTTTATTAATGTCAAAATAATTTTTGACAAGTTTATCGGATAATCCTGTCGGATCAAGCCCGATATATGAATATTGTGCCCAGAAAAGCGGTCCGCCATATTCTTCGGCATAGTTGTGTTTTACGTACAGAGGTAATCCGTATTTTGTTTTGTCTGTAAGGTAAGTTCCATTTCTGGTCCAGCCTTTATAATAGGTTTCGGCATCAATGGAATAAGTAGGTGAAGATGCGGCTAAAATATAAGTGATCAGACATTCGTTATATCCTTCCAGAGGAAAATTCATTTCCCATTGATAATCTGGTGACCAGTGCCAGTAAAGTACTTTCTGACCTCCTTTTGTATACCAGTTCCATTGGATTCCTTTCCATAGCTCATCACATTTTGCTGCAAGGGCTTTTTCTTCCGCATTTCCGTTTTTAAAATACTCCCGGATCATCAATATTCCTGAGGTAAGGAATGCTGTTTCTACAAGATCTCCGCCATTATCTTTTTTTCCAAAAGGAACCGTTTTTCCGGTTTCCCCGTTGATCCAATGTGACCATGCTCCTTTGTGACGGTCTGCTTTTGCCAGAAAATCCATGATATGAGTAAGTCTTTTCACTGCTTCTTTCCTTGGAACAAATCCTCTTTCTACGCCTACCAGAATAGTTGCCAACCCAAATCCTGAGCCTCCTGTAGTGATCACGTGTTTATCGTTATCCGGATAGATATTATCTTCATGGTAACGTTCTCTTTCCAGCATGGAGTTGGGTTCTGCGTAATCCCAGAAGTACTTTAAAGCATCTTTCTGTACTCTGTCCATCAGTTGTTCATCTGTGATATTATTTTTTACCGCTTCAGTTTTTCCAGCTTCCAATTTGGCAACGGGAGCATTTTTACAGGAATACACAAAGAATAAAGAGGTGATAGCCATTGATAATACGTTCCTTTTCATGAGATCTCTTTTTATAGGGTTTATTACTAAAAGAAGAGGAGAACTTTCATTCTCCTCTAATGTTTATGGTTTATTTTAATAGCCTGGGTTTTGAACAAAGGCACCATTACTTTGGTTCATTGCATCCAAAGGAATCGGGAATAATTCATTCTTTCCGGCTTTGAATCCGTAAGGAGCCAGTACGGTAGCAGCCTCCCCAGTTCTTACAAGATCTACGAAACGATCTCCTTCCAAAGCAAGCTCTACTCTTCTTTCATGCCAGATTGCTGCTCTCAATCCAGTCTGCGTTGTAGCTGTAGTTCCTGCCAATTGAGCCCTGGTTCTTACTTTATTAAGGTTTGTAGTCGCTGTAGCTGTATTGCCTAGTTCGTTAGCTGCTTCTGCATTGATTAAAAGAATTTCAGCAAATCTTAAAATTCTGATATTCTGTTTTGATCCGTAAGCACAAGCGCTATTGTTTAAAGCTTTTGGAAGATATACTTTTTGGTTATATGTTGTAACAGAATTTGGATCTCCCATTGCAATCAGATCCCCTTCCGGAGTAGTCTCGCCATTTCTAAGAATAGTAAGCTCTTTTCTGATGTCTCCTGGTTCAAATGCATTTTCCAATGCCTGAGAAGGTGTGAAGAATCCCCATCCGAATTGGTTTCTTACCCCCTGAACTTCTGCATACTGACTCCCTGCATTCGGATTAAGCTGAGGCGCACAATCACAATTCACTTCAAATACGGATTCTTTTCCAAATTCTCCAGCGATTCTGAATACACGATTGAAGTCTGACTCTAAATCATACCCCATTCCTATTAGTTGGTTTGAAGTATCATAAGCCTTTTGCCAGTCTTTCTTGTAAAGATAAACTTTAGACAATAATCCTAACGCAGCACCTTTAGTAACTCTTCCCAAATCTGTAGCAGGATAAGTTTGAGGTAAAATTTCTGCGGCACTGGTAAGATCAGATATAATAAAATTGTAAACCTCGTTTACAGAATTCCTTGGGATATTGTAATTGGTCTGTACTCCATCAAATATTGGGACACCTCCATAAATTCTTACTAAATTAAAATAAAAATAGGCTCTCAACATTTTTGCTTCTGCAACAAGTCTGTTTTTCAGCGTGGAGTCCATATTGATCTTTGGAACGTTAGTAATAACCTGATTCGCTCTGTTTATAGCCTGCCACTGGCCAATCCAATAACTTCTTACTCCATCATCACTTATCGTAAATGTAAAGTTATCATACACATTGATAAAAGATGCATCTCCCGGGTTGGATCCTTTTACAACATCATCTGCCGGAACACCATAAATAAACTGGTAAGGAAATGCTGAATTTTCCCAGCTTCTTAAAAAGTTATAAACAGCATTAGTTGCCTGCATGGCATCATCCTGAGTCTGGAAAAATGATGTAGCTTCTACTTCTCCTTCCTCTTTAATATCTAGATAATTATTGCAACTGGTAAAAAGAGAAACCATTGCAATTGATAAAAATATTTTTTTCATTACTTTTCTAATTAAAACGTTAAATTCATACCAAATGTGTAGATTGCAGAAATAGGGTAAATGTTCTGATCTACTCCCATTTGTACTCTATCCGAATTTAAGATCTCAGGAGAGAAGCCATTATATTTAAAGCTTGTCCATGGATTCTGAGCACTTACGTATAATCTTAATTTAGTAATAGACAAAGATTTTGCAAATGTTTTTGGTAAATTATATCCAACCTGGATATTTCTAATTCTGATATAGCTTCCATCCTCTACATAAAAACTGCTTGGCAAAATAACCGCCTGGTCATTTGTAACCATAGAGTAAGAATTTGATGTACCTGCACCATGCCATCTGTTATTGTAGAAATCTAAATCCCAGTTTTCATTTCCATAACGCTGTTCACGGTTATAGTTGTAAATCTTATTACCGAATACTCCCTGGAAATCAATAGCAAAATCAAAATCATAAATATTCATATTAACTCCAAACCCGTAAGATCCTTTTGGAATAGGACTTCCCAGAAATGTTTTATCTCTCGTATCAATGATACCATTTCCATCTAAATCGGCAAATTTAAATGCTCCTGGTTTTGCTCCATTCTGTGTAGCTGAAGCTGCCACTTCATCAGCAGTCTGAAATACTCCTACAACCTGGTATCCATAATAAGACCCAACAGCCTGCCCTTCCTGTAATCTGATAACAGAATTTCCGAATAAACTAGCTCCTGCTTCCAAATAAGATCCACCATATACTGAAGTAATTTTATTTTTTAACCCTGTATAGTTACCATAAATTCCTAAAGTAATATTGTCATTAATCTTTGTATTATAATTTACAGCAACTTCAAATCCTTTATTATTAAAAGAGTAAGCATTGGTTACATAGTCTCTCCAGTTACTTGCTCCGGAAACAGTACCCTGGAATATTCCATAAACAACATCTTTTGAGTCTTTATTGAAATAGTTAGCATCAATTTTTAATTTGTTGTTAAATAATGCCATTTCCAATCCTACATCTCCTCCCGAGGTTGTTTCCCATCCGATAGATGGATCAATAATCTGGTCGATTGTTGCTGCCGGATAGCCATTATTTCCATAATATGCTCCTCCATCAATGATAGTTCTGTTAAGGGTAAACTTTCTTTTTACATTAGGATTTCCCAGCTTACCATAACTTGCTCTAAGTTTTAAAAGATTAAACAAGTTCTGCCCACTCATAAAATCCTCTTTTGTAATTACCCAACCTGCACTTACTGCCGGGAATATTTTAAATCTATCAGTAGAAATCTGAGAAGATCCATCTCTACGAACAGAAGCATTCAAAAGATATTTCCCTTTATAATCGTAATTTAATCTCGCAAAAAGTGATTCTATACGATATTGGTCCTGATTAAGATCCAGCTTAGGTCTGTCATCAGTGTAAATTACCACATCAGTACCATTCTGTATATTTAAAGATTCATTTGTCCCGTCATAATAGACTTTCTGAGCAGAAGCATATGTTTCAGAGTAAGAATTTCTCGTTCTTGAGAAACCTCCTAAAATTTCAAGATTATGATTTCCGAAATTTTTCTTCCAAGTCAAGGTATTATCCCAAACATAATTTCTGTTTCTGGAATCCCTTGTTACTAAAACCGGATCTTTTTGGTCTGATACCGGAACATAGTTAAGCCTTGGTGTATATTCGTATTTATTTCTATTGGTATTGTCTGTTGTATAACTAACTCTTACAGTAAAATCTTTTAAAAATTTATATTCTGCAAAAACATTATTCAAAAGTCTTTCTTCCCTTATCTGAGAACGGAACATATCCAGTTTCGCTCTTGGGTTTGGTATTGAGTATCCATTAAAAAATTGATAATCACCAGTTGAAGGATTCATCACAGAAAAGATAGGAGGAGCTGAATAAGCATCCAATAAAGGATTCTGAGCTACATCACTACGAATTTTTGAGAAGGTAAAATTATTACCAATGGTAAGATTATCCGTTATTTTATATGATAAATTTAACTTGGTATTCATTCTGTTAAAACCACTTCCGGAGTTTATTCCTCTTCCGGCAGCTAGATTTCCTTCATCCTGTAGGTTTCCAATACTTCCATAATAATTTAATTTCCCAATACTTCCTGAAGCTGAGAAATCGTTTGCATTAATGATACTGGTTCTAAAAATCTCGTCGAACCATTTTGTATCTGCAGGATAATTGGCTCTGCTTAAAAATTTTGTAGGATCAGTATTTCCTTCATTTCTTAGTTTTTCGTTATATAGTTCAATGTACTGGTCAGCATTTGCCATTTCCGGAACATTGGTAACTGTTTTAATTCCTAAATAAGAATTAAGGCTAAAAACAGGTTTCTTACCTCTTCCCGTTTTTGTCTTGATAATTACAGCTCCATTAGATGCTCTCGCACCAAAAATTGCTAAACTGGAAGGATCTTTCAAAACACTCATTGATTCAATATCCTGAGGATTAAGGAAAGATATATCATCCGTAATTGTTCCGTCAACAATAAATACCGTTTGTCCTGTTAATGATCCAATACCTCGAATATCAACCCTCGGTGAGCTTCCAGGAGCTCCTGCATTTGTAATATTTACACCTGCAATTTTTCCCTGAACTGAACTCATAGGGTTTGAATTCGGTTTATCAGCAAGATCCTTTGCAGAAACCATTCCAATACTTCCCGTAACGTTTTCTTTTTTCTGAGATCCATATCCGATCAAAACTACTTCCTCGATCTTCTGCTCTTTAACAGCAGTATCTTTTGGAGTAGTCTGAGCATCGACGTTCATACCGAAGTACAGAACAGCAATGAGACATGAATACTTTAAATTACTTTGTTTCATATAGTTTCAATTTTATTCAAATAAATCAAATTCATTTCTGTCTCTAAATAGTGGAGTTATTTAAAATCTCAAAAAAAGACATTATTCAAAAATATAAAAAATATCGAACAACGTTAAATTATCTTAAAAATTTAACCACTATCTCATTTTATTATAATATAATTAACATCTATTAAATTTTTACAACTTTATATTCAAAATAATTATCAATTTACCACTATTTCATTAATGTTAAATTAACATTTTTGTCCAAAAAATTCACCAAATCAAACGCTCAATTTAATATTTTGTTAAATACAGAATAGTAATTACCTTTGGTGCAGTTTTTGAGAAAAGCATTTATAAAGCAAATAATAAAAAGATCAATGAAAAAGTATATCATTGCAGCCACTCTTATCATCGGAACAGGTGCTGTTATTACCACCAGTGTACAATCCTGCACATCATTGGCCACGTCCGACATGGGGCTTTCCATTATAAAAAGGATTCTGCTCAATGGTATTGATAAAGGAATGGGTATCTACGGAAACAAAGAAGCGTTTCTGCAGAATAATATGGTAGACAAAGCGCTTCCTAAAGAGTTGAGAGATATCAATTCTACGCTGGAGAAAATTGCTCCTTCGCTGGTGGCCAAAGAAAGAGATTATATCGCACAGGCAGCAGCTTATACGGTGAATACCTCAAAACCTATTTTGCAGGATGCTGTAAACAGCCTGAATGCTCAGGATGTAACCAGAATTATGCAGGGAACGACCGCAACCCAGATTCTGAAGGAAAAAACATCTCAACAGCTGATTGCAGCCATTGCTCCTAAAGTAGATGAAAAACTGAATGAATACGGAATTGTAAAAACCATCAATACAGCTCTGTCAGGAAGTAATTTTCTGGGCAGTCTTTTAGGGGGAAATAACAATACTGTTAATTCCGGAGGATTGAGTAAACTGGCTTCCGAGCAGCTGGTAAATGGGTTATTCAATATCATAGAAGATTATGAACACCAGAACTCCAAGTCTCTGCTGGGACCATTTGGAAAATAGGAAATTTTTCGTTATATTTATATTATATTAACAATTGCAGATGGATATATTACAAGGAAATCAACACGCAAGTCCTGAAGATTTTTATCAGTCTTTGAAGGAGAAACTGGAAGATCATCATGATTTTCCGGAGGATTATTTATTTAAATTTATTATTCCTACAGACCAGGCAAAACTTACTGAAATTTACAGAGTTTTTGATGGTATTAAATTTACACTGGGAAACCGCGAAAGCAAAAATGGAAAATACACAGCCTGCAATATCAATGCATTTGTTTTGGATGCCAATCAGGTAGTGAATATTTATAAAGAAGTAGCAAAAATAGAAGGCGTTATTCTATTGTAAAAAACAAAGGCCGTTTCATCATTATGAAGCGGTTTTTTAATGCACTAATACTCTTCAAATTTTATTCTTTATTCCATACAGATTAATACTTACAAGCCATAATATGTAAATTATATTCTTTACCTAAAAAACACCTATTTTTATTCTCACTACTTTCCTAGTCAACAAAAAAGTCCGCCCCATTTTGGACTGCCCCCAAAAAGTTAGACACTTTTTAGGGGCATTTTTTATGTATAAAAAAGAAAAATTTAGCGTTGCTTT
>NZ_JAMZGF010000095.1 GCF_024158915.1 Chryseobacterium sp. S0630 | reverse complement strand
ATAAAAGATAAAAGATAAAAGATAAAAGATAAAAGATAAAAGATAAAAGATAAAAGATAAAAGATAAAAGATGTTGTCATTAAAATTCAATAGGGGTGGGCTTCAGCCCAGCCAGCTTAAAAATTGAACATTCACCCATTGGCTTTTAGCCAAAACCTATCAATCGGTAAAATCTTAATATCCTTCTACACAATCATCCGTGAAAATCCGTGCAACCCGTGGGAAAAATATTAAGGAATCACAATCTTCTCTCCTCCAAATTTCGGTTCCACCCCAAAAAGAAGATCCCAATATGCTTTGGCTTTCGCAAAATATTCTCTCAAATTGGTTTTTAACCCTGCATATTTATTCACATCCGCTGCATTATATCCAAAGGCTTCCATTCCATTTTTTCTGGCCAGAAAAACAGCTCTTTCATTGTGAAACTTCTGAGAAATAATAACCAGTTTTGTCTGACTGAAAATATCTTTTGCTCTTACCACAGAATCCAGTGTCCTGAATCCGGCGTGATCCATAATGATTTTATCCTGCGGAATTCCCTCCTGCATCAGTGCAAGCTGCATATCTTCAGGTTCGTTATAATCCTTGGTACTGTTATCACCACTAACGATGATGTATTGTATTTTTCCACTTTTGTATAAATCACTTGCGGCCTTAATTCTGTTATAGAAATAAGCATTTGGGGTTCCGTTGCTCAGAAGTTTTCCGGTTCCCAGTAATAATGCGGTTTTTGTTTGCGGTACATCAGCAGTATTATAGGAAACGAATGGTTCGCTGTCTTTTTGAATGCTGTAATTCGCCCAGGTAATAAAAATAATTCCTGCAACGAGAAGAAGCAGGAAAAATTTAAAAATATTTTTGATTATTTTTTTCATCCGAAAATATATCTTTTAAAACTCCAGACCGTTCGGGAAAGCTTTTTTTCTGAATATTAATAAGAATGCTGCTCCTACTGTAATGGCAGAATCTGCAACGTTGAAAATATATTTGAAGAACTCAATATGTTTTCCTCCTATCAAAGGCCAGCTTTCAGGAACGTACCAGTCTACTACAGGAAAATGAAGCATATCCACTACACATCCTTTCATAAATGTAGAATATCCGTGTCCGAAAGGAACAAGCTTAGAAATTCCGCCATAGCCAATCCATCGGTCTGTGCTGGCGTCATAAACAGTTCCGCTGTCGAAGATCATTCCATAGAACATTCCGTCAATAAGATTTCCGATTGCACCTGCAAAAATGATCGCCATTGGAACTAAAAGATAATTAGAAGCTCCTTCTTTTAACCATTTTTTGAACATGTAGATCATCCCTCCAATCAGGAAAACTCTTAGGATAACCAGAAAATATTTTCCAATGATTCCTCCGAAGTGAAATCCATACGCCATTCCCGGATTTTCAACAAAAGTTTTATTAAAAAAGCCATTGATGACAGGAATACTCTCATTCAGTTCAAAATGAGTTTTGATATAAATTTTTGAAGCCTGGTCAATGAACAACACTAAAAGTGTTATCGCTAAGATCTTTTTCATTACTGTCCTTTAGGTTTTGAGGGCTTTGAAGCCGGCTTTACATTTTTGTTATCGCTTGCTTTCTTGACCACTTTCTGTCCATTGAAAGAGCTCTTAACATGAGCCTTTTCAAATTTAATATTCATTTCCTTCAGGACACTTTTCAGTGCACTCAGCTCCATAGAATTTTTAGGATGTACTATGATAGATTCCATTTCTTATATTTGTTTTTTACATTTTGGACAGCTCATCAAGTCTTTTCCTGTCTTTCTCAGACAGATCATTGACTCCATTTTTGCCCATCTTACTCAAAAGTCTGTCGATTTCTTTCTTCCGCTCCCGTTTATCAGAATTGAATTGATCATCAATGGTATAGTTCTTCTGCGGTTCAGGAAAGAATCTGTTTTTGATCCATTCTCTGTTGAAAAACAGCAGCACTAGTGTGACAATCAATCCCAAAATTAATAATTCGCTCATGGGTATACATTAAAAATTAGGTTTATAAAGTATCCGTGAATACGATATAAACCCAATATTATTTTTCAAACCTTACGGTTATTTTTGCATGTTTTTCGCTTCGATGCTCAGCGTAGCGTGAGGAACAGCTAAAAGTCTTTCCTTAGGAATCAGTTTTCCTGTTACTCTGCAAACACCATACGTTTTATTTTCGATTCTGATCAAAGCATTTTTAAGGTCACGCACGAATTTTTCCTGTCTTCCTGCCAAAATAGAGTTCTGCTCTTTGCTCAGCGTTTCAGCTCCTTCTTCAAAAGCTTTGAAAGTAGGAGACGTATCATCAGTACCATTATTCTGGTCATTGATGAAACTTTCTCTGATAAGCTGAAGATCCTTTTCTGCTTTTTCTATTTTTTCTTTAATGATCGCTTTAAATTCCTGTAAATCAGCATCGCTGTATCTAACTCTTTCGTCTGACATATTCTTTCTCTTTTTTAATAAAATTATGAAATGGAATTTGAAATATAATAACTACATGTTAATTTTTTTCAACATTTATCTTAAAATTAACCTCATCTATTTCGATTTCGTTAAAATTTGAAAGTGAAGATACAATTTCTATTTTATTTGACAAGACTTCGGAAGAAATATATTCCTCATTTTTCTTAATCTCATTCAAGAAAGGAGAACTTTCTTCTAATGTGATTGAAATTCTGTCTGTCAGATCAAAGTCTTTATCTTTTCGCAGGTTTTGAATTCTGTTGATGAATTCTCTTGCGATACCTTCAGATTTTAGCTCATCGGTTAACGTCAAATCTAATGCCACAGTTGTTTTTCCATCAGAAGTAACCGTCCATCCAGGGATATCTTTTGTAGAGATTTCCACATCATCAAGAGTGATCTCGTATCCTTGAACGTCTATTCTTCCTTCTTTTTCAAGACCGGCAATCTGTTCTGTAGTAAGATTTGCAATCTCTGCACCTACCACTTTCATGTCTTTTCCTAATTTAGGACCAAGAGCTTTGAAGTTAGGTTTTATCTGTTTTACAATTAAGTGAGATGCTTCTTCAGCATTAATTAACTGTAATTCTTTCACATTTACTTCCTGCTTGATCAGATCTGCTACAGCAAGAATCTGCTCTTCTGCTTTAGAATCCAATACAGGAACCAATACTTTTTGTAACGGCTGACGAACTTTTACATTTTCTTTCTTTCTCAGAGAGAAAACCATACTTGTAATGTTCTGTGCTAAATGCGTTTTTTCAACCAGATCCTGATCAATTAAGCTTTCATCAGCTATCGGGAAGTCTGTAAGGTGTACAGATTCACAGTTTTCTTTACCTGTTACTTTATTTAAATCCTGATATAATTGATCCATAAAGAATGGTGCAATTGGAGCAGAAAGTTTCGCCACTGTTTCAAGACAAGTGTATAAAGTCTGGTAAGCAGAGATTTTGTCATCAGAATAATCTCCTTTCCAGAAACGTCTTCTGCACAATCTTACATACCAGTTACTTAAGTTATCATTCACGAAATTACTGATCGCTCTTGCAACTCTTGTTGGCTCATAGTCTTCATAGAAAGCTTTCACTTCCTTGATCAGAAGATTCAGTTCAGAAAGGATCCATCTGTCGATTTCCGGACGGTTTTCCACTTCTTTTTCTGAATAGTTGAAGCCATCCACATTCGCATATAAAGCAAAGAATGAATAGGTATTGTAAAGTGTTCCGAAGAATTTTCTTCTTACCTCGTCAATTCCTTCAATGTCAAACTTCAGGTTTTCCCATGGGTTTGCATTCGAGATCATATACCAACGCGTTGCATCCGGACCGTACACTGCAAGTGTTTCAAACGGATCTACAGCATTTCCTAAACGTTTTGACATTTTTTGTCCGTTCTTATCCAGAACAAGACCGTTACTCATTACATTTTTATAAGCAACTGAATCAAATACCGCAGTTCCGATAGCGTGAAGCGTATAGAACCATCCACGCGTCTGGTCAACACCTTCTGCGATGAAATCAGCAGGGAATGCTTTATTGTTGTCTATTAATTCTTTGTTTTCGAAAGGATAATGCAGCTGTGCATAAGGCATAGAACCTGAATCGAACCAAACGTCGATCAAGTCGCTTTCACGTCTCATTGCTTTTCCTGAATCAGAAACCAATACCACTTTGTCTACTACATTTTTGTGAAGATCCACAAGTTCGTAGTTAGACTCAGACATATTTCCGATGATGAAACCTTTGAACGGGTTTTCAGTCATCAATCCTGCTGCAATTGATTTTTCGATTTCGTTGTATAATTCTTCTACAGAACCGATGATCTTTTCTTCTTTTAAATCCTCTGTTCTCCAGATCGGCAACGGAATACCCCAATATCTTGAACGGGAAAGATTCCAGTCGTTTACATTTTCCAACCAGTTGGCAAAACGTCCTTCTCCGGTAGCTTTTGGCTTCCAGTTGATGTCTTTGTTCAAATTAACCAGTCTGTCTTTTACAGCAGTCATTTTCACAAACCATGAATCAAGCGGATAGTACAATACCGGCTTATCTGTTCTCCAGCAATGTGGATAGGAGTGGACATATTTTTCTACTTTGAAGGCCTTGTTTTCCGTTTTCAATAAGATGGCAAGTTCTACATCCCATGATTTCTCAGGAGCAGTTCCTTCATCGTAGTACTCATTTTTGATATAAGTTCCGGAGAATACCTCAGGCACATTGTCTCCTTTGATGAATTTACCTTGTAAATCTACCAATGGTACAAGATTGTCATTTTCATCTTTTACCAACATCGGTGGAATTTCTGGTTGAGCCATTTTAGCTACTCTCGCATCATCAGCACCAAAAGTAGGAGCCGTGTGAACGATACCTGTACCGTCCTCAGTCGTTACGAAATCTCCTAAGATTACTCTGAATGCATTCTCAGGATTGTCATTTGGCGTAAACCATGGAACTAATTGCTCATATCTTGTATCAACAAGTTTTTCTCCAGTAAATTCTTTTAGTATTCTGAAAGGAATTACTTTCGTTTCCGGAGTATAGTTGGCAAAATCTTCATCTGAACCTTCTGCATATTTTTTACCGAAAACCTTAGGTAAAAGAACACTTGATAAAACTACTGTTACAGGTTCAAATGTATATTGATTGAAGGTTTTAACTACAACATATTCAATATCTCTACCAACGGTAAGAGCGGTATTGGATGGAAGCGTCCATGGAGTCGTCGTCCATGCAAGGATATGTACATCTCCGTCAACATCATTAAACAATGTTGAAGAGTTTTTCTTCACTTTAAACTGAGCCACAACCGTTGTGTCCGAAACATCACGATAGGTTCCGGGCTGATTCAGCTCGTGAGAAGAAAGTCCTGTCCCTGCTTTTGGAGAGTAAGGCTGGATCGTGTAGCCTTTGTACAACAGATCTTTGCTATACAACTGCTTCAACAACCACCAAACGGTTTCCATATATTTTGACTTGTACGTGATGTACGGATCATCAAGGTCTACCCAATATCCGATTTTCTCCGTAAGGTTATTCCATACGTCGGTATAACGCATTACTGCTTCACGGCAAGCTTTGTTATAGTCTTCAATAGAGATTTTTTTGCCAATATCTTCTTTCGTGATTCCTAACTCTTTTTCTACACCCAGTTCCACAGGAAGACCATGCGTATCCCAGCCTGCTTTACGAAAAACCTGCTTTCCGTTTTGAGTCTGGTAACGGCAGAAAATATCTTTCAATGCTCTTGCCATTACGTGGTGAATTCCAGGCATACCGTTTGCTGAAGGCGGACCTTCATAAAAAACAAACTCAGGATTTCCCTGACGAATCTCAACACTCTTATTGAAAGTTTTATTTTGTTTCCAAAATTCCGCTACATTGTCTGCTACGTCAATAAGGTTGAGGTTTTTGTATTCTTTAAATTGGCTCATTGTAAATATCTCAATATCGTTGATTAATTAAGTCTGCAAATTTACTAAAATTTGTCGGTTTATAATATATGTTTTATTTTGATATCTTCTATTAAAAAGTTCAATTTCAGAAATATAAATAAAGAAAGTGAGAAAAAGGGAATGGTAAGCGGTTTATAAGTGAATTTTTCTGGGTGTTTTTTATATAAAATTTAATGCAATTTATTCAATAGGATTATAGCCAGTTCCTATTGAATTGTATCTCTCTGGGATATTCTCTTTTAGCTTTGTCAATTCCAACTTTGTCACTCCGGTAGGAGTCTCGATATATTTTATAACCCAATTAATGTAGAGTATAGATTCCTACCGGAATGACAAACTGGACGGATAGTCTTTACGAATAAATAATCTGCTCAATCAGCAAAACCTGTGAGAAAGAGTATTCAATAGGAACGGGCTATAATCCTGAGCTTAGTCGAAGGGAGCCCGTTTTCACATAATACATCCCTTATTAGCCAAAACCTACAACATAATCATCCGTGAAAATCTGTGAAATCTGCGGTAAAAAAAATAAGCATAGCTTAAAAATTAGTATATTTAAGTAGACCTATAAACCAAATGCTGTATGAAAACCTTTCCCCAACTGATATTAATGATTTGTTTAATCAGCAGTATCATCACCTACGCTCAAAATAATTATCCACAAAATTATTTCAGAAATCCACTCAATATTCCCATGCAGCTGGCTGCCAATTTTGGAGCTCTCAGAACCAATCACTTTCATATGGGGCTGGATCTGAGAACCAATAGCCAGGAAAATCTTCCTGTTCTTGCAGCTGCTGATGGCTATGTGAGCAGGATAAAAGTAGAGCGCTACGGGTTTGGAAATGCAATCTACATCACTCATCCCAATGGATATACAACGGTATATGCTCACCTGAACAAATATTTTAATGCACTTGATGGATATGTAAAAGAAAGGCAGTATAAAGATGAGAAGTGGGAACAGGATATTACCTTTCAACCCGGACAGTTTCCTGTGGAAAAGGGACAACAGATTGCCTTGAGTGGAAATACAGGAGGATCTGCAGGCCCACATCTCCATTTTGAAATAAGAGATACCAAAACAGAGGAATGTTTAAATCCGTTACTTTTTGGCTTTGCCATTCCTGATAATATAGCACCCATTATAAGCGGGTTGTATTGGTATGACCGTCGTTTCAGTACTTATGAACCAGGAGCGAATAGCATTTCAGTAAAAAAAGCTGGGAATATTTATACTGCTGGTCTCATTCAGGTAAACTCTCCTGAGATAAGTTTTGCCGTTAAAGCCGTTGATAAAGCTAATCAGGGTTTTAATCTAGGTATTTATAATGCGGAACTATTAATGGATGGTAAGCTGATTTACAGTTTTAAAATTGATAAGATCCACTATGATGATACTCGTTACCTCAACGGCTGTATAGATTATACCAAATTCATCAGAGATAAAATGGGAATTCAGCACTTATCTGATTTACCGGGAATGAAATTGCAGAACTACAGCCTTCCGAATGAAAATGGGATTATTAAGCTTCAGGATGAAAATGTTCATACTATTGAAATTGTTCTGAAAGACGTCAAAGGAAATACAAGCCGTCTGACAACCAAACTTCAGTTAAGCAAAGTCTCAGACAAAATACCTTCTACGGCAAAAACAATAATGGCTAATCAAGGGAAAACCATTACCACAGAAAATACGGAGATTACCTTCAGTAAAAATGCTATGTATGATGCGGTAAATTTCAATGCTTATGAAAAACCGGATACAGATCCGAATGCGGTTTCAAACAGTATTGTTTTACAAAGTCCTTACATTCCAGTTCAGGATGAATATACTTTAAAAATAAAACCCAACAGAAAATTAACCAATACAGAAAAAGACAAAGCCGTTATTGTTCTTGACTATGGCAGTGACAAAAATGTTGTTAAGGTAAAATGGAATGGTGACTGGGCGGAAGGGAAATTCAACAGATTGGGTACTGCAAAATTGTTGATAGATAATAATCTTCCATCCGTTTCATCAGGCTGGGCAGAAGGAGCGTTGGTTAATAGCAGCTCTTTACTCTTAAAAGGAACAACGAAAGTGGGAGATATTATTTCATTCCGAGCCGAACTGGATGGCAAATGGTTGAGGTTTGCCCGTGTAAAAGATAATTTTGTCTACACTTTTGATGAAAAATGTCCTAAAGGAAGCGGTTCTCATACTTTAAAAGTAACAACCATCAATACTGCAGGGAATACCAATACACAAACTTTTATGTTTAAGAGATAATTCATCTTTTAATACTTGAATCTTTAAATCTTTTAATTTTAATTAGATAAATTTGCTTTTTAAAAATTAAAATCATTGGAATTTCATCCGTCAATCGAGAAAGCAGGGATTCAGGAAATCAAAATATTTCAGGAAGAAAAACTTCATGAGCTTTTGACTTATCTTGAAGCTCATTCCCCTTTTTACCAGAAACTGTTTAAAGAAAATAATATCAATATTGCAGATATCCGTACGTTGGAGGATCTTCAGAAGATTCCTACCACTACAAAGAATGATCTTCAGCAGTATAACCATGATTTTTTCTGTATAACACCAGATAAAATTGTGGATTACAGTACCACTTCCGGAACATTGGGAGACCCGGTGACTTTCGGATTATCCGACAGTGATCTTGAAAGGCTTGCGTACAATGAAGCGATATCATTTGCCTGTGCAGGAATTCAGAAAGGAGATGTTGTTCAGATGATTACCACCATAGATAAAAGATTTATGGCTGGGCTTGCTTATTTTCTTGGTTTAAGAAAAATGGGAGCAAGCGTGGTAAGAATGGGGCCCGGAATTCCGGAACTGCAGTGGGATTCTATTTTCAGATACAAACCAAAATATTTGATTACCGTACCTTCTTTTCTACTGAAAATGATTGATTACGCCGAAAAACACGGGTTAGATTATAAAAACTCCAGTGTGTATGGGGCTGTATGTATTGGCGAAAGCATCAAAAATCAGGATTTTACAGATAATATTCTTTCACAGAAAATCAAAGAGAAATGGGATATCAAACTTTTTTCTACCTATGCGTCTACCGAAATGAGTACCGCTTTTACAGAGTGTGAATATCAGATGGGAGGACATCACCATCCGGAATTGATTATTACTGAAATCCTGGATGATGAAGGAAATCCTGTAAAAGAAGGAGAAAGTGGTGAACTTACCATTACAACATTGGGTGTTGAAGCCATTCCTTTATTGAGATTTAAAACCGGAGATCTTGTAAAAGCGCATGGTGAGCCATGTCAATGTGGAAGAAATACGATGAGATTAGGGCCTGTAGTAGGAAGAAAGCAGCAGATGATCAAATACAAAGGAACGACATTGTATCCACCTGCCATGAATGATATTTTGAATGATTTCAATAATATCTTATGCTATCAGATTGTTATTCAGGCTAACGAAATCGGACTTGATGAGATTATCATTAAACTAAGTACAGAAGCAGATCATGAAGGGTTTGTCAATGAAGTAAGAGATCACTTCCGTGCTAAATTAAGAGTGAGCCCAAAAATTGAAATTATTGATTTTGATGTTCTTTCTAAAACCGTTTTTAATCCAAACAGCAGAAAGCCAATCACTTTTATTGACTTAAGATAAAATTAAAATAAAGAGTCATATAAATACTTCCTTTTATAATATCTTTGGGCTCTTAATTTAAAAAAACTAATAGCATATGAGAAAATTATTATTGCTGGTGTTCATGGTGACAATGACAATCGCTTTCGGACAGGAGAAAATGAAAATAGTTGCCGGAAGTCTGGGTGTTCTGAAAGATCAGACCGAAGTAAATGTTGAGGTTAAATTTGAGAACGTTCTGTTTATGAAAGAAAATATTACAGAAGCTCAATACCTTGAAAACAGAAAAAAACAAGTTCTTGACAATCCTAAAAGAGGACAAGCGGCATGGAATGAATGGATTGGAGAGTGGGAAAAATATAAAACTGAGTATGCAGATTATTTTGCAAAAGGGCTTAATAAGACGTATAAAAATATTTTATTTAAAAAAGATACTTCTGCAAAATATACACTATTGGTAGAGACCAATTGGATATTTCCAGGATGGCATGCCGGGCTTACTGCAATGACCGCTGAGATAACAGGTAAAATAAAACTGATAGAAACCAATAATCCTTCTGCTGTTTTAGCTGAAATAGAGCTTAAAAAGTTTGATAAATTTGTGCAGAATGAAGAATTTGTAATGGAGTACGGAAGAATAGCTGCAGCCTATGAATCTACCGGAAGATATCTGGGAAGAGAAATTAAAAAATCTATGAAATAAAAAAAACGGTCTGAATTTTCAGACCGTTTTTTTTATGCTTGGTTTTGCTGTTCCTGCTTTTCTAACTTGATCAGGTTGGCAAGGTTTTTAATGACTGTATCGTGCTTTCTCACAAAAGGATTGTCTTTATTCCAGACATAGCCTGCTAAAACAGCACAGATCTTTTTCTTTACGTCCGGATTTTCCGGTTGATGGAAGAATAATTCCTGAAGATTTCCGGTATACCACTCTTTTACATACGTTGTGAAAACATCTACTCCGTATAAAATATAATCTGTGTATTCTTTCTGCCAGTCAATTTTTTCTCCGTTTAATTGTCTTAACGCCAGTTTGGCGGCCAGCATTCCGGATTCTGTGGCAAAAGCCATTCCTGAAGAGAAGACTGGATCAAGGAATTCTGAAGCATTTCCTGTTAAAGCAAATCCGTCTCCGAATAAACTTTTTACAGAACAGGAATAATCTTTCAGATGGTTAGGTTCAAAAAGAAAATCTACATTTCCAAAACGTTTTACATAATAATCAGAAAGAGAAATGGCTTTTCTCAAAGCTTCTGTTGTATCTCCGTTTTCAGATAGTCTATCAATGTATTCAGTAGGGCCTACAATTCCTAAACTTGTGTTTCCGTTGGAAAAAGGAATTACCCAAAGCCATACTTCTGTTTCAATAATGTCAAAAGAAATCAAAGTTCCTTCCTCTCCCGGTTCTCTGTTGATATCGTTTACATGAGAGAAAATAGCAGAGTGAGGTGATAATTTTGAAGGTTTCTCCAAATCAAGAAGACGAGGCAGCACTCTTCCGTAGCCACTGGAATCGATAACAAACTTAGCATGAATCTCTTTTGTTTCTCCATCCTTGTTTCTTACCGTAGTTATAGAATCTGTTCCGTCAAATTTGATGTCTATAACCTCAGTTTCAAATTCAAGATCAATTCCCTTATTCATTACTTCCTGAGCAAGAGTATTATCAAAATCAGCTCTCGGAACCTGCCAGGTCCAGTCCCAGCCTTCCCTGAATTTGTTGCTGAAATCAAAAATGCAGACTTCGTCACCACGAAGAAAACGAGCTCCAAGCTTTTTTTCAAAGCCCATTTTGTCTAATGCAGGGAAAAGTCCGGCCTCCTCAAAGTGGTCCATTACCCTTGGAATTAAGCTTTCTCCAACTACGAGTCTGGGGAATTTTGTCTTTTCGACTACTTTTACGCTGACGTTATTGTTCTTCAGGTACGAAGAAGACACGCATCCGGAGGGTCCGGCTCCGATTACAAGAACGTCAACAAATTCTTTGCTCATCTTTGATTTTTTATTTTAATAATAACTTTTATCTTTGCCGCAAAATTAGTGACAAATAATTAATATTTTACAAAATTATCAACTATTACTTTTAATTGATGAAAATAAATAACTTTTTAGAACTGAAAGACTTTCAAAAAATTATCATTGAGAATGAAAAAATAGAACTGGATGAATCACTTTTATCAAGAGTGGATAAAAGTTTTCAGTTTTTAAAAGAGTTTTCAAAAAATAAAGTAATATATGGTGTGAACACCGGTTTTGGGCCCATGGCTCAGTTTAAAATCAGTGACGAAGATACACACCAGCTTCAGTATAACCTGATCAGAAGCCACTCTTCAGGAATTGGAAACCCTTTGCCTGCAGAAGAAGTAAAAGCATGTATGCTGGCAAGACTGAATACCTTATCATTAGGGAATTCAGGAGTGCATCAGTCTGTTATTTATCTTCTTCAGGAGCTTATCAACAGAGATATTACTCCACTGATTTTTGAACATGGAGGAGTAGGAGCAAGTGGTGACCTTGTTCAGCTGGCTCACCTGGCTTTGGTATTAATTGGAGAAGGAGAAGTTTTTTACAATGGAGAAAGAAAATCTACCAAAGAAGTTTTTGAAACTGAAGGATTAGAACCGATTAAAGTTGAGATCCGTGAAGGTCTTGCTTTGATGAACGGAACTTCCGTAATGTCAGGAATCGGTATCGTAAATGCTTATAAAGCCAATCAGCTTACTGATATTTCTCTTAGACTGTCTTGTGCCATCAATGAGATTGTACAGGCTTATGATGATCATTTATCAGCAGCATTGAACGGAACAAAAAAACATTACGGTCAGCAGAAAGTGGCAGAAAGAATGCGTGCTCACCTGGCAGATAGTAAACTGATCAGAAAAAGAGAAGAACATCTTTATACCCATTTTCAAGAACAGGAAAAAGTATTCAAGGAAAAAGTTCAGGAATATTATTCATTAAGATGTGTTCCTCAGATTCTAGGTCCCGTATTGGATACATTGGAATACACAGAGAAGGTTCTTGAAAATGAGATCAATTCTGCGAATGATAACCCAATTATCAATGTTGAAGATCAACATGTATATCACGGAGG
>NZ_JAMZGF010000094.1 GCF_024158915.1 Chryseobacterium sp. S0630 | reverse complement strand
AAAAAATCATCCTAAAAAAATAATATGGGTAGTTTATAAACAAAAACCGCCTCAAGGAAAATGAGACGGCTT
The DNA here is from genome assembly GCF_024158915.1 of Chryseobacterium sp. S0630. Lineage (GTDB taxonomy): Bacteria > Bacteroidota > Bacteroidia > Flavobacteriales > Weeksellaceae > Chryseobacterium. The sequence goes on along the minus strand of NZ_JAMZGF010000094.1, from coordinate 13,224 downwards.
CTTTACTTTTATTCCGTAACGATGATAATCTTTTTATCTGCGTTTTTGAGTTTTGTATCCTGGTCATAAATGGCTTTCAGATCATAATCTATTCTTATGGAATGGTCGTCAATCTGTTTTACCCAATCATGTTTACCTGAAATTGATTTTATTTTATTTTCAAATTTTAAGGTTGTACCAATCTTTTTAAAAAACATTACCATCATACCAGCTACTTTCTCAGCTTCTTCCTTTGAACTTTTGGTTTTGACAGCCTCTTCAATACTTTTAAGATTAAAATTTTCTGTATCGATAGTGAGGGTTTTTCCATCCCAGCTATTGTATATATTTTGATCTAAAGGGATTTTTTCAGTCTTTGTAAAACTTTTCAAAACCAAATAATCTTCTGGAGTAAAATGGTCCATTTTAAAAGAAAATCCTGCCAGCTTGTTGTCTTCTTTTGTGGATTTCATGAAAACCTTTTTCATGATTCTGATGGAGTCCGGATTTTCAGTTTTTAATTTTCCTTCTTTTTTAGAAAGATCATACATACTTGTCCATGTAGTCGGAAGTCTGTCCATTTCTCCAAATTCTTTCTGCTTTAAGGAATCTGGTGTCATAGCCATCATCTCAGCCATAAACTCCCTTGTATCGATATCTGTGATAGAAGAGGAGGCAGCATCTTTATGATAGACAATTTCAGAATTGATACTGCAGGATTGCAGGATAAAAAGACTTATCAGAAATAAGATGATGGTTTTATTCATAGTAGATTTAAATACAAATTAATGGCAGTTAACGGCTCCGTTCGGGTCTTTAACAATCGTCATGGCTTCTGCCTTAGGAGAAACATACGGTATTCCAAGTTCAAGACCTCTCAGAATGAATAATCCTCCTAAAATAATCATGATTACCGGAACAGCTTTTAAAACTTTTACTCTAAAGGCTTGATTCATGAGATTTCCGGCCAGAACTATGGCAAACATGAACGGAAGGGTTCCAAGACCAAATAAAGCCATATATAAAGCTCCCTGCCATATTCCTCCTCCTGCAAGGCTGGCGGTAAGTGCCATATATACCATTCCACACGGTAAAAAGCCATTTAATAGACCTGTTGTAAATCTTGAACGGTAATCTGCTTTCTGAAGTAATTTTCCTAAATTCATTTTTACGCTGTACAGAAACTTGGATAGGAAAGGAATTTTTGAAGCAAAATCTTTTCCGCCAAATGAAAATACAGCCATAATGATCAGAAGAACCCCAGCAGTAATGGTAAGATATTTTTGAAAGCCTGCCATTTCAAATCCTTGTCCGATAATTCCGAGAAGTGCACCCAATAAGGAATAGGTGAAAATTCTTCCGAATTGATAAGTAAGGTTCTGAAGATAGAAATTGGCTGCCTGTTTTTTGGTTAATCCCATCGATAAAGCAATAGGTCCGCACATTCCGATACAGTGAAAACCGGAAGCAAAGCCTAAAGCAATAGCCGATACAATAAGTCCTATTTCCATATCACATCATAATCCATTCGGTAGTCTGTTTTATCTTTTGTCCAACTTAATCTTAACGTGTAGTTTCCTACTTTTAATACCTGTGCTGGTATTGTGAAAGACTGGCTGGCATCAAGCTGTACAGATTTTTTAATGTCTAAATTCTGGTCGTCGGTTCTGTTTAAAACAAATTTTACCGTAGTATTTGAGTTATTATATTCTTTTGGAAAAGTAATTTTTATTCCTTGAGTATCCTGGCTGTATACAGGTTTTTCCTGAAGATCATCTGCTTTTTTCTTAGCATCAATCACATCCTGGTACTTCAACTCTTCTTCGTAATAATTATCGGTTACCATTTCAGAGTTCTTCTGCCCGTTCGGGAAAAGAAACATCATGGATAATATAAAAACTATGAATGCTAATAGTGCAATTACAACACCATGTCCCCAACTAAAGTTCTTCATCTTTTTCTAATTAAAATTGCAGTTTAAATGGTCCTTCAAAATAGGTCTGATATGAGTCTACCAATTTACCCTTCATATCGTAAACACCAATGGTAATATTCTGTTTAGAGAGTTTCATATCATTTTCCGGGAAGCTGATATTAATTGTCCCTTTTGAAATTTTATCTCTGTCTACCTGAATCTTACTTGATGCACTGTAAGTAATTTCACCATGTGCCGGATCTATTACTTTGATGGTAACGATTTTTTTCTCGTTCGTTTTATTAAGGAAAGTATAATTATAAGTATTGGTAATTTTACCGTCTCTTACAAAGAATGTGCTACCTGCCGGTTTGATGAATTTAGCCTCCATCTCACCACGGCTGTAAAGAAGATATCCCAGGAATCCTACAAGAAGGAACAGGAATATTGAGAAACCTTTCATTCTTCCTGTAAACTTGAACTGAGTTTCTTTTTCAATTTCATTCTCAGAAGCATATCGGATCAATCCTTTTGGAAGGCCTACCTTTTCCATTACTTCGTCGCAGGCATCAATACATGCGGTACAGTTGATACATTCCAGCTGTTGTCCATCTCTGATATCAATTCCCGTTGGGCAAACTACTACACATTGATGACAGTCGATACAATCTCCCTTGCCAGCAGCTTTTCTGTCTTCACCTTTTCTCCATTTTGATCTTCCTTCCCCTCTTTTGAAATCATAAAATACATTGATGGTATCTTTATCAATCAATACACCCTGAAGTCTTCCGTATGGACAAACCAATGTACAAACCTGTTCTCTGAACCACGCAAATACAAAGTAAAATGCTGCGGTAAGAAGAATCATCACAATAAAATTGGTAGGATGTGCAAATGGTCCTTCGCCAACGATCTTAAATACCTCTTCATATCCTACGATATACATGAACATAAAGTGGGTGATGACCAATGAAATGATAATATAAACAGTCCATTTTAAACTTCTTTTCCAGATCTTCTCACTGTTCCACTCCTGTCTGTCCAGCTTCATCTGCTTGTTTCGGTCACCTTCAATCAGATATTCGATTTTACGGAAGATAGATTCCATAAAAATTGTCTGAGGGCAAATCCACCCGCAGAAAATTCTTCCGAATGCAATCGTAAAAACAATAATAAAGATTAAAGAGGCGATAGCACCTAAAGTAAGGATAAAGAAGTCCTGTGGATAGAAAGGCTGTCCAAAGATGAAAAACTCCCTGTCTATTACATTAAACATCAACAATGGGTTGCCATTGATTTTGATGAATGGTAATGCAAAATAAATAATTAATAAAAGGTAACTTACAATGTTTCTGTAGTTGGTATATTTCCCTTTTGGTTTCCTAGGAAATACCCATCTTCTTTTTCCGGATTGCTCCATTGTCCCTATAGAATCTCTGTAAGTCTCAGGGTCCAGAACCTGTCCCTGTCCGCCGCGTACTTCTATTTCTTCTATGTCTGACATATGTAATAGGTTTTAAAAAAGAAAAAACATAATTCGTTACTATTTTAATCTAATAACAAATTATGTTTTTTTCATATGTTTTCTAATTTTTTAAATTATTCTTTTTCCCAATGTGCTTCAGTTCCTTGAGGAGCTGCTCCTCCCTGAGCCTGAGTCACTGGTGGTTGTTCCTGATTGATGTGATATACATACGCTGCAATCTTCTCAATCTCTGCACCTGAAACTTCTCCGTTTTTACCGAATGCTCTCATGGCAGGGTTAGTAGGAGAACCATTCCAGTCCATATGGAATACGTTTTTGAATAACGTTTTCTCAGGCTGGTTGATCCAGTAGTTATCAGTAAGGTTTGGTCCGATACCTCCACTACCGTCTTCTTTGTGACAAGATGCACAGTTTGTTTTGAATAATTCTTTACCTTCTGCAATGTTATCAGCTGAATATTTAGCTGTTTCAATCGTTACAGGAGGCTGAGTTTTTTGGTATTCTTCAATACTTGCTAACTGTTCTTTATATTCTTTTTCATATTCGCTTAACGGGTGAGCGAAGTCTGTGAAAGAGTATGCTGCAATATATACAATACAAAAAGCGGTCCCAAAATAGAATAAACCTACCCACCATTTCGGTAATTGGTTATCCAACTCCATGATTCCGTCGAAACCGTGGTCGATAAGGATATCCTTTTCTTCAGAAGCAGATTGCTTTTTGAATGCACTTTGGTACAATCTTTTGAAATAAGGAACTTTCTTTTCAGCTAAATAAGCTGCCTTTTCTTCAGGAGATAATTTCTTGAATTTGTTGTTCTCGATAAGGTCTCCGATTGCTCCATGAATGTAAGCAAGGATCCCAGCGATAACAACAGTTCCCCAGAAGTAAGGTGAAGAAAGGAACGCGTAGCTCTGTACAAATAAATAATAAAAAACTATTAAAAGTCCGATTATTATTAAGATGTTTATAACAACAGGTGTTCTTTGTTTCATAAAAAATAGTTTAATTTTTTAAATTAAAATCGTCATCTTCATCATCCCCAAGAGGTGCCTCTTCTTCTTCTTTGTAATATTTTTTAGGTCTGCTAAAAACATAGATTACCAAAGCGATGAAGAACAGCATAAAGAAAATCAGAGCCAGCGTCTGGTAGAAACCAGCATTTTCTGTATTGGATAATATATCTTTAAAATTCTGAGGAATCATAGTATGAACCTTTTAATGTTTTTAGTTATTACTTGCTGTTTTGATTTCAGTTGTTTTGATATCAGTTCCTAATCTCTGAAGATAAGAAATAAGAGCTACAATTTCTTTTTTCTCTAATTCTCCCTGAGGTCTCTTCGCATAAGCCTGCTTAAGGTCATTTGCTTCAGAGAAGATATCTTTCACAATTTTTGCCGATTGGTTGTTTGCCCATGTATCTGCAGAATCGATTTCAGCCTTAGTATAAGGTACATCGAATACATTCTTCATCAGCTTCATCTTGTCTACCATCTTAGTTCTGTCTAAGTCAGTAGCAATTAACCAAGGGTAACGAGGCATGATAGAACCTGCAGAAGTTGATCTTGGGTTATACATGTGTTTGTAGTGCCAAGAACTTGGGTTTTTACCACCTTCTCTATGTAAATCCGGTCCTGTTCTCTTAGAACCCCATAGGAATGGTCTGTCGTATACGAATTCTCCAGCTTTGGAGTATTGTCCGTTTTTACCGTTGAATCTTGTAATCTCATCTCTGAACGGTCTGATCATCTGAGAGTGACAAGCGTTACATCCTTCACGGATATAGATATCTCTACCTTCAAGTTCAAGTGGTGAATAAGGCTTCACTGCAGAAATTGTAGGTACACTTTTCTTAAGAGATAGTGTAGGGATAATTTCAATTGAACTACCGATAGATATTGTAAAGAAAGATAGAATACCTAATAATACCGGAGTTCTTTCAAGCCAAAGGTGAGTACCTTCTCCTTCTTTTCTGTTTTTACTGATGTTTGCCAACGCTGGAGCTTCAGCAGGAACTTCTTTCTGGAATGATCCTTTTCTTACTGTAGCGATTACGTTTACAATCATTAGGATAGATCCTGAGATATAGAATAAACCTCCTACGAATCTCATTTTGAAGTAAGGAATAATTGCCGTTACCGTATCCAACCAGTTTTTCCATAATAATGTTCCATCCGGGTTGAATTGCTTCCACATTAATCCTTGTGTAAATCCTGAAATATACATTGGAACTGCATAGAAAATAATTCCTAAAGTACCTAACCAGAAATGCCAGTTAGCTAATTTTACAGACCAAAGTTTTGTTCTCCACATGATTGGTACCAAATAATAGATAACCCCGAATGCCATGAAACCATTCCATCCAAGAGCTCCTAAGTGTACGTGACCGATAACCCAGTCTGTAAAGTGACCAATTTTGTTGATGTTTTTAGTTGCCAAAAGCGGTCCTTCAAACGTTGCCATACCATAACAGGTAACAGCTACTACGAAGAACTTAAGGATAGGATTTTCTCTTACTTTATCCCAAGCTCCTCTTAGTGTAAGAAGACCATTTAACATACCTCCCCAAGATGGTGCAATAAGCATGATAGAGAACCCTGTTCCTACCGCCTGAGCCCAAGCTGGAAGAGCTGTATACTGAAGGTGGTGAGGACCAGCCCAGATATATACGAAAATTAATGACCAGAAGTGAATAATAGACAGCTTATAAGAGAATACCGGTCTGTCTGCAGCCTTCGGAAGGAAGTAATACATTAAACCTAGAACCGGAGTTGTCAATACGAATGCAACCGCATTGTGTCCATACCACCACTGTACAATAGCATCTTTTACCCCTGCATATGCTGAATAAGATTTCCAGCCTGTGAAAGATAAAGGTACTTCAAGGTTGTTGAAGATGTGAAGCATTGCTACTGCAATCCAAGTACCAATGTAGAACCAGATGGCTACATAAAGGTGTCTCACTCTTCTCTTAGAAATAGTCAGGAACATATTGATACCAAAAATGATCCATGAGAATGCGATCAATATGTCGATCGGCCACTCGTGTTCAGCATATTCCTTAGAGGTATTGATCCCCATAAAGAAGGTAACGAACGTAGCAACGATCATAAACTGCCAAGTCCAGAAATGTAACCAAGACAATGTGTCACTGTACATTCTTGTTTTTAATAATCTCTGTAATGAGTAATAAATACCCGTGTAAACGATGTTACAAACGAATGCAAAGATTACGGTATTGGTGTGCAACATTCTGATTCTACCAAAACCAAATGCACCATGAGTGTTTATTAACCCTTCAATATTACCAGATGCCAAACTTTTAATGGTTGTGTCATCCGTCCCGAAAAAGAATTCAGGTAATTCCGGGTAGAAAAGCATTAATGCCGCCGTAAGCCCGAACGTAAATCCAATGAGACCGAAAACTAAGGTCGCATAAAGGAACGCACGGACAATACTATTGTCATAACTAAACTTCTGTGTTTCCATATCAACTATTCACTATTTTTCTCAATTTTTATTATTTTCTCCTATTTCTTTCTCGTCTTTATTTTTGTCGCCAGTTTCATCATTTTCTTTGACCTTTTCGTCATCGAAAAGAATTCTGACAGCAGGAGATTCATCATCTTCAAACTGTCCTTTTCGGGCATACACTATAAATACGACCAAGAAAATCGCAGCTAAAGAAACACTGCAGAGGATCATTAAATATAGAATATCCATTGGACAACAAAATTAACCTATTTTCGGGGTTCAAATTTAGTGAAAAATAATGACATTCATCACGAAATGCCGATTTCAGCTAATTTAAAATCAGTCTAAATAAGGGCTTTTACGCCTGTTTTTTGAAATGTTTACGACCTAATATCCAGGTTGAAAGTGTAGTAAAGGTAACCACCGTAATCGAACTGATTGGCATGATGATTGCAGCGAAGAGCGGATGCATATGCCCTGTAACAGCGTAACTTAAACCAACAATATTGTACAGAAAACTGATTATAAATGTCATTTTCACAATGGTAATAGAACCCTTACAAACGTTCAGGTAATTGTCCAGAGTAACTACTTTATCTCCATTCATAATCACATCAGAAGATGGGGTAAAACTGTTCGTATCGTCAGCAATAGCAATTCCTACATTACTTTGTTTTAAAGCACCTGCATCATTAAGACCGTCTCCAAGCATTGCAACTTTTAAGTGCTGATCCTGAAGGGATTTTATGTAGTTTAACTTGTCTTCCGGGCTTTGATTAAAGGCCATTCCTTTGTAATTAGGGATAAGCTCTTTAAGCTGATTTTCTTCTGAGGAATTGTCTCCGCTCAGGATAAATATTTTGTAGTGGGTAAGTTTTGTAAAAAGTTCTTTCAGCTTCGGACGGTATTCGTTTTTAAAGATGAATTTTCCTAAGTATTCTCCGTTTTTGCTGATGTGAACTGCTGTTTCAAGGTTTTTAGGCTCCTGGTTATTGTAGCGTGCAGAACCAATTTTATACAGATTTCCTCTTACACTGGCCTCATATCCTTTTCCTGAGATTTCAACAAATTTCTCTACAGGGAAATACTCATCGTTCATTTCAATGAATTCGTACAATGATTTTGAAAGCGGGTGGTTGGAATTTTTTAATAAAGTCTTAATATTCAGAGAATCAAATTCATTGATCTCGGAACCTTCGTATTTTATATTTGATTTCTTTCTGTGAGTAATGGTTCCTGTTTTATCAAAAACAATCGTGTCCAGCTTAGCAATTTTTTCAATCGTTAAAGTATCTTTTACATAGAACTTATTTCGACCTAAAATCCTCATAATGTGACCGAAAGTGAACGGTGCAGATAACGCAAGCGCACAAGGACATGCAATAATCAGAATGGCTGAAATAACCTGGAACATAATTTTTAAATCAATAAAATACCAATACGTTCCTGCGACTAAAGCGATACCTAAAATAATGAATGTGAAATATTTGCTGACATTATTTGTAAGAGTGTCAAGACCCGTTTCGTGTTTTTTAAATGCTTCCTTATTCCAAAGCTGAGTTAAGTAACTTTGGTCCACATTTTTAATCACTTCAAGCTCTAAAGAAGATCCTACCTGTTTCCCTCCTGCGAAAATTTTATCTCCAGGCTGTTTGCTGATACTTTCACTTTCTCCCGTGATGAAACTGTTGTCTATATTTCCTTCTCCGTTGATCAGGATAGCGTCTACCGGAATGATTTCCTGGTTTCTAACCAGAATTCTATCACCCACTTTTATTTCAGACAGTAAAATATTATCCTGTTTTCCTTCGAAATCAACTTTCGTTACGGCAATCGGGTAGAAGGATTTATAATCTCTGTCATAGGACAGAGCGCTGTATGTTCTTTTCTGGAAAATTTTCCCGAGAAGCATGAAGAATAAAAGTCCACAAAGAGTGTCGAAATATCCTGGTCCATAATCTGTTACTACTTCATAGATACTTCTTCCGTATAGAACAAAAATTCCTAAGACAATCGGAACATCAATATTGACAATCTTATTTTTTAAACCGTACCATGCCGATTTATAATAATCTGAAGCTGAATAAAATACAACAGGTGTTGCCAGAAGGAAAATCAGAGTTCTGAATAAACCTCTGTAATGTTCCATCCAATAATCTTCTCCTCCAATATATTCAGGAAAAGCAAGGAACATTCCGTTACCAAAAGCAAAGGCAGCAATAGCAAATTTAACCAATAAAGATTTGTCAAGGTGATCTTCATTTTTATCAGCAGTTTCAAGGCTGATGACCGGTTTATATCCTAGATTGGTTAAGAATTTAGCGAGTTCACTTAATTTCAGATCGTTATGATTGAAGGAGATCTGTAAGGTCTTTCTTGTGAAGTTAACCTGCGAATATTTAATGTGCTTATTTAATGTATGAAGGCTTTCCAATAGCCAGATACAGGAAGAACAGTGAATGACAGGGATTTTGAAAGTAACAAGACTGGTGCTTCCTTCAGAGAAATCAGTGACTTTCTCAAAGATTTCCGGTGTGTCTAAGTAATCAAACTGAGAAGAATTTTCATCATTCGGACGAATTCCGGCTCCTTTATTAAGCTCATAGAAATTGCCTAAATGATTTAAATTTAGAATCTCGTAAACAGACTTACATCCATTACAACAGAAAGTCTTTTCATCAAATAAAATTCTCTCTTTTTCTATCCCTTGACCACAATGAAAACAGTTCTCGCTCACCCCATAAAATATTGAACTACAAAATTATAACAAATTTTTTTGTTTATCGTGTTAAAAAGTTCTATTTTTGTGATAAATATCATATAAAATGCCGCAGGAACAACAGATAGCAATTGAAGAGAGGTTCGCCAGAGTTTTTAATGATAAATCATTTAAAGAAAGACTTTCTAGCGCAGATTTTGAAAAATACATTAATGGCAAAAAGAAACTGAGTTTTCAGAAACATGATACCATTTTCGAGGATGGCGAAACTCCAAAAGGAGTGTTTGTTCTGGAAAAAGGTGCTGCCAAACTTTCGAAATCAGGAGCGTTCGGTAAAGATCAAATTTTAAGATTTATCAAAGAAGGAGATATCATCGGCTATCGTTCTTTGCTTTGCGGGGAAAATTTCCAGGCCAAAGCAGAAGCAATGACAGATATTGAATGTGTGTTCTTACCCGCAGATATTTTCATGTATCTTTTGGAGGTAGATCCACAGCTGTCTTTCGTAATGCTTCAGAAAATCTCATACGAATTAGGAGAATCTTCCAACACCATTACTTTCCTTGCACAGAAAACAGTAAGAGAAAGACTGGCAGAAATTCTTTTGCTGCTGGAACAGAAACTGGGAGTAGATCCTGAAGGCTTTATCAAGATCTCATTAACGAGAGAAGAAATTGCCAATATTATCGGTACCGCTACAGAAAGTGCCATCCGTCTGATCTCAGAATTCAAACAGGATAGTCTGATTGAAGTCGACGGAAGAAATATCAAGATTTTAAATCACGACAAACTCATGAAACTCGGTCACGTAGTTTTATAAATCATACAAAAACTTAAGTCGGCTCAAGGCCGACTTTTTAACTTTTAAAAATAGATAAATTATGTCTGTTCACTCTGAAATTAAAAAAGTTACAACTGAAACCTTGCGTAAAATGAAATTCGACAAGGAGAAAATAACAATGCTTACAGCCTATGATTTTACCACGGCGAAAATGGTAGATGCAGGTGGAGTAGATGCTATTTTGATTGGAGACTCTGCAGCGAATGTAATGGCTGGTTTTGAAACTACATTGCCTATTACGCTGGATCAAATGATCTATCATGCTCAAAGTGTGGTAAGAGGAACCGACAGAGCTTTGGTGGTAGCAGATTTACCTTTCGGAACTTATCAGAGTAATCCTGAAAAAGCATTGGAGTCTGCGGTAAGAATGATGAAGGAAGGTGGGGCACATGCTGTGAAAATTGAAGGTGGAAAAGAAATTTCCAAGTCTATCAAAAAAATCATCAATGCCGGAATTCCGGTAATGGGACATTTGGGTTTAACACCACAGTCTATCTATAAATTCGGAACGTATAAAGTAAGAGCTAAAGAAGAGGCAGAAGCTGAAAAATTAATTGCTGATGCACAACTTTTAGAAGAATTAGGATGTTTTTCAATCGTATTGGAAAAAATTCCAGCAGAATTAGCTAAAAAAGTAACGGAAAGTATTTCTATTCCTACCATCGGAATCGGTGCTGGTGCAGATTGTGACGGACAGGTTTTGGTGTATCATGATATGGTAGGAATGAACAAAGGTTTCAGCCCAAAATTCTTAAGAAGATACCTTAATCTTTACACAGAAATTACAGGAGCTGTCGCTCAATATGTAAAAGATGTGAAAAGTGTAGAGTTTCCTAACGAAAACGAAAGCTATTAATCTATGCAGAATCAGCAATCTACTCAGGGAATATTATCTATAGCAGCATTGATCTGTCTTGCTGTAGGATGGTTTAATCTGTTCTCTCCGGAAATCAATCATTTACTTTCTAGAAAAGTTTTTTATGTTCTGATAGGAGCGAGCTTCTTTATTCAGGCTCTGCTACTTACGAATAAAAATTTTGTGTATGCTATGTATGCTGCAGCAGCTATCTGTGTATTCGGAGCATTTATTCCTGAGGGTTGGAAGCTTTCAGGTATTAAAACTGCAGGCCTTCTGGCAGGGATTATCCTGTCGTTATCCAATAGAAGAAGATAGACCGAAGAAGTATGAAGGAGCAGATTATATATGAAGACAACCATCTTCTGGTGATTAATAAAAAGGTGGGTCAGCTTGTACAGGGTGACAAAACCGGAGATGAATCACTATTAGAATCCATCAAGAATTTTATAAAAATAAGAGATGCTAAGCCGGGAAATGTTTTTCTCGGCTTGGTTCATCGTATAGACCGTCCTACATCAGGGCTGGTGATCTATGCAAAAACTTCCAAAGCACTTTCCCGTTTGACGCAGATGGTGAAAAACCGTGAAGTGAAGAAAACATATTGGGCGGTTGTAGGAAAAGAAATGATCCCGCAAAGTCAAAGACTGGTTCATTATTTAAAGAAAAACGAAAAAAACAATAAAGCCATTGTCTTTCCGAAAGCTACAGAAGGAGCAAAAGAAGCCATTCTTACCTATCATGTGATTAAAACACTGGATAATTATCTTCTTCTTGAGATTGATCTCGAAACCGGAAGACATCATCAGATCAGAGCACAGTTATCCAAAACTGGAGTTCCGATTAAGGGTGACCTGAAATATGGAGCGCCACGTTCCAATCCTGATGGCGGAATCAATCTTCATGCAAGGAAACTGGAATTTATTCATCCGGTAACCAAAGAAAAAATTGAAATCATAGCTCCTGTTCCGCAGAATGATGCGATCTGGAGGGCTTGTGAAGAATAAAACTAAAAACTAAATACTATGAAACTTAAATTAATTTTTGTGATGACCATGTTATTGGTCATTACGTCTTGTTCTAAAGATGATGATATCTTGGAAATTGATACTCCTCACCAAATTATAACAGATAGACCCGCTAAAATTTCAGCTTCTTTCCCTAAGTTGAACTCAGTTACTCTGGCGGGAATAGATAAAAATTATACCTTTGAATATGACTCAGAGGGAAGGGTGCTTAAACGAAATGGATATATTTCAATTGGAAACGAGATGTATCCTGATTCTTTTTTTAATGATCCATATACCAGAATATCCTACACAGGTAATACTGCTACAATGAAAAATTATAAAACTAGTATAATTGATGAAAGAAACTTTGAATTTGATAATCAGGGAAGAATTATTAAATTAAATATTCCTTCTGTTACTAATGCTGCGAAGGATAAGCGTATTACATACAGTTATAATACTGTTGGAAAACTTACAGAAGCTTTGACTGAATTTCCTAATGCAGCTTATAATCCAGCTAATCCCAATGATTATATTTTAACATATGTAGAAAAAATTACTTATGATAATGTGGGTAATGTTGAGAAGGCAATTACCACAGAAAAACATAATAATGTAGATATTTATATTACAAAAGTAGTTGAGTTTTCTCAGTATGATACTGCCCCGAATCCATTTCGTAAGTTAGGTGTTTTTGCAGAATATTTTTATTTTACCCTACCTACTAATAATTTTAACAGGATGGTTACTAAGATGTATAATTCAGGAAACTTAGGTACTACATACATAGGAGCATGGAATAATTCTTATAATTTAGATGGAACTGTGAAGCTTTTTCAATAAATTTTTTTTGATTTAAATATCAATAAAGAAGCCGTCTCACAACTGAGGCGGTTTTTCTTGTTAAAAAGTAAATAATTTTTATATATTTTGATTTGTTTTTT
>NZ_JAMZGF010000093.1 GCF_024158915.1 Chryseobacterium sp. S0630 | reverse complement strand
GAAAGCAACGCTAAATTTTTCTTTTTTATACATAAAAAATGCCCCTAAAAAGTGTCTAACTTTTTGGGGGCAGTCCAATTGATACAGGATTTTTTTATGTTCCGGATTGTCTTAATTCTGTGAACAAAGTACTTTCTTCGTAACTTTCTTTTGCGGCTTTGTAACCGATATTGAAGATCTCTTCCAATCTGTCTTTTCTCCGTTCAAAAGTTCCGTACGAAGATAATTTTTGGGAAGAAATGAACCAGTCACAGTAATCAAATTTTATTTTTTCAATCCTATAGGAAAGTAGGTCGTAAGAACGGGAAACGATAGCTTTAATGGAGTTCAGATCCTTGATCTTTGCTTCGTTGGGCGGAGATACAAATACACCGATCAGCTTATCACAATCTTCTCTGATGATATCTGCCGGGAAGTTATTCAATACTCCTCCATCACAATACATTTCATCTCCAATGATGTAAGGAGTGGTGATTCCCGGAATGGAGCATGAAGCAATAATGGCATCAACAATCTCAAAATCTTTATCAAAAATCTTCTGGGTTCCGGCAACAAGCTCTGTGGCTACAATTTTCACTTCGATATCAAGATCACCCAGTTTCATTTCATGGAAAATAGGTTTCAGATAGTTTCTGAAAATTACCGAAGATACAAGTCCAGGCTGATTGAATGTAAAGTGTTTCCAGTTGAAAAAATACACGGAATTGAAAAATTCCAGTATTTCTTCCGGAGTTTTTCCTATGGCATGCAGACAGCCTACAATAGAACCTGCGCTGCAGCAGGAAAGGATATCTACTTCGATTCCTTTTTCCCTTAAGAATTTTAATACTCCTGCATGAGCGATTCCTTTGGTACCGCCTCCTGATAAAACAAGTCCTACTCTCTCAAAATTCATAGAATAAATGTAAGAAAACAGGCTGATATAATTAAGTTAATTTTTATAAATATGCTGATTTTAAAATTATTTTAATAAAATCTACAATAATGGGGCAAAAATTCAAGCTAAAAAGTTATGATACCTCTACTTCGATGTGGTTATTATTTAATTAAGATATATTAAGTGTCAAACCTAACAGGTTTTTGAAACCTGTTAGGTTTAATTTACACATATTTCTGCTCAGCATCAACAAAAAAGCCCGGATTTCTCCGGGCTTTTGTTATATAGATTTCTGTATTTCAGATTAAATGTGAATCACTTCACCGTAAGCAGCAGCAGCAGCTTCCATAATTGCTTCAGAAACTGTTGGGTGCGGGTGGATAGACTTGATGATCTCATGACCTGTAGTCTCTAGTTTTCTAGCTACAACAGCTTCAGCAACCATATCAGTTACCCCTTCACCGATCATGTGGCATCCTAACCACTCACCATATTTAGCATCAAAAATCACTTTGATAAATCCATCCGTGTTTCCGTTTGCAGTAGCTTTACCACTTGCAGAAAGAGGGAATTTACCAACTTTAATTTCGTATCCTTTTTCTTTAGCCTGCTTTTCAGTAAGACCTACAGAAGCTACTTCAGGGTGGCAGTATGTACATCCAGGAATATTGCCATAGTCGATTTTCTCAACGTGCATTCCTTTGATTTTCTCAACACAAGTGATTCCTTCTGCAGAAGCAACGTGAGCCAATGCCTGAGTCGGGATGATATCTCCGATCGCATAGTAACCAGGTACTGAAGTTTCGTACCATTCGTTTACCAATACTCTTCCTTTGTCTGTCTGGATTCCTACTTCTTCTAATCCGATGTTCTCGATATTAGCAGCAATACCTACAGCAGATAATAAGATATCAGCTTCAAGAGTGATGGTTCCGTTCGCTGTTTTCACAGTAGCTTTTACACCTTCTCCGCTTGTATCAACACTTTCTACAGAAGCGTTTGTCATAATTTCGATTCCTGTCTTTTTAAGAGATTTCTCTAAGTGTTTAGAGATTTCTTCGTCTTCTACAGGTACGATGTTTGGCATAAATTCAACAACAGTTACTTTAGTTCCCATTGTGTTATAGAAATCAGCAAATTCTACTCCGATTGCTCCAGAACCTACAACAATCATAGATTTTGGCTGCTCAGGAAGAGATAATGCCTGTCTGTATCCGATTACTTTTTTACCATCCTGCGGTAAGTTTGGTAATTCTCTTGAACGAGCTCCTGTAGCGATAATGATGTGCGTACCTGTATATTCAGTTACTTTTCCTTCTTTATCTGTAACAGAAACTTTTTTACCTTTCTGTACTTTTGCAGTACCAAGAATTACGTCAATCTTATTCTTTTTCATCAAGAATTCGATTCCTTTGCTCATTTTGCTGGCAACACCACGGCTTCTCTGAATCACATTCGGGAATTCAAAGCTTGCCTCCACTTTATTCAAACCATAATCTTCAGCATGGTTGATATAATGAAAAACCTGAGCAGATTTCAATAAAGCTTTAGTTGGAATACATCCCCAGTTAAGGCAAATTCCTCCTAAATTTTCTTTCTCGATAATTGCGGTTTTGAAACCTAATTGCGCTGCTCTGATCGCAGTAACATATCCACCAGGACCACTTCCAATGACAATAATATCGTAATTCATTACTTTAAAAATTTTTATGCGAATTTAAGGAAAAATATTGGATGTTTTATGTTTCTTCAGATTGATCTTAAAATGCACCAACAAAGCTATTTTATTCAATTTTAAACAAAGAAAGAGAACACAAAACGCATTCTCTTTCAATAATTTTTAGTTTATATTAAAAATTTATCAAAATTTAAAATATAAAAAACAGCTTTCCCTATTTTAATAACTGTAAAAAATCTGTATTATTTAGCCTCTCTAAGCAATCGTTTTTCAGTAGCATATCTTTGATTTAAGGCTTTCATCTGATCTCTTTTCATCTGTTTGGTAGCAAGCGGATGGTTAAGGATAAGTTTTTTCTCCAAATTATATTTTTTGGTAAGCTCTTGCATTTTAATATTGACCAGTTCGCTTTTTGAAGGATGCGGTGGTTCTGGCGGACGTTTTTGTCCATAGACATTCATGGATAAACCTAGTAACAATACTGTTGAAATTAATAACTTTTTCATAATGTTCATATTTTTGAATGATTTCAATTAATTCAATATCATTTAATTAAATTCATTCCGGTTCATGATGAATCTTGCATATATCATACCAAGATTTTTGGTAAAAAATAAAAAGCCAATTGTATTCATACTTATTTATTAAAAGACGTTCTATTTTTTCATACATTTATTAATCTCTTAAATAAACACTTATGAAGACTTCTGCAAAAAAAACTCACCTGACCAAAGACAATATCTGGCTGAAAGAACCGGAAGATCATGATTTCCCTGCAGCTCAGGACTATCTTGAGCTTCTTTTTCCACCTGATGAAGCACAAAAATTGGTTAAAAAATTAAAGGCCGCTCCTACTATTATAAAGAAGTCAAAAGACATTTTAAGAGCCAGTAAACTTACCCTGCTTCCGGAAACCAATATTCATGTGAAAGAAAATCTTAAAAAAGTAGAAAAAAATAAAAAGCTCTCCCCGATATTGCTGGTCAGAGGGCAAAATGAGCTGATCATTGCAGATGGTTATCACCGCCTGTGTTCCAGCTATTATCTTACAGAAGACCTGGAAGTCCCTTGCAGATTGATTTAAGTAATTTCCGAAAATAACTCCTATCACCAATAAGTGATTTTTATTAAATTTATTTAAAATATTCATTTTTAGGTGATTTTTAGCTATTTTTTTTTATATTTTTGTTTGAACCCAATTTTATACAATATGAAAAAATACATCTCGATCCTTTTATTTGGAACTCTTCCCTTAACTGCACAAGTAGGTATTAATACCACAACACCCAACAGTACACTTGCTGTAAATGGTTCCTTAAGGGCTGGCTACACTCAGGTTACTTCCACAGCTTATAGTATTCTGGCTACGGATCATTACATTACTTATAACGGTACAGCTGATGCTACGTTTACCCTACCCGTGATCGGAACAGGAACAACTAGTTTTACAGGTAGAATTTATAAGATCAAAAACATCTCTGCGAATGCAATAACGCTCCAGGCTTCCAGTGGAAATACTTTAAGAATAGATAATACCCCAGTGGCATCTTTTGTAATTCCCACAGGAGCATATGCTGAAGTAGTAAACAACAGCAACACCTCTGGAGGAACATGGGACTTATCTTTCACAGTTCTGCCTAAGCCCAGCAACGTAGAGATTTATGGTACACAGCTTTTCATTCCTCCACACGCACTTGGAACAGCAGCCGTTGCAGACTGGACTAATCACCTTAATGCAGGTTATGATTCAGGTGCCGCAACTGACAGATGGTGGATTGTAAGTAAATCTTCAGTGGATAATGCGCATACTTCTACCTATACCAATGTAAGTAGAATGACTCTTGTTTATGAATATCAAGGTACTCCTTTTAATGTTACCAATATGTATCCTATTCTAACAGCAGGAAACAACTCCAGCTTTCCGGATGTATTTACGGCGTCTTTTGTGAGTCTTGCGAATAACGGAACTGCCGGAAGAACCCGTCTCACTGTATCAGTGGCTCGTGTTGATTTTGCAGGAAATAATGGTTCTAATAACAGTAACTGGACTGGGACATTCTTACTGAACGTTCTGTTGGCCAGAAAATACTAGATATTTTCAATACTATATACCAAAAAAGAGCAGAAATTTCTGCTCTTTTTGTTGTTATAAAACTTCAATATTTTGTTTTAAAGGAAGGTTCTTGGAAGAATTACCAACCATAATTCTGTATGTTCCTTTTTCTACAATCCAGTCCATTTTTTCATTCAAAAACTGCAATTGTTTTACGGGAACTTCTATGGTGACTGTTTTTGATTCTCCGGGCTGTAATTCGACTTTCTGAAATCCTTTGAGCTCAATCACAGGCCTTGAAACTGAAGCCAATATATCTTTCACATAGAGCTGAACAACTTCGCTTCCTACTTTTGAACCTGTATTTTTTACATTGATTTTAGCAATGATGGTCTCATTTTCCGAATACTGAGTTTTGCTCAATTGCAGTTCAGAAATTTCAAAAGAGGTATAACTGAGTCCGAAACCAAACGGATATAATGGTTCTCCACTCAGATCATGATAATCATTTCCTCTTCCCGTTGGATGATGATTATAGTTTAAAGGCAACTGACCTTCCTGAACCGGAAACGTGACAGGCAGTTTACCTGAGGGATTCTCTGCTCCGAAAAGTGTTTTTGCCACAGCGTTCCCCCCTTCTTCTCCAGGATACCAAATATCTAAGATGGCTCCTACTTTATCTTTCCACGCTGTTGTTTTTATGGCAGAGCCACCTACCAGAAGAACTGTTACAGGTTTCTTCAGTTTTGAAACCTCATGAATAAACGCTTCCTGATTTCCAGGCAGGCTTAATGATGATCTGTCCTGAAATTCACCTTCATGAATTCCGGCCGTAACAAGAATATAGTCTGCTTTTTGGGCAAGGTCTAAAGCTTCCTTAAAATCTTTCTGATAATCGTGCAAGCCATAGTTCCAGATCAATTCCAGATTAGCTTCACCTCGATTTTCATGGAATTCAATCTTAATGTCATATTTTTTTCCTTTTACAAAATCTATATCAACAGTTTTTGTAGAATAACTTAATTTTTCCCATTGATCGATTACTAATTTTCCATCCAGGTATAATCTGAAGCCGTCATTTCCACGCAAGCCAATTTGATATTTTCCGGAATTTGGAGCTTCCAGTTTTCCGGTCCATCGAATACTATAATTGTCAGGCTGCAATTTTTCCGGATCAGGAGAATATAAAGTCCATTTGAAATTGACTTGTTCATCCTGTCTTCCAAAAGCGGGATTTCCTTTTAAATCCGTATTGGAAAAATAGTTTCCGGCTAATCCTTTTTTGTTTTCAGAGGATAAATATTCATTGGAAATAGTGGTAAAGTCTTTTACATTCCAATCAATTCCTTTTGAATATATCACTTCAGTATCTGTATTTTTTACATAATTTTTAAGGCCATCCAGGATATTTACTTTTTTGTTTCCAGGCCCTGAATACCCTCCTAATCTTGCATCCACAGCATCTGTTCCCACTACAAGAATCTTTTTAACATTCACAGGAACAGGAAGTGTCTGACTATTGTTCTGAAGTAATACAAAAGACTCTGCCGCTGCTTTTTCTGCCAAAGGTTTGTGAGTAAGCTTTTTTAATTCTTCAATTTCGTTAGCAGAAACATAGGGGTTTTCAAATAATCCAAGTTCAAATTTGGCTCTCAATACTCTTGATACGGCATCGTCTATTCTTTCTTTTGAAATTCTTCCATCTAAGAATGGAGGCATAAAGAGTTTGTAATGCTTATATTCTGTCTGAAAAATGACATCAAGGCCTGCATTCACAGCCTGTGCAGAGGCATCATCATAATCTTTTGCTGTAAAATGCAGAACATTTGCTCCGCCCACTGCACTTGCATCACTGATAACGAAGCCTTTGAAATCCCAGTCTTTTTTTAGTTTTTCAGTTAACAGCCAATGATTGGCGGTTGACGGTCTTCCATCAAGCAAATTATAAGAAGTCATCACAGAACGGCTTTTTCCTGTTGTAAAAGCATTGTGAAAAGGAATTAAATGGGTTTCTTCCAGATATCTTCTGCTCCAATGAATCGGGTATGAATCTCTTCCTCCTTCTCCTACATTAGCTAAAAAGTGTTTAGGAGTGGTAATGATTCCCATATTTTCAAATGAGCTGACAAAGCTGACTCCCATTACGGAGGTCAAAAATGGATCTTCACCATAGGTTTCTTCTGTCCTTCCCCATCGTACATCGTTGGCAAGATTTACTACAGGAGTCAGAATCTGACGGATTCCTCTCAGTTTTGATTCTCTTGCAATAGCTGTTGAAACCTTGGTCATTAGTTCCGGATTAAAAGTAGCTGCCAGACCGATTGACTGCGGAAAAGCAGTAGCACCTTCCCGAACCAATCCGTGTAAAGCTTCATCAAAAGGGATGATTGGAATTCCTAATCTTGATTCTTCTATAAAATATTTCTGGATAGCATTGATCTTTTTAACCAATCTCTCTGCATCTTCATTGGCATTGTATTTCAGCAGTTGTCCTGCTGCTCCGCCACCCTGATTTCCTGCACTTACCTGAAGTCCAAAAATTCCGTGGGAATATTGTCCTTTCGGAACGTTATCCAGATCTCCGGGAATCATAAAACACTGCCAGAACTTTTCTTCTGGTGTCATTCTCTTCAACAAATCCTGAACTCTGACTTCAATGGGCTGTTTGGGGTCTTTATATAAAGGTTTTTGAGCAAAAGTAATCACAACATTCAACAATAATGCGGCTCCGGCAAGTTTAAAACAAATACATCTCATTATTGAACGATTTGAATTACAGTTGAATATTTTAACTGAGCTCTTTCTTTCGGCAAATTAATTTCAATTGAATTTCCTGATTTTTTCCATTGAATTTTGTTTGATAAGCCTAAAACTTTCAAAGATTTTGGCTTAAAATGATCAGGAATTGTAAAACTTAATGTTGATGGAGACTCATAATTTGTTTTTTCATCCAAGTGAAAAATATTCAATGTCTTTCCATCTTTACTTTGCGTATAATAGTAATTTCCTTCGTGGTATGGAGCTATACTTCTGGTTGCAAAAACAGCGGACTGATTTTTTTCCATCCAGGCCGAAATCTGCTGTAACCTTTCATAAACTATCGGATCATAATCTCCGTTAGGTCCGGGCGCAATATTCATAAGGTAATTTCCCCCTCTTGAAATGATTTTAACCAATGTTTCAATGATCTTCTGAGAGGTTTTGTAATTGTCATTGGGAACGTAAGAAAAGGAATCTCCCATAGTGATGCAGCTTTCCCACGGAATGGAAAGAGCATGTTCCGGAACTGCCTGTTCAGGAGTGACATAGTTTTCCCATTTTCCGGAAACGGTACGGTCGACAATAATAATCCCTGGCTGATTTTTTCTTGCCATTGTTCCTATTTTATCCATATCGATATCCTGCTCTACTTTGATGGTGCGTTGCCATTCTACTTTTGGATCTATGGTATGAAAAGGACGTACCCAACCGCCATCCAGCCAAAGAATATCAACTTTCCCATAATTGGATGTGAGCTCATTCAGTTGATTAAAGGTGAATTTTTTAAAGTTCTCCCATCTTTCGGGATATTTTTTGGGATCATAGTTGACATTTCTGTCTTTGGGTGGAAAATAAGACCACCAGTAATCATCGGAATGCCAGTCTGGTTTTGAAAAATACGCTCCTATTTTAAATCCTTCTTTTCTGAACGTATTGAAAATTTCTTTCGTCACATCGGATTTTGGATTTTTTGAAAATGGGGTTTTGGGAGAAGTAATTTTATAATCCGACTGCTGGGTATCAAACATCGCAAAACCATCATGATGCTTGGTGGTAAAAACCACATATTTCATTCCAGCCTTTTTTACTGCTTCAGCCCATTTCTGAGGATTGAACTGAGTTGGATTAAAAGTTGTCTGAAGATTTTCGTAATTTTTCACATATTCGGAGTAAGATTTTCCGTGTTCTGGTTTTCGCTGTGTCCATGATTCATCTTCCGGGCATAAGCTCCAGCTTTCAACAATCCCCCACTGGCTATAGGTTCCCCAATGCATGAATAACCCAAATTTCATATCCTGCCACTGCTCCAGGTTCTGGGCAACCAACGGGTCTGTAGGCTTCTGATAACCTTCGGATACATTATGAGCTTGTGAAAAAGCAATTGAACTTATAAAAAGGGATGAAATAAAAAAGGGTTTTATTTTAGATATAACCGGCATATGGAATAGTTTTCCGCTAATTTAATTATCCTTTAGGAAACCCGCAAACATTAGGATTCCAAGAGATTAAGAATCGCATCATCAAATGTTGAATATGAAAACTTAAATCCACTTTTTATAAGTTTTTCCGGATATACGTTTCTGCTTTTTAATAATAATTCCGTTTCCGTATTCAGAAATAGGGAGGCTATTTCCAGCTGCCAGACGGGAGCATTCAGTCCAAAAGGAACTTTCATTTTATTTCTCAGTTTTTTCATCATATTTTCATTAGAAACCGGAACCGGAGCGGTTACATTGATGGTTCCTGAAATAATTTCATCCTCCATAATCCACTCCACGGCTTTGCAAAAATCTTCGATATGAATCCAGCTTACCATCTGATTTCCTCTTCCCTGTTTTCCTCCTAAACCCAGCTTTGTAATCATTTTCAGTTTTGGAAAAGCACCGCCATTATTTCCAAGGACGATAGAAGTACGGAGGGCAACTTTTCGTATTTCTTCATTTTTACCTGCAAAAAATTCTTTCTCCCAGCTTTTGCAAATATTCATGGAAAAGTCGTCTCCGACAATTCCGTTTTCTTCTGTGTTGAGGTGCTTTTCAGAGTGAACATAAATGGTTGCAGAACTGGCATTCAGCCATATTTTTGGCTTTTCAGAACATTGATCTACTGCTTTCTGTAATATTCTTGTACTGTTGATTCTTGAAGAATAGATTTCCTGTTTATTTTTCTCATGATAGCGGCAATCTACAGATTTACCTGTCAGGTTGATGAGAACATCTGCTTTTTCAAGGTTGTCTTTCCAATCACCTATCGTTTGGGCATCCCAGTAGATTTCGTTTTTACGTTGAGGATTTCGGGTAAGAATGTAGACCTGATATCCTTTTGCTGTAAAGTATTTTTCCAGGTTTTCACCGAGAAATCCGGTGCCTCCGGCTATGATTATTTTCATGGTTTGAGATTTAATGTTTAAAGTTTTGGGTTCAGGGTTCAGGGTTCAGGGTTTAAAGTTTAAGGTTTATGGGTTGTCTGCAGATTTCACTGATTTGTACAGATGACCATGGATAGAGGAAGATGTTTTGAATCTCATTCTTTTTTAATGAATGTATTTTTTGGTTTTGACCTGAATTTCTGAGCCTTCGGCAAGCATTACGGAAACAGGTTTCTGATGATTCAGGCATTCAAAATCATTTCCATAGATCTTTTGAAAATCTACCTCCAGCTCATATTCTTTTACAGTATAGCATTCCCATTTTGGATGACAGACTTCGTATTCTGAAGTTGTATTTTCCTTTTTTGTAAAACCAAAATAATGTTCTGTAATAAATTCAAATTCTGAGTTCTCTTCCATTGGTTTCGCTGTATTTTCAGCCATAATCTGAATAGAATGCCAGCTTTTATCCTTCCATGAATAACGGATCAGGAGTTCATCTTCTTTTTCATCAATCAGATTTTTCATAGGCATGGTATGATAGTTTTCTTTGTAAATAGAATTGGCGACCAGACTTAATGCGGGTTTAGGGACAATCTCTTTGATAAACACCACTCCTCTTTTCCAGATTCCTTTTTCTTTTTTCTTTACATAAAACCTTAGATTCACTTCTTCAAAGTTCCGATGAAAAGGAATAGGAACTCCCAGTAGTCTGGTATTTAAAAACATGAATCCTACCAGGCTTATATAGCATTTGCCTTTATAAAAATCAAGCTCTGTTCCTTTTGGAAGATAGGGCTGCAAAATTTCAGGATTAATCTCGTAATTGATGATGGCCAGTTTCCGCCATTCTGCTTTTAAAAAGTTCATAACACTGTTTTTTAGATTAAAAAATCGCAATTCCGTCACGGACAGAAGATTCTGCAATGGTTTTGATCATTTCATTTCTTCGGATCAGAAAGTTTTTGAGATACGTTCTGAGAAAAACAGCATTAAATAGTTTTCCAATGATGCCCAGCGGAGATTCAAATTCGAAAATATCTGTCATCAGGGTATTTCCGTTTACAGATTTAAAAATATGGCGGTGACGCATGGATTTGAAAGCTCCTTTCTTCATGACATCAATAAACTGAAACGGCTTTTCCATACTGACAATTTTCGTGGTGAGATTTTGATAGACTCCGAGATGTTTTGCCCGCCAGGTTACGGTTTCATTTTTTTCAATCAGTCCTGAGGTACGTCCTGCAATGGCTTTTTCATGAGATTTTGAGGTGGACTGCTGATGCAGATCAATATTTCTTGCGAGATCAAAAACATAGTGAATATCTGCTTTGATGACTGTATTTAAATAGATGGTTGACATTTTTTAAGGTTTTAAATTTTATAGTTTAAAGTGATCCTTTTCGTCTGAAATAAATAATCAGAAATAGGTGAATGATTAAATTTTTCATAATTATTATTCATTTAAAATTTTCAGTAATTTTTGAAATTTAGTTTCAAATAAAAAATCAGTTTCTTTTTACATGAAGAATTTCAATCAGATCCAGAAATCTTTTGTGAGATATGACGGAGAGTCCATTTCTGATAAACTGGTCTTTAAGATCTTCAAGACTTTCATTTTTGTTGATATAATGGAACAGTTTTCCAAATTCGTTTCCAAAAAACTTTGTTACAAGAACTTCTATATACCACTTCACACAACTGAATCTCCACTTTGTTTTGGGTTTTACAAATTCTACGATGATAATTTCACCTTTGTCATCAATGATATTTGAAAGTCTATCTGCAAAAATCGGTTTCTGATCTTCTTCTATCGTCTTTGTCCCGTAAGAGCAAAGGATAATGTCCATAGACTGATCCGGAATCTGGCATTTGAAAAAATCGTTTTGGATCTGTTGTATAGACAGTTTGTGTTTGAATGTTGCAGCCAGTTTCATATGCATTGCTGAAGAGAAATCCAATGCTACAATTTCTGTATTATCATTGTGTGCCTGTATAAATTCTAAATTTTCTCCCTGCCCGCTCATCAAGTCCAGAACTCTTTTGTCCCCGTAGCTTTTCACCTTTTGAACAGCCATTTTCCTAAACAGTCTGGTAAACCCTAAAGATGCAATTTCATTAATATAATATCTGGGTTGCAGGTTATCAAAATATTCTTGCAGATCATTCATTTTCAGATTGTGTTTTTATAGATTGTAATACATGGTTTTGCATTTTATCAATGATATAGCCTGACCATTTTTTCCAATACCATGTAGGTGCAATTTTGTAACTGTATTTTGTTTTTGCGACTAACTTTGTTTTATTTTCTGATAGCTTGTCTAAAGTAATTTCACCATATTTTACAATAAAATAATCATGCAAATGCTTAGCATCAATATCTTTATAAGGTGTTATTTCTTTCATTGGAACAGTTTGATTTTCCAAAGAGAATTTCACTTTTTTATTTTCAATGAGTTCATTAATATTAAGTTGTAATTCATCATTATTGGTCTGACAACTATAGCTCAATTTTCCGTTGTCATTAACGAGCTTTATATTCTTTGGATAGCTGACTCCTTTTTCAAACAGGATAAAATCAGGCGCATCGAAATTGATTCGTGTATTTAAAAGTTTCCACACTTTTTCATTGGAAGAATTCACAATCATTTCTGTTGTAATAGTTTCCTCAATAGGTTTTGTATAGGTATCAAAAATATAAGATGCCGGATTGATAAAAAGAATAAATGCTATAACGCTTCCCGTATGTCTTTTTTCATCAAGTATTCCTATGATAAAACCAATATTAAATCCTACAAACAGGGCAAAACCAACAAATGGGATAGCCATAATAATACAAATAGCTCCTTCCACGCCAGCTCCTATTAAAATCAGAGAGAAAATAACTAATCCTAAGACTATTTTTAAGATTGTCTTCAGAACATTCATTAATCCAATTTTTTTAAAATACTTTACATACCCAATGATAAATCCAATAGAAACCGGAATGGTGAAGAACAATGTCATCCCATATTCACCTTTGGCAACGAGAAAAAACCATACTGCAACAATTAAAACAACAGTCAGAAAGAGACTTAAATAGAGATAACGTTTAAAAAAATTATTCATGATATTATAAGTTTTATATTTTCAGTAATTTTTGAAAATTAAATTGAAATAAAAAAGGATTTTCATCCTCTTTTGTTTTATTTCAACAGATTGGTAATCTTCCCTACCAGCCAGTGGTCATCACTTTTTATCGCCAGATCCATGATATTGTTGATTTTTCCTGTAACAGAACTGAAATCATTCATCAGCTTGATAAATTCCTGAGCTTCTTCTGAATCTTTATCCTCAATATTTTTTAATTCTTCAAGAAAGGAAATCACAGGTTCAATCTCTCTTTTTCTTCTCTCTTTGGTAATTTGCTTGAACAGATACCAGACATCTTTTTCTGCTACGAAATATTCTTTACGGTCACCTTTTACAAATTCTTTTTTCACGATTCCCCAGTCTATCAGAGCACGAAGATTCATATTGGCATTTCCTCTTGAAATCTCCAGCTGCTCCATTACTTCATCGGTAGAAAGAGGTTTTCCGCTCGCCAGAAGCAATGCATGAACCTGTGCCATCGTACGGTTGATTCCCCAATTGGTAGCAAAGGTTCCCCAGGTCTGAATATATTTTTCTTTTGCTTCTGAAAGTTGCATTGTATTTCCGTTTTTAATTTCTGTAACAAATGTAATTATATTTTTTGAATTTTCAATAATTTTTGAAAATTAATTTTAAAAGAGTCGTTCTTTCTTTTAGAGAGCTTTTTTATTATCCTTGAAGCCGTCTCACAACTGAGGCGGTTTTTCTTGTTAAAAAGTAAATAATTTTTATATATTTTGATTTGTTTTTTT
>NZ_JAMZGF010000092.1 GCF_024158915.1 Chryseobacterium sp. S0630 | reverse complement strand
ATTTAAATATCGGATTTATAAACCATTAAGAAAGATTGAAGAAATAAAGTATAGTTAAGATGAATCATTCTGATTTTCAAGCTTAAAGCGAAGCTAATCTTAATACTCTTAAACTCTTATTATATCTTAACGGTTCAAAAAAATTTAAAAAAGTTTTGTATTTACTTGTGAAGCGGCTGTAATTAATTTTATAACTAAAAATAATAACCTCCACCCTCTTTCTTCCAGCTTTCCGCATTCAATCTTAGTTCACTTAACCCGAACTTTAGGTTATTTATTTCACTTTTTCTAAAATATATGTGGCCAGGTTATATGTAGTGTCAATGAGTAACGTTAACCTGTATGTACTTCCTGTGGCATAATCCTGTACGATTGTCTCCCTTTTTCCTCTACTAATAGTATTCCACGAAGGTTGAGTGATATCAGTCCATGTAGTTCCTGCAGAAAGAGCCGTCTTCCCTTTATAAGCCCATCCAAGCTCTGATGTTTCAATGCATGCAGTAGAAACGATATGGCTTCCGCTGCTAACACTCATATAATCTCTGTAAGTGGGAACATTGCTGCCACCAACGCTGCCCCTCAATGAAGAAATAAAGCTGACACCGTCTGCTGGTGATGAAAGAACACCGGTATTGTCATTTCCCGTATTGCTGCCTGTCCATGTGGCTATTACTCCTGTTCCCTGAACCCTGTAATTGTCAATAAAACCTTTCCACTTGCTGCCATCCCAGTAATAATATCCGGGAACTACATCATTGGGAACCGCACCTGCCGTAGCGGTATTATACACCATAAGACCGGCCGGCTGATTGCTGATGTTATTATCTCCGTCTGCATTCAGATCCATAACAGCGGAAGACAATGCTAATCTGGGAATCATGATCCCCTGATTGGTATCATTCATATCCACCTTGGCATAAGCATTGGGAGAAGCCGTCCCAATTCCCACTTTTCCATCTCCTGTAATGCGCATGTATTCTGTGAACGCTGCATTATCAGCTGTTCCCGAAAATACAAACCCGCCAGCCCCTGAACCCCTATGGTTCAGAATACCAGAATAGCCCAGCCCTGCGCCACCCAGATTAGCATCATTCCATGCCAACTGCGTACCCTGTTTGTTGACGGTTCCACCCCCATTGTTTAAAATGGTGCCGGCCACATCCAGCTTTGCAGCCGGTGTGGAGGTGCCTATCCCCACCCTGTTATTAACGGCATCCACATTCAGGGTAGTTCCGTCTATAGTAAAGTGGCTGGTACCGGTAGTGGCTGTACTGGTAAAGGCCAAATTATTAGCGACCTGGCTTACCGTTCTGTTTCCGTTAAGGGTACCATCTGTATTGTATATATTTTGCTGCGAACCATTAAAGCTAGTCCATACGGTTCCGTCAAAGACATAATAACCGGGTGTTGTCAGATTCACTGTTTTAGGAGAACCCGCTGTAACAGCAGCTGTAACATATATTATTGTTCCGGCCTGGGCAGCGGTATACTGCGCGTCTGCCGCTTTGATCTGATCTCCGGTAAGACGGGGCGCAATCAATCCCTCAGGGGCTGTTCCGTCCGTTGTTTTGGCCGCAATGTCTAAAGTAGCTTTCGGAGATGTATTGTTGATGCCCACCTGAGCATAGGCAGGGATGCTGAATAGAAGAACTGTCAGTATTAACAGCGTACTGTTTTTATTTTTCATTTTAGTGTTTATAAAGTTTCTATCAAGATGCCAGATGATATATTCATTGGGTGGTATTGATATTGTTGTTATTCAAAATTTTAGCAGGCAGCAGCCTTTACCAATCGTCTATATCCTGTGGCAATCTTCAGCAGCTGATCTGTCAGCTGTTTTATACGGTATTGTTGTTACCCGCCTGAGATGGACACAGATTCCCAAAAAGGAAATACTACATGCAGGGATAAGCTTTCTCATATGCATGGGTACTCCTATTAACAATAAGCTGCATGATCTACTCCCTTTTATAGTATTTTTACTTATCGTCAGCACAGTTCCGGATTTTTGGCTTGGGCTGTCCCCTCACAACAGCTTCTCCAGGGACTGTTTTCAAAAAAAAGACGGTCTCAAAAGCCCCGTATTGGCTGCGTAGAATCTGTCATTTCTGATCAAAGATTCTTTATTTCATTTCTGAATGACACTTTTGAGACCGCCTCAACCCGTCAGATCAATTTTTTCTACTTCCGGGATTCTATTTAACCTGAGAGTTCCGGATAAGAATTTCTGATTCAGATGGTTTTGAAGCCGGGAGATGGAAGAAGGAAGGTATGAAGATCATTAACAATGGCTCTTTTCTCTTTTTTACGAGTGAAATCGTTTAAACTTATCAAAAAATATCGGATATCTATTAAAACCATGAAGAAGGATTAAGAAATAAAGTATAATTAAGATGAATCATTCTGATTTTTAAGCTTAAAGCGAAGCTTATCTTAATACTCTCAACACCTTAATACAATCTTACTGTTTCAAATAAGTTTAGTATTTACTTGTGAAGCGGCTGTAATTAATTTTATAACTAAAAATAATAATCTCCATCCTATTTCTTCCTGCTTCCCGCCTGCAATCTTCGTTTACTTAACCCGAACTCTGGTTATTTATCTTATTTTTTCTAAAATATAGGTGGCTATGTCATAGGGATGGTCAATGATTAACGTGAGCCTGTAGACACTTCCTGTGGTAAAATCCTGTACGATTGCAGCCCTTTTTCCGCTTAACATAGTATCCCCCGAAGGTTCACTGATTTGAGTCCATGTACTATTTCCTGGAGTAGCAGCCCACCCTTTAAAATACCATCCATTCTGTCCTTCTTCAGTGATAGTAGTAGAAATTACATGGCCTCCCTGGTTAATATACATGTAATCGATGTAAGAGTGGCCACCACCGCCACTGCCTCTCAATGAAGAACGAAAAGTGACACTTCCATCTGGTGTTGAAAGAATACCGGTATAGACATTTCCCGAATTACTGCCTTTCCATGCGCCTACTACTCCTGTTCCCGGAACCACGTAATTGTCAATAAAACCTTTCCACTTGCTGCCATCCCAGTAATAATATCCGGGCACTACACCATTGGGTGCCGCACCGGCTGTAGCGGTATTATACACCAGAAGACTGGTCGGCTGATTGCTGATGTTATTATCCCCGTCTGCATTCAGATCCATAACAGCGGAAGACAATGCTACTCTGGGAATCAGCATCCCCTGATTCGTATCATTGACATCCAGCTTGGCATAAGCATTGGGAGAAGCCGTCCCGATCCCCACTTTGCCATCCCCTGTAATACGCATGTATTCTGTGAATGCCGTATTATTGGCTGTTCCCGAAAATACAAAACCGCCAGCCCCTAAACCCCTATGGTTCAGAATACCGGAATAGCCAAGCCCTGCGCCACCCAGATTAGCATCATTCCATGCCAGCTGTGTACCCTGCTTGCTGACGGTTCCACCCCCATTGTTTAAAATGGAGCCGGCCACATCCAGCTTTGCAATGGGTGTGGCGGTTCCTATCCCCACCCTGCTATTAACGGCATCCACATTCAGGGTAGTTCCGTCTATAGTAAAGTGGCTGGTACCCGTAGTGGCGGTACTGGTAAATGCTAAATTATTAGTAGCCTGGCTTACCGTTCTGTTTCCGGTAAGGGTACCATCTGTATTATATATATTTTGCTGCGAACCATTGAAGCTAGTCCATACGGTTCCGTTAAAAACATAATAACCGGGTGTTGTCAGATTTACTGTTTTAGGAGAACTCGCCGTAACAGCAGCTGTAACATAGATCATCGTTCCGGCCTGGGCAGCGGTATACTGCGCGTCTGCCGCTTTGATCTGATCTCCGGTAAGACGGGGCGCAATCAATCCCTCAGGGGCTGTTCCGTCCGTTGTTTTGGCCGCAATGTCTAAAGTAGCTTTCGGAGATGTATTGTTGATGCCCACCTGAGCATAGGCAGGGATGCTGAATAGAAGAACTGTCAGTATTAACAGCGTACTGTTTTTATTTTTCATTTTAGTGTTTATAAAGTTTCTATCAAGATGCCAGATGATATATTCATTGGGCGGTATTGATATTGTTATTATTCAAAATTTTAGCAGGAAGCAGCGTAGATAACAGCCCGCAGCTTTTACCAATCGCCCATATACTGCGGCAATCCTCAGCAGCTGATCTGTCAGCTGTTTTATGCTGTATTGTTGTTACCCGCCTGAGATGGACACTGATTCCAAAAAAGGAAATACTGCATGCAGGGATAAGCTTTCTCATGTGCATGGGTACTCCTATTAATAATAAGCTGCATGATCTGCTTCCTTTTATAGTATTTTTACTTATCGTTATAAATTTCCGGTTTCCGACTGGGGCTGCTCTCATAACAGTTTCTCCAGGGCGGTTTCAAAAAAATAAGCTTTTTCTACATCCGGGATTCTATTTAACCTGAGAGATCTGGATAAGAATTCCTGATTGAGATGGTTTTGAAGCTGGGAGATGGAAGAAGGAAGGTATGAAGATCATCAACAATGGCTGTTTCCCTTTTTTAAGAGTGAAATCGTTTAAACTTATCAAAAAATATCGGATATCTATTAAAACCATGAAGAAGGATTAAGAAATAAAGTATAATTAAGATAAATCATTCTGATTTTAAGCTTAAAGCGAAGCTTATCTTAATACTCTCAACAGCTTAATACAATCTTACTATTTCAAATAAGTTTAGTATTTACTTGTGAAGCGACTGTCATTTTATAACTAAAAATAATAACCTCCACCCTCTTTCCACCAGCTTCCAGCCTTCAATCTTAGTTCACTTACCCCGAACTCAGGTTATTTATTGTACTTTTTCTAAAACATAGGTGGCCATGTCAAATGGATGGTCAATGAGTAACGTGAGCCTGTATGTCTTTCCTGTGGTAAAATCCTGTACGATCGTCACCCTTTTTCCGCTTAACATCGTATTTTCCGTAGAAGGTTGAGTGATATCAGTCCATGTAGTTCCAGCAGAAAGAGCGGTCTTCCCTCTCCAACCCCATCCACCGGTTGCTTCTTCAGTGCATGCGGTAGAAACGGTATGGCTTCCGCTGTTAACATTCATGTAATCTCTGTAAGTCGTACCACCACCGCCTCTCAATGAAGAAATAAACTGGACACCGTCTGCTGGTGATGAAAGAATACCGGTATTGGCATTTCCCGTATTGCTGCCTGTCCATGTGGCTATTACTCCTGTTCCCTGAACCTGGTAATTCTTAACAAAACTTTTCCAATTGCTGCCATCCCAGTAATAATATCCGGGAACTACATTATTGGGCGCCGCACCGGCTGTAGCGGTATTGTACACCAGAAGGCTGGCTGGCTGATTGCTGATGTTATTATCTCCGTCTGCATTCAGATCCATAGCGGTGGAAGACAATGCTACTCTGGGAAGCATTATCCCCTGATTGGTATCATTGACATCCAGCTTGGCATAAGCATTGGGAGAAGCCGTACCAATCCCCACTTTTCCATCTCCTGTAATGCGCATGTATTCTGTGAACGCTGTATTATTGGCTGTTCCAGAAAATACAAACCCGCCAGCTCCTGTACCCCTATGGTTCAGAATACCGGAATAGCCCTGCCCTGCGCCACCGAGATTAGCATCGTTCCATACCAGCTGTGTACCCTGCTTGTTGACTGTTACATTACCATTGTTTAAAATGGTACCGGCCACATCCAGCTTTGCAGCCGGTGTTGCGGTGCCTATCCCCACCCTGCTATTAACGGCATCCACATTCAGTGTAGCTCCGTCTACGGTAAAATGGCTGGTTCCGGTAGTGGCGGTACTGGTAAATGCTAAATTATTAGTAGCCTGGCTTACCGTTCTGTTTCCGGTAAGGGTACCATCTGTATTGTATATATTTTGCTGCGAAGCATTGAAGCTAGTCCATACGGTTCCGTTAAAAACATAATAACCGGGGGTTGTCAGATTCACTGTTTTAGGAGAACTGGAAGTCACGGCAGCCGTAGCATATATTATCGTTCCGGCCTGGGCAGCGGTATACTGTGCATCTGCCGCTTTGATCTGGTCTCCGGTAAGACGGGGCGCAATCAATCCCTCAGGCGCTGTTCCGTCCGTTGTTTTGGCCGTAATGTCTAAAGTGGCTTTCGGAGACGTATTGTTGATACCCATCTGAGCACAGGCAGGGATGCTGAATAGAAGAGCTGTCAGCATGAGCAGCGTAATGTTTTTATTTTTCATTTTAGTGTTTATAAAGTTTCTACCAAGCCGCCAAACGATGTACACTCATTGGGCGGTTTTGATCATTGATATTGATATTATTCAACGTTTTAGCAGGAAGCAGTATACTGCTGTGTGCTGCTGCTTTTACTAATAGTCTGCTGTGGCAATGAATCCTCAGCAGGTGTTTTTATGCTGTATTGTTTAAATTTGTTGTTGCAGAACTCCTAGCGCGAGCATCTCGCTCTTGACCAGGCCCCTTGTCAGAATTACCCCTTCATATTTTTAAAACCAGCACGAGCGAGCGAGGCACTCACTCCGGCGGGGCAGGACGAATAATATAACATTTTAACCGGGAAAGAATGTCTCCCGGTTTTAAAATATTTAAAATTTTATTTACCTATATACATTACTTCAAATTTATTCCTCAAATCAATACCATTAGCATCTATTATTTTTGGACCGTTTGTATCAGCTCCAACCAGAGGGTATACGTCAAAATTCAGTACCGAATTGGGTGTTGTGACATCTATAACTGTAGAGTAATGCTGATTAAAATACCGAAGGAACTCTACATACGAATAGGTCTCTTCTTCAGAGACCGTAGCTCCATTCAACCTAACTCTGCAATAGATTGACTTTGTTGATCCCCCAGAATCGTACCGAAAAAATGAATGGAAAAAAACCAGATATTTCCCGGTTTCCTGTAATGTAATAGCACCGATACCCGGAAGTGAATTATAGGCATTGGCAGTCAGAGTTTGAGTCGTACCCGCCGGAATATCACATCTCAGGGCAGTATAATAGGAAGGAGACCCTTCATTAATCTTCCATGTGCCGATACCATTTGCATCAGATGTTAATACTCTGCTGGCCCCCTGTGTTCCATCCGTTAATTTCAATGCTCCGGCTGTAGATGAACTAATATCCAGCTTTGTAGAAGGACTGGTTGTTCCGATTCCCACATTGCCATTGCCCATAATACGCATGTATTCTGTGAACGTCGTATTATCAGCTGTTCCCGAAAATACAAAACCACCAGCACCTATCCCCCTATGGTTCAGAATACCGGAATAGCCCTGCCCTGCACTACCGAGATTAGCATCATTCCATACAATCTGCGTACCCTGATTGTTGACGGTTCCTGCACCCCGGCTTAAAATGGAGCCCGCCACATCCAGCTTGGTAAGGGGTGTGGCAGTACCTATCCCCACCCTGCTATTAACGGCATCCACATTCAGGGTAGTTCCGTCTATGGTAAAGTGGCTGGTACCCGTAGTGGCTGTACTGGTAAAGGCTAAATTATTAGCGCCCTGGCTTACCGTTCTGTTTCCGGTAAGGGTACCATCTGAGTTATAAATATTTTCTGAGGAAGTATTGAAGCTAGTCCATACGGTTCCGTTAAAAACATAATAACCGGCTGCAGTCATATTCACCGTTTTAGGAGAACTCACGGTTACAGCAGCGGTAGCATATATTATCGTTCCGGCCTGGGCAGCGGTATATTGTGCATCTGCCGCTTTGATCTGGTCTCCGGTAAGACGGGGCGCAATCAATCCCTCAGGAGCTGTTCCGTCCGTTGTTTTGGCTGTAATATCCAAAGTAGCTTTCGGAGACGTATTGTTGACTCCCACCTGAGCCTTTACGGTAAGAGTGAGCATCATAGACACCCCCAGTAAAAATAAAGTTTCTTTTTTCATTGTTTAAAATTTATGTTTTATAAAATTCCTCACAGAATTATAAAAATAAAATTATTGATTCTGTTGTAGTAAAAAAAGATTATTAATGTCGCATTATGCATGTGATTTTTGTAATATTTTTATGACATATTGTCGACACGCTTCACGATTCTGGTTGGAATTGATCATCACTGATCATCGCCATCACTTCAATATGAAACCGGAGAATCCAATTAATTAGCGTTGTTTTATCAATTGAATTCAGGTTTTAAAGTCTCCCCGATCTTATAAAAATCATGATACTGATCACTTAAAGATCCTCCCAAAGGAAGCTTTGTCCTTCATAATCAAAAAGGAAAATACAGCGATTAGCTTTGGAGGATTTCCTTCTCTGATATACAGTGTAGTTTCTATACCCAAAAGTGACCTCAACCTCTTCCAGCCTGCCATCTTCAGTCTCAGCTTTCTTTGCCTGAACTGAAGTTATTTATTTGAAGAGAGATGAAACTCTAAGAGCATCCTTTAATAAAGGCTTCGACAGGCTCAGCCTGACAACGCTTAAAATTTCAGTTGGTATTTGGGCTGTCACCCTGAGCCCGTCGAAGGGTTATCAATAAGAAAACCTTTGTTATTAATTCCGGGGATTAATTAAGGGGATAAACAAGAATTTTATTTAAAAGCGTTCAGGATATCTGAGGTCACTGAAAAAGTTCTGCTAAAAAAAAACAAAATTTAGATAAAAACAGTTAGTTTTTCAGTGCCTTCAAGTAAATTTCCGGATTTTTATTGACCTGATCCTTTAATAATGGCTTCGACAGGCTCAGCCCGACAACGCTTAAAATTTCAGTTGGTATCCGGGCTGTCACCCTGAGCCTGTCAAAGGATTATCAATAAGAAAACCTTTGTTATTAATTCCGGGTATTAATTAAACTGAGTTCAGAATAAGAATTCCTGATTTAAATTTCTGATAGTGCAACATTGCCGGAATGTATAAATGTGATTAAAAAAGATCATCATACGGTCAGATTGTATCTGAAAAACTTCGGAAAATTATTCATCTCTATTTTTTAAGCTTTCAGATCATAGCTTCTTAATTCAGCAATCTTTGCCAGGTTTTCAATCCAGACCTATATATTCGCTTTCTCATCAATAAAAAATCTTTTTCTCAACTTATTCTTTCTGTTTTGAATAGTCTTTATAGAAACATAGGTGTAATCTGCTATTTCTTTTGTGGAAAATTTAAGGAAAATACAGAAGCATACCTTTAATTCAACTAGTGTCAGACTGGGCTGTACAGCAAGGAGTTTTTTATAAAAATCAGGATAAAGTTCTTTATAAACCGTTACAAACAGAGCGTCATTTCTTTTGGCCATTTCAATCACTTCCAGATAAGAATACGCTACTTTTTTCTTTAAAGTATTGATTTGGGACTGATTCAATAATTCCGTTATTTTCAGCTCTTCACCAGCTTTCCTTTTTCTACAGAAGAAGTAGCAGACTAACAGGGACAAGGCTGCTGTTACCAATACTGCAATAATAATCATGCCATGCAATCTGCTTTTGGCAATTTGCTGGATTTCAAGCTCTTTCATCATCAGAAAGGTGATCGCTTTTGAATATTCTTTTCTTTCATCATCCCTGTATTTATTCTCATACTCTGTTTCAAGCTCTGCATATTTCAGTCTGTTGGGCTCATCCCTGAGTTTACCATATACTTTTCCATAAAGGCCGTATAATACAAATAAATGAAAATAATCCTTATCCGGACCAGACATTATTCTTGCACTGTCCAGATACTTTTTAGCCTGATCTATCCTGTTATCTGCCATATATAATTCAGCCATATTAAGCTGAGCCGTGGATATGATATCGTGATTATTCCGACAATGCTTATTTTTCAGGATTTTATTCAAAAAGTATTCGGCAGAATCATTTTTCTTCATAAGGCTATAATAATACCCAACATTATTATAGGTATAATTTGATTCGGTTTCATATCTTATTTTTTCATATTCTTTCATGGAATTGAGATGCAAACGCAACAGTGTTCTATAGCGGGAAGATGAATATACTCCTGCTAAAAAAAAGGCTTTATAGGCATATAACTGGGACCTGAATAAATGCCGTGCATCTGCAGAACGGATACAATTGGCCCTGGAAAAGCATTTTTCAATTAAGGCAACGGCAGAACCAGTTTGTCTTAATCTTCCATATTGAACGGCCTTTCCGAATTCTGAATACAACAATAGCGAATCATTGTCCATTCGTATTGCAATATCTTCACTTTTATACAATAGCTTTAAAGCTTCATCATATTGGTTCATGCGGCTCAAACATTCAGACAGCCTTATGAGACACATCCCTTTACCGATCTGATAATTATGCTGCACACAGACCGCATAGAGTTTTTTTGAACAGTCTATTTTTTTATGCAGCGGGGTTACAAATCTCAGCTTCCAAAGCTCTTTATCAACCGTCATTGAAATGGTCTGCCTTGTTTTAGGAGCATCTGAAAATAAAAATAAAATAATAATTAAAAAAAATAATTTATGAATCATAATCATTGTGAATATTCAATTATTTACGATAAATAATTATCAATAATTAATACAGACTATTGATCAACAAATCCGTAAATAACTAAAAATTTGTGTTTTTTAAATTGTGTTTTTAAAGTAAGTCTGTTCAGCCCTTCAGATTGAAGAATGATGATTATTTTCTGCCCTCTTATTTTATGAAAAATACAGTGTCATAAAAAAGCGTTACAAAAAACAGGCTGCCGGCTATTGGGTGCTATGAAATCGGCTGGATATCAGGTAAATTTTTGTATCCATACCTATTCAAAACATATCTATTCAAAATCCTGACTATTAATGTCCATCACTGATCTTCAGGATCACATACTGTTATCGGAGTTGTTTAAACTTGTCAAAAAACATTGGATATCTATTAAAACCATTAAGAAAGATTTAAGAAATAAAGTATAGTTAAGATGAATCATTCTGATTGTAAGCGTAAAGCGAAGCTCATCTTAATATTCTCTACACCTTAATACATCTTAATGTTTTAATAAACAAAAGTTTAAACAAATTGAAATTGACTCTTAAAAAAGAGAAACAGCCATTGTTGATGATCTTCATACTGTTGTACATTCTTCCATCTTCCATCTTCCATCTTCCATCTTCCATCTTCCAGCTTCCAGCTCCCAGCTCCCAGCTTCAAAGGAATTCTCCTCCCGTAATCAGCTATCGTCAGAAAAATGACAGAAGCTCTCCATACCTGAAGCAGACCCGTTTTGGAGTTCCAAAGATGGAAAACAAAAAAAGCTGCCAACGGCAGCTTTTTCTCTCACTTCATTGCCAGACTCATTCTTAATTATTTAACAACATGAATAATATGATCTTTTTAGCTGGACTGAGCCACCCTGTTTTACGATATTGATCTTTTACAGTCCCAGGTATATAATTTCAAGTTTATTCCTATTCGCAGTAGAAGCCTGCAGGACCGCGTTACCACCTACAACAGGCGATATGAGAAAACTCAGCACATCACCGGCTGTTGCATTGATCACCGTAGAATAATGCTGATTAAGATAAGAAGTATTCCCAACATACGAATAGGTTTCTTCCGGAGTAATAGCATCCACCCCATTTAATCTGACTAAAGCATAAAATGACTTTGGTCCCGCAGCACCAGGATAGAACAAAAATGAATGGAAAAGAATCTCATATTTTCCGGTTTTTGTGATGGTAACATTATTGATCCCAGGAAGCGAACTATTTGTATTGGCTGGGATCGTTGTATCAGTTGCCACACTTGCTCTTTGCACCGTAAAATAAGCAGGATACGAGGTGGCCTGCCATGTGCCGACCCCATTGGCATCCGACGTTAATACTCTGTCAGCCACCTGTGTACCGTCCGTTAACTTAAAGGCTCCGGCTGAAGATGAATTGATTTGCAGCTTTGCTGTAGGACTGGCTGTCCCAATCCCCATATTCCCGGAAGTATTCACTACGAGATCATTAGCCTGCTGAGCCACGGTAGGAGCAGTGTTAACTGCATTATCCCTGGCACCATCAATATGAAACGCCGCCTGAGGAGTAGCCGTTCCAAAACCAATATTTTGAAGTGATGAGATAAATACTCCTGGCCTTGCGGGATTATACGCATATCCTGCAGCTTGTGCTGCTCCTATGGCTAGCCCCCCTGCTCCGTTCACCGTTCCGGCTGCGGTATTCTGTTTTAAATAGTACCCATTATTTGTATTATCTTCATTAAACATTAATGTTCCTCCATTAGCATCAGCACTGGCATTAGAATGGATTCTTACCACAGGGTCCGCTACAGTACCGACCTGTGTTGAAGGGCCTCCGACTCTTACTTCATTTCCTACCACCTGCAAATCATTGGCGGGGGCAGCAGCGCCAATCCCTACCCTGTTATTGACCGCATCCACATTCAGGGTAGTACCATCCACTGTAAAGTGGCTGGTTCCTGTAGTGGCAGTACTGGTAAACGCCAGATTATTAGCCGCCTGGCTTACCGTTCTGTCTCCGGTAAGAGTGCCGTCTGTGTTGTATATATTTTGTTCTAAAAGTATTTTAATCCATACAGTTCCGTCAAAAAAATAATATCCGGGCATTGTCATATTTGCTGTTTTAGGAGAACTGACAGTCACGGCAGCGGTAGCATATAGAATCGTTCCTGTCTGGTCAGCAGTATATTGCGCATCTGCCGCTTTGATCTGATCACCGGTAAGGCGGGGAGCAATTAATCCCTCCGGAGCTGTCCCGTTGGTAGTTTTTGCGGTAATATCCAAAGTTGCTTTCGGGGACGTATTGTGGATTCCCACCTGAGCTTGGACACTGATTCCCAAAAAGGGAATAATAAATGTAGGTATAAATTTTCTCATGTGTATGTGCATTTGTATTACTATTAAAAGTAAGTTATAGAATTATGAGAATAAAATTATTGATTCTGCTATAATAAATAAAGTCCATTACTGTCGCATTATACATGCGATTTTGTCATATTTTTATGACAAACCGTCAACACGCTTCAAGATTCTGGTTGGAATTGATCATCACTGACCATCACCACACTTCAATATAAAACCTTAGAATCCAATCAATTAACAATGTTCCATCAATTGAATTCAGTTTTTAAAGTCTCCCCGATCTTATAAAAATCATGATACCGATCACTTAAAGATCCTCCCAAAGGAAGCTTTGTCACTCATAATCAAAAAGAAAAACATAGATGCTATGGAGGATTTTCTTCCCTGCTATACAGTAGTTTTTATTACTAAAAGTGACCTCAGCCTCTTCCAGCCTGTCATCTTCAGTCTCAGCTTTCTTTGCCTGAACTGAGGTTATTTATTTGAAGAGAGATGAAACTCTAAGAGCATCCTTTAATAAAGGCTTCGACAGGCTCAGCCTGACAACGCTTAAAATTTCAGTTGGTATTCGGGCTGTCACCCTGAGCCTGTCGAAGGATTATCCAAAATATCTCAAACAGAAAGGCTTAAACTGGTTTTATGTTTAAGCCTTTCAATTTATAGTTAGTTTTTAAGTGCCTTCAAGTAAATTTCCGGATTTCTATTGACCTAATCCTTTAATAATGGCTTCGAAAGGCTCAGCCTGACAACGCTTAAAATTTCAGTTGGTATTAGGGCTGTCACCCTGAGCCTGTCGAAGGATTATCCAAAATATCTCAAACAGAAAGGCTTAAACTGGTTTTATGTTTAA
>NZ_JAMZGF010000091.1 GCF_024158915.1 Chryseobacterium sp. S0630 | reverse complement strand
TTGTTTCAAGACAAAAGAAATATGATGAATTAAAAATAAATTTTAAACCATTAAGAATAATAAAGTTTTTAAGAATATTTAAGGAGAAATATCTTGAGATATTTATTAAGCACGGTGCTTCATTCAAATTAATTTGAATCTTAACTTTCCTTACCATCTAAATTTTTCTTAATGGTTTAATTTTTTTATAGATTATCTTTCAAGCGAAAAATTCGAAATCACTTTCGGACGTTCAGCTTCATTAGCTACTTTCCAGGATGTTCTATACATCCATTCAGTCATTTTATAAAGCTTTTTATAATTGATATTTTCAGATTCATCCTGTGGAGTATGATACTGATCGTGCAATACACTGGTGAAGAATATGGCAGGAATCCCAATTTTAGCATACGGAAGGTGATCACTTCTGAAATAGAAATATTCAGCATGGCTTGGAGAATCCCAATCTTTCAGGTATTTGAATTTTGTACTTTCGTTATTGGCGTCTTCAGCCATTTTTACCAGCTCTTCAGAATTTTTGTGAGGAGCATTTCCACCTAATAAGGCAGCTTCATTATTGTCATTTCTTCCGATCATATCACCATTCAGAACGGCTACAATGTTCTCTTTCGGAACTACAGGATGTGCTGCATGCCATCTTGAACCCAGCAATCCTCTTTCTTCAGCGCCATGGAAAACAAACAGAATACTTCTTTTTCCCGGCTGTTTTTTATAAGCTCTGGCCATTGCTAACATGGCAACACAAGTACTTGCATTATCATCAGCACCATTATAAATGGTGTCGTTCTTTACAGGATGTCTGATTCCGTCATGATCCTGGTGTCCGCTTAGCAAAACATATTCATTTTTAAGAACGGGATCAGTACCATCTATTTTTCCGATAATATTAACTGATGGATATTTATAAGTTTCAGTGATCAGGTTCAGAGAAGCTTTAGGATTGTTTTTTACCCAGCCTGCATTTTCTCTTTTGATCCACAAAACAGGGATGTTATTCGTGATTTTCTCTCTTAATCCTTCTACGCCGTAGCTTCCTCTTGTCATTTGAGGCAGTACTTCTACCCAGCTTTGTTCGGAAGTATCATCGGTGATGAAAATAATTGCTTTTGCTCCCAGCTGAAAAGCTTTATCATAATA
The DNA here is from genome assembly GCF_024158915.1 of Chryseobacterium sp. S0630. Lineage (GTDB taxonomy): Bacteria > Bacteroidota > Bacteroidia > Flavobacteriales > Weeksellaceae > Chryseobacterium. The sequence continues at coordinate 12,818 of NZ_JAMZGF010000091.1, read as the reverse complement.
TTTATTTCTTACAAATCCGGGATATCTTCTTACAAAAAGGGTCATATCTTTTGAAATGTTTTTGTCAGAAGCGTTTACTGCAAGAACTTTTCCTTTGATATCCAGTTTCGCAAGATCTTCAGGCTCTGCGTTTCCGGCATATACAATTTCAGCATCTAATGAAGCGTTTACAGGTTCAGCGACAAGGAAATCTTTCCATAATTTCAAACTGGTATTTCCAATTTTCAGATTACTTTGTGGAATTACCTGATGCCTGTACATATCGAAGAACTGGAAAAAAGTTCCGTTATCTCCAGCGGGTTTCATTCCTGCTTCTTTGGCTTTGTCGGCTAGCCACATAGAAACTTTCAATTCATCCAGAGTTCCGGCTTCACGACCCCAGAACTGATCTGCAGCAAGCTGATACATATCGGTACGAAGATCAGATTCTTTGATGGCGGAAACCAAAGGTTTTTTATAATTCTGAGCATTTCCAAAGGCAAATAAAAAAAGCCCAAGGAGAGAGAGAGAACGTACTTTTTATTCATAAGAACTCTTAATTGAAGTTAGCTAATTTCTCTGAAAACTGTTTTGAAAATTCCTTTCTGTCTTCTTCCAGTTTTTCCTGTGTAGAAGGTAAAATATAATTAAAAAGGATTTTGTCTTCATTGTCCAAAAAGATAATTTCCTTTTCATTTCCATCAATCATCTGTGAGAAAATCTCCCACATCGGAGTGTCTTTTAATTTTAATAATTCAAAAAACTGTTCTGCTTTGATTTCGATTTTCTGCATGTTCTTTTTTATATATTGTCGTTGAATATTTCTGAATTCTGATTCAAAAATAAAGATTTTGTATGGTAAAGAGTATTAAAACTCAAGAAACTTCAACTTAAACTGAATAGCAAAGTTCTCTTTGAAATGCGGAGTAGCATAATAACCCACTCTGTAGAATAGTCCAAGGTTAAAATAACTGGAAAGGAAATTATTCCATTCCAACCCGACTTCCTGATAGAGATGGTCTAATTTTCTGAATTTAAACTGGTGGTATTCCGGATGTTTCATATCTCCGATAGTTCCTCTTAATACAAAATCAAAACTGGAAACATTGTGTCCGAAACTTTTGAAATACCATGGAAGTTTGTGCGTAAAGTAGTACGCGACGAATCTGTCGTTATAATATTTTCCTCCCTCCAGAGTTGCAAACCCAAGGTAAGAAGTAAGGTTAAAATTAAAATCTTTACCCGGAGAAGCCAGTCCGTTCATCGTAAAGTTTTTCCAGATAGGCGCTCCACCCAGAACAAGACCTCCGTACAATCTGAAACCTGTAGTCCCGATCGGAGTTTTAAAATTATGAACAAATAAGGCGTCAAAACGGGAATAATTAAAATCTCCCTGCAGTATTTTGTAACTCTGCTCATAGTTAAAATACAGCTCAGGATATTTCTGATCAATCAGAGATTTTCCCTGCGGAGTCATGATATTGGTAGAATTCGGGGAATATTTTAAGGTGAAAAGGGTATTGAAATTTCGGTACGAAGTTCCTCTGTCTCTGAACTGATAATCGAATTCAGCCTCTTCCGTATTTCTTCTTACAGCAAGGGCCACGGTAAGTCCGTTGGTGACATCGTTCAGATAAGATAATGACATTCCTTTAAAGTGAAAATATCGGTCATTATTTAAATTATTCCCGAAGTTCATCATTCTCATCTTGAAATTCCACAGCTTTCGGTTGAATTCTCCTGAGGCGGTTACATCATCATACACCTCAAATCTGAAAAATGAGTTTTTCTCCAGGGTGGTTTTCATGTCAAGCCCCATTCCATACTTCCATTTTCTGTCTTTCATTCCATATGCAAAATAGTAGTCTGGTGAAAAATAAGGGTTGAAATTTTCATTCAGCTTGGCTTTTAAACCTAATCTGAAACCTTCGTAGGAGTTATAGTTTACAATTTCATCCACGGCAAAATCTACGGAACCTACTCTGATCTGTCCGTTCAGTAATCCCGATAAAATCTGGGCTTTGCCGTCTATTTTATATTTTTTTCCTAAACTGTCGATCGTTGTGTAGGTATTTTTTTCCCTCTCGGTAAGTGGATCGGTTCTATACTGGTCCAGAGAATGTCCGTCAATATTTTTTACAGAGAAAGTGTAGCCTTTGAAGTCTTTTGGATTCTCTTCAATAGGAGCCTCGAAATCAAAATATTTTGAGGTAAGAAAAGCGTAGGTACCAAAGCTTTTTTTGTCTTTCTTATCATCAGCATGCACTTTGTCATCCATAGCCATTTTACCCATTTTAAGCTTGGCTTTTTCGTGGGCAAGGAACCATTTGTTATTATAAAACACCCAGGTACTGGTGATAATTCCGTCGTTTTTGTTTTTACTGAAATTTTCAATTTTTTTAAGCCCGTAGGTTTCGGTATCTACATAAATAGCACCGTTGTACTTTCGTTTTCTGTCCGGTTTTTTGTAATTCACCTCACGAAAACGGATCACAAAGTTTTTTCTCCCGTCAAGAGTAACTGTGTCTGAAAGGAAAAATCTGTACAGTCCTCTGTTTTCTGGTTTTATCTGTTCCGGAACAACATCCCTGTTACTTTGCTGAAGAGCGATCATTTCATAGATAGGTTGCTTCAGTCCGGAAATTCTGTTGTCCAGAATATTGATCTTTTCCCCGTACTTTTTGGAATATAAAAACTCCTGAGCTCTTTCCCAAAGGAAGAGTTTACTTTTTGAAAATATCTTTCTTGCAGTGATGTTATTCAGAGAGTCTTTTTCTCTTTTTTTCTTGAAAATATTAAGATCATTAAAATACTGATTAAACTGAGAAAGACTGTCTTCATCAATATCCAGAGAAATTTTTTCGTAGGATTTGTAAGAATATGATCCTAAGCTTTTGGGTGAGTTTTCGTTAAATAGTTTATTGACTTTTCTTAGAATTTCCAGAGCTCTTGGATCACTTTTATCTTCAATAACAACAGCTTCAATATTGGTAGTCTTTAATGTTTTTTTAAGCAGGGAAACTTCCATGCTGCTTTCCACGGTAAGGGTTTCTTTCTGATAAGAATCAGCATCTATATCAATGTTTTTACATCCTGTTTTAAACTCCAGAATACCTTGTTCATTGGTGTATCCGATAACTGTATTGTCACAGGATACTTTTGCTTTAAAGACAGGCTTTTGACTGGCGTCATCCACAACCTTAATTTTTGTTTGTGAATACCCCAAAAAGCAGATCAGAAAAAATATTAACAGTAAACCCCTTTTCATGTAAAAAAACTAGGTCAAAAATAATGATATTTATTGTTGTAGAAAAGTTTTTAACAGAGTATAACATTGATTTAATCTAATGTTTTTATGGATTTTTTCCAAAGCAACCCGAAGGATAAAATTGTTCAGATAGTCTTTCTGTATTTTACTGACATTTACCAATAAAAAAACTCCTGAAGGGTTCATATTCAGGAGTTTTAATTGTTTTTCTTTTTGTGTTTTAGAATCGTCTTTTACTGATCATTGAGCGCTTTCATGAATTCAATGATATCATCTATTTCTTTATCGGTAAGCTGTAACGGAGCATCAGAAAGGGTCTGGTTTTCTACTTTAAATCCAAAAGCTTTTCCGCCACCTTTGTTGTAAAAATTCATTACTTCTTTCAATGTTTTGTACCCTCCGTTGTGCATATAAGGAGCAGTTTTTTGAATGTTTCGAAGAGTTGGTGTTTTGAAGGAATGCTGTAATGAAGGAACGGTTTCATGAAATTTTCCTCTTCCTGGATCATTATCAAATGTTTTATTCTCTGCATTCAAAGCTACTCCCAATATTTCCTGCTCAGTTTTTTTGAAATTCGGAGGCACGGTACCATTGAATAAAGGAAGAAAATGACAGATTGCACACTGGGCTTTTCCAACAAAAAGATTAAATCCTTGCTTTTGATTTTCTGTCATCGCTGATTTATTTCCTCTCATATATTCATCAAAAGCTGAATTGAATTTCGCCAACGAACGAATATAGGTTGCCAGTACATTCTGCAACTGCCAAACCTCTGTTTTTTGAGAATGATAAATCTTTTTGAATGCTGCCTGATAATTTTTATCCTGATTGATTTTGGCAAGAATGACATTCAGATCACCATGCATTTCTTCTTTATTGGAGATCACATCTGAACTTTGTCCTTCCAGATCATCCTTTCTCATATCCCAAAACTGGCCATGCTGATATCCTGCATAGTTGAGTGAAGGTGTATTTCTCGCCAGTTCCGAGTTTTCAAGAGACATGGCTTTGGCAAGACCATCGGTAAATGCTTTCTCTGGAATATGACAGGTTGCACAGCTTCGGTTATTGCTGTTGGACAATATTTTGTCATTAAAAAGCTGATGTCCAAGAGCTGCCTTTTCTTCGGAGTAGGCATATTCTTTTCCCGGAGTGAAAGCATTAGGATTAAATGCATTTTTAGTGAAAAAAGTAGCTGCATTTTTATTTAAAGCGGTGGTTACATCAACATCCGGAATGTTCTCCTGAGCTTTAAAATCAAGCATCAAAGCGGTGATCTTGTTCAGGTGATCCGGAATGAAATTAACATAATCAAATGTATTTTTGTCTGTGCTTTTCTTCAGAACTTCAATGGTTGAACTGATCTCTGCCACGATACTTTTTAAGGCTTTATTTTTCGAACGATCAGTAGAGATTTGTTCCAAAGTTTCCTTAATTCCTTGCAGAGAAGAAGGCATTTCCTCTAAAAATACTCCTGAGATTGGTGTGTCAAAACCAGAAATTCCTAAGCTGGAAATTCTGAAAGCTTCCTGTCTTAAGGCATCAAAAACCTGATCTTTACTGATCGTAATGACCTGAAAGTTGGTTTCTATAGTATTGCTTTTATTGATGAGCTTATTGAGCATTCTGATCACTTCCTCTTTATTTCCTTTATCATAAGGATAGAACATTTCTTCCAACACCTGTAGTCCTTCGGGCTCTATTTCTGTATGCTCGTCCATTTCTATTTCAGGAAGGGCAGGCCCGTTGATAAACCTTGCAGAGTGGGGAAGAAAGTATTCTACCGCCCATTCCATTGTTTTATAGGTTTTTCGGATATCCTGAAATTTTTCCTGAAGAAGTTTTTCATCAGCGTTTTTAGAAACCAGGGTTTTCAGTTCGTTAATTTGCTTTTCGAAATCAGCATTGGTTTTGATAATTCTGTTTTTTACAGAACCAAGATCTTCGTATACCGGCTGATGCTTATCATTTTTACAGTAATAAAGAGTAAAAAGCGCTGCTGCACAGTACAGAAAAAGGAGTATTGGGTATTTTGAAAGCTTATTCATAGGTATGAAAAAGTATCAACAGAGATTCTCTATTGATACTTTAATTGGATATGAAGGAATTAAAACTATTTTTCTACGTTTCTGATGATTACAATCTGTCCACCTTCTTTGTTGGTGTTGATTCCTGAACCGTCAGGGTTTTTGAATTTATCCAGTTGCCATGTATGTGAGTGGATATTCACAGAGAAGGTATTCGGAATTCCGATGATGTCTGAAATATCAACCATCGCTCCGAATTCCCACGAACCGAATTTCTGAAGATCTCCGGATTGGTTGTAAGCAGTCTGCCATGCAGAGTCACCTCTGTTGTGCCTCATGTTCAGCCATGGTTTGTATTGTTTTGTAGCAATATTCAGCTGCCAGATATAAGAATCGTGGTTGGCATTTTTGTAATAAGAATCTCCGTCTTCCTGGATGTATACAAAGTTTTCAGTCACACATAAGTTGTCAGGATTGATAAGGTTATTTCCTGGATTAGAATCTCCTTCAGCCACAACTTCCAGTTTACCTGTCATCATATTGTTAGCGTTCAGAACAAGCTTGTATACTCTTCCCCACATTGTTAATCCTGCTTTTGGATTCAAACCATCAGAAGATTCACCTGTAGCGGTAAAGTAGATTTCTCTTCCTTTTCCTGCTCCTTTTCTGTAATCTACATCTTCCACTCTTGAAAAACGGATCGCATTATTGTCAATGTTTTTCTGATTGATCTGAGCTCCGGTAAGGTTTTTAGCGTTCGGAATTTCCACGAATTCTACATCATAGCTGCTTCCTTTTGTCATATCTGTTTCAGTATAGTTGCTGTTGGTTCTTTTCAAAGAATACAACTTACCGTTATCAAGATCTCCCTGCGTATCGGATACATACATGATCAATTGTCCTGCAGACTGGTGAGAAGAAGAATAAGACTGGTCTTCACCAATGATAATATAAGTTTTTCCGTTAGAAACATCTTTAGGAAGCGGAACTGCATTTTCCATAGAAGCCTTTCCTAAAGCTGGCTTTACTCTTGTTTTGTCTGCTGCCTGAGAAGCAGGTGCCAAAGGATTCAAAGCGTGAACCATACTTTCTTCACCTGATTCTCCTGCGGTAAGGAATGCACTGAAACCATGAATTTCAGGAGTTGCTAACGTAGCAGAACATAATCTTGTCATTCCTCCTGTTCCGTTTAAGATATATTCTCCTTTTACAGGCTTAAATGTTTTGTCTAAATACACTCTTGATACCGATTGTTTGATCTCATGGTTGGTGATCATCAGATAGCCATCAGAGTTAGGATCTTTCATAAGACCCATTCCGTCTGGCTGACCTCCGAAAACGAAATCTGGAGAACCTGAAAGAACATCAGAACTAGAGATTAGAGTGGTAATATTTAAATTTTCAAAACCTTCCATTCCATAAACGAAAGCCGGTTCTTTAGAAAAATTTTCAAGTTTGATTTTGTCATTCACAGGAGTATCAGAGTTACTGTTGTCATCGTTACAGCTTTGAAAAACAATAGCTGCAAGGAATAGAGCTCCAATAGTTTGATTAATTTTCATAATTACTTTTTTTGAATTTCGATTATGGCAAAACTAAAGGTCTAGTGTTAACTATGTTTTAAGAAGACAAAACAATTAGTTTAATATTAAGTAATGGTTTGTTAAGATAAGGTCAATAATTAGAACGGATATAAATAGAGAGACTTTGATGAATATCTGAGTAATAAAGAATAGTATATTGTAACGTAGAGACGCTAAGGCTTTTATATATGAGAGCTTCTTGCGATCCTTAGCGCTAAATAAAAACATATATCCAGCTTATATAAGCTTTTTCCTGAATTATTTTAATTTCCCGCTGATTTCACAGATTATGCAGATGTTTGAGGAAGAATCTGCGTAATTCGTTTGATCTGCGAGAAGTAAGAATAGTACACATGCTTAGTCAGAATCAATGAAGTTGATTCCATTCTTTGCCTCCTGAAAATTATAAGGTATTGTAGAAAATACTTTGCGTTAAATAATATGATATACACTAAAAACAACCCCGGCTGTCTCAGAATTGAGACAGCCGGGGCTAAAATTTATAATAGAGGTTTCTATTTTAGATGTTCAAAGCTTTTTGGTAAGCGTTTTCTATACCTTCAAGGTTTTTACCACCAGCCGTTGCAAAGCCAGGGTTTCCACCACCACCACCTTGGATTTCTTTAGCAAGATCCTTTACGATAGCTCCAGCCTGGTAATCAGCAGCAAGATCATCAGAAACTCCAACGGTAATCATTGGTTTTCCGTCTGCGTCAGAAAGAATAATTGTTACTGAAGTAGGAATTTCTCTCTTCAACTGGAATACGATGTCTTTTACAGAACCTGCATCCAGAGAAGTTTTCTTTACTAAAAGCTGCTTGTTGCCTTTTTGCTCATAAGCATTCTTCCATTCTCCGATTTCTCCTTTTGCCTTTTCCTTCTTAAGAGCATCTACTTCAGCCTTCAATGAAATGTTTTCTTCGATCAGTTTTTCGATAGATCTTACAACATCTTTAGACTTTAATAATTGAGAAAGTTCAATGATCTGTTTTTCAAGATTGTTGAAATATTCTTCAGACTTGTCTCCTGAAATAGCCTCAATTCTTCTGATTCCTGCAGCTGCAGACCCCTCAGAAGTGATCTTGAAATGACCAATTTCGCTGGTGTTTTTTACGTGAGTACCTCCACAAAGTTCTTTTGAACTTCCGAACTGGATCATTCTCACACTGTCACCATATTTTTCACCAAATAAAGCCATTGCCCCTTTTTCCAGAGCTTCCTGAATCGGAATATTTCTGAACTCCTGTAAAGCAATACTTTCTTTGATCTTTTTGTTTACTTTTTCTTCAATAAGTGCTAATTCTTCCTCAGTCATTTTGTTGAAATGAGAGAAGTCAAAACGCAAGTAATCAGGACCTACATAAGAACCTTTCTGTTCTACGTGAGTTCCTAGAACATCTCTTAAAGCTTCGTGCAGAAGGTGAGTTACAGAGTGGTTAGCCTGAGAATTTTTTCTCTCAGAAGCGTTTACTTTAGCATAGAAAACAGCACCTGCATCTTTCGGAAGACCGTTGATTAATGAAATAATCAATCCGTTTTCTTTCTTAGTTTCCAGTACTTCGAAGCTTTCAACAGCATTTTCAAGAACCCCTTTGTCACCAACCTGTCCACCTCCTTCAGGATAGAAAGGAGAACTGCTTAATACCACCTGGTAAAATTCTCCGTCTTTGTTTTCTACCTTTCTGTATCTTGTAATATAGGTTTCAGACTCCATCTGGTCATATCCTACAAATGTTTCAGGTTTTGATTCAAGATTTACCCAGTCATATACTTTCTGAGCAGAATCAGCTTTTGAACGAAGCTTCTGTTTCTCCATTTCAGCTTTGAAACCTGCTTCATCAATCGTTAATCCTTTTTCTTCAGCAATGATTCTTGTTAAATCATCAGGGAAACCATAAGTGTCATACAATTCAAAAACTTCTTCGCTAGGTAATACTTTCTGATTATCTGCAATAGTCTGCTGGATTAGTTTTTCTACTCTGATCAGACCGTTTTCAATTGTTTTTAAGAATGAATCTTCTTCACTTTTAATCACTTCAGCAACCAGTTTTCCTTGTTTTTCAAGTTCCGGGAAGAAAGCTCCCATTTGTTCCTGTAGCACAGCAACCAACTTGTAAAGGAAAGGTTCTTTCATATCCAGGAATCGGTAAGAATAAGAAATTCCTCTTCTTAAAATTCTTCTGATCACATAACCAGCTCCTCCGTTGGATGGCAATTGTCCGTCTGCAATAGCAAAGGAAACCGCTCTGATGTGGTCTACCACAACACGGATCGCAATATCTTTTTCGTCTTCTAAAATTCCGGTGTATTTTTTACCTGAAAGTTCTTCAACTTTAGAAATAAGCGGAGTGAAAACATCAGTATCATAGTTGGAAGACTTCCCTTGAAGCGCCATACAAAGACGTTCAAAGCCCATTCCCGTATCTACATGCTGAGCTGGAAGTTTCTCTAAAGATTTATCTGCTTTTCTGTTGAATTCCATGAAAACCAGGTTCCATACTTCAACAACCTGAGGGTGATCGTTATTCACCAATTCAAGTCCTGAAACTTTAGCCTTCTCTTCTGGTGTTCTCAAGTCAATATGGATTTCTGAACACGGTCCGCATGGTCCGCTTTCACCCATTTCCCAGAAGTTATCTTTTTTATTTCCGTTAATGATTCTGTCTTCTGAAATGTGAGATTTCCAGAAGTCATAAGCATCCTGGTCTCTGTCCAGATTTTCTGAAGCATCCCCTTCAAAAATCGTTACATATAAATTTTCTTTTGGAATTCCGTATACTTCAGTCAGTAATTCCCAGGCAAAAGCAATAGCCTCTTTTTTGAAGTAATCCCCGAAAGACCAGTTTCCTAACATTTCAAACATGGTGTGGTGGTAAGTATCTCTACCTACATCATCCAGGTCATTGTGCTTCCCTGAAACTCTAAGACACTTTTGGGTATCGGCAATTCTAGGGGCGGTAGGGGTTTTGTAGCCAAGGAAGAAATCCTTGAACTGCGTCATTCCGGAGTTGGAAAACATAAGGGTAGGGTCGTCTTTCAGCACAATAGGAGCTGAAGGAACGATCAAGTGCTCCTTACTTTTAAAATAATCTAAAAATTTTTGACGTATCTCTTGTGATGTCATAGTATTGCTTTTGCTTTTTTAAATATCAAATTTTTGATAAGATGCAAATTTAAGATTTTTAAGCGATTTGTAATAATTTTATGCTATGTTTTGAATGATAACGAGTTTGGCTAATGGATGTGTGGTAAATCTTCTAGGTTTTCAAAACCTAGAAGGTCTGTAATGGAAGTTTTGTAATGATTGTAATCAATAATAATCTATCTAATTTTGTAATTTTACATTTAACTTCCTACCTTCGTTGCGATCTGAAAAAAGAGAAAAAACACTTCCAATGACTAAAGATGAAGAATTGAAAAACTGGATAGAACAATATTCAGGACCACTTTTGAAGCGTGCGCTGTACGTTCTTTCAAATAAAGAAGATGCACAGGATGTGGTTCAGGAAGTTTTTCTTGCAGCTTACTCAGCTTATGATTCTTTTGAAGGAAAAAGTCAGGCATTGACCTGGCTGATGGCTATTCTGAACAGAAAAGTCGCAGATTTTTACCGGAAAAAATATAAATCTGAACCGAATATCAGACTTGATCATTTTTTTGATGAAACCGGATCATGGAAAAATAATGATGTTTTGAATGACTGGAATGTTTCTGGCGATGGTGATGAGCTTTTAGACAGTACAGAATTTAATAAAACATTGGAAGAATGTATTGAAGAATTGCCCTCCAGATGGAAGATTCTGCTTAAAATGTATTATATCGAAGAAAAAAAAGCACCGGAAGTAAGTCAGGAATTAGAAGTTTCTACGACTAATCTTTGGAAGATTTTGCAAAGAAGCCGAATGCAGTTGAGAGAATGTCTGGAGTTTAACTGGTTTTCAAAATCATAAGAGAAATGATAAGAAGAATACTACATATATTATTTTTACCATGCAGTGAAGCCACTTTACTGATGGAAAAGAGGAATGCCCAATCTATTTCTTCCAAAGAAAACAGGATGCTCAGTATGCATTTGATGATCTGCAAATGGTGCAGAATGTACAATGAAAAGCTGGCGCTTCTGGATAAGGTTTTTAAAAAGAAATTCTCTGAAGAAAAAGCTGAAATTAATGATTCTGAAATTCAGGATTTTAAAAATAAAATGATCGATAAATTAAATTTCTAGGAAAATTTCTGTCAGGATTTTAAAATAGCTCCGACTATACTTTTGAAAACAATAAAGTATTCATTTAAAATCTTAAAAATATGGTCGGAACAGCACAGGAATCTAAAAATCAATTAACCCGAATCGGATATTATATCTCGCTTTTCGGAGCAGCACTTATTTTACTGTGGATTGGTATCTTCAAATTCACTCCCACGGAAGCTGCTGCAATAAAACCCTTGGTAGAAAACCATTTCTTAACTTTTTTCGTATATAAAATTATAAGCGTCCAGGCAGTGTCAAATCTTATCGGAGTGATAGAAATTATCATTGCCTTACTCCTGATATTTAGTGCGAAATTTGCTGTATTGAAAAAGTATGCAGGGATAGGAATGATCGTAACTTTTCTGGTGACATTAAGCTATTTGTTTACAACACCGGGAATATGGAAAATAGTGGACGGAGTGCCTGTGACGGATTTCTTTATTCTAAAAGACCTTATGCTTTTAGGATTTGGATTCATGATCGTTCAAAATAATAAGTAATGAATAAAAAGGTAAAAATGAAAAATATATTAATTGTACTCGGAATCATTCTGGGTATAGCAGTATTTGCTGCGGGATCCGGGCTTTTCAAAAAAAACAAGCCTAATGTAGTGGAAATAAAAAAAGAAAATGAGAAAATTATGGATAACAAAAACGTTAGAGAGATTTATTTTGCAGGTGGATGTTTCTGGGGAACAGAACATTTTTTTCAACAAATTCGTGGTGTTGTAGGAACAGAAGTGGGGTATGCCAACGGAAATACCCAAAATCCTACGTATGAAGAGGTGGTAAGTCATACAACAGGTTTTGCAGAAACCGTAAAAGTAAAATATGATTCTGAACAGGTAGATCTGAAACTGTTGATTGATTTATATTTTAAAACTATTGATCCTACAAGCAAAGATCAGCAGGGAAACGACAGAGGAAACCAGTACAGAACAGGAATCTATTTCACCAATAAAACAGATGAAGCTGTAGTAAAAGATGAAGTTCAGAAACTTGCAAAAAACTATAGCAAGCCCTTATTAGTAGAAACCATTCCATTGAAAAATTTCTACAAGGCAGAAGATTATCATCAGGATTATCTGGATAAAAATCCGGGCGGTTACTGCCATATTGAACCGGGACTTTTTGAAATGGCGAAAAAAGCCAATCCACTTCCCAAACCGACTTATCAAAAACAGGATAAAAAGGTTCTGAAAGAAAAACTGTCTGCAGAACAATATAATGTTACCCAGGAAAATGGGACAGAAAGACCTTTCCAGAATGAATACTGGAATGAAACCCGTGAAGGAATTTATGTAGATATTACCACAGGAGAACCTTTGTTTGTCTCTACAGATAAATTTGAATCCGGATGTGGCTGGCCAAGTTTCTCAAAACCGATTACCAAAGGTTTAATTGATGAAAAACTGGATCGTACCCACGGTATGGATAGAGTAGAAGTAAGAAGTAAAACCGGTGATGCCCATTTAGGTCACGTTTTCACAGACGGACCACAGGATAAAGGAGGACTTCGTTACTGTATCAACAGTGCTTCGCTGAAATTTATTCCAAAAGCGGAAATGGAAAGTAAAGGATACGGAAAATATCTTCCGTTGTTAGATAAAAAGTAATGTGAAAGAAAGAGGCTGTTCAAAAAGGACAGTCTTTTTTATGCGACCCATTACTGTCCGATAAAAAGTATAAATACATTGAAAATATTAATATTTA
>NZ_JAMZGF010000090.1 GCF_024158915.1 Chryseobacterium sp. S0630 | reverse complement strand
AACAAATCAAAATATATAAAAATTATTTACTTTTTAACAAGAAAAACCGCCTCAGTTGTGAGACGGCTTCTTTTTATGGAATTTAATTTCCAGTAAATCATTTAATTATAACTTGGGTTGAAATATTATGATGTTTTGGCATAATTTTAGAAAATTATCAATCAATCAAAAAGTAATTATAATGAAAAAACATTTATTAGTAGTAATGATGGTGTTTGGTGGGTTGCTGGTCAACGCACAAAGCATTTATGCAGGACAGACATTAAGACAGGATAAAAAGTACTGGGCTGATAACAACGGATATTATCTTATCTTCCAGAACGACGGTAATCTGGTTTTTTATAACAGATCCGGTGCCCCTGCATGGGAATCAAAAACTACCAACAGAGGAGTGAGAGCAATTTTTCAAAGAGATGGTAATCTGGTAGTGTATACAAGAGGAAATGGTGTTGCCTTCAGTTCAAATACTGATGGTCAGGGAGCTGATAAATTATCAGTTCAGGATGATGGTAATCTTGTAATCTATAATGGTTCTAATCCTTTATGGGCTTCGCAGGGAGGTATCAGAAATAATAATGGTGGTGACCGTTATCGAGGTAATGATTATGTGTCTACTGGATACAGATTCCGTAAGGACGCTAAGCTGTATTCTTCGGACGGACGTTATTATCTTGTATTTCAGGATGATGGTAATCTTGTTTTGGCTAATAGAAACGGAAATCCTATTTGGGCTACAGCAACTGATAATAAAGGTAACAGAGCTGAATTTCAAGGGGATGGAAACTTAGTGGTTTACGATTCTTATAACAGACCTGTATGGAGCTCAAATACAGAAAACAGAGGAGGCGTTAAACTTACAGTGCAAAATGACGGAAATCTTGTGATTTATGGAAGAAATTCTCCAATATGGAGCTCGGGAACTCAAAGATAATCAAAAGTTTTTGTTACATACAATAATAAAAAAAGACTGTCGAAGGACAGTCTTTTTTTGTGGTCATTTATTTTGATCTTATAAGGATGTAAACATTTTCGTAATAAATACTGGCGGTGTCATTGTCAGAATACTTTTCTCTTGTAATTTCACTGAAAATAAGCTTGACGTGATACTTTCCTAAATCAGATTCCATAGCAATTTCGGGGATTACTACATTTCCTTTCTTGTTTTTATTTTCCTCAAATAGTTTAATGATCCGTGGTCCGAAGTCTACTTCTTCTTTAGAATTTAAACTTAATTTTAATGAGGATTCTTCTGTCAGCTGATCTGTCAGCTCAAACTGGTCATCATTCAGTTTTTGAGGATCTCTGCTATAACGATGGAAAGAAATTAAATACTGATAATTCCCGAGTTCTACAGCCTGTTCTTCACGAACAAGAACGAGTCTGTCCATTTCGTATGCTCTGTTTTTTGCAGTGACATTCACATCTGAAAACTTGTTTTGGATATCGTAATTGATACTATAAAATGTGCCTTTTTTAATATTATCGGCTAATTCAGCCTGGTCTTTTTCGTTCAGCAGCGCTGATAGAAATTCACTTTGCTTTCTTTCAGCCAGAAATTCAAATTTATCAGCAATTTCATTACGAACAGTATCGGTAACTTTTTTCTGAAAATTAATCTTGCCGGCACTCATTAGTTGATGCTGATTTAAAATATTCATCAATTCTGTTTTCTGACTTCTCTTAGCTACACTGAATGCATTAAGGTAAGGGAAAATCAATGCAAAAGCGCCAAATAAAAATAAGCTGACAGGAATGAACTTTATCGTAGCTTTTTTGTTGAAAATAAAGTAGACAACAATACTTAACAGCCATAGAGCAAGCAGGAGAACGAAATACCTTGGTTCTGTATATCCATATTCTAAAATTCTGGTAAAAATAGCAGTGAAAAGCAGAATAATCAAAGGAACAATGGTGTAATAGAATGCTTTTGAAAATATTCTGACCCAGGATTTTGCGTTTTCTTCTTTTAACGGGTGAACCAGAAGTAATGCAAGGATACCCACAATACTATAGGCTAAAACAAGGTAAGAAACCCAGCCTCTTGGAAGCTGCCAGTTGATTAATATTTTAACCGAATAAAAATAAAGAATTGTTACATAGATAAGCAGTAACGGAATTAAAATAAACTGAGTGAAAAACTTTAAAACAACAGGGTAGGTGCCGTCTTTTTCAAGGTTATTTAATCCTTTATCATTAAATAAAAGGAAAATAAAACTGCTTCCAAAAATAGCAAGAACAAAGAATGTATCTCTGTAAATTCTGTCATGGAAGTTAAAGTCAAAAAGTTTGTCAACGGCTAAGATTGCTAATTCCATACCGCCTGTCAGAACTCCTGTAAATACGGCGGTCAGAAAGATATTGATAAAAAGGTTTTTGTTGTACTGCCAGAATCTGAGCTCCCTGTCTTTCTCCAGAAATGGAACAAATGATACCAGTAAGTGGGAGAGAAGGGCGGTAATAGCAATGATGTAAGCATAAACTTCTGTAAAGCTGTTTTTTTTATCAGGCAGAATGTAATAAAAACCTATAAGGAAAATTATACCGGATACGTGTAGTAGTAATTCTTTCCCGATTCTCTGTGACAACATTTTTAGTGCAAACATCAGAGAAATTCCGAGACATGAACAAATGGTGAACTTAATATAAGAAGTAATTTCACTACGTTCCGTTTCCACAATGCATATGGTGCCAATAGCAGCTAATAAAGCCATTGCCAAAATCATAGGATATCGGAAAATGACTTCATTGGCCCGGCTTAGAGTTTCCTGGAATTTTGTTTTCATGATTTGGTGTTTTTAAGGTTTAGATTAATCTTTTTTCTTTTTTTTCTTTTTATCCTTGTCTTTGTCTTTTTCTTTTCCTTTGGTTTTCTTTTCTTTTTTAGGATTCAGGATTTCTTCAGCAACTTCGAACTTAGGCTCTTCCACTTTTGCTGGCTTTATTTCAATTTTAAGATCAAAATAGCCCTTCATATCTTCCTGGGAAATTAATTTTTCACTTAATAAAAGCTCCAGAATTTCCTTCCCTGAGTTATTAAAAAAGTTATGTGAAAGCTCTTTTAACAGGAATTTTTTATACCCTTCTAAAGGAACAAGCACACTGTATTTGAAGATTCTTCCTTCTTTTACAGTAGATAGATAGCCTTTTTCAACTAATATTTTCAAATAAGTGGAAACCGTGTTCTGGTGTGGTTTCGGTTCCGGATGCTGCTCCATAACGTCCTTCAGATAGAAAGATTCCATTTTCCAAAACAGCTTCATAAAGTTTTCTTCTGCGGCAGTAAGATGATTTATTTTCATAGAGTATTCTAATGTTGAAATTGAATATTGCAATAAAGATAGATAAAAGATACCAGAAAAGCTATTCCAGCCCCCATAAATACCTCTTTTACGGTATGTCTTTTTAAAATAATACGGGTGATTCCGACCAAAATAGCGATTCCCAGCCACGCAAGACCTATTTTCCAGTCCAATGAGAAAAAGAGCGCTGCTACAAATACATTGAACGCTGTATGCATCGAGCTTTTGATAAAAAGATTGCTGATCTGAAGAGCGAAAAGAAGCACCAGGATAAATAGCATGACAAGATCTATATATCCGTTTCTGATATAATTAAAAAGAAGATAGGCGATCACACAGACTGCAATAAATATATATAACGTTTTCCTTTGAACACGGTTGGAAACATCCATATTGGTATATCTTCCCGTCTTTACATTCCACACCAGCCATATCACAACCGGAATAATAATCATTAATAATACAGGAAGAAAATAAAGCATAGAATCTTTAAGGGAATATTCTCTGATGCTCATATAGATAAAGAAAATGATCAGAGAGACCAAAGGATTAAAAAAATCAGAGATGACTTTTGAAATTTTGTGTAATAATGAAGATTGTTTTTCTTCCATAATCAAGTTTAAAAACCAAATATACTATTATAACCTCAAAAATCAAATGAAAACCATGAGATGGAATAGTTGATTTAATGGGTAAGTTGTTTGATTACCAGTTATTTTTAATGGAGTGAAATATTTTTTCGTCTTTAAATGAGTATTAAGTTTTGCAAGAAATGTTTAATTTTAATTGATCTGTTTTAATTATTATTATCATGAAATATCTATTCACATACTTATTTATATTATCAGGCTATTTAATTTTTGGTCAAAAGGTTTCAGGTGAAAATATTTCTACACCACAACCTGTCCATCAATTAAGAATCTATGAAATTCCAAAAGAAAATAAGCAGGTTTTTCTTGACCGCTTCAGAGATCATGCACTGAGAATTATGAAGAAATATGGATTTACCATTGTGTCAATCTGGGAATCGGAATTCAATGAAAAAACAGAATTTGTTTACCTGCTTGAGTGGAAAGATGAAGATGCAATGAAAATGGCGTGGGAAGGATTTATGGCAGATAAAGAATGGAAGGAAATTAAAGCCAGAACGGCAAAGCAATATGGTAATTTCGTTAATGAAATTGAAGACAGAACTCTGAAACTTACAGATTTTTCTCCGGAAAAGAAGCTGTTGAAATAACCAAAATATATATTAACAATAATTAAAGAGGAATGAAATAGGAGAACAAAATGTAAAGAATCCTGATATCTCTGAATCATTTGTCGTTTCAGAAAAGCCTTATGGATAGGATGACTCCTGAGATTTTACAGAAAGAATGTAACAGATAAAACGAAGCTTTATCAAGCTTCCAAGGGGTCGGAAATTAAGAATAATCCATACAGCCCGCAAATAGATTTTGCAGAAAAATCGAAAAGTTATCTATGTATAGAATAAAAACAAAGTTTTTTTCATAATTTTGCTCAACTATTTCATCATAAAAAAGCAAGAGCTAACACATGAAAGAATTTTCTAAAGAGGTATACCTGAAGTGGTATGAAGATATGACAATGTGGAGAAGGTTTGAAGACAAATGCCGTTCTCTTTACCTAAAACAAAAGATCAGAGGATTTTTACATTTGTATAACGGTCAGGAAGCTATCCCTGCCGGTTTTACACATGCAATGGATCTTACAAAGGATAGTATGATTACTGCTTACAGATGTCACATCCATCCAATGGCGATGGGAGTAGACCCTAAAAGAATCATGGCTGAACTTTGTGGTAAAGCTACCGGAACATCCGGAGGTATGGGTGGATCTATGCACATTTTCAGTAAAGAACACCGTTTTTACGGAGGACATGGTATCGTTGGAGGACAAATTCCATTAGGTGCAGGTATTGCTTTTGCTGATAAATATTTCGACAGAAAAGCAGTAAACATCTGTTTCTTTGGTGATGGTGCTGCAAGACAAGGTTCTTTACATGAGACCTTCAACATGGCAATGAACTGGAAACTTCCTGTAGTATTTGTTGTAGAAAACAACCAATATGCAATGGGAACTTCTGTAAAAAGAACAGCCAACCACGAAGATATCTATAAATTAGGGTTAGGATACGAAATGCCTTGCCTTGCTGTAGATGCAATGGATCCTGAAAAAGTGGCAGAAGCTGCTTACGAAGCTATTGAAAGAGCAAGAAGAGGAGACGGACCTACTTTCATTGAAGCAAGAACTTACCGTTACAGAGGACACTCTATGTCTGATGCCGAGCCATATAGATCTAAAGAAGAAGTAGCTCTTCATAAAAATGATGACCCAATCGAATTGATAAAACATAGAATTTTAGAAAACGGATGGGCTACAGAAGCAGAACTGGAAGTTATGGATAACAAATCCAGAGACTTTGTTGAAGAGTGTATCGAATTTATGGAAAACTCTCCGTATCCGGATGCAGAAAAAATCTATGAGTATGTATATGCTCAGGAAGATTATCCATTCTTAGACAAATTAGAAAACTAAAAGATAATGAGTTAATTTGACAATTTGAGAATTTGAAAAATGTGATAGATTATGTCCTTTTTTAATTTTCAAATTTTCAGATTGCTAAATTTTCAAATTAAAATAAATTATGGCAGAAGTAATTACGATGCCCCGCCTGTCCGACACAATGACGGAAGGTAAGGTGGCAAAATGGCATAAAAAAGTAGGAGATAAAGTAAAAGAAGGAGATATTTTAGCTGAAATTGAAACTGATAAAGCAGTTCAGGATTTCGAATCTGAAATAGAAGGTACCCTTTTATACGTAGGTGTAGAAGAAGGAGGTGCTGCTGCTGTAGACTCTGTTTTAGCTATTATCGGGAATGAAGGAGAAGATATTTCAGGATTGACAGGTGGGGCTGCTGCTCCCAGTGTTGGAACTGAAGAAAAAAAATCAGAAGAACAGCCTAAAGCAGAAACTGCTGCACCTGCTGCAGAAGTTCCGGCAGGAGTAGAAATTATTACAATGCCAAGACTTTCTGATACAATGACAGAAGGTAAAGTGGCTAAATGGCACAAAAATGTAGGTGATACAGTAAAAGAAGGAGACCTTCTTGCTGAGATCGAAACAGATAAAGCGGTACAGGATTTCGAATCTGAATTCAATGGAGTATTATTGAAGCAAGGTGTAGAAGAAGGAGGTGCTGCTCCGGTTGATTCCGTATTGGCAATCATTGGCCCTGCAGGAACAGATGTTTCCGCGGTAGGAGCTCCAAAAGCTGCCGGTCAGTCAACTGAAAAACCAGCTGAACAAAAAGCAGAAGCTAAAACAGAAGAAAAAGCAGCTTCGGTTGCGAACTCTTCATCTTCTGACAGAGTAGCAATCTCTCCACTGGCTAAGAAAATGGCTCAGGATAAGGGAGTTGATATCAACAGTGTTCAGGGTTCTGGTGAAAACGGAAGAATCGTTAAAAAAGATATTGAAAACTATCAGCCAGCTGCAAAACCAGCTGCTTCAGCTCCTGCAGCAAGTGCTGCTCCTGTTGCAGTAAGCTTCGTACAGGGTGAAGATACAGAGACCCCAAACTCACAAGTAAGAAATATCATTGCAAAACGTCTTTCTGAAAGTAAATTCTCTGCTCCTCACTATTATCTGATGGTTGAGATCAATATGGATAAAGCAATTGAGGCAAGAAAAGAAATCAATTCTCTTCCAGATACTAAGATCTCTTTCAATGATATGATCATTAAAGCAACTGCAATTGCTTTAAGAAAACACCCACAGGTAAATTCAAGCTGGGCAGGTGATAAGATCATTCACAGAGGAAATATCAACATTGGTGTAGCAGTAGCTATTCCAGACGGATTGGTAGTTCCGGTATTGAAAAATACAGATCAGATGACGTATACTCAGATTTCTGCATCCGTAAAAGATATGGCTTCAAGAGCTAAGAGTAAAGGTCTTAAAGCTAACGAAATGGAAGGATCTACATTCTCTATTTCAAACTTAGGAATGTTCGGAATCGAAACGTTTACAAGTATCATCAATCAACCAAACTCTGCAATCCTTTCAGTAGGAGCAATTATCGAGAAACCAATCGTTAAAGATGGTCAGATCGTAGTTGGAAACACCATGAAACTTTCATTGGCTTGTGACCACAGAGTGGTAGACGGTGCTACAGGTGCTCAGTTCCTACAGACATTAAGAACATATTTAGAAAGTCCATTAACATTGTTACTGTAATTTTCTGAATTGAAAATATGAAACCTCCCAAATCGGGAGGTTTTTTTGTTTTTGGTAAATTGAAATGGCTAACAAAACCTTATAGGTTTAGAAAAAAGTTTATATTACAAAAATTTTTACAAAAAAATAAGACAGGAATAATTAAAAAAATTAATAGAAAAGACGTATATAAATAGATCAGAGAAATCTAATTCTGATAAAACTAAAATAAAATATAAACGGCTTCAAAAAGCGGTTTTTTATTTGCAGGCAATTCACTATTTTTGAATCATGATTAAAGCAAGAAATATCCATAAATCTTATGGGAATTTAGAGGTACTGAAAGGAGTTGATATTCAAATCAAAACAGGAGAAGTGGTTTCTATTGTAGGAGAATCAGGAGCTGGTAAATCTACATTGCTGCAGATTCTGGGAACTTTGGATCACCCTAGCCAATCTAATAAATATGATACTGAAATTGAAATAGCAGGAGAATCGTTTATTAATATGAATGATAAGCAGCTGTCAAAATTCAGAAATCAGAATATCGGTTTTGTATTTCAGTTTCATCAGCTTCTTCCGGAGTTTACAGCGCTGGAAAATGTCTTGCTTCCGACAAAAATAGCAGGAGCCAACGAAAGAGAAGCTCTTGAAAAGGCTTATGCTTTGTTTGAAGACCTGAAGATTGAACAGAGATTGAATCATAAACCCAACCAGCTTTCAGGTGGAGAAGCGCAAAGAGTAGCTGTAGCCAGAGCTTTAATCAATTCTCCGAAAATTATTTTTGCAGATGAGCCAACAGGTAACCTTGATTCCAAGAATGCGGATGATCTTCATAGATTGTTTTTTGATCTTAGAGATAAATACAATCAAACTTTTGTCATTGTAACGCATAACCCGAATCTGGCAGAAATTACAGACCGCAAGCTCGTTATGAAAGACGGAATGATCATAGAGTAGCATACAAAACCGGATGATGAAACACCTTATTTTTCTTTTTTTAATTGTAATTTCCTGTTCAAAAGCTGAATCCCAGCAGTTGAACCCTTTGGGTATTCCTCAAACAAGAATTTCGGAGATTAAAAATTATATTAAAGGAAAAGAGTACAATCAGGAACTGGCTGTTTTTATCAATTTTAAAATCCCTTCCGGAAAGTATCGTTATTTTATTTATAACCTAAAGAATAATACGATTTTACAACAGGCTGTTGTTTCTCATGGTTCAGGCTCCGTCATTCCAAAGTCAGATGCTTTGAAATTCAGTAATATTGAAGGCTCTTATCAGTCATCTCTTGGAAAATATGCCATTGGAGAAAGCTATATAGGAAAGTTTGGTAAAGCTTATCGTCTGGAAGGACTGGATGCTACCAATAGCAATGCCATGCAGAGAGCAATAGTTCTTCATTCTTACGGATGTATTCCTGATGCGGAATCAAAGTCTCCTGCGTGTCTGAGCTTAGGATGTCCTATGCTTTCCGTAAATGCTCTTAAAGAAACAGCAAAATATATTGATAGGTCTATAAAGCCTGTTATTTTATATGCTTTCTACTAATTGATCATATTATCTATAATTTTTTTCCATGGCCATAAAACTCCTTGCCGAAGATGACAGACCCAGAGAAAAGTTTTTGCAGAAAGGCAAAAGCTCACTTTCTGATTCTGAACTCCTGGCAATTATTATGGGAAGCGGAAATAAAGAGGAAGATGCTTTGGAATTAGCAAGGAAAATTTTAGCCTCTGTCAATAACAGCTGGAATGAATTGAGCTTACTTTCTGCCAAAGATCTGATGAAATTCAAAGGTATTGGAGAATCAAAAGCCATTTCAATTATTTCAGCTTTAGAAATCGGAAAAAGGAGAGCGGTACAGGAGATCCCTGAAAAAACAATTATTGGAAACAGTCATGATGCTTATGCGATTCTCAGAAACCAGCTTTCTGATCTTAGAACAGAAGAGTTTTGGGCAATTTTTCTTAATAATAGCAATAAAGTGATTCATGTTTCCCAGCTTACACAAGGCGGGATCAGCCAGTCTATTGTAGATGTGAGAACGCTCTATAAGGCAGCGCTTGATCATTTTTCAACAGGCATTATCATTGCCCACAATCATCCTTCCGGAAGTTTAAAACCTAGTCGGGAAGATATCAATATCACACAGAAAATAAAAGAAGCAGGAAATACATTAAGTATTCAGGTTTTAGACCATATTATTGTCACACAGGATTCTTATTTTAGTTTCTCAGACGCAGGATTATTATGATTAGAAGATTGAAATACCATGAAATTGATTTTGTAAAATATGCTCAATGTTTAGAAAATTCCGAACAAAGAAAATATTCTGCAACAAAAGATTTTTTAGATACAACTTCTACAATGCCTTGGGAAATTCTGGTTTATAAAGATTATGAAGCGGTAATGCCCGTACCTTTTGTAAGAAAATATGGGTTGAAAATTGTACATAATCCTAAGCTTTGTCAGCAGCTTGGTGTTTTTTCTTGCAAAGATGATGTTGATCTTAATGAAGCTTTTTTAGAATATCTGGAGAAAAATTACATGATCAGGGCGTATCCTTTTAATGATGTCAATCAGCTTCGCACAAAGATCAGAATCAAGAAAAACTTTTTATTATATCCTGAGGCTTATGAGAAAGTATATTCGAAATATTCGCCCAAAAGAAAAAGAAAACTTCGGTTAGATGAAGCTGTTTTAAAAGAATCAGAAATCAAAACGATTCCTTATGAGAAAGCAAAAGCTTTTATTGAATCCAATACGATAGGATTGAATAAAGACCATGATTTGTTTGAATTCATGAGAATTTTTGAAAGCTTTTATAAGTCCGGATATCTGAAATTTACAGCTTTTTATTATCAGCATAAGATGGTTAATGTAATTGCTACTTATTCGGATTGTAATATGGTTGCGCTTTTAGGAAATTTTAATGATAAAGATTATGTCAAATTATCAGGAGCATCCGTATTGATTGATCATCTCATTAAAGAAAATATAGAAACTCATATTTTTGATTTTGAAGGAGGAGAATTACCCAATATTGAAGAGTTTTTCAGAGGATTTCGTCCCGAATTAAGACCCTACGGAATTATTGAGAATTCAAAAAAGAACCTTTTCAAAAAGTTAGGATATCTTGTATTTAGAAGAAAGTCTTTTTTATGATGAAAAGCATTGTTTAGATTGGTTCTAATTAACTAATATTCCGTAACTTTATAAAATCCTTATTAAAACAGTTATGTTACAACAGATTCGTCAGTACAAATTATCATATATGCTTTATAACTTGTTTAAAAAGAATAAATTAAAGCATAACATTCCTTTATATAAAAAATACGGAATCAATAAGAACTATTTTTCAAGTATTTCAAGTAAAGATTTTGCACATCTTCCGGCTAGAGAAAGAACACTAGATGATACCAAACTCAAGGAAACTCCTTTTTTTAAGAAGCTTTCTGAAGAAAATAAAGAAAGTGCTCTTCAATATGATGAAAATGGGTATATGATACTGAGAAATTTCCTCACTCCGGAAACGGTGGATCAAATCAATACTGAAATTGATAAGTTGATGGAAGATGGAACTTTGAAATTCATATACGGTGGAAAGCTGATGTTTGCGATCCATCATTCAGAAATCATTAAAAATATTGGAAGTGATAAAGAACTGTTAGATTTTTTATCTGTTCTGTTAGACGGAAAATCCAAACTTTTCCAAAGTATCAATTTCATCAACGGTAGCCAGCAGAAAACCCATTCTGACAGTATTCACATGACTACTTATCCATTGGGAGGATTGCTGGGAGTGTGGATTGCCCTGGAAGATGTGGATGAAAATAACGGAGCATTGCATTATATTCCTAAAAGCCACAAACTTCCTTACTTCCTGAATTCTGATTACGATAATGAAGGAACTGCTTTGAAAATCGGAAAAAAAAGCTACAGAGCTTATGAAACCTTCCTTGAAGATAAGGTAAAAGAATTAGGATTAAAGAAAGAAGTTTTTAAGGCGAAAAAAGGAGACTTATTAATCTGGCATGCCAATATTCTTCACGGTGGAGAACCTCACACAGATAAAAACAGAACGAGAAAAAGTCTTGTATACCACTTCTTCGATGAAAATAGTGTTTGTTACCACGAAGTAACACAGAGACCGGCACTGTTTGAACTTTAATACAGAAAAATCCTATTCGTAAAGCTTTTTATAGGAATTCGGATTTAAAAAGATAGTTTTTTTACATTTGTATTCTTATAATATCAGTATATGGAAAAAAAGAAGAATATTCTTGTTTTTATATTTTCAATCTATGTATGCATGATGTCATACTACCTGTATACCCATCATTATTACAACACTGATATGGAGGCCTATATGGGGCTGATTTATAAAACGGAATATCCTGAAATGAAAATTGAAGAAATTCATCAGAAGGTATATGACGAAATGAGGGAAAAGAATCCCGACTTTGCAGGACTTGGGCCTGTTAATCCAATGGTTGAGGAAGTGGCAAAAGGGGAGAGTACCTACTATAAAATAATCTCACAAAACCCCAAAGCCTACGAAGAAGAACTACAGCTTTTTGTGGTAAAACCTTTTTATAATTTTATCGGCTGGTTATTGTTTAAGCTTGGTTTCAGTGCTTCTACATCTATTTCTTTGATTTCAGTTATTTCTTACGCATTGATTCTTATCCTGATTTTCAGCTTTTTGATAAAAATTCTGAAAAATTATCCTGTTGCCTTTATCCTTACTGTTTTAATTTCGTTGTTCAAGCCTTTACCGGAGGCAGCCCGACATGTTTCAGCAGATTCTTTATCATGTCTGCTACTCCTTTTGAGCTTCTATGTATTTTTAGTGAGGAAAAATTTATTTTTGGCAGGTATATTAGCCATGCTATGTGTACTCACAAGACCGGAATATTTTATATTGTATTCATTCCTGTATGGTCTTATTTATTTTTACAGGAATAATCTTCAGATTAAAACAGGTCCATTATTGATATCATATGGCTAT
Source organism: Chryseobacterium sp. S0630 (assembly GCF_024158915.1). Classification (GTDB taxonomy): domain Bacteria; phylum Bacteroidota; class Bacteroidia; order Flavobacteriales; family Weeksellaceae; genus Chryseobacterium. Next base: position 1,691 of record NZ_JAMZGF010000090.1, on the reverse strand, counting down.
ATATTTCTTTCCTTCTTTTTAATCCAGGTTTTTAATCAGGTTTCGTGGTCTACACTTTTTATGAATCAGTTTACTAAAGTTCAGATCTATCCTGTGTCGCAGCCTGATCCATTTTCCTTTGCAGATTATTTTCACTTTATTAAAAGTAATATAATGCTGGAGTTCAATGCTTCCTATTTTCCAATCCTGCTGATTTTTATTGTAGTCATTCTGGCGAATCGTTTTTCATTTCATAATAAAAAGAACCAGTCCCAGGCCTTGTTTTTTGCAATTATTTATGGAACTGTATTGCTGAGATTCTTAGTTTTCCCGTCTCTGGTAAACAGGATGATGCTTGGCTTTTATCTTATAATTATCCTTGCATTGGTCTATATACAAATTTCTAAAGTGGATATCTTTAAAAACTCTTTAGAAGACGGAAAATAATTAGTAATTTTGCAGTCTAAAATTATGACGAGTCTTTCAGGATATTTACCCTATGCATTTGCATTGATTATTGCAATTCCTTTTCTGGTTTTGCTCAGACAATTTGTACACTCATACATTACGCTTAAAAACCAGGAAATCAAACTACTCACCGTGAAATCAAATTCAGAGAACAAAGCACATTCCTATGAAAGAATGACATTGTTTCTGGACAGAATGAAACCTTCCAACCTTATCCAGAGGTTCGACAGGGGACTGGCTGTTCACGAGTTTATTTTTCTGACGGAAAAAGCAATTAATGAAGAATTTGAGTATAACTCTTCACAACAGTTATACATTACAAAAAATTCATGGAAGAATATCATAGACTCAAAGAATGCGATTATAGAACTGCTTCACAAAACCTATGACGGGTTAAAAGGAGAAGTTCAGTTGGATGAATTCAAAACGATTTTCATCATGAACTATATGGAAAGTAACGATTATATTGCTGAAACCATAGAAGATTTAAGAAAAGAAATTTTAATAATAACTTAAAAAATAACAGATAAATAATGATTCCAAATTTTAAAGCACATCCATGGCACGGAATTTCTGCAGGAGAAGATGCGCCAAATGTTGTCAACGTATTTGTGGAAATTGTTCCTTCAGATACTATTAAATATGAAGTAGATAAAGAAACAGGATACTTAAAGGTAGACAGACCACAGAAATTCTCTAACATTATCCCTGCTTTATATGGTTTTGTTCCAAGAACATACTGTGATAAAGAAGTGATGAGACTTGCTGTAGAATCAGGAGCTACTGACGTTACTATGGGTGATCATGACCCTCTTGATATTTGTGTTTTAAGTTCTCACAACATCCATGCTGGAGGTTTATTGATGGAAGCTATTCCAATCGGAGGTTTCAAAATGATCGACGGAGGTGAAGCGGATGATAAAATTGTTGCAGTAATGATTAACGACCACGCTTTCGGACACTTCAGAGACATTACTGAATTACCGGAAGCAGAAGTAAAAAGATTAATGCACTACTTCCTTACGTATAAAAACTTACCGGATGAGCCTGCAAAATGCAGAATCCAGGAAGTTTACGGAGCTGAACACGCAAGAAAAGTGATTAAAGCTTCTCAAACAGACTATGCAGATAAATTCGGAGGATAAGATTTTCTTCCTGAACATATTGAAGAGAAGCCGTCTCACAACTGAGGCGGTTTTTCTTGTTAAAAAGTAAATAATTTTTATATATTTTGATTTGTTTTT
>NZ_JAMZGF010000008.1 GCF_024158915.1 Chryseobacterium sp. S0630 | reverse complement strand
GTGACAGCGTGGGAGAGCGCTGGCGCGAGGAGTATGAATGGATAGCAGGATGAAGCTCCTAATAAAGTTTGAGAGTTTGAGAGTTTGAGAGTTTGAGAGTTGGAGAGTTGGAGGGTTTGAGAGAGCTGGAGGGTAATAGAGTTTCTGAGTGGAAGAGTTAAGAGTGCCGGAGATATCAGGCTACCAGATGAATTGAAATTCGGGTAGAATTCAAAGGTTAAAAGAAACGCTTGACTAAAAACTGATAGGTATAATATCCTAATAAGCATCCAATGGTATCTGCTACGATATCTAAAGTCTCCATAGATCTGCCTAGTCCCATTTCTTCCTGTAGAATTTCGGTGAGGAAAGCATAGAGAAGGATGATCTGAAAAAAGTATGAGAATTTTATTTTGGGGAATGTGGCAATGAAAGAGAAACCCAAGGCTGCAAATATGCTAAGATGTAATACCTTATCGATACCGCTGAACATGAACCAATATTCATGATTTTCTTCTCCTGGTTTGAGAAGCATATAAGTAAGAAATGCCCAATAAATGGGCAGTATCTTACTAAATATTTTTGAAATCTTATCCAATGATCGCTTTGTAATCATCCGCAGAAAGTAACTCTGACTGATCTGCTCCATCAGCAATTTCCAATTTGATGATCCATCCGTCTCCATAAGGATCTGTATTTAACAGTTCAGGCTGATCTTCTAATTCTGAATTAAACTCAATAACCTTTCCTGCGATAGGTAAGAATAGGTCTGAAACAGTTTTTACTGCTTCTACACTTCCGAAAACGTCTCCTCCATTAAGGTCATCATCTACAGTATCTACATCAACATAAACGATGTCTCCAAGTTCTCCCTGTGCGAAGTCTGTAATACCGATTGTAGCAACGTTACCTTCGATCTTGATCCATTCGTGATCTTTCGTGTACTTTAATTCTGATGGTGTGTTCATTTTTAAATTTTTATTTTGTACAAATGTATTCAAAAATATAGTAGCTTCAAATATTGGATATAAAAAAAGTCCTTCAAATGAAGGACTTTTATGTTTGTATTATTTTTAGAATCCACCTCCGGATTCACCGAATGTAAATGTGGCTGAGATACCTGCTCTGACCGTAGACAGCGGGAATGCTGTGGAGATCTTATATTTTGAGGTCATCTGTTCGTAGAATACTCTCAGGTTCAGATTCTCGGAAACATTATAGTCTGCGGAAAGTTTGATATTCATGAGTCTCTGTCCTCCTGTAACCTGGGCATCATTTAACAGAATATTCATAATGGATGTTTTACTGTCTCTTAATGAAATATCTCCTCTGATATTAAGGTCACTTCCTTTTCCTCTTGTTCCTCTTCCTCTGATATTGGCTGTTCCCAGTCTGAAGTTTCTGACAATATAACCAAGTCTTACTACATATTCTGTATTGGCATCTTCGGTAAGAGTCTGGTTGACTAATCCCAGTACCATCATTCTGGTTCTGTTGTACTGTATTCCGAACTGCATATTGTTTCTCATGGTAACATCTATTCCGATAAGTGGTGAGAAAGATTCTACATATCCAACCTGTGCGAATGTATATGGGTTAATCTTGTCTCCATCATTTTTTTTCACATTACCGGCATCATCTACTGTCTGATAATATCCGTTCGGGTTGCCATGATAGTCTACATTGCTTTGAATACCTGTTGCTGTATACGTAGCGGTATAGGCATGTAAGATATCAAACTTAGTGAACTGCCCGCTGATCATTGGGATATTTTTTAATCCGGAATAGGTAATTCTCCAGTTTGGCAATGGGAATCCTGCTTTTTTAGGATTACCCATAGGCGTCACAGATTTCCCTTCCATCGCAGCTCTAAAGGCTGGAATCAATACATAGGCATTTCCAATGCTATAGTGCTGAGCAAATCCGTTATTATCCAATACTGCTCCAGGACCTCCCAACTGTTGAGAAAGAGCTCTTGCATTTTCTCTGATCGCCTGGTAAACAGCCTGCCCATCTTTAAATGATGTACTGAGAAGTGTTGTTGTATTGGAATAGGTTATCATTTCGCTGGCAAATGTAAAGTCAGGATCAGGAACTCCACCATTGGTATAGTTAAATCCTGTATGTGAGAAGTTACTGTTGAAGGTATGCAATACATTAAGGTCAACTCTCAGATCATTCATCGGCATCACCTGTAAGTCTGCTCTCAATTCTTTGGTAGACATTCTTACGTATGGATCCGTCATATAATTAGAGTTACTCACCCATCCGTTTTCCATTACGGTTCTTCTGATATCAGCTTGGGATCCTAAAAGGAATCCTAGTGTCGGACCTCCCAATGTTTGTCCATATCCATACCAGTTTGGAGCTGATATTAGTCCCGGAAGTACTGTTCCGTTCGTTTCGTTATAACTTACGTTTAACTGTTTGAAAGAAGTCAGTAAGAACGCTGCACTTTGAAGTGGAGTAAGTTTATTTTTAAATTTATATTTTTTGTATCTGTATCTGTTTTTCTCCCATTGTTTTGAATACACATTGTTCAGAGAGTCCATCTCCTGTCTGCGCTTCTGAAGTTTGGCGTTAATATTTTTGAAATAGTTAAACTGCCCAAAGAACTTCGGAAGGTCCGCAGAAGCTGTTGCCTGAATCACATTGGTATTCTGCCCCACAGATCCTAAACTTGCTGTCTGGTTCGTATTAGGATCTACAAATCCAGTCAATGAAGTAGATCTTGCAGCCCAGTTGTAGGTAAATCCGTATCCTACTTCTGCATCAATGAAATCCAGATAAGGCAGATACTGGAACGGCAGTTTATAATTCAACTGTGCTCTGTGGTTATACAATACCGGTCTTCCGGCTCTGAATACATTTCCAAAAATCGATTTGCTGTCCATCGAATTTACATCCAGATTGTCATTCAACGTTCTGGTTGCGGAGTTGATTTCCAGTTTTAATGATTTTGTGAAATTGAATCCTAATCCATATTGCCATCCAAAGAAGAAGTTTCTGTTTCTGATAGCATCGAAATTACTGTTCATGTCACCATTCAGGATAGCTTCAACATTTCTGAACTCAAGCTCATTATAATTTCTGTCGATTTCAGTTCTGAAAGAGATTCTTGTAGGAATTGGATTAATATTGAATTCCTTCACCCATCTCAGATACTTTGTGGATTTTGCCGTATCACTGATCATCTTATTGAAAGGTTTCAGCACCCACGGTTTAAACGTATAATTATAATCAACATATCCTCTCAGATACTGTCTGTAATTTCTTTTGGTATAGATATCTCTGAAGTAGTCATCATTATAAACAGCAGTTACTGATACGTTTTCGATATCATAAAACTTAGGTTTTTTATTTGGATTTACTCTTTCTTTGTGCATATTAACGACACCAATACTTCTCTGTTGAGTATACGTTCTTGCTACTTTTTTCAACTGGTCTTTGTTCGGTGCCTTGTTGAATTCTACGTCGGTATCCAGAGGGTTGTACTTTGGATCTTCAATAGTCTGCGAGTAAGAATAATTTAAAGGAATTTTCACTCCTGTCTTTTCCGGAAGGAATTTATCTACATTGATCGCAGTATTAATACTGAATGCCGACTGAGTAGATTGTGTTCTTTCCGCAGGTTTCGAATCGATATTTCCAAAACCAACTGATGTATAAGAGGCATTGGCATTCACAGTTGCAAGGTCTCCCATATTAAAGTTCAAGCTGGCATTTCCTGCATATCCACCATCATTCTCAATTTCAGAAAGACGAATTTCGTTAACCCACATAACTCTTGTTATGGTAGAGTTTGTTCTTGGATCTGCATTTCTTACCCCAATCATAATGGTGGTAATATTTCCTAAACTTGGTCTACCTTTAATATAGATATTTTTATAAGGTTCCTGATATCCTGTGTCAACTGTTCTATTCGTAATAGCAACACCAGATTTATCTCTTCTGATTTTAGCATCTACAAAGTTCTGAACATCAAAATCAACTTCGTTTTCCATTGGCCAGATCTCCATCGGAGCTGTTGCTGTTGTAGGAGTCATTCTTAAAGATGATTCATACTCGTAATAGTTATCAGTGGCATCGCTTCCGAAACGAATAAAGAATTTGGTATTCTCATCCAATCCAATCACTCTGTTCAAAGGATCGTGAGCGTGTACAAACAGCTTCAGCTTTTTGTATCTTCTCATATCCAAAGTCGTATTTTTGAATACTCCTCTTGCCTCAGTTTTAAGGTCTTTCACTTTCATGTAAAGTGAAGCTTCATTCTGTCTCTGCGCACCTGCATTTCCACTCAATACCTGTCTGTCAATTCCCGGAGGCAATACATATGGAGGTTGGTTCAATGCATTTTCTTCAATATTTACACTTCCTATTTCAAAGTTTGGATCTGTCACAGTTCCCGTTCCTTCGTCGGAATTAGGAACATTTACACTGGCAATTTTACTTGTATATTTTCTCCAGTCTGATCTTACAAGATCCATTGTTCCGAATCTTAAGGTAGATGTCTGATCAAATCCTGCCAGCATCAATCTTGCAAATCTTACGTTATTCAATACTGCATCTTCGTGTGTACCTTCAGCTGGATCATAATTCGCCACAGGAATTCTGAACAAGTACCATTTAACATCTGAAGTCTGCCCGTTCTGGAAAGTTGCTTTTACAGTTTTTACATCTACAATATTATTCGATCCAAGTGACAAACTTGGCTGGTCAAGCTTAATAACATATTGGTTATAATTTTCTGTCTGATCAAGGTTGTAATCTTTATTGATATCTTCAGCATCCGGAGTTTGAGAAGCTACATTCAGAGAGTTTGCTTCTGAGTTTCCTTCAGGGTTTCTGAAATATTTGTATCGTTCTACAACAGAGGCAGCCTGGCTTCCTGTAAATTTATCAGAAAGATAGAATACGAAGTCATCTACTGCAGGGTCAGCAATATTGGTTACCGGGTTTACAAATGTATTTCCGAATCTCATTGCCTCCTGATCAGAAGTAAGACCATCATATCCGGCATCCTGTGTTTTTCTTTCATCTCCTTCTGTAGAGAATGCATATAAAATTGGTGGCTGTTTTGGCTGAGTTCCCCAGTTTGAATTGGTTGTAGAAGAAGGATTACCTGGAGTTGGAAGTCCGTTTTCATACTGCATTTTTCCATCTTTCAGAACATCTTCAGAAACGTTTCCTAAGTGAAGTAAAAGTTTTGGATCAGTACCCAGTGTTTTACCATCTGCATAAGGGTCCATCATCCAGAATTCAACGTATTCAATGTTTGAAGTAACAAAGTTTGGAACGCTGATCGATCTCATAATCCCCGCCCATCTGCTTTGTGCCTGTTCTGCCAACGGGTTTACGTTGTATGGACCTTTTTCCTTAGGGAAATAAGAGATATCGAAAGTATTCGTAAACGTTTGTTCTCCTGCTACGAAATCTCTGTTGTTATAGATCTCTGAGTATTGTACTCTTCTGGAAGCGTGGTTGGATACAGACTGTGGTGTAATTCCTGCAGGTGCTTTTCCTCCAACATTCCAGAACCTAGGGTCAATATTATACCATGTTAATAATCCTCTTCCATATCCGCTTGTAATATCGTCATTTGCCGGTACTGTATTAAATGGCGGCAATGTATTTTTTTCCGGTTTTGAAGCAAGGCTCCATGCTGCCGGTTCTTTTAATGATATTTTAGAAGTTGTCTGTTCAAAATCGTCAATGTAAGACTGATTGTTTGTTCCTTTATTCAATCCAGGTAATAGGTAAGCCGCTTCCATCTTGAAGTTTAAGTTGGATGGAGCTTCGGTTTTTACCATCGGAAGTTTATTGGTCAATCTTGTAAGGTAAGGAGCCTGATTGTTATACATCAAGTTGATCCCCGCCATGGTATTGTTTACAGCTTCCTGTCCAAAGTTCACTTTCTGGGTCAGTGGAGATTCAGAGTAATTGATTACTGTTCCTCCTAAGATAAAGTTCTCACTGAATCTTCTTTCTAAGTTTAATCCTAAGAATCTCTTTCTTTGGGTGTTAAATGTCAACTGGTTTTCCAGTGAAATATTGATGGCCTGTCCGGACTGTTTTATATTTTCATTAATGATAGTAACTGTACCGAGCATGTAGTCTACCGTATAGTCAACTCCTTCTGTAAGCTGAACTCCGTTTGCTGCCACTTTTACTGATCCCTGAGGAACGTTTACCGCTCCCAGAGAAATACCCTGGCCCTGAACTCCTTTGTAGCGTCCTTCCATGGTATACCTTTGCGCAAGGTTACTGGAGATCGCCTGTTGTTTCTGTTTGGTATAAAGATCCTGAAAAACGTATTGAGGATCACTTGTCCCTAATTTTGATTCCAGATATTTACCGAAAGGCTGTACTTTGGTAAAGATAACTCTTCCTGTTTCAGGTCTGATGGTAATCCCATTGACAAAGTCGAAAATACCATCTCCTTTACTTCCGTCTTTATTGTTCTGGATATCGCCGTTCATATTGAGACGGTCCCAGTTAAATAATTTCAGTAAGTTTTGATCTTTTACAGGAGTATCCGGAAGATAATTTACTTTACCTCCTGTTTTTGGATCTCTGTAATATACATTAAGGATAAAGCCATCAGGAGATACCTGTCCTGCATCTATAGAATAAACGTTCTTCATCATCAGATCCCACATCGGAGATTGCGTGTTCACCTTATTGTTTACTCTCAATACTTTGGTGATCAGTACAGGGCTTTCTTCAGAAAATTCCCCTACTTTGTATACTTTATTGCTTCCGTTCACAGTATATGAGTAGGAAACGGCTAAAAGCTGTTGGTCATTAAGTTTCTGATTTAATGAAATATATCCCAACTGTGGCTGGAAACTAAATTCATTACTGTTAAGCTTTCTTGCTTTTGTATTGTATATGAATTGTTCTCCGTTATCATAAGGAGTGGGATCACCAGGAAGCACTTGCCCCTGGAAAATAGTCCCATAGTTTTTCCCTGCTTCTCTGGTTCCTGCTACAGATGAAACAGCATCATAAAGACCGTTCAGCGAGTTATCCGGTAGTGTAATTCCCCCAGGTCCTTCACCAAGGTCTCTGATCCCGATAATACTTTTCTGATACGCCAGGTTACTGTTCCCCTGATCAAGTACCCAGACTTCCATTCTGGTAATATTGATGGTTGAGTTGATCTGCGGGTAATTAAGCAAAGCATCATCATATTTGTTCAGGAAATAATGTCCTAAAAAGAAGTGTTGGTTTTCTTCATAGTCAATGGCATTGACTTTAAAATTATTCATCACACCACCTCCCTGAACTACAATATTACGAGCCTCTCCCTGCTGCTGGGAAAGGACTACTGTTCCAAATGTTTTTCCTAACTGGAATTCCGTTTTCACCCCGAATAGTGATTGGGATCCACGGATAAGACTGGTTGAAAGTGGCATGTTTACGTTACCAAACTCAACTCTTTTGATGATTTTATCTTCTCCTCCTTCGTTGGGTTTATCTACATTTCCAAGACCTTTACTCTGAAGATCTTTCCAGCTTCCTTTTGCCTGCCAAACAAGGTTCATTCTGTTTTCAAAAGCAAAACCACTCTGGGTATCATAATTGGCTTTTAACTGAAGGTTTTCCCCTACTTTCCCTAATAATCCCAACTGAATTCTCTGATCAATATCAAAGGTAAAACTGGTCCTGTTTTGAGGCAGAATCATTGGGTTATCTATTTTCTGATAAAGTCCTGCGAAATCCAGGGATGCATATCCTGAAGGGATGATTTCAATTTTGTTACCTCCGAAAATGGTTTCAAAAAGTCTGTTATTGATCATCACAGAAGGGATAAGTCCTTTTCTCCTAGCATCTGATTTATCTTTTCTGAAAAGGAGATTGTACTTATCAGATTTGTCCTTATAGTAGGCTCTGGTCTGGCTGGCAAGCATATATTCTTTATACTCTTCCGGAGACATGGCTGTGGGAGGACCTGTAATGGTATTTCCAATTTTGGGATACACATAGTACATCCCGGTTTTTATGTCGTAATAGGCTTCATACCTCGTAGGGTCAGCCACTTCATATTGTTTTCTTATGATCGCTGTGTCTCTCTGTGCCTGTGCAAAAGCACTGACAGACATACACAGGAACGACAGGAACAAAAATATGTTAAGATGCTTAATATTCGCCACCAAATGTTAAATGTTTTTTAAGATTTGTTTAACCAATTCTTCTACCGAGATGCTTGGATTTTGTTTTATAATTTTATCCGCAATCTTCTCGCTCGTTCGTTTAGGAATGCCTAAAACTTCTAATGCAGATAACGATTCTTCCTTGATTTTATTATCCACCATCACAGAAATGTTCGCGTTTGGATCGCTGTATTTCTGTACTTTATCTTTAAGATCTACAATAATTCTTTCGGCAGTTTTTGCACCAATTCCTTTTGCTTTTTGGATCAGTGCACTGTTTCCGGAAAGTATGGCAGAAGCAATCTCATCAAGGCTCAATGTTGACAACAGAATAAGGGCTGAAACAGCTCCTACTCCATTAACGCTTATTAACAGATTGAACATTTCTTTTTCTGAACGTGTGTTAAATCCAAAGAGGAGATGAGCATCCTCACGAATGATCTGCTGAATAAATAAAAAGGTCTGCTGATTCAAAACCAGCGTCTGTGAAGTCATCAAACTGATTCCCACGTAGTAACCAACTCCTTGAACATTGATGACAGCGTAGGTAGGCGTAAGTTCTTGAACATTGCCTTGTAAAGAAAATATCATTATTAATTTTTAAAACTCCCAAATATAGCAATTTAAACTAATTAATGTTTTCATTTAACGTGCGAATGACTTTTAACTTAAATTTCAAATAAGAATTCAAGGAATTAACAGAAAAACAAAAGACTCCAAAATATGGAGTCTTTTTACTATCTGAACACGGTTTAACGTGTCATTTTTTAAATAAGAGGAAAGGATTACTGTTTTACAGTTACCCTTCAATTCTTGGTATTATTTTTTCTCTCTTCTTTGAGCATCAAGAACAGCAATGGTAGCAAGGTTTACAATCTCATCAACGCTTGAACGCATCTGAAGTACGTGTACCGGCTGCTTTAATCCCATTAAGATAGGTCCGATTACCTGCGCTACTTTCATTCCTCTCAGGATTTTATAAGAAAGGTTAGCACTTTCCAGATTCGGGAAGATGAATGTGTTTGCCGGTGTTGTTCCTAATTTTGAGAATGGATAATCGCTCAGGTGATCTGCATTCATTGCAAAATCCGGCTGAATTTCACCATCCACAACCATTTTAGGAAATTTCTCATGAAGGATACTTACTGCTTTTGCTACTTTTTTAGAAGTTTCAGAGATGGCAGCAAAGTTTTCAAATCCAAGCATTGCAATTCTTGGTTCGATAGCAAAAGATTTTACTGTAAATTCTGCCATTTTAGCAATATTCACAAGATCTTCAGCGGTAGGGTTTTGGTTGATAGAAGTATCTGCGAAGAAAATAGGTTTCTTTTCAGACAAGATCATCATCATTGCCGCTACTTTATCTACTCCTTTATCTTTTTCTATCACTTCTAAAACAGGACGTAAAACGGAAGTATAGTTTTTAGAGAATCCTACGATAAGTCCATCGGTATCACCATGCTTCAGCATCAAAGGTCCGAAATAGTCTCTCTGGCGTACATATCTTTTCGCTTTGTACTCGTTCATTCCTTTTCTCTGACGAAGTTTCCAAAGGGTTTCTCTGTATTTTTTTCTGTTTTCTTTCTGATCGTCATCACTTGGATCAATGATTGGAACATCCAGGGTAATTCCGTAACGCTCCATTTGTTCCTTGATGTATTTTTTATCTCCTAAAAGACTTGGGTAAGCAATTCCTTCTTCATAAAGAATCTGAGCTGCTTTTAATACATTATATTCTTCAGCATTTCCAAGGGTAATTCTTTTCGGATTGGATTTTGCACGGCTCTGCATCATTCTTACCAATCTTTCATCTCTACCCATTCTGTCTAAAAGCTGGTGCTCATATTCATCAAAATCCGTAATGGTTTTTCTGGCAACACCACTTTCAATAGCTGCTTTAGCAACAGCGCTTGATACTTTTGTGATCAATCTGTTATCAAACGGTTTCGGAATAAAATAGTCTCTTCCAAACTGAAGGTTCTGAACGTTGTATGCTAAAATTACAGCTTCCGGCACTGGTTCTTTTGCTAGATCAGCAATGGCGTGTACGGCAGCCAGTTTCATATCTTCATTAATTCCTGTAGCCTGTACATCTAATGCTCCACGGAAGATATAAGGGAATCCTAATACGTTGTTTACCTGGTTAGGATAATCACTTCTTCCTGTTGCCATGATCACATCTTTACGAGTCTCAAGAGCAAGATCATAAGCAATTTCCGGATCAGGGTTAGCAAGAGCAAATACGATAGGGTTATCATTCATGCTCAATAACATTTCCGGAGTCATCACGTTTCCTTTTGACAATCCTACAAAAACATCAGATCCTTTTACAGCATCTTCTAATGTTTCGATATCTGTCTGAGCGATGAAATCTAATTTTTCAGGAGTAAGGTTCTCTCTTTTGTGATTGATAACTCCTTTACTGTCACACATCAGGACGTTTTCTTTTTTCAATCCTAATGAAATATAAAGCTTGGTACATGCAATAGCTGCAGCACCAGCTCCATTCACCACCATTTTCACTTTATCAATATCTTTATTGGCAATCTGCAGAGAATTGATCAATGCAGCCGCTGAGATAATGGCTGTTCCATGCTGGTCATCGTGCATCAAAGGAATATTCAATTCCTCCTTCAGTCTTTGTTCTATATAAAAAGCTTCAGGTGCCTTAATATCTTCCAGGTTGATCCCTCCAAAAGTAGGAGCAATCCCTTTTACAATTTCAATAAATTTATCCGGATCTTTTTCGTCGATCTCAATATCAAAAACGTTGATATCTGCAAAGATCTTGAATAAAAGTCCTTTCCCTTCCATTACCGGTTTTGAAGCCTCAGCACCGATATCTCCCAGTCCAAGTACGGCAGTACCGTTAGAAATTACTGCTACCAGGTTTCCTTTTCCTGTATAATCATATACAGTTTCCGGCTTATCATGAATTTCCATACAAGGAACTGCTACTCCCGGAGAGTAAGCCAATGACAAATCTCTTTGAGAAGAGTGTGGCTTTGATGGGATAACTTCAATTTTTCCTTTGGGTTCTGCTTTATGATAATCTAGCGCTGCCTGGCTAAAGTTCTTTTCGTCACGATTGTTGTTACTTGACATAAAATTTTGTTTTTTGTTAAAGTATATATTTAATGTGGTAATCTACTAAGCTTTCAATTGGTTTCTGCACAACATGTCCCACATTTAAATTAAGTTCTGTAGCTACAGAACGTAGTGTATTTTCATAATAATAAGCGATGGAGCCGATAAAATTGATTTCGGCATCATGCGCTTCCTCATAAGGAAGAACCTGATATTCGAAGAAACTTTTCATTTCCTCAAAAACCATGTCTTTGAAATAAGGATGATCTTTTCTTTCGATTACAAATTTGGTAAAATTCGCCAGATAGGCGTTTGGCCTTGGAGTATGATACATGTTTTTCAATGCATCTTCTACGGTAAGCTGATAATCTGCTTCAAATTCTTTATGAAGATCTGCAGGCAGTTTTTTCATAAAATATCTGCGCACCAATTGCTTTCCAATAGCACTTCCACTTCCTTCATCCCCGATCAGGAATCCTAGTGAAGGTAGTTCTATCTTTACATTTTCACCGTCAAAAAAACAGGAATTTGATCCTGTGCCAAGAATGCACACGATTGCAGGTTTCCCACTGTATGCCGCATAGGCTGCAGCCATCAGGTCTTCCTTTACAATAATCTCTGCTTTTCCAAAAACCTTTTTCAGTTCTTCTTCTATGGTCTCGCAGTTTTTTTTCACACCGCATCCGGAACCATAAAAAAAGACTTTGGTAATTGAATTTTTAACCGATATCAGATTGCTATTCTTCTGTATTTCAGGAGCGATAAGTTCTCTGTTGATAAAATTCGGATTGAAACCGATGGTTTCTGTTTTCAGAAAAACTTTCTTAAAGTCATCAAGTATTACCCAATCCGATTTAGTAGAACCACTATCTACAATAGCAACCATATTTTAGATTTTAATTTAAGGGTGCTAAATTATGAATTTATCTTCAATTAGCATTTAAAAACAACCTGGAAGCTGTCTAAAATCATTAATGTTTAATCTGTGTTTTTTTTTCGTTGAATTGTATAAGCCAGTCTTCTATTTCATCTTCCAGATAGGAAGTCTGTAATACCATTGCATTGATAAAATCATCAGGCACCGGTTCTCCGCTGGAGTTTTCAAGATTCCACAATTCGTTTGACATATTTTCATATTCTGAATACACTCTTTTGAAGCGGGAATTTTCTTTCTCAAGAGCCTCAATATTTTTCTGTTGAAGCTGGAATTTTCTGTATTTGTTTTGACGTTTCATACAAATATTATTAAAAATTGGGTCATAAAATGTTGGAGTATATGCGCTTAACCGTGCACTACAAGATAGAAAAAACCATCAACACAAGGAGTTGAAAATGAATTTATTATCAGGTCATTATTACATCATTCTGAATAATAAATTTAGAAATAATTTTTATTAAAAAAAATATTTTAACAACTTTTTTCAGTGTTTAACATATAGTTATAAATTTGCACAATCATATTGTGAAGTTCTGTAGTTATTGATATTTTAAGACAATTATTAATAGCCGAAATATAATAATGAATTTATCTTTCAGATAGTATTGATTTCATTATTTACACAAAATGTGCAATTATTTTTTTTAGATTAAAATTGAATGAAAGAAATACTCATACGTCAGAAACAAGTTTTGTTCTTCATTATTGCTGGAGGGCTGAGTGCCATTGTAGAAATAGGAAGCTTTAAGATTTTCAGCACCTATCTTCCGCACTTCTTTGTAAAGGAAACCAACTTCTATGGGGTACACTATCCTTTAAGTAACATTTTTTCCACAAGCTGCGGGATTATTACCAATTACTTTCTGAGCATCTGGTTTGTATTTGAAAGAGGAAAACATTCAAAGAGAAAAGAGTTTGCTTATTTTATGGTGGTCTCCTTTTTTTCAACATTACTCAGCTTAGGCTTTTTCCAAATATTCTATAGTTTCATATTTAAAGATAATATCAATTTATTTTTTTATACCTTGAGCCCGGAAATGATCAGCAAAATTGCAGCAATATTGCTGGTTTCCATTCTGAATTATTCGATAAAGAAGAAAGTAATTTTTAACGGTTAAGCTGTGACAAAAATTTTAAATTATCTCTGGAGATTCTGGCTCTTGCTGTTGGCATTTTTTCTGACAGTTACTATTGGGATTCCTGTCTTTATTTTATCTTTTAACAAAAAGCATTACAAGTACGGTTATAAACTCGTCAGACTCTGGTGTTATGGTATGTTCTACGGAATGGGCTTCAGATATGATCTGATTAAACTTTCGGAGCAGGAAAAAGATAAGAATATTCCTTACGTGTTCATTTCCAATCATACGTCCATTATGGACATTATGCTGGTATGCATTCTGTTTCCTGATCATCCGATCTGTTTTGTAGGAAAAAAAGAACTGGTAAAGATTCCGATTTTCGGAACCATCTATAAAAGGATATGTGTAATGGTAGACAGAGCCAGTGCAAAAAGCCGTGCAGATGTGTACCGCAGGTGTGCCGAGAAGATGGAAGAAGGCAACAGTATTGCCCTTTTTCCTGAAGGTGGTGTACCGGACGACACTTCTATTATCCTGGATGATTTTAAGGACGGTGCATTTATGCTGTCTTCAAAACATCATTCTCCTATAGCTGTTTATACCTTTGTGGGACTCAAGGAAATGTTCCCTTTTGAAAACTCAAAAGGCTATCCGGGAAGAGTAAAGGTGTATTTCAATGGAATCATTGAGCCTACAGATTCGCCAAAAGACTTAAAGGCAGAGGCTTATGAGACAATAAAAAAAACCTTAATCAGGTATTCCGTTGAAAGGAAATAGTTATATTTGTTTGTGAAATCTATAATAAATATGTCAAATTATTCTAAACAAACCAATTGGGCCCAATTCATTCCGTTGGTTACTGTATTCTTCTTTTGGGGATTTGTAGCAGCCAGTAATGATATTCTGATCCCAGTTTTTCAAAAAGCCTTCAATTTATCTCAAACCGAGAGTATGTTGGTACAGATATGCTTCTATGTAGCGTACACTGTAGGTTCTTTAATTTATATGCTTGTATCAAAGAGCCTTAAACAGGATTTGATCAATAAAATCGGATACAAAAACGGTCTTATTGTAGGACTTTTGATTTCCGCCATGGGAACATTGCTGTTCTACCCTGCCGCCAATATGCATTCTTTCCCGTTAATGATCTCCGGATTATTTATTGTAGGTTTGGGATTCTCTCTTCAGCAGATCGTGGCCAATCCGCTTGCTATTGAAGTAGGCCCTACAGAAACGGGATCTCAGCGATTAACAATGGCTGGAGGAATCAATAACTTAGGAACTACCATTGGACCACTTATCGTTGCATTTGCTATTTTCGGTTCTGCAAGTGCCGGTAATACGGAAGCGAGTATAGAAAGTGTAAAAGTACCTTACCTTATATTAGGAGCAGCTTTTGCTCTGGTAGCTTTAATGCTTAAATTCTCTTCCCTTCCTGCTGTAACGCCAACGAATACTGAGAATACAGATGATGTAACTCCGGGAGAACACAGAACCTCGGCTTTCCAGTATCCTCAATTGGTAATGGGAATGATTGCCATCTTCGTTTATGTAGGAGTGGAAGTTTCTACTGCAAGTAACCTTCCTGCTTATATGGAAAAAAATTTAGGATTTGAAACAAAAGATGTAGCTCCTTACATCTCTTTATATTGGGCTTCATTAATGATTGGCCGTTGGACAGGTGCTGTAGAAGCATTTGACGTGAATGCCGGATTTAAAAAGATCTTAAGATTCTTAGCACCTTATCTTGCGTTTGGAGTGTTTTTATTCGTGAATGCACTTGCCAAGCATGACCTTTCTCCTTTCTATGTATATGGATTCATCATCATTGCGATGATTATCTGTGACATCTTAAGCAAAGGAAATCCAGCAAGAATGCTTTTAATCTTCTCTCTGGCAGGGATCACAGCATTGCTTATCGGTATGTTCACTACAGGGATGGTATCTGTGTATGCATTTACCAGCGTAGGTCTTTTCTGTTCTACTTTATGGCCTTGTATTTTCGCATTGGCTATCAACGGACTTGGAAAGCACACTAACCAAGGTTCAGGATACCTTATTATGATGATTATGGGTGGAGGTATTGTAAGCTTTATACAGGGTTATATTGCAGATATTACCAATATTCATTTCAGTTATATCGTAGGGGTTATTTGTTTTGCTTATCTTGCATTCTATGCAATCCGTGTAAGTGGGATTCTGAAAGCTCAGGGCATTGATCTGGATAAAGTATCTAAAGGTAATGGTCATTAATATAACAACAAACATATATAAGAAAAAGAGATTTTGGGCAGGTGTTTTACTTGCCCAATTTCTTTTGTTTTATGGATTCTCAAAATCCAAAGTGATGATTTCTTTTTTTGAAAGTTTTTTTGAATTTCAGAAAGGAATTCATCAGATACTGTTCAGCTGGATTCCGTTTTCTGTTGGAGATCTTATATACATTCTACTGGGAGTTTTCCTTCTGTATTATCTGATCTCTTTATTCAGTAAAGAGAAAAGAAATCATTCTTTAATCAGAATTCTGATGATTGTCAATATTTTTTATCTCATCTATCAGATATTTTGGGGGATGCTGTATTTCCAGACTCCAATCATTAAAAAACTTTCCAGCCAGGAGGAACCCGATATGAATAAGGCAAAAAAATTAGCCCTTGTCTATCTTGAAAAATGCAAGCAAACCAGACAGTCTGTTCATGAAGATAAAAATGGTGTTTTTATTATCACCAACCTTACGGATATACAAAAGGAAATCCTGTACCAACAGACCAAACTACCTTCTTATATATCAGATAAAAAAGCTCCTCAAATTCTGGATATCAAACCAAGTCTGTTTAAAAATGTAATGAACTTTACCGGGATTCTTGGATATTACAATCCCTTTACCGCAGAAGCTCAGTACAACTCCGGATTACCCCATACTTTCATCCCTTTCACCACAGCCCATGAAAGCTCCCATCAATTAGGTTTTGCAAGAGAACAGGAGGCAAATTTTGTGGGATATCTGATAGGTATTCACTCTACTAACACTGAACTGAGATACAGTACTGAATTTTTCACTTTAAAAAGTCTTTTAAGGTTCATTGTGGAGGAAGACCCACAGTTTGTAAAGAATATTCTTCATCAATACTCTCCAGCTATGAAAAGAGATCGTGCTTATGAAAAAAGTTTTGTTTTTCATCATCAGGGATGGTTGGATGACTTCTTTGGATTTACCAATAACCTGTTTCTGAAAAGCAATCAGCAGGAAGGCTCAGTTACCTATTCTTACTTTATTGATCTGCTCTTAAATTATGAATCATAAATAAAAAAAGAATCGTATCAGGCGATACGATTCTAAAAACACAAATGATGAAAAAAAATTTATTACCTTGACTTGTTCCCTCATTCAAGGCGATGTAAAAGTACGACATATTTTATAAATACAAAAACATTTCCCTCCTTTTTTAAAACTTTATGAAAATTTTATGATTTTTTAAGTTTTTTTGAGTTCATTTTACATTATTGCGAATCACACAAAACCACGACATATCATAACCAAAACAGGGTTAAAATCTATATAAGTTATTAATAATTTAAAAAATCAAACATTTGTTTGGATAAAACCTATTCCATTTTTATTCTTTTTCACTCTTTTAAAAGTTGGAGTTATCTCCCGTTTTTTATGAGATATTTCTACAATTTTAAATTTAAAATATGCAGCATATCCAAACCATTTTTTCAGTTAATATTAATTCTGTTTTTGTAAAGAGAAAATATTTTCTATAGGCAGATCAATTGATCACTAAAAAAAGATAACACTTATTTTTATGAGGACAAAACCTCATTATGATAACCTTTTTTGATTCCAAATTACGTGGAATAAAATACTGAGGATCAAATAAAATCTACCAACACCTACTTATATCTCACTAATAAAGGAGAATTTTTTTTGTATATTTAAAACATCTGTGTATTTTAGTTAAAAATATTAATATGATTTTTGACAAACTAATTAACCATTTAAAACTCGATAAACAGGAATTTATTTTCCAGTTCAACTCCCATCCTAATTACCCGTCTGCACTGGCATTTAGCGACACACTCAACTTTATGGGAGTAAAAAATGATGCTTACGAACTTGACAAAGAATATTGGGACGAACTTCCGGAAGAATTTATTGCTATTGTTGAGAATTCATTTTCCCTGGTCAAAAAAGCAGGAAGCAATTATTCCGTATATTCAGAAAAAGCAAAAACCTTCGGTAAAGAAGAACTTTATAATAAATCAACAGATTTTGTACTGCTGTTTGAGAAAACAGAAAATGCAGAAAGTAAACTGGCTTTTAATTTCAAACCGGTTCTTTATCTCATTTTTGCAACTGTTCTTGCCTATTCTTTTATTAGCCAAACCATTTACGAAGCTCTATTTAATGTACTTTCTTTAGCAGGAGTTTATATTTCCCTGGAAATTTTCAATCAGAAATTCGGGAATACTTCTACTGTCATCGGAAGTATATGTGGAGGCGGAGGCGCTGCAGCAAGTCAGACAGCCAACTCGTGTGATAAGATCATCAAACAGGATAAAACCAGTATTCTGGGCTTAAAGTTTGCAGATTTTTCTCTGATTTATTTTGCAGGACTTGCCGTATTAGGTATGTTCTTGCCGGCTACAGCATATATCGTAAAAGGGTTCACCTTCGTTTCTGTAATCGCCATCGGATATTCTTTATACATCCAGGCATTTGTAGAAAAAACATTTTGTAGAGTATGTCTTTTGATTATTTCAATCCTGGTAGGGCAAATTGTAATCAGCAGTTTATTTTTTGAGAATCTGTCTTTCAGTGTGGGAGCTCTTCTATTGACTGTCATTCTTTGGGCTCTTGTTTTTTCTGCAGTTATTTATTTCAATACTCTTCTTGAGCAAAAAGAAGCTCTTCAAAAATCGAATGCGAAAAATCTCAGATTCAAGAGAAACTATGAGCTTTTCAAAAACCAGATGGAGCAAAATCCAAAAATAGAATTCCAGGATACTGAAACTTTTGCTGTTGGAAAAAGAGATGCTAAACTTCGTATTTCTATTGTTTCCAATCCATATTGTGGTTTTTGTAAAGATGCACATAAGCTTGTTGAAGGACTTTTGGAAAAATATCCGGAGAATATTTCACTACAGATGAGATTCAATTACAGCCCAGACAGAGCTCCTGAAAAATACACTCAGCTTATTTCAGATTTAACTCATATCTATCATAACAAGCCTGAAAAAGAATTTTTACATGCTGTAGAAGAATGGTTTGAAACGAAGGATGAAAGCAAAATCAATGCGCTTTCCGGAGGAAACGTAACCTCAGAAAATCTGAATCCATTAGTAGAGATGTCCATAGAAAACAGTAACGCAGGATTAAGCTTTACTCCTATCTTTATCATCAATGGATATCAGTTTCCAGACAAGTATGATCGTGAAGATATTTTATTCTTTATTGATGAATTAATAGAGGATGATGAGATCTAGCAAATAAATCTCATTCATTTAAAAATTTCACTATCTTAGGAAAAACAAAATAACCATCTGAAAAGATGTAAAAGAGTAGAAAAACGGTGATCAATGGGACTATTTCCAGTTTACCATTTCATTGAATTATAATTGAATTAAAGCAAAAATGTCGTCATTTATTGACGGCATTTTATAATGAGTAGTAGTTTTGAAAAAAAAGTTTCCTTTTTATAAGCAACCAGATACCAAAGATTGTGGCCCTACATGCCTCAGAATCGTCAGTAAGTATTATGGTAAAAGTATATCTCTGCAGCAGATTCGTAACCTTTCCGAAACAACACGTGAAGGAAGCAGCCTTCTTGGCCTGAGCGATGCCGCAGAAAATCTTGGATTCCGGTCAATGGGAGTCCAGATCGATTTCAATACCCTAACAGAAGAAGTTCCTTTTCCATGTGTAGCACACTGGAATAAAAATCATTTTGTTGTTGTATACAAAATCGACAAAAATAACAAAGTCTATATTTCAGATCCCAGCTATGGACTGATCACTTATACCAGAGAAGAATTTATCAAGTCCTGGATTGGAGAAAATGCCAACGAAAATACAGAAGAAGGAATTGTCCTGATTCTTGAAACCACTCCTGCATTCTTCCAGACAGAGTTTGATGCTGAAGAGAGTAAGGCAAGCTTTACATTCTTGTCCAAATATCTTCTTAAATATAAAACACTTGTTATACAATTGGCTATTGGTCTATTAGGAGGAAGTTTACTTTCCCTGATATTCCCGTTTCTTACCCAAAGTATTGTAGACGTCGGGATCCAGAATCAGGATATTAATTTTATCTATGTAGTTCTACTTGCCCAAATTATGCTATTCCTGGGAAGAATGGGAATTGAGACCATCCGAAGCTGGATTCTTCTTCACCTTTCAGCAAGGATCAATATTTCGATCATCTCCGATTTCTTTATCAAATTGATGAAACTTCCGATAAGTTTCTTTGATACCAGAATGACAGGAGATATCATGCAAAGAATTAATGACCACCACAGAATTGAACAGCTTCTTACAAGCTCTTCACTGAATACATTATTCTCTTTGGTCAACCTTATTATTTTCAGCATTGTATTATTATTTTACGATTACAGACTTTTCATCGTTTATCTTGTAGGAGCTGTATTATATATTGGCTGGATCAGTTTTTTCTTAAAAAAGAGAAAAGAACTTGATTATAAAAGATTCTCACAGGTATCTCAGGAACAAAGTAAAGTAATTGAGCTTATCAACGGTATGCAGGAAATCAAAATGCATAATGCCGAAAAGCAAAAAAGATGGGACTGGGAATTTCTTCAGGTAAAACTTTTTAAGATCCGAATAAAATCTCTTTCATTAGAACAATGGCAGTCTGTTGGAGGAAACTTTATCAATCAGATGAAAGATATTCTGGTGAGTTTCCTTTCTGCAAAACTTGTTTTAAGTGGAAACCTTACTTTGGGGATGATGCTTTCTGTTCAGTATATTATTGGACAGTTAAACAGCCCGCTTCTTCAGCTTATCGACTTTATCAAACAGACTCAGGATGCTAAAATTTCCCTTGAAAGATTAGGAGAAATCCATGATAAAGATGATGAAGAAGATAAAAATGAGCAGTACGTTACAGATGTTCCGAAGCAAGATATCGAAATCAAAGATATGTCATTCAGATATATTGGTTCTGATGTTCCGGTTTTTGAAAACTTAAGCCTTACGATTCCTTACCAGCAGACCACAGCTATTGTGGGAGCCAGCGGAAGTGGAAAAACCACTTTACTGAAACTGTTGATGAAATTTTATGATCCGGACCAGGGTGAAATCAGAATCGGGAACACCAATATGAAAAATATTTCTCCGAGATACTGGAGAGATCATTGTGGTGTTGTAATGCAGGAAGGATATGTATTCAATGATACCATCGCCAATAATATTGCTGTAGGTGAAGATCATATAGATAAACAAAAATTGAGACGTGCCGTAGAGATAGCCAATATCAAAGATTTTATTGAAAGTCTTCCATTAAGTTATAATACAAAGATCGGAAATGAAGGAGTTGGTGTAAGTGGAGGCCAAAAGCAGAGACTTTTCATTGCAAGAGCTGTTTACAAATCTCCTGAATATATTTTATTTGATGAAGCAACATCTGCACTGGATGCCAATAATGAGAAAGTGATTATGGAAAATCTTGAACAGTTCTTTAAAGGTAAAACAGCAGTGGTGATTGCCCACAGACTTTCAACGGTAAGACATGCTGATAAAATCATTGTACTGGATCAAGGAAAAGTAGTTGAAGAAGGGAGCCATGCCGATCTGGTAGATTTAAGGGGAGAATATTACAGACTTGTAAGAAATCAGCTTGAATTAGGCAGCTAATCATAAAAGCAAAAAAAATAGCGGAATCCGAAAAGCTTATAGAGTAGGAAAAATAAAACTAATTAAATCATGAAAAATCTTAAAAAACTTTCAAGAAAAGATTTGACATTAGTGAGTGGAGGAGTAATTATTCCGGACAACAACTGTTGTGGATCCTGGTGTCTTGGCAGCTGGGTACCATGCCGTATAAAGCATTTTGAATGCCCTCCCGATGCAGACACTTCACCACCATCTTGGTATGACGGGAACTGCCCAATTATTTAAATTATATTCCCCCTGAAATATTGGGGGAAATTTTACCTCAGAACAATGAAAGAAGACGTTTTAGACAATATTGAACTTCGCTCAGAGAGTGTACAGGATATTCTTACCCAGCCACCGCATTGGATGATCCGCTGGGGAAATACAGTGATATTTATTATCCTCCTGTTGATTCTCTTAATGAGCTACATTATAAAATATCCGGAATTTGTACCGGCTCCTATTATTGTAACTTCCCAGAATCCTCCTGAGAAAATAGAAGCACGAACCAGTTCCAAAATTGAGAAAATATTCATAAAAGACCATCAGGAAGTTAAAAAGAATGATGTTCTGATGGTGATGCAGTCTGCAGCTAACTATAAAGATATTTTAGAACTTAAAAAACTGGTAGACTCCATCACACCCGATAAATTATATACCTTCCCTATAGCGCAGGCTTCAAGATTCAAACTGGGTGAATTGCAGGGTGAATATAACAGTTTTGCAAAAGCATTTCAGGATGAAGCTCTTTTTACAAGACTACAGCCTTATGCTCCTGAAAATCTGGCCGCCAATCAGAGCATTTCAGAATATAAAATAAGAATTGCTACCTTGAAACAGCAGAAGAACCTGGAATCTATAAAATATGATCTGACAAAGAAAAACTTCAACAGATCTCAGGAATTATTCAACCAAGGGGTAATTTCAGCCATGGAACTTGAAAATGAAAAGATCAAATATCTTCAGGCACAGCAAAACCTTGAGAATATCAAAATCTCCATATCTCAAATGGATGAAGGAATTTCCAATCTGAATAAGACCAAAAGCGGAACTGCCATTAATACCGAAAAAGACAGAATTACATACTCTTCACAAACTCTACAGCTTCTTGAGCAGCTGCGAAAATCTCTAAAACAGTGGGAGCTAAACTATCTTGTCATCTCATCCACTGATGGTGTTGCCAGTTTCCAACAGTTCTTTGGTGAGAATCAGTTCGTAAAAGTAGGAGAACCCATACTTTCTATTCTTCCTAAAAATAAAGAGCAGCTAGTGGGCAGAATGTCCGTTCCTACCACAAATTCAGGAAAAATAACTCCTGGTGAGAAAGTACTGATTAAACTGGACAATTACCGATTCCAGGAATACGGTATCATCGAAGGAAAAGTGCAAAACATCTCTCTTATTCCTGATGAAAAAGGGAATTACTATGTAGATGTAATTTTACCAAAAGGATTAAAAACAAGCTATAATAAAACACTTACATTCGATAAAGAGCTTAGAGGCAGCGCAGAAATTGTAACACAGGATCTGCGGCTGATTGAAAGATTCTTTTATCAAATCAGAAAATTACTTGGATATCAGGTTTAATAAACCTTTTATTAAAAACTAACCCCGTTTTACAAATTGTGAAACGGGGTTTTTATTGTTTATTATTAAAATTTCAAATCATCTGATAATATTTTGCAGTAGCTCAACCAATCTCATTCGTTTAAATAGCCTATTATAGCAAAAATCTACCTAAGTAAAGGGTTTTATCGCAAAAAATACGATCATTAAAAAAAGGGCAACAAGAAGACGAATATGAGGACTATCATAACATGAGTTTATGATAAAAACTAACCTATCATTATAATGAAGCTGAAGAAGTATAATTATTCCCTTAATATTTCATCAGAAGAATGAAATCGTTAAAAAATAAAATTCATTGGAAAGAATTAAAAGACGAAAGGACAATTCTTTTAAAAGTAAAAACCGCAATCATTGATTTAATGATTGCGGTTTATTGTAGCGAAGACGGGAATTGAACCCGTGACCTCAGGGTTATGAATCCTGCGCTCTAACCAACTGAGCTACCTCGCCGTTTTGGTGGTGCAAATATAGAAAATATTTCTTTACCTCCAAAATTATTTTAGCTTAAAATATTCTAAAACATCGCCAACATGATCTGGTTTGCTGATTATCTTATTGTTAGCATCCAAAATAAAATACGTTGGAGTTGCATGAATATTATATAAATCTGTGTAGCTACTGTTCCATCCTCTCAATTCTGAATCATTCACCCAAGGAAATGCAGCAATTTTCTGGGTATACGAATTCTTATCCACATCTAAAGACAACCCTACAATCTGAATATTTTTTGATTTCAGATCATTATATTTTTCCAAAAGTTTTGGAAGCTCACTTTCACAGTGTGAGCATGTAGATGACCAGAACACAACGACCTTTTTATCTGCCTTTATATCGTGTAAAGATTTTGCAGTGGTATTAACAGGTGACTGGAACTTATAATTAGGGAAAACAGCCCCCATTTCAATGTTTGCATTCGATTTCAGTGTAGAAGCAAGCCTGTCTGTGATGGTACATTTAAGATTTTTAGCGAGAGATAAATATTTACTCTTGTATTCATCCATCTGATATACATCGAAGATATCAATCAATTCTGACAAAACAGTCTGCCCTCTTGGAGTCTCTACTTTTAAACGGTCCAGCAGTTTATCTACAGAAGCAGTAACATTCGTATTCCCTCCCGAATTCAGATAAGCCACCAGTACAGGTCTCAATAACGATGAGCTTTCAAGCATATCATTGGATTTGTCCAGAAAATTGATTATTTCTTCCTGATCTACTTTCTTAGTTGAATCGGGTGAGTTAGAAAGAAACTTGCTGTAATTCGTATTATAATAAGCAATAAATGGGTGTTGTGCAGCATCAATAGAACTTGAAGAACCAGAAAGTCTGTCAATTTCTGTTTTCAGAGCTTTTCCAAAATCCGTATTGTCTTTGTAATATTCTTTGATTTGTGCTAAAGCTGGCAAAATAAGCTCTTTCTTTTGGGAGCCTTCCTGTTGTTTGCTCATCAGATTATTGGCATCATCCAGATAAGTAACATCTTTTACTTTGCTATTCTGAATATCCAGTTTAAAGTTGACATTTTTATTTTCAGAAATAAAGCTTACAGTATTATTAGAGCCAGGAAAATAAACTTTCATCATCCCCATATAATGACCTGGATATTTAAAAGTCCATGTACTATTCTTACTCTGTTCTTTAGTAACAATAATATCTTTTGATCCGTTAAGTGTATATAGAATAGCATCCTGGTCTTTAAAATCTGTCGGAGCCTGAATTGTAACAGTAAATTGAGCCTGTAAAGCAAATGCAGCCAAAACCGCTGATAGCGTATAAATCTTTTTCATAAAGTAAAAATAAAAAAACTCCCTGACTAATCAGAGAGTTTAATATTATTTTAATAAAATTTTATGCTTTTACGCTCTTGTACTTTTTTGTAAAGTAAACAATAAATCCTATTGCTACAATACCAAGTACATATACATACATATCAATTGGTGAGGCTGGTGACCCGGTACCATTTCCTCCATTTCCTCCTCCTCCTGGGATTGCTGGTTGTGGTGGAGCGGCATTTGCTACGAATACAGCAAATAGGAAAAACGCCAAGACTAGTTTATTAATAATTTTCATGTGGTTTATTTTAAGATTTTAGTGTTAACAGTTTCTCCCTTATCAGAAACGATTTTTACAACATATGAATTTTTAACTGAGCCATTCAGCTCGATTACAAAATCTCTGGATGTTTCAACCGCTTTTTTAGAGATTACCAGTTTACCGCTCATATCATAAACTTGAATGTCTGCTTTTTTCCATTTTGGATCAAATCTAACAATGTAATTTGTAATAGATGGATCGTAAACAACAAGTGTTCTGGAAACACTAGAAGTTGTTTTATCCACACCTAAAGTAATATTACTTGGCTCACCATAATACAAGTTAGCTTCTTCATTTGTTACAGCTACCACATCTCCCTGTTTAGCCTGTACTAAATTTCCATTTTCCGCTTTATAGTAGAAACCAATTCCTGAAGATAACTGGTGTGCACCAGCAGGAATAAGTTCTGCATTTTCTCTGATCTCGAACTTATAAGATTTAACCTGATCAAGTTTGTAGTTAACTAACTTAACATTTTTACCTTGGAAGTTACTCTCATTAGCTTCGTTAATATATAACCAATAGTTAGTATAATTATTATCATACCCACCATTCAATGCTTCTTCATAAGTACCGATAATTCTCGTACCAGCTGAACTTTGAACTGTTGTAGCAGTAGAAACCTGGTGTCCAGTTGTAAATGCTGGAGAAACCACGTAGTAAGTTCTGGAAATCTCATTACCATTAGCATCAAGACCAATTACCCCAAGCTGTTTTACAGTGTTGGCTGTATTCTTACCAGCCGTTTTAGCTGCATTTACACCGTTAGGAGTACCTGCTGTTCTAGCTGTTGATTTGAATCTTCTCAGTGGATTAAAGTCTAAAGTCTGAGCTGTATTGTCTCTTAACTTTATTTTAAACGACTGCATAGGTTTGATAACCATTTTATCTAGGTTCACATCTCCAACTGCCGGAGCAACTCCGTCACCTGTAGCTACATAAGTAACTACCTGAGCACCTGTAGCGTAAGTAGAACCTCCAGGAAGTGTAACAACAGTACCTGGATTATATTCAATACCCCAGATATTTTTTACTGCATTTCCGTCTGATCCTGTAACGCTTTCAGTATATCCAATATTAGATAAATCTAAGTTGGTAAGGAAAGGGTTACCGAATTGGTAGAAATTTTGTCCAAATGTTCCAGCCCATGGAGTGGTAGTAAATTCAAATGAATCATCAAGATAAGTATTGTACTTTTCGTTGTAAGAATTCACAGCGTTACCACCATTTCCGAATACAACATTGGAAGCTCCTAAATTAGATTTTCCTGCATTCTGCAATGACACAGTTCCTGTTAGTGGAGCATACGGTTTTCCATTGATATTGAAAACAGTTCCAGTTGCAGGTGCACTTGGATTCCAGTCATTGCTGGAAACTTTCAACATATAATACCCTGAACCATCAGCAGTAGTAGATGCTAAATTTGTAAAATGTGCAGAAACCGCATTGGCGTTATCCCACTTTAGAATTGGATTACTATATCTACCGGTATTGAAAGTTTTACCAACTTCAGTAGATAATGAACTTAAGGCTTTACCAAAGAAAGGTAAAGCAACTTGTTGGAAATAATTGCCACTACCGTTACTTGTAGTTCTGTACTCTTTAGTGACAATACCTGTGATGTTGGACTGGGATAGTCCGTCGATGTACAGCTGACCATACGTGGAAGTAGCAAAAGAAGCAGGGGTATTAAGTCTTAAGATGATATTTCCACCGTCAGTCTTATCAGCACCTCCGGCATCAATTGTTTTAAAACCATCTGTAGCAGATCCTACAACCATGATATTTCCATGCACGTCCAAAAGGCCATTACCTTTTGTTTGTACACCTCCACCGCTATAAACTAGGGTGCCTTCGCTCACATACATATTAGCATTAGTGTCAACATGACAAAGTATCTGCGCCTGAACAGAATAACTAATTGCTAAAAGACCTATAGCAAATAAACTTTTTCTCATTGTATAAATTATTTGTGTGTTAATACAATCTTCACCCGCAAAGGTATTATTATTTTTCTAAAAAAAAAAATATTTTATCTATTAATCAAAACATTATCTTCATTTAAGATGATATCTTTCTCCTCTCCTATTGAAAACATATAGTCTTCTAGAACTTTTTCGGTGGTCCCTCTAAGCCCTCTTGCCCCTAATCCTTTTTCAATAGTTTCCTCTACGATTTTTTCAATTGCTCCGTCTGTAATAACCAAATTTGTGCCATCCATTTTAAAAAGTTCCACAAATTGATTCACGATAGAGTTTTTAGGTTCCTTCATGATTCTTACCAGCGTCTCTTTTGTGAGTTTATCGAGGTAAGTAATAATTGGAAATCTTCCCAAAAGTTCCGGAATTAATCCGAAAGTACGAAGGTCAATTGCATTAATATTTGTTAATATATATTCGTCCTCGTCTGTTTTATTGATTTTTTCAGAACTGAAGCCAATTGCCTGCTTGTTCATTCTTCTTTCGATGATCTCTTTGATCCCGTCAAAAGCACCTCCTGCAATAAATAGGATGTTTTGGGTATTTACCTGGATATATTTCTGATCCGGGTGTTTTCTTCCTCCTTGTGGCGGAACATTCACAATACTTCCTTCCAACAGTTTTAATAATCCCTGCTGTACGCCTTCTCCTGAAACGTCTCTTGTAATACTTGGATTGTCTGATTTTCTGGCAATCTTATCAATCTCATCGATGAAAACAATTCCTTTTTCAGCTTTTTCCACATCGTAATCTGCGACCATCAAAAGTCTTGAAAGAATACTTTCAACGTCTTCTCCTACATATCCTGCCTCAGTTAAAATAGTAGCATCCACGATACAGAAAGGAACATTAAGTTCTCTTGCAATAGTTTTTGCCAGAAGCGTTTTACCCGTTCCTGTCTCTCCTATCATGATAATGTTTGACTTTTCAAGCTCTACTTCTCTATTCTCGTCCTTAGCGTGAAGCAATCTTTTATAATGGTTATACACAGCAATGGAAAGTTGCTTTTTTGCCTGATCTTGTCCAATCACATACTGATCAAGAAATTCTTTGATCTCTTTTGGCTTTTTAAGCTCCTCCATACTATTAGCAGGTGAATATTCTGTTTTTGATGCACCATCTTTTACGATAGCATGTGCCTGCTCTATACAATTTTCACAAATAAAACCATTCTGCCCAGAAATCAGCATCTGTACTTCATTTCTTTTTCTGCCACAGAAAGAACATTGGTTGGAATTCATATGATATAATATATATGTATATGTTAAAGAAAATCGTAAAAAATTACTTTTTTACGATTTTCTGGTTGTTAAGAATTAATAATTGAGTGTTGAATCTCTGTATATTCTTCGTTCGTTAATTTTAATCTTTCATTTCTGAAATTCATGTCTTCCATCTTATTTAAAGGAATCAGATGGATGTGTGCATGAGGAACTTCAAGTCCTACCACTGCTACTCCTACTCTTACACATGGAATTGCAGTTTTGATCTTCTTGGCTACCTCTTGGGCAAATCCCCAAAGGTTTTTGTATTCTTCACTTTCAAGATCAAAAATCAAATCCACTTCTTTTTTAGGTACTACTAAAGTATGTCCCTTCACTAAAGGCATTGCGTCTAAGAATGCAATAAAGTTTTCATTTTCTGCAATCTTATAAGAGGGAATTTCGCCATTAATGATTTTTGTGAATATAGTGCTCATTTTATCAGAAGTTTGGGTTAGATATTTAGAAGTTCAGAAATAGAAAGGAGTATCAGACTATAGAGAGATGTCTAATACTTCAAAAGACAGTTTGTTTCCATTAGGTAAAGTAATTTCAGCAATTTCGCCAATAGCTTTTCCTAACAGTCCTTTTGCGATAGGTGTGTTCACAGAAATCTTTCCTGTCTTCAGGTCGCTTTCGTTATCCGGTACCAATGTAAATACCTGCTCTTGCTTGGTAGCATTGTTTTTAAGTTTCACTGTTGTTAAGATTGAAACTTTTGAAGTATCTAATTGGCTTTCGTCTATAATTTTAGAAGTAGAGATAACATCTTTCAGCTTAGAAATTCTCATTTCAAGCATCCCCTGAGCCTCTTTAGCTGCGTCGTATTCTGCATTTTCAGATAAATCTCCTTTATCTCTTGCTTCTGCGATCTGCTGAGTAATTTTTGGTCTCTCCACAGTTTCCAACTGTTCCAGCTCAGCTTTCATTTTCTCTAGGCCCTCCTTAGTAACATAGCTTGCCATAATTTTCAAAATTTAGTTTTAGTATAAAAAAATAATCCGACATTTGCCGGACAATGTTTTCGTGTTGTAATCGTTTAATTTTTACAAATATATAAAAATTTAAATTGAAATGAAAAAAACTTTTTCAATCTTATCCATTTTCATTTTATTGATTTTCAGTAATTTAACTATAAACTCATGTGGAAGCAGAGAAGATACTGTGAACTGTTTCCCAAATGTTCCCATCAATGTATCGCTTAATCTAAACCTGCCTGCTTATTACGTTTTGAACAATATCAATGGCTGGATTTATGTGAACGAGCAACAGTCAGGAACCAGAGGGTTGATTATTGTCCGGACTGCAAACGGGTTTAAAGTCTATGACAGGAATGCACCACATCTATGTCCTGATAACAATACAACTCTTGAGGTAAAAGACAATATTGCCATTATTTGTCCACAGGATAATACAAGATGGATATTAAGTACAGGACAGCCGGAGTCTGGAGCCAAAACATCTCTGCCACCTAAAACTTATCCTTACAGTTATGATGCTGCAAGTAAAATCTTAAATGTTTACTATTAAAAATACAAGATGAAAATCGTTATACAGAGAGTCTCCGAAGCCAGTGTAAAAGTAGACGGAAAAATTGTTGGTGAAATCGGAAAAGGGCTTATGCTGCTGGTAGGTATAGATGAAAATGATGAAAAGACAGATGCCGACTGGCTTGTACAAAAGGTTTTAAATCTGAGAATCTTTGGAGATGAAGATGACAAGCTTAACCTTTCCGTGAAAGATATTTCAGGAGAAATCCTTTCCATCAGTCAGTTTACATTGATTGCAGATTATAAAAAAGGCAACAGACCTTCTTTCATAAAGGCAGCCAAACCGGATAAAGCGGTGCCACTTTTTGATTATTTTAAGGAAGAAATCGCTAAATCCGGACTAAAAACAGAAAGCGGAATTTTCGGAGCAGATATGAAAGTTTCCCTGATCAATGACGGGCCGGTTACCATTGTCATGGATTCTCTTACCAAAAGCTAAATCGGGAAATAAATATAACCATAAAGCAATACGTTTCAATTCGTTGGAACGTATTTTTTTTGATTGAAATGCATAAAATGTATCTGCCATTACCCCTCACAGGTTTTAAAAACCTGTGAGGGGTATCGTTCATCAACAAAGAAATCCTTTATACAAAAGAAAAGAGTAAAAAATCTAAAAAATAAAATCACAAAAACGTGATTTGTTTTTATTTTATTATTATTTTTGATATAAATCAAAACTGATTTACAACCATTTAACAAAATCATATGAAAACAAAAATCAACCTTTTCGCATTATTTGCGTTCTGTTCTACTTTGTCTTTCGGACAGGACAGCCAGCCCAAAATGGCTAATAATCAAAATTCAATTATTTATGTATGCTTTTCAAAAGGCATCAATTCAGAAAAAACGGCTTTCAGCAGAAACGCTGATCTGGAAAGATTTTCAAGAGAAAATCACATCTCATTTAAGTATGATCTGGATTTTACAGACAGCAAACTTGATGAAATGGCCAGAAGCAGCAAAGCCATCGGTAATTCCGGAGAATCTGTGGAAAAGCTGAAAAGAATTTATAAGGCTGATATTCCTCTTCAAAATAAAGAAGCTTCAGAAAAAATCATCCATACTCTTGAGAGATTTCCTGAAATAGAATATGTATCTGTAATGAGTGCCGAACCTATCGAACCACCATTAGTCAATGCTTTTGTGGCCACTCCTGATCTGGAAAGCCTGCAGACTTATCTGAATGACAATCCGGGAATCAACGCCAAATATGCATGGTCAAGAGGAATCACAGGACAGAATATCCGTGTACGAGATGTAGAATACGGGTTCTACAAGACTCACGAAATGCTGTCTAATCAAAACTCTATACAGCTTGAACCTGGTTATTCACCTAATGCAGGATTAGCCAATAATAATTACCGTGACCACGGAACAGCAGTTGTGAGTATTTTAGGTTCAATAAAAGATAATATCGGACTTACAGGAGCTGCTTATAGTGCTTCTGAAATAAAAGGTTATATGGAATGGACTACGGTGGGATACAACAGAGCTTCTGCGGTAAGCAGATCTATTAATGCATCTCAGGCCGGAGATATTATATTATACGAAATGCAGACTGGTGGAAAAGACGGTCAGTATTGCCCTGCGGAATATGACAAAGTAATCTGGGATCTTACGAAAGCTGCTACTGATTCAGGAATTATTATCATTGCAGCGGCAGGTAATGGAAACCAAAATCTGGATGATCCGTTTTATGCAACCTATCTTGCGAGAGGAAACAGTGGTGCTATCATTGTAGGAGCAGGATCTCCTAATACTACCCATTCAAAATTAAGCTTCAGTACATTTGGAAACAGAGTGGATGTTCAGGGTTGGGGAAGCAGTGTGATGGCAGCAGGCTATGGATCTTATGTGAAATATGACAATGACAACAACAGAACTTATAATTATTTCAGCGGTACAAGTTCTGCAACACCTGTGGTTTCTTCTGCAGCTATTTTGATTCAGTCTTTCTATCGCCAGACTACAGGTCAATATTTAACACCTTCAGCGATGAAAAACCTTTTAATTTCAACAGGAATTCCTCAGGGAGGAACAGTGACGGGGCAAAAGATCGGACCTCTTCCTAATGTGAAGAATGCTATCCTTCAACTGGAAAGTAATTTTGTAGCACCTGTTAAGACTTTACCATCATTAGAGGTTAAAATTTATCCTAATCCATCCAGCAGTTCCATTGCTATTAAAAGCAGTGAAAATAAAAAACTGGATATAGAGATTATTAACCTTCAGGGACGTACAGTGATTAAAAATTCGGTTTTACCGAATGAAAAGATTGATATTTCACAACTTCCTACGGGGCAGTATATCATCAATATTAATGAAGGCCAGAGAAGAGTTGTTGAGAAATTAACCAAACTCTAAAATATAAGATTTTTTTATACATTTTACTTCACATCAAACCCTCTTTCAGCTTTCTGAAAGAGGGTTTTTGCTATCAATTTTTATTGATTTTATTTTGCTGGAACGCTGCTGAAATTAAGCGCTACTTTGATGTTCATATCTGAAGAGGTCTGATTCTTCAATTCATAAACGGTTCTTACCGTCAATCCTGAACTTTTTACAATTTCGTCAAGGAATCCTGTATCATTAAGATCAAGATTTAAGCTGGAAGAATTGGTAGAGATGTTGGAGCGTGAAGCCACTAATCTCTCTCCTGTTCCGTTAGATGAAACATATATTTTTACAGTTTTGAATGCACTCAGGTTTCCCCCAGAAGGAGCTGCTACAGAGATTTTCGCATCTGAAATTCTTACATCTTTAATTTTTGCATTGTTATTTCCTCCGAACCATGTCTGTACATTGGTAGCTGTTGCAGTAGAAGAAACTTCTTTATCTGCAGGAACTCCTGTAGACACTAAAACATTCGTTGTGTAGGGAAATGTATTCTGAACCAGCGACTGTACGGTTCCGCAACTTACGAGTACAGCTGAAGCGGTCATTGCTGTTAGAACTATATTTTTCATAATTTTAAATTTTAAACTTCAGAGTTTAGTTTGCAGAAATTGTACCAAATTGATTGAG
This sequence comes from Chryseobacterium sp. S0630, assembly GCF_024158915.1. GTDB lineage: Bacteria > Bacteroidota > Bacteroidia > Flavobacteriales > Weeksellaceae > Chryseobacterium. The sequence goes on along the minus strand of NZ_JAMZGF010000008.1, from coordinate 106,668 downwards.
CCTTATTCTACAGTTACTGTAAAACTTCCCTTGGTATTTCCGGAAGCCATGTTACTTTTCCCGATAATCAGCCATACTTCACCTTGTCCGGGAGTATCATAAGTAATTTCTCTTCCAAAAGGTCCGTCGTAGTTCCCGTTTGGAAGTCTGATCTGATTGAAACGGATATTAAAATCTTTCTCTTTTGTTGAAATTTTAGCTTTGATATTCGGGCGGTCGTAACGGGTCAGTTTTAAAATCAAATCCTGATCATCCTTTGTAAATTCCTCTCCAATTGTAAAAGGCAACTGGTTGGCGTCTGCAGTTCTTATAATCTGGCCGTCTTTTTCATCTCTCATTACGCCTTTACGTAATACTTCCTTAGTGACCGGAGCATTGTTAATAATTGAATCTTTTTTCCTTAATGCTACAGAATCTTTTTTTACCACAGAGTCCGGCATTTCTGTTACCACTGTAGAGTCCTTATCCGGGACATTTGTCACAGCAGGTTCTTTTTTACAGGCAACAATTATCAAAGGAATTAACAATAAGCTTTTTTTCATAATAATTAATTTTAAGAATGGATCAACATGTATTATGCTGAGCTCATTGAAATGCTAAAATTGTTCCAATCCGTTTAATGTTTTATTTTCCGGTTGTAATTCTTTTTCATCATTAGTTCCTGCCCATTTAAATGTAAAGTACATAAAGTTGAGCATTATTCCCATCAAAAGAGTAACACCCCATGTTTTGGTATATTCCATCGGATAGATGAATCTCACCACAATATCCGAGAACAGACCAAAAGGATTATTGAGAACATCCCAGCTATTCCATCTCAAAAACCGACCGAGATAAACTCCGAAGCTGCTCATGAAAAGAAAAAGGACAACCACTCCATTAATGACATTTCTATTCGTATAATCAGAAAGTCTCTTTTCAATATCATGAAGACTTATAAAACCACAGATCAGCCCGGTCCACGCATAGGAAAGAATCACAATGAGGTCATACCAGATCGGTATCTCATTTCTTGCTCTGAGGTGAAAAAGATCTGTAAGAATGTAAGGAGAATTGGGAAAGAACAATATCCAGACTATTACTATAAAGAGCAATGAAGTTTTGCATTTGATATTAAAGGCAAGAATAAAAGAACTCAGTAATAAAGGAATCCAGGCCAGAAACAGATTCCAGTTGAGAAACAAAAACACTTTTGTATCGCTGATGTAATATCTGAAAGCAGAGAGGCTGAAACAGAATATCGTCATCATTATCAACAATATATTAATTTTAAATCTAGAGGATCCCGCTAAGTTTTTCATGATCTTTTATTGTATAGTCTGATAATATATGATCTTTGAAAGGAATGTTTTGGATGTTTCATTTTTCACTTTATCCTGCAAGGTCTTTTTAAGCTTCTGATCATTTTTTTCCTCTGCATATTTCAGTAGCGCTTTTTCACTGAAGTTGATGGAAGTTAAATGATAATTGACCACAAAATCCTTTCGTTTCATATTCTGAGAAGTAATAAAACCTCCCCAATTGAAATAACTGCACACCAGAATAGTTCCATAAAAATACCAGATCATAGTGTTAACAAGGAAAATATTTCTTTTCTGCTTTTGAATTTTAATAAAAGTCAACGCCAGACCAACTAATGATAACAGCAGGAAAGCAAGAACCCCTAATCTTTTATAGGTAAATCCATAATTAATAATATACTCATAGTTTTTAAGAGCTGCAGAAACAACAAGAACAGCATTGAGAAGAATCCAGATTTTGGCTAAAATTTTCAACAGTCCTGCTTTTGGATCAAAATTAAATCCGGATTTAAAATAGAACATAATCACCAGAATTGCCATTATAATAGACATGATTACAGCATTTACTCTTTCATGGGTTTCTTCGGAAAGCTGAACTGGTGTTTTTACAACTTCATAAAACTGTTCATAATTATAAGTAATAATAAAGAACACCAATAAAATATTCAATAAAACAAAAGAGATTACTCCGCTCATTCTTTCTGCATCAAGATCAAGAAAAGAATAAGTAGCCTTGGGAATCCGGGAATCTTTGCCAAACTCATTATTAAGAACATGATTGCTTTTGTAGATGAGCTTTTCCACCGCATAGTTCCAGTAATTAAAGGCTATAAAAAAACCTAAAACCGAGAGACAGAATACCTGCCAAATATTAAGATCCAATTCATAATTGGTGAAAAGAGCAGCAAAGTGATTACTTCCTGCAGAGTAAATTCCAAAGAAGACGGAAACCAGTATCAGCGGGATCAAGATGAAAGCAAATGTCTTTTGCCATAATCCTGGAATATTCTTCTTAGGCAGCCATTCATCAAAACTGAAAAAACGACAGAATGAAGTACAGCAATTCACAATAAAAACCGGAATTAAAAAGAGAATTTTCAATCTTCTGTTCTTCGATTTATAGCCAAGCAAAAGCAGTGAGCTCGCCACCGCAATAAAGGATGGAAAATCTCCGAACCACGCAAATGCAATACTGGACAGGATACTTGTTCCAAAAAGTACATATAATGTTTTTGTTTTATTTTTTTCCGGTGTTCTCAACAGCGTTAATACAGCATAGACAATTCCCAGAATTCCAAGATTCAGCCCTACTTCCTGATCATAAAAGACAATGACAAAGAGAATAGCTGTAAGAAATATATAATGATGTGTTTTCATGAGGTTTACTATTTAATATTTAAAGATTTAAAGGATTGAAAGATTTAAGGTGTACAAGTATAGAGATCAACAAAAATTAAAGAATAGGGTGAGGTATAGAAAAGTAATAGGAATATTAAGTAGTAATAGAAGAACAGAATTTCCATTTCTTTTCTTTTCGGAAACATCACTCAGGTATTCCATCAACTCATATAAAGTGATCAACAGGTTAGTTACAGCAGCAATCACAACGTAATAAAACCCAAATATGATCAGAAATTCAGCTCTTGTGATCCAAAATGCAAACAGTAGAAGGGTTCCCAGCAGAAAAGAAACAATGAATGATCTTTTTCCTAGCGGACTGAATTTTATTTTTCCCATCATCTTTAGCTTTTAATGAAGAACTACCGTTTCTTTCTGTTGAATAAAGTCTTTCACATGTTCATAATTCTGCCATAGCAATTCTTCAAAGTCCCAATGATGAAAGGCTCTCATATTTTGTCCCTTTTTATAAGCTTTGATATAAATTTTCACATATTCAGGAAGAATAATTGTTCCTAATACGATTGCAGCCAGAAGGTGCGCATTGAGCTTACCGTTTCCCAGAAGCAGGTACTGCATGGCAATTTCATCCTCGAAGTTGGTTCCACAACCGGTAATCAGGTGATGTACATCGTGGTTTTCCATCTTTGGTATCATTGAGAAGCCGTGCTTCCTGTAAAACTCTCCTAATTTTCGACCTAAAGAATCTTCCTGAAACTCCAACAGTTGCTTTTCATTGAACTGCCATTGTCTTTTTTTCTTTTTGAAATATTTTCTGTATAATTTTTGAGTTTTATCGTATACAAAAAGCAGGAACTGAACGCGTATTTTTTTCATAATAGTATTAAATATATTTATGGATATTAATTGAAATACCCCAAGCCTATAATAGCATAAGTAAATGCGATGGGAATATTGGCAGTCAAAATAAGTATGGCTATCATACATTCTTTAAATTTTGATGTATTTATAACACCATATGTCAAGAACCCCAATATGCATAATAAATTGACTGGCACTCCGAAAACGATTAGCAGATATCCCGCTCCGGCAAACCAGTTATCTTTTGTAATCAGAGCCCCTAAAAGACAAAGAGTTCCAATTGAAAAAAATATTCCGAATACTGCCTTGCCTAGATTTATTATTTCTGAATCTTTCATTATTATTTAGGATTAATCACAAATCAGATTTTAGCTTCCGGCAAACGGACTTCCGAAAATCCCTACTGCTAATTCAAGCCATATCAATGTTATAGCCAGCAAAATAAAAATACATATCATCACTTTCTGACTTTGTTTTCTAATTCTGTTTCTTACCAGATTGATGAGAAAAGCAGTTGTAAAAAGCAAAGCTCCTGCAATCAGGAAATCTGATCCTGACCAGTTTACTTCTTTAGACAATAGATTGCCAACCAATGGAATACTGAGTAAAGCCAATGGAAGGGCATAAATTGTGATTGTTTTTTGTTTTTGTGTCATAATTTTATTTAATTTTAAAATATAAAGTACTTTGTAATTCAAAGTTAATTTTCAAAAAAATATAGGACTATCGTCCCAATAATTTTTCAAGAGCATTCAAGTGCTCCGTAAATGCCTGTCTTCCGCTCTGTGTAACGCGATATGAGGTTTTAGGTTTCTTCCCAACAAATTCTTTTTTCACTTCTATATAACCAGCTTTCTCCAGTGCATTGCTGTGGCTTGCCAGATTTCCATCGGTTATTTCGAGCAGGTTTTTCATTTCGGAAAAATCAACCCAGTCGTTAACCATAAGAACAGACATAATGCCCAATCTTACACGGCTTTCGAATTCTTTATTGAGCTGATTTATTTTGATCATTTTACTTTATCTTATTTATTCTGAAATAGCCAAAATCTGACTATCTTTCATTTTCTTTACTTCTCTATCAATACAGCCTGAAGCAATTTTACAATTAAAAAATTAAAATTAACTTCCATATGTACACCGCTCCAATACTGATAATAAGAGATAAAAACAGTATCAACAAAGGCCAATAGCCCATAATATCGTTTTTCCTTTCTGAATAAAATTCAGTTGTATCTACTAGATTGAGTTTTTTATTTACATGTAAGGCACTTAACTCTTTCTCTGTTTGAAAAGTCTTTACCTCATTTGTTTTTAAATCCACGAAAAAAAATTCGTTGTCAAATGTTTTTCCAAAAACCTGATTACCCAATTCTTCCATTTTAGCCACTTGTGAAACCAATGTCAGTCCTTTTCCAGTATTAATACTTGCCTGCTCAGGCAAATCAATAAATAATAGCTGATAGTCATTTTTTAAAGGAACATACCAGGCATCACCTATTCCAATATCTACTTTTTTATTTTCCGACACAATGGATAAGCTGATAATTCCGACAATATAAAATGTATAAAATGCCACAAAAGGTCCTATAAATGCTAATATCATTTTATTCCTTCTTCTTTCTCTACTGCTTATAAAATAAGTAAGTAAACAACCTACAACAGCACAGATAAGACCGAAAGCTGATATAACAAAAAGGTGTATTAATATGACAAAACCAATTCCCATTACTTATACTTCTTATGCATGATCAATCCATACACAATATGCAGAACACCAAAACCAATGGCCCAGAACAGCAATCCCCATCCTAAAAAGAACAAAGAAACAAGTCCTAAAATAATCTCAAGATATCCTAAATACTTTACATCCGTTAATGTATATCGTTCTGCGGCTACCAGAGCCAATCCATAAAAAATCAGAGTAGCCGGAGCAATGAAAACAAAAAGATGATGATAAAGTAGAGCGAGACAAAAGACACCTCCTGCTACCAAAGGCACTGCAAAGGTAATCAAAAGTCGCTTTGTAGTGGCATCCCAGATCTTCAAACCTTTCTTTTTGCTTTTATGAGCAGTAAAAATATAACCACTAAGAACAGCTACAACCAAAATAGCAATCCCAATCAGAACAAGTTCTTTAACCAAGGCAGGTCCCAGAATATTCCTGTCTCCATCAAAATAGCTGATTCCTTCCCTCTGAAATACAAAATACACATATACAGCTCCAATAATAGCCGTTAAACCCGCAACAACTCCGGATAAACCACTTAGGGAAATAAATCTGGAGGACCGTTCCATCATAGAACGGATATGGGATAAGTCTTCGTGATAGTTTTTTGAATCCATAAAAAGAACTTTGAATTACAAAGTTATAATTTATTTTGAATCTACCAACTCTTTATTTTATATTTTAAAATATTTTTTACTGAAAACCTCATCGTTTATTTAGACATAAAAAAAAGAGAACCCCGCTAAAGCAGGATTCTCAATCATATATTAAAATCTGTACGTGTTATAATGGATTCTGAACAATCAATGTGTTAGCATTGATCTCAGCTCTTGGAATCAGAAATTCCCAACGTAAATCTGTGTTAGCCACTGTCATTACGTTATTGGTAACTACAGAAGAATGGTTAGCTCCTGTTCTGTCCAAGCCTAAATTCAATCTCTTAAGATCTAAGAATCTGAAACCTTCACCCCAGAACTCCAGTCTTCTGCTGTTAAGAATCTCAGTGATATAGGCCGCACCCGTTGTGGTAGCTCCAGTGTAAGAAGGATTTCTGTTTTTTGCAAACACATCAAAAACAGCTTTCGATCCTGCTTCGTTTCCTGATCTGGCCAAAGCTTCAGCTTCAATAAGATACATTTCTGCAGATCGCATATAAGGAACATCTACCCTACTGTCTCCCTGACTTGCAGCAAGAAACTTCTGGCTTGTATATGGGAATTTAGAATATGTTGAAGGCAAAGCAAGCGCTGTATGTGCTCCTGTTGGATCAAAATTCTTAGTCCTTACATCTGTAGACGGGAATGATAAAAACAATTTACTGTTAATTGCTTTTGGAGCCTGACGTATATTAGTAGAGTTAAAATTTCTTGACATATAAGCACCAAAATTTGAGAATGAATCACCTTGGTCTGCTATGATTATAGCACCCCACATCCACTCACCATTAGCAGCTAAATTATTGAATCCAGCCATATAAGCTGTATTATCCATCAAAGCAAAACCTACACGTGCTGATTGAGCTGCCGTTACAGCCGCCGCATAATTACCTTGTGTTAATGCAATTCTGGCTCTCAGCCCTAAAATCACCTTATCATTAAAATGTGCTTTCGTAGCTCTGGCAACCCCTGTTAATCTGCTAGCAGCCTCATCAAGGTCTTTATTGATCTGAGTATACACTTCTTCCACAGTATTTCTCGCCAAAGGTATTTCATTTGCAACCAGTCTAATCGGAACCCCAAGCTGGGTATTGTTTGCACCTGGCACATATCTTTTTCCATAAATTTGAACTAACATATAATAACAGAAAGCTCTGAATGCATAAGCCTCACCAATAGCTGTTTTAATAGTAGCTGCATCAGCTGCATTGGGAGCAGGCACTGAAGGGCCATTCGCAATAACGAGATTTGCATTTCTGATTAATGCATAATAAAACTGATAAGGGTAAAAAGCATTAGATGCACTATCATTTACCTGATCCTGCCATCTCACCGTTGAAACATACCAACCGTTTCCTGTAGAAGGAAATACAAGATCATCTGCTAAAGCATCCATCATGATCATAATTCCCCCCTGACCATTCTGTCCTTGGCTATCATTCTGTCTATAATACATATCTCGATGCATTCCGTTAATGATTGCCATCAGATTGGCAGCACTTGAGTAAGCCGCTTCTTCTGAAGCTGCAGTGGTAGGATCTGTTTCAAGATAATCACTCTCACATGAAAGCGTTCCCATAAGGACTGAAAGAACAACAGCCCACTTTATATATTGTTTTGCGATATTTTTCATTACTTAATTTTTTTAAAAAGATACATTAAATCCTATTGTCACCACCCTCGCCGGAGTATACCTGTTTGATGCGGTACCGTTGAATGCCTGAGAAGGCTCCAACCCTTTTCTAGCTGTTTTACTCCATAAATTTTCACCAGAAACAAGGATTCTTAATCCTGAAACTCCAAGCTGTGATAAAGTTTCTGGGCTGAAATTATAACTTAAAGTAGCCTGTCTGAATGTAATAAAATCCGAACTTACCAGCCACCTTGAATTGTTACCAATATTTGAGCTTGTATATGTTATAGAATTCAATGCCGGAACATCAGTAATCTGCCCTGGAGTTGTCCATCTGTCAAGAATATCCGGACTCAAAGCTCCACCTTGTGAATAACTAGACATTAATGCCGCATAATTAGAATCATATGTTTTTCCACCTAACTGATAAGTAAATAATGCTGACAGTGACCATTGTTTATAAGTAATGGACGTTCCAAAGCTTCCAAATAAATCTGGAATTGCCGTTCCCGAATAATCGAATTTGGCTTTACTGGAATTGGTTGTCACTTTAGTACCATTTACAGTTCTTATATCTGCAGCTGTTGTATTAGCATAAGCATCAGCTACCAAGAACAAAGGAGAGCCATCTGCAGGATCTACCCCATACCATTGTCTTAACCAATAATCATATATTGAGTGTCCTACAGAAATTCTTTTGGTTCCATTGATGATCTCAGTGATACCATTAGATAGTTCTGTTATCTGATTTTTAAGAGTAGATGCATTGGCATTAATATTCCAGGTGAAATTTTGATTTTTAATGATATCTGCATTAATACTGAATTCGAATCCGCGGTTATACATTGTTCCAACGTTTCTGCTGATTGTATTATCCGGAACTCCAGCAGAAACCGGAAGAGGAACAGGGAAGATCAGATCTTCAGTAACCCTATTATAATACTCTACCGAACCTGTAATTCTGTTATTTAAAAAACCAAAATCAACTCCTACATCAGTTTGTTTATTTGCCTCCCAAGTAATAGAAGGATCTGCCAGGAAACCAAATAAAATTCCGGGCTCCTGAGCATTATTATACCCTAACGTATAAGTACTCTTGTACATATAATAACTATTTGTTCCATCGTTTCCAACTTCTCCATAAGAACCTCTCAGTTTTAATTCACTGATGAGATTGGAATTACTTAAAAACTCCTCTCCTTTTAATCTCCATCCTGCCCCAATAGACCAGAATGAATCCCATCTTACATCTTTGGCAAATCTGGATGAACCATCCCAACGGATAGAACCTGAAAGTAAATATTTAGATTTATAATCATAGTTCAATCTTGAAAACACACCTTCTTTTCTATAATTGTCCGAACGGGAAGTAAGAGATGCCGGAGTTACAAAGTTGACCAATTCATCATTATCATCTACAATCTGTCCTTTTTTATATCCATACAGATACTCATAAGTGTATTTATAATTTTCGTGCCCCAAAAGGAATTCAAAATTATGATCTCCAAATTTTCTTTTGTAGTTTAAGAGTTGATTCCAGGTGAAAGTCTGTTCTGTAAAACTATATTTCTCTGCTGCACCTAACGGAGCTGCATCCCCTATAATTTTATTTCCGTATGTACTTCTTCTGTTATTTCTGATATCATATCCTGCATTAGTGGAAAGTGTAAGATACGGATTTACTTTGATTTCAGCATATGCTCTGGATATGATATAATAGTTCTTAGAAAGATCCTTATTTAAAAGTGTTTCCTGAATTACGTTTCTTCCTGCCGCCGCATCAACACCTCTTGCATTTCCGGGATCATAGACTACATTACCAGCATTGTCATACAGAGTAGCAAATGTATTAGGATCATGAGCATACGGGCTGTAGATAGGCCCCATTGTTCTTGTCCATCTGTATGGATTGATATATGCGGTATTATTATCAGCCCCATCCACAGAATTATTCCCATTAGAAGATACTCCACTGATACTCGTTCCAAGTTTTAACCAGCTTTTCACTTGTGAGTCCACTTTCAATCTTGCAGTAAATCTTTCAAAATCTGATTTAATAAGATACCCTGTTTCATTGGTATATCCTACTGACGAAAAATAGGTAGTTGTATTACTTCCTCCACTGTAATTTAATTCATAATTCTGTCTGAAACCCGTATTCATTAAAGGCTTTTGCCAGTCTAAATCAGTATATTTAAGTTTAGCATCGGAATTTAAAACACCATTTACCACCAATTGATTATCCGGTACATTAAATACATTGGTTTTCAGAACACCTGAAATCAATTGCGCTGTGGCGTAAGCATTGGCATCTGCTACAGTAGTACCTGGTGTAGAGGTCATCCTACCATTTCTTATTGCCTCCCAAACAAGAGGATAATATTGATAAACATTCACTCTGTCATATTCCGGGATTGATCTTCCTACCGCTCCGGTACTCATGCTAAAATTAAACGCATCTTTTCCTTTTCTTCCTGATTTTGTAGTAATCAGAACAACACCATTAGCTGCAGCAGAACCATACAAAGAGGTAGAAGCAGCATCTTTCAGAATATTGAATGATGCGATATCATTAGGATTGATAGCTGCAAGAGAGCCCGTATAAATGGCACCATCTACAACATACAAAGGAGATGTTGAAATCCCGTAAGAACCTATCCCTCGGATTTGGATACTTGGTGAGCTTCCTGGCTGCCCTGTACCCGTACTCACTTTTACACCAGCACTGGCACCATCCAGCGCCTGTCCGATACTCGTTATCGGTCGATCGGCAAATTGTTTTGCTTTTACTTCAGTATTGGAGCCAACCATTGTTTCTCTTTTCTGGCTTCCGTAAGCAACCACCACAATTTCATCAATCTTAGTATCCTGCGGTATGGTGTCGCGCTTAGCCTTTTGGGCTTCTACCATGTGTCCTCCTACAAAGAACAACACAGCAGTACTCAATATTAACTTCATTTTCATATTTAACATATTTTAACAGTATGAATGCAAATATATGTAACTAAAATTAATAAAAAGGCAATAAAAAAGATAATTAAATAAATTAAATGCAAATGATTTATATTTTTAACTCATTATTTAATATCAATTAAAAATATAAGTTAAAAATACGTTAATTTAGTTTTAAAAATATTAAACAATTATTTAAAATACGTTAAAACAATGAAAAAATAAAACTAAAAATATGATTTCATTGACACTATAGAATAATTAACCAAAATAATACACAAATAACACAATTAAAAAAACACAATAGAAAATGCTAGATTTCTATGAAAAAAACATAAGAATCTAAGATTATGATAAAGCATAAAAAATCCGGAAAAACAAATGCTTCCCGGATCATAGTATCTAGATAAAATATTTTTTAAAACAATAAAAAAAATTACTTCACTCTTAATTTTTCTTTAATGGACTCAATATTTTTCTTGGCAGAATCTTCAAGAATAAGACTGGCACTCATATGAATTCTTGCCGGCATTAACTCATTGAAGTGGTCAGTTCCTTCCCAAGAAACTTTTTTAATTAGCGTTAGAGCATCGCTGCTTCTTGAAGCTAAAGTCTGTAAAAACTTCTCTAGTTTTTCATCCATTTCCTCAATTGTATCTGAAACGGAATGATAAACATTATGTTGCTCAGCCCATTCAGCAGATCTGAAGTCTGCGTCAATTGCCATTGCAGAGAATTGCGACTTACCTATTTTTCTTTCAACATAAGGCCCAATTACAAAAGGCCCGATTCCAAGATTGATTTCAGTAAGTGCCAGCGCTGAATCTTTAGTAGCAAAACAATAATCTGCTCCACAAGCAATTCCAACTCCTCCACCAGTTGTTTTTCCCTGAACTCTTACCACTACAATTTTTCCGCAGTTTCTCATTGCATTTAAAACTTTAGCAAAACCTCCGAAAAATTTCGTGGAAGCTTCCAGTTCCTCAATTGCTAAGAGTTCGTCAAAACTTGCTCCTGCACAAAAAGCTTTCTCACCTGCACTTTTTACTAAAATAGCTTTCACCTCATCTTTTGCTCCTTCTTCAAGAATAGTTTCTGCCAGCTTTTCTAAAATTGCTCCCGGAAGAGAATTACTTTTGGGTGTTCCGAAAGTGATTTCGGCAATATTATTTTTAATTTCTGATGCTACAAATTCGCTCATTTTTATTTTTATTGGATTGTTACAAAAATACGAAATACAGCTCGTTCAGAGAAACTTAAAGTATAAATTTTCTTTTTAAACCCGCATATTTCACACCATCTATTACGTAGAAATACGGAGTTTTTAATTTGGTATTTTCTACTCTAGCACCACCCTACTATTAATCGTTCCTTTGAACTGAGAATAAATAATCAAAAGGCGGATTCTGAAAAGCCTGTAAAAGAGTAAGAAATTTAAAAACTAAAAAAAAATCATCATGGAAGAGTACATTGGAATTGTAAAATTATTTGCAGGAAATTTCGCACCTAGAGGCTGGATGTTTTGCGACGGAAGTCTAATAAGCATTTCAAGAAATTCTGCCTTATTCTCTATTTTAGGAACAACGTATGGTGGAGACGGTATTACTACTTTCGCTCTCCCTAACTTAAAAGGGCGTATGGCTTTAGGCGCAGGGAATGTAAATGCGAACCAATTTTATCCTTTGGGAGTAGTATCCGGAACTACACAAAATACACTTTTAGCATCCAACCTTCCAAGTGTAGGTGCAGGATTTCAGCTTAAAGTAGCAAATAAGAATGCTAATTCATCTACTCCTACAGCCACTTCAACAATTGCCATCTCAGGTACACAAGTAGGAAGAGATTTCAATGCTGTACCGAGTTTTGTGAATGATGCTAACCCTGATACGATTATTAATAATCAAAGTATTGCCTTCATAGGACAAAATCTGCCTGTGAATAATATGCCTCCTTATCTAGGTTTAAATTATATCATTTGTGTTGAAGGTATTTATCCTCCAAGAGATTAATATCTACACAATAACCTAACATTTAAAACAAAAATCATGAAAAGCACTACTTTTTTAACAATCTGTAGTCTGCTCATTTCAATTTTCTCATTCGGGCAGACCAGTACGGAACAATTTGAGACAGAATCGAACGGAAGTACAAGCTTCACCGATAATGGAGTCATTTTCAATATCATTTCACATGTAAGTGTTTTTGATATTCAGGGAAATTTCCCGGGAACTGGCTGGAGCGGAACAGCTAATGATAACAGATATATTGATAATTCCAACGATACTCAATCTCCGCCATCATTTAGTATAAAAACCACTTCTAATTTGTTTAAAGTAAACAGATTCTGGATGTATCTTTCTGCATTGAACCTGGACCTTAATGTAACAGGAAATCTGACTATAACCGGAAAATTAAGCGGAGTAACAAAATTTACCCAAACAAAAACTACCGGATTTGCAACCAGTTTAGGCAGCACGAATGGATACACCTTAATTGATCTTACCAACTTAAATGGTCAGAACTACTCAAACATTGTGATAGATGAGTTACAAATCACAGCCAACGGAGCTTTCCGATATGTAGGTTTGGATGCTTTCACCTGGGTAAAAGATAGTAATCTGGTATTGGGTACTTCGGAAGCTAAAAGCATTAAAAAAGACTTGACTGTTTATCCTAATCCAACCCACGGGCCTATTTCTATTACTACAGAAAAAGCCAGTGAAGCTAAAATCTATGGTCTTGATGGTAAAATTCTGAAAACGATACAAACTCAAAAGGGAAATAATGAAATCAATATTTCAGAGCTTCCAAAAGGAGTTTATATTATTAAAACAGCAACAGAATCTACCAAAGTCATTAAAAACTAAAAATAAGAAATTTCACAAGTTCCATATTCCCACAAAGATTCTAATTCATGAATGACAAATCCCTTTCGACGAAGGGATTTTGTCATTTTATCGGGTCCACTTGTGGAGATGTTCTATCCTTCCGTTTCTATTGAGTAAAGCCTGGAATCTCAATTTTAATAAAATTTTACGCCCTTCAATAGTTCTTGTGAAAATCAGCTCAGATTTTCCTATCATTTTATCCCATAGTTTTTTAAAAAATTCTGCACTTTTTTTATTTTTTGCAAAAATCTCGGGTATAGGATAGTACATATCTTTTTTCAAAAATAATAAACCTCTTTTTTGTTTCAATAGATATCTTGGGTTATCTATTTGGGATACCAGTTCCTGTAAAGTTTGTATAAATTGGGCATTTTCATATTGACTTCCTCCCTCCAAATAACAAAATGCATTTTTATTTTTGTCTGAAGAACTTACAATTCGAAGTTTTTCAATAGAGGTTCGTATTACTTTTTCATAGAGTAATCCATACAAAACTACTTCAGCAAGGGAGTTCAGCTGCCTCCCAACATCTTTACATCTTAAATATTGTTTTGTAGATCTATACAGTTTCCCACCATACACAACAACACCTGCAATCCCAAATAGAGAAACCAGTAATGAAAAACTTTTTATAGAATTAATTTCATCAACATTTCGGAGAAGCCCCATCAGAAGATCCTGCCAAAATAGCAATATGGATGACACCATTATCTTTGCAAAGTTTCCGCTCATTTTACCTAAATAATCCATCCGCATTTTCCCCATATCTGTCATATTCACTGAAGGGACTTCAATTTCTTCCACCAAAACATTTCCTTTATCAAGAGCTGTTTTCCATCGCTCAGCAAGAGCAGTTCTATCTTTTGCCCATGCAAAGAATATCTGATTGATTTCCGGTAATTCTTCTTTACGTTCTATCGTTTTAATATTGAGTCGTTCAAAATTATTTTCAATGGTAACCTCATCTTTGTAGGAAATACCAACAAAAGTTTTAAATCTTTTCTTTATATTACTGAAATCCTGTCCTCCACCAATATCATAGGAATCAAAACATATAAGATGCCAGATATTTCCTGTTTTGTTTATATTATCTTTATCTGTTCTGATAACTCTTCCTCTCATTTGATTAGAGAGCACAAAAGAACTTACAAAACTGGCCAGCACAAGGCTATTCATTTTGGGAGCATCCCAACCTTCTCCCAACAAAGACTTTGTCCCAATTAAGACCTGAATTCCTCCACATTGAAAAATCTCAGTTATTATATGAACCACATCATGCTTTATCTGATCTGTAAGACTAATTATCAAATAATTCTGATCATAAGAGAGGGCAGAAAAAGACACTCCAGATATGCTCTTTTTTACACAAAACTGATCAAACAGATCCTTTGCACTCGAAGGTATGAGCACCAAACTACCTGTAAGAATACCTATTTTTTTATTTTGCGAATTTTCTCTTCTAAGTTTTTCAAATATTGGAATCGCTCCAATTTTATCAAGACTTACTATATTCTCGGTGCTATTGCTCAGATATTCTTTTTTAATAAAATCCGTGAGAATTACCATTCTGAGATCTTCTTTAAGAACTGAAAACTCAAAATCTGCAATTTCCTTTATGCCCTGAAGTTTTCCTATACTTGAATTAAGAATCTGATTTACATTTTTACTATTATAAAAACTGATTGTTCTTTGTTCAAGAAACCCCAATCTTCTGAGCCTATTCCCAAGATCTGTCCGATGCTCTTCATATTTTTTAAAATTAGCATCATCCAATAAAAGATAAAAATCAAGAAGTTCTTCCATCCAGAAGAAATCAAATTCAGGAACATATTTTTGCTGATCTCCAATGATATTAAAATGAATATCCGAAATCTCCTTTCCTCTGAAATGAAGATAAACAAGTCCCGAAGTATATGATGATATGTTTTCGTAAATCCATTCCAAATGCACAGCTGGATGCTGATAAACAGGATGCTGTTCAAAAGCTTCAAGTAGCGTATCATCATTTTGAACTTCTTCGAAAAATGTGGCTGCCTGATGATGATAGTATTCAAGTTTCCTCTCCTCTTCTTTTGAGGGTGAAGTAAAATAAACCAAATCCTGATGAGGACAAAGATCTCCTTCAATCATCAATTCAGGAACAGAAATTTCTACATCAATAGGACCATTCAGCTGAATATATTTTTGCCATTCAGAACCAGAAACATCAAAAGGAGGTGTTGCAGTAAGAGCAACAACTTTAGGACTAATTCTATTTTTCAATTCCATTAAGCTTCTCCACCAAGCATTTTTCAAATGATGCGCTTCATCCAAAATAAGAGTCCCTACTTTTTGCTTCTCTAGCTTTTTAATGATTTCTGCAATTGAGATTCTTGAAGATTTTTTTATCAGATCTTCGTCTTGTTCATCTATTCCAGAAGCAGAATGAATACCCTGATAAGTGGTAACAGTTATAATTCCAGGATTTTTAATATCAGAAGATATCCATTCAGGAACAGTTTCCGTATCCAGAAAAAGCTCACAAAATCTCTGAATCCATTGGTTTTTGATTGCTAGCGTGGGAGTAACAATCAATGTTGGTTCACCAAGTCTCAACATCATTTCTAATCCCAGAACCGTTTTTCCAGAACCAGGAGGAGCCGAAATATGAAGATGATTATCGTGGAGATAGTCATCCATATTGTCTAAAATTTTCTTCTGATAAGTTCGCCAGCTGTATTTAAAAGTTGTGTCTTTAGGAAAAACATTCATAAGCACAATTTAATAAAAACAACACATACAATCATAGAAATCACATCCTCTCGATGTTTCATTTTTTCAATGCAAGAATATACTTGTCTATATAAAACTGCTTTTCTTTCAATTTGTACTGTTGGATATATCTTGGATGCTCAAGAACAGTCATTTTATCGAACAATTTTGCTTCTTTATTTAATTTTGAAATAAAATCGGCATTTTTTTTACCAAGAACAAAGACTTCTGATGTATCAAGATTAAGACTGATATGTTTCTTTAAAGAATCAATCATAAAATTCTTTACAGCGTCGAAGAGCTTTTTGTCATCGTAATAATTGGCATTCAACCAACCATTTTTTGTTTTTCTCACAATAGCCAACGGAAATGGAGAGTTGATATAAATATCTTTGTAAAAAAGATCGGCACCTCCATATTCTTCAATCATATCATACATGAAAACAGAAGAAACTTCATGAGTGTGGGCAGATTCCATTTTTATACCACAAATACTTTCAAGCCTTTTGGTATCGGTAAACGGAACACCGGTGACTCCTGCTCCATGGCGGCTCGGATTGATTCCAATGATAAATTTTCTTTGAGATGAATCATTGTAATATTTATGATAAAACTTCTGCATTACCATTAATGTTTCAGGGTTTTCAAGATATGGATTCAGAACATCAAAACCTTCAGGTAAATTTCCCGTATAGTTCAGGTTTTCATTGAACGTAATAACATGGTCTGCAAAAGTTGTATTCATATTTAGTTTTTAGAAAAAATAAAGTTTTCAGGTTGATCGTCGTCAAGATCATCTTCTTCATCTTCTTCACTTAAAGCCAATTCAATATCAATAAATTGAATGTATAAACCACATATCTCTCCGTTATTATCATAAGCAAAATAAACAGGGTAGCTGCCGTCACCAAAGCCACTAGCAAACATCGGAATCTGATAGTTGGTACCTGGAACCGTCCAGTTGATCCAGTCTCCTGCTTCTCTCTGATTGTTGGGATAATCTTTATAGCTTTGGGAGAAAAGCCCTGCAAAATAATCATCATAAACATTGTCGACATTTATTTCATCAACAAATTGATCTACAAAAGGAAGTACTTCTTTATCCGCAATACAACCTAAACCAGCATCTACCTCAAAGCCAAAAAAATCTTCATCAGTTACCCCTTCCAACTCTTCAATCCCAACTAAGGCTTCTCTATAAACAACAGGTTTTTCTTTGGTAAATTCAACTTTTACAACAGCATATCTATTTCCCCAATCTTCAGATTTTACTACAGCAATAGTTACAGGAAAATTTCCTTTCGGAGCCTGAATAAAATAAGGTGATTGATTGGCATTTAAAGACACCAGCGGATCTCTTACCACCACTTTTCCGGAAGGAAGAGAAACATTTCCGATTTCCATCACCTCCATTTTCTGTCCCAGAATTTCATCAGAAGTAAAATATATTTCCAGATCTGTAGGGCAAACCAGAATATTTTTCACTTCTTCCCATTTTTGCATCCAGCTTTCGTTCATTGCTCTTGATTTTATGATTGAATTTTAAAATTAGTACTTTTTTACAAGAGAAAGAAGAAGTTGAAACTAAGAATCTATTAAAACTTAATTATTCATTTAAATAAATTATTAATCAAAAAGAAACTTAATCGTCATATTTTATCATCCTATTCCCAAGTTTTAATGCATGTTATTTTTTTTATTAAATTCGTTCTCAATGAAATAGCAATTTCACTCAACTAAAAACTTTTAACCTATGATTGGAATTATCATTGAGCTTATCATTTCATGGCTTCTCCTTAAGTTCACGGTAAATAAGGACCTTTCTGTTTTAGGATTCAAGCCCAGCAAAACAAGATTAATCTATTTTGGAATAGGTTTTCTTTTAGCCACTGCCATTTGCAGTCTTTATCATATCATGACAACAGCATTCATCAATAATGGCTGGATTCTGAATAAGCAACTTACATTATCCGCTGCATTGATGGGGATATGGTGGGTTCTGAAGTCTGTATTATTTGAAGAGTTACTTTTCAGAGGAGCTCTGCTTTACCTTGCTATTGAAAAATGGGGAACTACAAAAGCCTGTCTTTTATCTGCTGCCTGCTTCGGAGTCTACCACTGGTTTTCTTATAACGCATTCGGAAATCCTTTTCAGATGGGAATTATTTTTGGGATGACCGCCATCTTTGGATGGATGCTGGCAGTATCTTTCGCTAAAACAAAATCTCTGTACCTGCCTATTGCACTGCATTTTGGTTGGAATTTGTTTAATATTATTGTATTTTCAAACGGTCCGCTAGGTAAACAACTCTTTATAAAAGCTAATGAGAACCATCTTGAGGGAATTTCGTCGCTGCTTGTTTTTTTGTTCCAGATATTGGCTTTGCCTCTTTTAATATTTGGATATTTTAAGCTGAAGAAGAGATTATAAAAAAGCTGCCAATCCTGAGGAACAGCAGCTTTATGTATTGTTTTAAGTGAAAAAAATCTAAGAATCAGCACATATATAACATGCTCTGGCAATATCAGGCCATCTTCCAGGAAGACAACAGCTTCCGGGAGGACAAGGATTAAGGGCACAAGACCAGTTTGGTCCGGAACCTTTAAGAGATTTCAACTCATGTCTTGAAAGTTTTTTTAAGTTTTTCATAGTGGTTTGTTTTGATGTTCTCTCCTACTCTATATGCTTTTCGGATTTCGCCTATTAAAGTTAATAATTTTTCAAATAAAAAGTATAACTAATTGAAATAATGAACATTTATAGATATTATTAATATTCTAAAGGCTTGTAATTTTTAAAAATTTTATAAAAGTCTTCATCATTTCCTTTGAATGGTTTTTCTTCAATAATTTTAAACTTGCCTGTAGAATCTTTTTCTTCCACTATTATTTTATCTGAAACATCAACTCTGGCAAATTCATGCAGAGAATCTTTTTTAATTTTTAGAAATACGGTTGTTGTAGAGCCAGTTAAAATGAGTGAATTAATACAATCTAATTTTGCATTGTAAGTTAAATTCGGATAAGATTCAGAATTTTTGATGTGGATGAAATCTTTATTACCAGGATCATAAACAAATAATGTCATCACTACATTTCCTCCTCTTCCAGCGATAGCACTCTGGTAGGTTATATCATTAAATCCATCGTTATTGAAATCACCAATTTGAACATCCATATCAGATATTCCATCTTTATCGAATTTAAAACTGTTCTTTAGTTCCCAGGTATGAAACTTTGAACCTTTACTTTCCACCCATACTTCCTTTAAATCATAAAAATTCAAGGTAACAAATACATCACCATTCTTAACATGTCGAAACTTTTCAAACTCTACTTTTGCTTTACCTTTTCTACCTACATTCACGCTATCTACAAATTTTTCTTCAGAAAAATAACCGTCTTTATCTGACTTAAGATTTCCTGAACAGGAAGAAAGAACTAAAATTTGGAAAGCCCAAAAGGCAGCGGTAAAAGAGATTTTTAAAGATTTCATGATTAAAAATTTTTTCTGAATTTCTTATTTACGTCAAAATTTCAAACCTTGACAGGGAGTATTAAAAAGTCCCTTTCAGTTTAAACCGGAAGGGACTATAAATTTATATTTTATTTTGAATTAAATCAATCCAAACTGCTGGAAGTGGTGGGTAAAATGCTTTTTGTGCATCAGTTCCCACATTTCTTTATTCAGTTTTCCGAAAACATAATTCATGTGTTCTGCCTGTGGATTTTCTTTGTAATAGATTACAAATTTCTTCACATTATCTATGAATGACAGTTTTGCTGCTTCCAGGTTTTTGTGTGTTAATTCAGGAAGTGAGCCATCCTGTGGAAGGAATGGAGCTGTAAATTCTTTTGGCATTGCTCTGTGGTTATAAAGAGAATCCTGCCATTTTTCAAGATTTTCTTCCGGAGTATAGCATTTTTCCGCTTCCGGCTCTCCAAAACTTACCAATACAGCTTTTTCCAGATGCTCGATCATCTGCTGTGGAGACATTTTTCCCCAAAGAGAAGGTGTAGTTTCTGTTAGTCCATTCAGTATTTTCTGAACGTTTTTCACATTCAGATCGATGAAAGGAGATTGTTTTGCCACCAATGTTAAGATTGTTGCCACGCAAACTACCTCATCTCTTTGATTCACCACTTCAACCAGCCATTTTACAACACCGGAAGGAATATTTCTTCCTTTTACTCCTCTGTTGATTTTTTCTTTTGCTGTTAAATAAACAGTAATGGTATCTCCTGCATATACAGGTTTGAAGAAACTGCATTCTTCCAATCCATAGTTAGCAATAACAGGTCCTTTTTTACCTGAAACGAATAATCCTGCTGCTGCTGAAAGGATGAAATATCCGTGAGCAACTGTTTTATCAAAGATTGTTCCCGTTAAACTCGTAGCATCCGTATGGGCGTAGAAATGATCCCATGACACATTGGAGAAGTTCACGATATCTGCATCAGTAACCGTTCTTCCCGCCGTTTCTAAAGAATCTCCTACTTCTACTTCCTCAAAATATTTCTGGAAAGGATGTTTGTCTGAGAATTTTTTCTCTGCTCCCTGCTGGTAAATCTTAGTAATTGCTTTCAACACATCCGGTGATCCCTGGATTGCTGTTTTCTGTAGGAAGAAATGAAGACCGCTCAGTCCGCCCATTTCTTCTCCACCACCAGCTCTACCAGGACCTCCGTGCATTAATGTCGGAAGCGGTGAACCATGACCAGTACTTTCCTTAGCATTATCTCTGTTCAATACAAAGATTCTTCCGTGCTGGGAAGCCATTTTCCATGAAGTTTCTGCGATAAAGTTCTCGTCATGAGAAATGATAGATCCTACCAAACTTCCTTTTCCTCTTTTTGCCAATGCAGCCGCTTCTTCAGCATCTTTATACGGCATTAATGTAGATACCGGCCCGAAAGCTTCTACATCGTGAGAGATATTTTTTTCGAAAGGCTTGTCGTTCAGGAATAATTTCGGACTCATAAATGCTCCATTTTCATAGTTAGCATCTACCAGTTCGTGTTTTCCGTCATAGACAAGTTCTGTTTCTGATTTTAAAATATTTACTTTTCTCAGAACTTCTTCATACTGCTGTCTTCCCACCAAAGATCCCATTTTGGTTTCTCTGCTTAATGGGTTTCCGATTTTTGTTTGATCTAAAGCTTTAGACAAAGCATTCTGAACGTCACCGATTAAATGCTCAGGAACGATGATTCTTCTGATTGCAGTACATTTCTGTCCTGCTTTCGTAGTCATTTCGTTACGAACTTCTTTGATGAACAGATCGAATTCAGGTGTTCCCGGTTTTGCTTCCAATCCAAGAATTGAACAGTTCAGGGAATCTGCTTCCATATTGAAACGAACCGCATTTCCTGCAATAGATGGAAGTGATTTTAATTTTCTTCCTGTATTGGCTGAGCCCGTGAACAATACAGAATCTCCATCCTGTACATAATCTAAGATATTTCCTGGTTCTCCGCACACTAACTGAACAGCTCCTTCAGGCAATACTCCACTTTCAATCATATCCTGAAACACTGCATTGGTAAGGTAAGATCCGAAAGGAGATGGTTTTACAATAGAAGGAACTCCAGCCAATAAGGAAGTGGATAGTTTTTCCAACATTCCCCATACCGGAAAATTATAAGCATTGATCTGTACAGAAACTCCTTCACTTGGGGTTAAAATATGCGTTCCCAAGAAAGTTCCGTTAGCAGAAATCTTCTGAGTGTCACCATCTACCCAAAATGAAGTATTGGGAAGCATTCTTTTTGCCAGTCCGGAATAGGTAAAGAAAGTTCCGAAACCTCCTTCAATATCCACCCATGAATCAACGTGGGTAGCTCCTGTTTTGTATGATAAATCGTAATATTTTTTCTTTCTTTCCAACAGATAAAGTGCTACTTTTTTCAACATTTCCCCACGGTCGTAGAAAGTCATTGAAGAAAGGTTTTTATACCCTACGGTTCTTCCGTAGTCAAGAGCCTGTTCAAAATTAAGCCCTTCTGTATCGGAAACAGCTACCTGTTCTCCTGTAACGGCATTGTACAAAGGAACTCCGCTTCCGGTACCTTCTACCCATTGTCCGTAGATATAGTTTTTTAACTTTTCCATATAGTTTTTTACTTTTTGCTTAGATTAATCTTTTTAATAAACTTATCTAAACCTTATAGATCTTCGAGACCTATAAGGTTTGAATCCGTATTATTCTTTGAGTTAAAATTATTTCGGTTCCTGATAAGGAAACATTTTCACCAATCCTTCATATAAACTTCTGTGAAGAATAGTTGCGTGATTGTCTGTTTCCATCATTTTATATTCCAATGTCCAGTTTTTCTTTCCTGCTTTTTTCAAAACATCATAGAAAGCTTCTGCGTCTTTTACCATCACCGGATGTTCTCCTTTCCCTACAGAAACATAGACAAACTTTTTCGTATCCGGAGATTTTGAAAGCAATGCTCCTGCCTGGTTGAGAAGACTTTCATCATCCCACCACAAACTTGGACTGATGATAAAATAGTTATTGAACATTTCCGGTTTTTTCAAAAGGATTTCTGTTGCCAGAAGTCCTCCTAAAGACTGACCGAAAAGATATTTGTCTGTAGTTTTAAACTGGCTTTCCAAATAAGGTTTTAATTCCTTTTCCATGAATTCAATAAACTTATCAGAATGTCCTGTTGTAGGATAGTCTTTCTGTAAGTCTTTTAAATCCGTGTGAAAAGTAAAATCCCTTTTTCGGTCTATATTAGCAACTCCTACTACAATGGTTTCCGGCATGGAATACATCTGATTAAAGAATTGTACTAATCCTGTAACGTGAATAAAATCTTCATTCATACTTCCATCTAACAAATAGATCACCGGATATGATTTTGTTTTATCATATCCCTGTGGAAGATAAATATTCAGCGTTCTGTCTTCATTTAATGTTTTGGACTTTATCGTCCTCACTTCTCCTATTGTAAGCGGTTTTGTAGTAACAGTCTGTGCTGTTAGTGTACAACCTACCGCCAACATAATGCTGCATGCAAGTGCAATTTTTTTAATCATATTTAATTTTATTAAACCTAACGGGTTTTTGAAACCCGTTAGGTTTGATTATTAGCAATTATTCAAAATTTAAAAAGTCATATTCAACAGTAGACTGATGATAATTTCTAAAAATTTCTACCGAATCAAAATACTGCATGATTTCCTTTCTATCCAATTTACTTCCTTTTTTAGGAGTTACATATGAATTATATGAAGAATGCTTCCATTCATCAATTTTATTTACAAATCCGTGATTAATCGGATTATTATGGATGTAATGGAGAACTTTCAATAAATACTTCTCATCTGATATTTTTTTTCGTTTTACCGAATTCAAAAAAAGAGCACCTTTCCTATTGTATCTTTTGTTGTAAGCTTTAGCATAAGCATTCAATAAATTACCAAAATGCTTCATTAAAGACTGATGCTCATTTTCATTATTCACATTATCAAAATTCTTAAATCTTAACAGCAAATGAAAATGATTAGGTAACAGACAATAAGCATAAATATCAGCAACCGGAAGAATATACTTATCTATCTTTTCCAGAAAAAATTGATAATTTGAGGGTTCACGAAAAATAACTTCAGTCCCATTTACATGGGAGAAAACGTGATATACACCTTCAAATTCAAAATTTTCTGTATTAATCATTCTTTTTAAATCTGGTATTAAAATTTTTAAACCCAACGGGTTTTAAAAACCCGTTGGGTTTGATTATCAGCAATTATTTTAAAAATTCATACTATTTTATATCATCCCAGATACTGTAATCCACAGTTTTGGTGGGAATCTGCTGAACATATTCTGTAAAAGGCTCACATGGCAGAATGGCTTCTTTTCCTTCTCTTGCGAGTTCCTGATATAGTTTTGTTCCTTCTGTTTTCCAGTGAATCATTTCGTCAGAAACATCACGGATAATTTTTGCTGGGCTTCCTACCACAAGTTTTCTTGGTTCACATCTGAAATTGGCTGGTACAAAAGCCAATGCTCCGACAATACTTTCGTCGCCGATATAGGCTTTGTCCATTACCACAGAGTTCATTCCGATCAGACAGTTTTTTCCAATGTGTCCGGAATGAATAATCGCGCCATGTCCGATGTGTGCTGATTCTTCCAGAATAGTTTCTATATTCGGGAAAACGTGAAGGGTACAGTTTTCCTGTACATTAGCTCCGTCTTTAATGATAATTTTTCCCCAGTCGCCACGGATGACCGCATTGGGACCAATATATACTTCCTCACCTATTTCTACATTCCCGATAATGACTGCCTGCGGATGAATGTAAGCAGAAGGTTTTATAATGGGACGAATCCCGTGATATGAGTAGATGTTCATATTTTTTAATTTGAAAATTTGAGAATGGGATAATTTGGAAATTAATGAGCTAATTTAAATTATATTGAATGTCATTTTCAAATTCTCAAATTAGCACATTTTCAAATTAAACCCGTTCGATGACCATTGCATATCCCTGACCTACACCGATACAAAGGGTACACAATGCATATTTTTTATCCTGTTTCTGAAGTTCCATTGCTGCAGAACCTACGATTCTTGCTCCCGAAACTCCCAGTGGGTGACCAATTGCAATAGCACCTCCATTCGGATTTATTCTTGCGTCATCATCTTTCAACCCTAAGCTTCTTGTTACAGCGAGTGCCTGTGCTGCAAATGCTTCGTTTAATTCGATGATATCCATATCTTCCAGGGAAAGGTTTAATCTTTTTAATAATTTTTGAGCAGCTTCTACAGGTCCGATTCCCATAATTCTTGGTTCTACACCCGCTACGGAAGATCCCAGAATCTTTGCTTTGGGTTTCAACCCGTATTTTTTAACAGCTTCTTCACTTGCCAGAATCAAAGCAGCAGCACCATCATTCATTCCTGAAGCATTTCCTGCTGTTACTGTTCCTTCTTTTCTGAAAGCCGGGCGAAGTTTTGCCAGACCTTCCATGGATGAAGTAGGTTTGATGAATTCATCTTTTTCAAAAACGATTGGATCTCCTTTTCTCTGAGGAATTTCAACTTTTACAATTTCTTCTGCCAGTCTGCCGCTTTCCTGAGCTTTTGTCGCTTTCTGCTGAGACCAAAGAGCAAATTTATCCTGATCTTCTCTGTTGATCTGATGGATATCTGCTAAGTTTTCAGCTGTTTCTCCCATTCCGTCAACCCCGTATAGTTCTTTCATTTTAGGGTTGATGAAACGCCATCCGAAAGTAGTATCAAACATCTGACTATCTCTACCGAAAGCAGCGCTTGGCTTTGACATCACATAAGGAGAACGCGTCATATGCTCTACTCCTCCTGCAATATAGATTTCTCCTTCTCCTGCTGCAATGGAACGGAATGCATTCGCTACAGCAGACATTCCTGAAGCACATAGCCTGTTTACAGTCTCTCCACCAATTTTATAAGGAAGACCAGCTAATAAAAGCCCCATTCTTGCAACGTTTCTGTTATCTTCACCCGCCTGATTGGCACATCCGAAAATAACGTCTTCAATTTCCTCTACAGGAACTTCAGGATTTCTTGCTACTACTTCTTTAATAACAATAGCAGCCAAGTCATCGGCTCTTACTTCTGATAATCCTCCCTGCAGTTTCGAGATGGGAGTTCTGACATAGTCTATGATGTATACGTTGTTCATAATTTTAATTTGAAAATGAGTCAATTTGAGAATTTGAAAATTTCAGGCAAGTAAAGAATTAATGGAGTACAATAATTTTCAAATTACCTCATTCTCAAATTTTCGAATTCTTTATAATTCTGTTACTTTTTTTCCGATTTTGTAAACTGTTCCTACAAATTTTGCAATCAGTTCTTTGTTTTGATTGGTAATCTGAATGTCATAAACAGCTGTTTTTCTTGTATCATTCACCAAGATACTTTCTGCTCTGAAAACATCGCCTTCCTTTCCTGCTTTGGTAAAATTGATGATACAGTTCAATGCTACGGCAGCATCTCCGGTATTGTTGGAAGAAAATGCCAGCGCAGAGTCTGCAAAAGCAAAGGTAACTCCGCCATGAACTGTTTTAAGTCCGTTCAGCATATCCTTCTTGATTGGCATTTCTATTAAACAGTAATTTTCTTTTACTTCAATCATCTTAATATTCATCCACTGGGAAAAATAATCCTGATTGAACATATAATCTGCTACTTGTCTTGGATTCATTTCTATTAATTATATGTTTATTATTTCTTCATACAGTTCATCTGATAATCTGTCGTAAACACTCATGGTTTTCCCAAGAATAATCTGCCCGTATGAAAGGTTTTCTGAGTCTGATGAGTTTTCAGAGGGATAGGATTCGTTTAAATCAATTCCATTTTCGCTGGCCAATCTTTTGATCAGCTCTTTATATTTCTCATTAAACTTTCCTAATAGCTCAAGCCTTTCCTGATCATCAACTGAGGAAGCTTCATGAATTAAGTATTCTTTCTCAATTAAAAGTCTGGTCTCCAGCTCTGCTCTGAATTCATCTATATCCATAATATTAATTTGAAAATTAAATAAATTTGAGAATTTGAAAATGAAAACCCATTATAATCAATTTTCAAATTGGCACATTTTCAAATTATTTAATTCATTTTACGAAGTAATGGACTTTGTCTATACCTTTCTTCCTGATATTCTTCGTAAAGGTTCTGAAGGGTTTCGGAGATTTTTGCATACCCGATTTCTTTACCCCAGCTTAATAAACCTTTTGGATAGTTGACACCTTTCTGCATTGCCAGTTCGATATCTTCGTCATTGGCAACTCCTAATCTTTTGGCTTCAACAGCTTCATTGATCAGCATTGAAATGATTCTTAAAAAGATCTGTTGATATAAAGCATTATCTTTCTGAGCTACAGGTTTTTCTGCTCCTTCGCTGTAATCGTAGAACCCTTTTCCTGTTTTTCTGCCGTGAAGTTTGGCTTCAGACATTCTTTGCTGTAATAAAGACGGTTTGTATTTCGGATCGTAGAAATAATCTTTGTAAACAGTAGTTGTTACTGCAAAGTTGACATCCACTCCAATAAGGTCCATCAATTCGAAAGGTCCCATTTTGAAGTTCCCCAATGTTTTCATAGCATCATCTACCTGCTCCGGTGTAGCGATGTTTTCTTCAACAATTCTCAAGCCTTCTCCATAATAAGGTCTGGCGATTCTGTTGACAATAAACCCTGGAATATCTTTGGCAATAACAGGAGTCTTTCCCCATTCTTTCATGAGGTTGTAGATTTTTTCTGCTAATGTTTTTTCTGTTAATAAGGATGGAATGACTTCCACTAAAGGCATTAATGGAGCCGGATTGAAGAAGTGAATTCCGATGAAACGCTCCGGCTTCTTGAGTTCTGCACCCAGAGAGGTGATAGAAATAGATGAGGTATTGGAACTGAGAACACAACTTTCAGAAACATAGTTTTCAAGCTCTGTAAATACTTTGGTTTTGATCTCTTTGTTTTCGATAATGGCTTCTATAATCAGCTCACAATCTTTGAAATCTTTCAATTCCGTAGCAATGGAAATATTAGCTAAAATTTCAGTCATTTTCTCTGCCGAAATTTTTTGTTTATCAACCAATTTGGTCAAGGTTTTTTCCAAACCTACCGTTGCCGTTTCTACTTGTTTTGCGTTGGCGTCATAAACCCATACTTTGCATCCGTTCGTTGCGGCTACTTGTGCAATGCCGATTCCCATGGTTCCGGCACCGATAATTCCTACATTCATATTTTAAATTTGAAAATTTGAAAATGAGTTAATTTGAAAATTATTTTAATTTTGAACTTGAAATAATTTTAGACAGAATTAATAGAATTTCCTTTAAATCAGACATTAATTTTTCGTTTGGAGATTTCAAATATGGAGACTTTAAGCACAGCAAAAGTCAATATTCTATCTCATCAGCTTCTTTAGCGGCAATTTTTAATTTATAAATAAAATCTGCCTTACTTTCTGCATTTTGAGCCTCTCTAACATTAGCTCCAATCGAAGTTCCTGATTTAAAAATTTGATTTGCCAAAGGAAATTTTTTATCCTCATATAAATCTTCTGAAAATTCAATAATATTGAGTGCAAAATCAAAAGTCTTATTTACAATAATATTTTCTTTGTCATTTCTCATTTACAAATTCTCAAATTAACTCATTTTCAAATTAATTATCTTCCTTTATAATTAGGTTTTCTTTTTTGTAAAAAGGCATTTACTCCTTCAATGAAGTCTTCTGTGCCTGCTGCTTCCTGCTGAAGATCTCCTTCCAGTTCAAGCTGCTCTTTCAATGTGTTGGTATAAGAATTGGCAAACGCTTTTTTCGTAAGTTTGATTGCCGCTGTCGGCATGTTCGCCATTCTTTCAAGAATTTCCATAGATTTTGGAACAAATTCTTCTTCAGTGAAAACTTCTGCTACAAGACCATACGCTTTAGATTCTTCTGCAGATAATTTTTTACCTGTAAATGCTAAATAATTGGCTAATTGTCTACCTAAAAGTTTCGGTAAGAAGTAAGTTCCTCCTGTATCAGGAATCAAACCGATATTTGAAAATGCCTGAGCAAAATATGCTTTCTCATTCGCTAAAACGAAGTCGGAAATTAAAGCTAACATTGCTCCAGCTCCTACTGCAGGACCGTTTACTAAAGCAATAACCGGTTTTTTGCAACGGGTAACTTCCATTACTAATGGATTGTAATAGTCTACCACAATTTTTCTGATGATGTCATGATCATGGTGTTCTTTGCCTACTACAAAAGCTTCATCCAGATTCTGACCTGAGCAGAATGCTCTTCCTCTTCCGGAAATGGCAACACATCTTACCGTTTCATCTTCGCTGCACTCTTTAACAAAGTCTCTAAGATCTGATAAAGCCGGCTTGGTAAGGGCGTTCATCGTTTCCGGTTGATTAAGATATGCGATTTTCAGCTTTCCGTCAAAATGCGTTTCAATATCAAGTTGTGTATACATAGTTTTTATTAATTTATTATTTAACAACGCACTAATTTAACAATATAAATTAATGTAACCGTCTAATAATTTAACATTCTAACAATTCCTTCGTTATGCTTTGCATAGCCGTAAAGTTTGTTGTGGATTGATGAATAACTCATCAATGGCATTTAAAATAATCAAATGGCTCCAGGCAGTCTAAACACTGATAAGATGCCTTACACAAAGTAGACCCAAATCTGCTGATCTGCTTGGTATGCTCAGAACCACAACGCGGACATTTTTTCGGTTTCCCGATGTGGTGTTCGTCTGCTCCTTTTTCTGGAGGTGTAATTCCGTAAACACGGAGTTTTTCTCTCGCTTCATCAGTAATCCAGTCTGTTGTCCAGATCGGAAACATCTTGGTTACTACTTTCGCATCCCATCCGTTTTCTTTCATCATTTTGATAATGTCCTCCTCAATGGTAAACATAGCAGGACAGGCAGAATAAGTAGGTGTAATGATCACTTCGCAGGTATTTTCTCCTGTTATCTGTGCATCTCTTACGATTCCTAATTCCACAATATCAATGACTGGAATTTCCGGATCGGGAATTGTTTTTAATAAATCTAAAAGCTGATTCATATTTTATTTTTTATCAGAATCAAGAATGGCTTTCATTGCATTCTGATAATCCAAATTATCTGCTATTCCGTTGTGATACTGATCTTTTAATATAATCAGACGATCACCTTTTTTAAAGTTATTTTTAAGCTTTAAAGAGGCTTTATAGTTAATAACCTCATCTTTATCCCCATGAAAAATAACAACGGGTGACTGAACGGTTTTTAAATATTCACCAGTCTCAAAATTATATTTCAGTAAAAATTTTGGAAGGAATGAGAATTTCTGACTCATTTCATCTTCTATACTGTAATAAGGTGCCTGTAAAATCAATAATCCTGCATTATGCATGGATGCTAATTTTGCGGCTAATCCTGTTCCTACAGAATATCCTAAAATAATAATTCTGTTTTCCGGATATCTTTTTAAAAGCTCTTTGTAAGCAGTCTCAACATCCGAAAAAAGCTGATCTTTACTGTTTATTTTATCTTCACTTTTTCCGTAACCTCGGTAATCAAGTATCAAAGTATCATAATTCATACTTCGATAGAGCTGAGCGACTTCTCCCCAGCTTTTTATGGACCCTCCGTTTCCATGAAGATAAAAGATGACTCCTTTTGGATTTTGAGCTTTGAATAAAACAGAACTCAAATGCTTTCCACCCTGCGTTTTGATGGGTACTTCTTCAAAGTTACCTTCAAATGTAAACTTGTAATTTTCCGGTAACTTTTCAGGATAAAAAATAATTTTCTCCTGATAAAAATAGATTCCAACACATAGTATCACATATGCTGCAAGAAAAAAAGTCAATATCCCAAGAAGCACCTTTTTCATAATTTATTACCAGGTACAGCCAGGATATGCTCTCTGCATATACTGAAGCTCACAAAGAATAAATCCGAAATATTCTGTATGATATCCTGTTCTTGATTTTGGCTGCATGAAAGCATTTTCAGGATATTCTAACCCAAAATCTGCAAAATCTTTCTTGGTAATTGCAACGAATTCTTCGTAAAGAGCGTCTGAATTGGGAGCAATATTTAAAGCAACCAGGTCATCTTCACCTTCTGTTTTAGCAAAAAGACCTTTCGTATATTCCCAGATATTTTCAATGGCTTTTACCAAACGTCCACGGCTTTCTTCTGTTCCCTGAGCAAAGATTTTCATCCATGATGCAGCGTGCGTATAGTGATATCTTACTTCTTTCAATGATTTCTGAGCAATGGCAGCCAATTCTTCATTAGCAGAGTTTGATAATGCCTCATACATCAGTTTCTGATACACAGACAATACATATACTTTAAGAATAGTCTGTGCATAATCTTCATTAGGAAGTTCTACCCAATGGGCGTTGACGTATTCGTGCTCATATCTTAAAAATGCGATATCATCTTCATTTTTTCCGTTGTCTATCACTCTTGAAGCGTAAACGTAAAAGTTATTCGCCTGACCTAGTTCATCCAACGCAATATTCGTCAATGCAATATCTTCCTCTAAGTAAGGACCTTCACCGCACCATGCAGACAAACGCTGTCCCATAATGAAACTGTCGTCTGCTAGTTTTAATAAATAATTATATAATGGGTTCATTGTTTAATACATTTTAAGACAAGTAGATGATAGACTGATAGAAAATAGACTTCAATGCTTTATCTATTATCTTTTGGTCTATTATCTCTAAGTCTATTCTTTATTACATATTTTTTACATCGTTTGGAATGTCGTAGAACGTTGGGTGACGATATAGTTTATCATCAGCCGGATCGAAGAATGCTTCTTTATCAATTCCTTCTGAAGTCACAATATATTTACTTGGAACGACCCAAACTGAAGTTCCTTCTTTTCTTCTTGTATAAACGTCTCTTGCATTCTGCAAAGCCATTTCTGCTGTTGGTGCCTGTACAATTCCAACGTGTTTGTGAGATAATCCCGGTTTAGTCTGAATAAACACTTCCCACATATCTAAATTTGCCATATTTTAATTTGAGAATTTGAAAATTTGAGAATTAGGTAATTTGAAAATTAATCCGTAGTAGTTACATTTTCAAATTAGCATATTTTCAAATTAATACATTAAATTATATTACTTCTTTTTGTTGTTTTTCTGCAAAAGCTGCCGCAGCCTCTTTTACCCACGAATTTTCTCTTTGCGCTTTTCTCTTTGTTTCGATACGCTTTTTGTTACAAGGTCCGTTTCCTTTTAAGATTTCCATGAATTCATCCCAGGGAAGTTCTCCGAAATCATAATGCTGTCTTTCCTCGTTCCATTTCAGATCTTTATCCGGAATGGTTAATCCTAAGAATTCAGCCTGAGAAACAGTAACATCGATAAATCTCTGACGAAGACTGTCGTTACTTTCTCTTTTTACTCTGTAGTTCATAGAGATTTTAGAGTTGGGTGAACTGTCATCATTAGGTCCGAACATCATCAGAGCTGGCCACCAGAAACGGTTTAACGAAGCCTG
The DNA here is from genome assembly GCF_024158915.1 of Chryseobacterium sp. S0630. GTDB lineage: Bacteria > Bacteroidota > Bacteroidia > Flavobacteriales > Weeksellaceae > Chryseobacterium. The sequence goes on along the minus strand of NZ_JAMZGF010000008.1, from coordinate 74,509 downwards.
AGCCATTTCTTTCTGTTGTTTTGTTCCTCGGCACAATGCCATAAGAATTTCATACCCTTGTCTTTGGTGGAATGATTCTTCCTTACAGATTTTCACCATCGCTCTTGAATAAGGACCGTAAGAGTTCCCCATCAGCATTACCTGGTTCATAATAGCAGCACCGTCTACTAACCAACCTATGGCCCCGATATCTGCCCAGCTTAACGTAGGATAGTTGAAAATACTTGAATATTTTGCTTTTCCTTCCAGCATATCATCATAAGTAGCATCTCTGTCCGCTCTGATGCTTCCGTCACCTAGAGTTTCAGTAGCAGAATAAAGATATAGGCCGTGACCTGCCTCATCCTGAACCTTAGCTAAAAGAGCCATTTTTCTTCTCAATGAAGGTGCTCTGGAAATCCAGTTGGCTTCTGGCAGCATTCCTACAATTTCAGAATGTGCATGCTGTGAAATCTGACGAACCAATAACTTTCTGTAATCATCCGGCATTACATCTTTTGGTTCTACTTTATTTTCTTCGTGAACGTATTGAACAAATTTTTCTAAGTCCATCTTTTTTTGAATTTGAAAATTAAATAATTTGGAAATTTGAGAATTAGGCAATTTGGAAATTTAAACACGATAATGACATTTTCAAATTAGCACATTTTCTCATTTTCAAATTGTCTTAAACATCATAATTAAGCATCACCACATTGGTTGTAGGGTGACATTGGCAGGTAAGAACGAAGCCTCTGGCTACTTCTTCTTCGGTAAGCGCATAGTTCTTCTCCATGAAAACTTCCCCTTCCAGAACCTGTGCTTTACACGTACAGCAAACGCCTCCTTTACATGCGAAAGGAACCGGAAGCTGATCTTTCAATGCTTTATCTAAGATACTCTCTTTTTTAGAATTAAGGTGGAACGAATATTCATCATCATCAATGATCACCGTTACCATACTTTCAATATTGGCAATTGCCTTGAATTCATCACTCATTTCCTCCGTATTTTCTTCATCCGGAGCGGTGAAATATTCAAATAAAACCTGGATAGCAGGTACTTTTTTGTCTTTTTTCAGATAGTCTGCAATCCCCTTAATCATTTCTGAAGGTCCACAAATGAAATAAGTAGCTTCTTTTACATCAATATCTGTATATCTTTCAAACAGCTGCTCTAATTTTTCTGATGAAATTCTTCCTTCAAAAACAGGATCTTCGTGCTTCTCACGGCTTACCAGGTAAATTACCTTAAGTCTTCCGTTAAAATGCTCTACAAGTTTATCAATCTCTGCCTTTCTTAAAACATGATTCATGCTTCTGTTGCTGTAAAACAGATAAGCATTACTCTTAGGCTCCTGATAAAGACTTTCTTTCATATTGGATAATACAGGAGTAATTCCGCTTCCTGCAGCCAGACCAACATAAGTTTTTACGTTTGTCGGGTGATAAGAAGTATTGAAGCCACCCATCGGAGGCATTACTTCCAGCACTTCATCCATGTGAAGATGTTCATTGAAATACCCTGACACTTTTCCGCCTTCCAGCAACTTTACCAATACTTCCAGCGTATTGCCCTTTTCACTTGGAGCATTACAGATAGAGTAAGAACGTCTTTCTTCATTTCCATTGATTGTCATTCGGAAATTCAGATACTGTCCCTGCTTGAACCTGAACTTATCTTTCAGTTCTTCAGGGATTTCTACCGCCACATTCACTGCTTCGGAAGTATCTTTCTGAACTTTAACTGTTTTAAGTTTATAAAATGAATTCATTATTTTTTAAGTATTCTATTAATTTTTCCACCTTCGCACTTCGGCAGGCTGTCCTGAGCATGAACTTTTACTTTCGTAGTGATTCCTACTCTCTTTTTTATTTCGTTTTCTATGTTTTTTCCAAAGTTGCCGACAAAATTAAAATAATCATCGGTATTTGATTCTATTTTTTGAGATTTTACCAATTCATCATCTATTTCAACATCAATATCCAAAGCAATACACATATGTTCTTTTTCCACAGGAGTTAAATAGTAGTTCGGAACCACTCCTTTTACATAAGAAAAAGCATCTTCAATCTGACTTGGATAAACATTGACTCCTCTTACGATCAGCATATCATCTGCTCTCCCGACGATGGGTTTCATTTTTACCATGGTTCTTTTGGCATTTTCATCGTAGTAAAGGCTTGTGATATCATTTGTCCAGTAACGTAAAAGCGGCATTGCTTTTTTAGTTAAAGTAGTGATCACCAATACTCCTTCTTCTCCAAAGGGAACCGGCTGCTTGGTCACCGGATCTAAAATCTCCGGATAAAAATGATCTTCCCAGATATAAGCTCCACCTTTCTCTTCGAAATCTTCCATGGAAACTCCCGGACCGATAATTTCACTTAACCCATAGATATTGGTTGCATGAACGCCTAATTTTTCTTCAATATGACCTCTGATAATCTCCGTCCATGGTTCTGAGCCCAATACTGCGTATTTAAGACTGATTTCTTCTGCAGTAATTCCTCTTCTCGCAAATTCATCTGCAATCGTTAAAGCGTATGATGGCGAACAGCAGATCACTTCAGGTTTGAAATCCACAATCAGGTCTACCTGTCTTGCCGTCATCCCTCCTGAAATAGGAAGAACACTCATTCCCAACGTTTCAGCTCCGTAATGAAGCCCTAATCCTCCTGTGAAAATTCCGTAGCCATAAGCGTTGTGCAACTGCATTCCCGGTCTTGCTCCTGCAGCATGTAAAGATCTTGCCACCACTTCACTGAAAAGGTCTACATCTTCTTTAGTATATCCTACTACCGTTGGTTTTCCTGTAGTTCCGCTTGAGCAGTGTATACGCTGAAGCTCATTTTTAGGAACAGCAAATAGCCCGAATGGATAGTTATCTCTTAAATCCTGTTTGTAAGTAATAGGAAGTTTAGCGATATCTTCAATCGACCTAATATCCTGTGGAGATATTTGCAATTCATCAAATTTCTTTTTATAAAATTCCGACTTCTCTCCCAAATAGCTGATCAGGCTGATCAACCGGTCGGATTGAAGCTGTCTCAACTGACCCAGCTCCAGATATTCAACTGAAAAATCCATAAAACTAACTAACATTTGTTAGGTGTAAATTTAAAAAGATTTTGGGAGCTGGCAAAATTTTTATGACTTTTGTCATATTTTGAATGATTCTAAATAAGAAAGATAGTTTTAAATTAGTTATTGTGTCATTCTGAACACAGACTAAAGTCTGCGAACGTAGTTCATCAATGCAGTGAAGAATCTCTATTAAATACCTAAATGAATCAATTTCTCTATCCCAAAATAACAAACGCAATATTAAAATTTATGACTAAACAGCATAATTATGAGATTCTTCCTTCGTCAGAAATCGAAGATTCGACGTAGTCAATGACAAACGGAGTGGTTATTTTTTCTGGTTTCCAAGTAAGCCAAAAAGAATTTTTTCTCTGATCTCATCGGTAATTTCATCAGTGGAATCACTGCTTCTTTTGAACCAGAAATAGGAATTATTTAAAGTATGAAGGATAAATCTTGTGGTAAATGATGGTGATTTCAGCTCCCATTTTTCCGCTTTGTAGATCTCAGAAATCAGTTTCTCAACTTCCTGCTGATAATTTTTCCTTAATTCTACAAACTCGGGAAGTCTTTCTTCAAGGTGCTTCCATTCATTGGAATAAATATGGGTAACATCACGGTTTTTAAGAACAACAGACAGATGCTTATCCAATAATAGATTCAGCTTTTCCTTTGGAGCAATATCTGTATTTTTTACTTCCTGAAGCTCATCGAAAAACTCCTGAGCAATACCAAAACAAATCCATTCCAGAATTTCTTCCTTTGAACGGATGTGTGCATACAGCGATGCCGCCTTGATATTGAGTTTGGTAGCCAGGTCTCTTACTGAGCTTCCCATATACCCTTTCTCTTTGAAAAGTTCTACGGCTACGTCTAATATTTTTCTCTGTTTTTCTTTTAATTCCATCTGGTAAAATGCAAAAGTAATTATTCTGAATTAAACTGGTCATTTTTTGAGCATAAAAAGAAAAAAGACCCATCATCTTCAGTTTCAATCTTAAGTTATTTTACCTTGCTATGACTTTTTGTTCATGGATTTCCAAGAAATAATTACGAAATCGGAAATTTTGTCAAGTTAAATTTCCGTTAAAAATACAATATCCGGAAAATTTGTCCTATTTTTTTGTAAATTTAATAATTGAACAGTTTTTGCGATACAGTCATCGAATAAATGATTAAATAATTGATGGCATTAAGAAACTAAGCCTCAGAATTTGGTTTCTTGATGTTTTTTAAAAGAAGTTGTTTAAACTTATCAAAAAAAATTGGATATATATTAGAACCATTAAGAAAGATTTAAGAAATAAAGTATAGTTAAGATGAATCATTCTGATTTTAAGCTTAAAGCGAAGCTTATCTTAATACTCTAAAAACCTTAATACAATCTTAATGTTTCAAAAACAAAAGTTTAAACAAATTGAAAACTAAACTTTAAACAAACCATTACCAAAAATATATAAAAATATGAACTTAAACCAATATACTGTAAAATCACAGGAAGCCATCCAGGCAGCACAACAGGTTGCTATGGAACTGGGCAATCAAAGTATCGAACCTCAACATCTCCTTGAAGGAATCTTCCAGGTAGATGAAAATATATCGCCATTCTTATTAAAAAAATCTGAAGCAGATGCTAATTTAGTAAGAGAGCGAAACCGTGAAAATCTAGAGAAACTTCCTAAAGTACAGGGAGGAAACATTTATCTTTCACAATCTGCTAATAAAGTATTACTGGATGCACCCAACATCGCTAAAAAAATGGGTGACGAATATGTAACGATTGAGCATTTATGGTTATCTCTTCTGGAAACCACTTCCGAAGTATCCAAAATGCTGAAAGATATGGGTGTAACCAGAAATCTTTTGGATGGTGCTATTAAAGAATTAAGAAAAGGAAGCAAAGCCACTTCTGCAAGCTCAGAGGAAACTTATCAATCCTTAAATAAATATGCTAAAAACTTTAACGAGTTAGCAGCTGAAGGAAAACTGGATCCGGTAATCGGGCGTGATGAAGAGATCAGAAGGGTTTTACAGATCCTTTCCAGAAGAACTAAAAACAACCCAATCCTTATTGGGGAACCCGGTGTAGGTAAAACTGCGATTGCTGAGGGAATTGCCCACAGAATTATCAGCGGTGACGTTCCTGAAAACCTGATGGATAAAACGCTGTTCTCTCTGGATATGGGAGCTTTGATCGCCGGAGCAAAATATAAAGGTGAATTTGAAGAGCGTTTAAAATCCGTTGTGAATGAAGTAATCAAGTCTGATGGACAGATAATTCTTTTCATTGATGAGATCCACACTTTAGTTGGAGCCGGAGGCGGTGAAGGAGCAATGGATGCAGCCAACATCTTAAAACCAGCCTTGGCAAGAGGAGAATTAAGAGCCATTGGTGCCACTACTTTGAATGAATACCAAAAGTATTTTGAAAAAGACAAAGCGTTGGAAAGACGTTTCCAGAAAGTAATGGTGGAAGAACCGGATACAGAATCTGCAATCTCTATCCTTCGTGGTATTAAAGATAAATACGAAGCGCACCACAAAGTAAGAATCAAAGATGAGGCAATTATTGCTGCGGTAGAAATGTCTCAAAGATATATTTCAGACCGTTTCTTACCGGACAAAGCGATTGACCTTATTGATGAAGCTTCTGCAAAATTGAGAATGGAAATCAATTCCAAGCCGGAAGAGCTGGACGTTCTGGACAGAAGACTGATGCAGTTGGAAATTGAACTGGCAGCTATCTCAAGAGAAGGTAATCAGACTAAAATTGATCATCTGAAGGAAGATATTGCTAAAATTTCCGAACAGAGAAATGAGATCAATGCCAAATGGCTGAAAGAAAAACAGAAAAGTGAAGATCTTACCCAGATCAAAAAAGATATAGAATCTCTGAAACACGAGGCAGAAAGAGCTTCCAGAGCAGGAGATTATGCAAAAGTAGCGGAGATCCAATATGGAAAACTTCGTGAAAAAGAGGAAGAACTAGCCAAAGTAGAGCTGGAAATGCAGAATCATCAGAATGAACTGATTAAAGAAGAAGTTACTGCAGAAAACATCTCCGAAGTAATTGGTAAATGGACAGGTATTCCGGTTACCAAATTATTACAATCCGAAAGAGAAAAATTATTGAATCTTGAAACTGAACTACACCACAGAGTTGTAGGACAGGATGAAGCGATTCAGGCGGTTGCTGATGCGATCAGAAGAAACAGAGCAGGATTGAGCGATGATAAAAAACCTATCGGTTCATTCTTGTTCCTGGGAACAACCGGAGTCGGTAAAACTGAGCTGGCAAAAGCATTGGCAGAATTCTTATTCGATGATGAAAACAATATGACAAGAATTGATATGAGTGAATATCAGGAACGTCACAGTGTTTCAAGATTGGTAGGAGCTCCTCCGGGATATGTAGGTTATGATGAAGGCGGACAATTAACTGAGGCAGTAAGAAGAAGACCTTATTCCGTAGTGCTTTTAGACGAGATTGAAAAAGCCCACCCTGATGTGTTTAATACATTACTTCAGGTTCTGGATGATGGACGTCTGACAGATAATAAGGGACGAGTGGTGAATTTCAAAAATTCGATCATCATCATGACTTCGAATTTAGGTTCGCATCTGATTCAGGAGAATTTTGAAAACCTTACTGAGGAAAACCAGGATGAAATTGTAGATAAAACGAAAGATGAAGTTTTCGATCTTTTAAAACAGACACTGCGTCCGGAATTCCTGAACAGAATTGATGAAATTGTACTCTTCCAGCCTTTAAAGAAAAAAGAAATCGGAAAAATCGTTCAGTATCAATTGAGAGGATTCAATGAAATGTTATCTAAACGAAACATCATTATGACTTTCACTCAGGATGCCGTAGATTATCTGATGGATAAAGGATATGATCCTGCTTTCGGAGCAAGACCATTGAAAAGAGTAATCCAACAGGAAGTTTTAAACAAATTGTCTAAAGAAATTCTTGCCGGAAATGTGAATGACGGAGACAGAATTACATTGGATTATTTTGTAGAAACAGGATTAGTTTTCCGACCTACCGAACAATAAAATAGTTTTTTTCATATACATTATTTTTGTGAATAAGTGCTGTAGAATAATCTGCAGCACTTATTTTTTTATTCAATTTATCCTTATTAAGTGAAATATAATTATATTTACTATTCTAATAACTTAAACAAAATCAACATGAAAAAACTAAAAAGAAATGAATTAAAGAAAATTGATGGCGGAATTGAACCATTCCCAATTGCGTGTGGCGAAGACTGGAGCTGCCCTCAAGGCCTCTGTTGTACTGTAGATTACACTTGCAGGGATTGGAGAAAGTATCCATGCATTTAAAGAAAAAGCGGGGAAAGCATATTTCTCCGCTTTTTTATAGTGTGAAATCTTCTTTGAGTAGGATCTAAATCATTAAACCTTTCATGCAATCCGTAAAAACACGGTAAAAATAACAGTGTAATTCCCAATTCGTAAATACATTTTCTATAATATTTTTTACGAGATTTGCATATTAATTGAGTTTTACCGTAAACCACTAAGCTATGAATACAGAATCAAACAATCCATTACAGCCTGGGACTATGTCAAACAGTCTTATTCAGGCTCTGATTGAAAATTACCGTCAAAATCATTTAAGTGCTATCAATAACACTTTAGGAATACAAGACGCTCATTCTATTTGGTTTGACCTTCCGAAATTAAAAAGTTTTATTGCAAAAATTGAAGAAGAAGCAGCAAAAGTGGATCCTGCCACCTCTGAAGAAGATCTGGGAATAAGATTTTATTACGCCTCTTATCCAAAACAGGAAAACTGGTCTATTATGGATTCTCACCCTGTTCCTGAAGAATATGCAGAAAAACACACTCTGGTAATGATCCCAACATTGAAAAAAGCCGATGAAGCAGGAGAACTTATTGATTATGATTTCAATCCTTTCCAAGGTGCTAACGGAAAATCAATGGCATTAAATGCACGATCTGTCACAGGTCTGGGAGGAGAAGGTGAAGGAGAAGGTGAAGATAATGGTTTGGGAGAAAATAGCGGAACACTTATTCCACCATCACCTCCGTTGGGTACATCTTATTAATTACCATTCATATCCTTAAACACAGCATGACTGAGATTCAAAAATTTTTTTCTTCATTTATGTATTGGGGAGAAGCCTTTGCTGCCATAACCTCCCTTATTTATTATAATCGCGTAAAAAAACTACATTGGAAATATCTGGCCATTTATCTGATTGTTATTTTTTTATGTGAATCAGCTGTAAAATGGGGAGAAAAACCGCTTAAAATAGACAGAATAAATTTTCATAACTATTTTGTGATTCCATTGCAGTTTATATTTTTTTATTGGCTGTATGCAAAAGAATCTCTAAAGAAAACAAAACTATTCTATATCTTAACAGGAACATATCTTTTAACATATGTTCTCAGGGCACTTTTTTTCCCGGAAAAGAAAGTAATCTTTTCTTTCAATTATAATATAGGTTGTCTGCTCTTAATGGCTCTTGTCATTATGGAATTTTATAAACAGGTTAATTCATCTGAGATTCTCAATTTCAGTAAAAACAAAATGTTTTATATCAATCTGGGAGTAACGCTTTTTTACATCGCTAATCTACCATTTATGACATTTAACTCTCTTCTTTGGAAATATATTGATATCTGGGATATTTATTTTATATATTTTCAGGTTTCAGGAGCAGTGATGTATATTTTATTTGCAAGTTCATTCATATGGGGAAGACAGAACTCTTAATCACTCTTATTTCATTCAACATCTTTTTTTTGATGTTTGTAATAGCCGTATTTATCTATATCCGGAATTACAGACAACGGAAAAAAGAATACTTAAATGAAATTGAAAGAAAAAACGAACTTCATCAGAGAGAACTCCTGTCTACCCAACTGGAAATACAACAAGCCACCATGCAGCAAATCGGCAGGGAATTGCATGACAATATTGGCCAGAAACTTACCCTCGTAAGTCTTTATGTACAACAGATGCTTTATGAAAACAAAGTTTCTGAAGCAAGTGAAAGAATTGATCAGGTTTCACAGATTATTAATCAATCTCTGCAGGATCTTAGAAGCTTGTCAAAAACGTTGACAGATGATAATATCAACCAGAAGGAAATTGTAACTTTGATTCAGGAAGAAGTAGATAACACCAATTCCTTCAAAAAATGCCATGTAAGTTTTGAACACAATTTCAAACAACTGGATTTAGGCTTTGTTCATAAAAATGTTTTACTTAGGATTACTCAGGAATTTATTCAAAACAGTATAAAACATTCCCGTTGTAAAAATATTTTTATAAACCTGAACACTTCAGAAGACACTCTTTGGGAGCTTGATATTCGTGATGATGGAATCGGGTTTGATACTTCACAGATCAAATCCAACGGAATAGGGCTCACGAATATGAAAAACAGAGCTGAAATCATAGGAGCAAGTTTTTGTATGGAAAGCCAGGAAAATGCAGGAACACAAATCAATATTATCTTAAAAAAACAGTCATGAAAAAATCTATTGTCATTGTTGACGACCATATACTTATTGCAAAAGCTCTGGAAGGAATTATTGGTAATTTCAGTGAATTTGAAGTCATCTATGTAAGTGAAAACGGGAAAGATCTCATCCAGAAATTCGAAGAAGGCAATGCCATTCCCGATATTATTCTTTTAGATATCAGCATGCCGATTATGGACGGTTTTGAAACCGCAGCCTGGCTTAGCAAAAATCATCCTGATATTAAAATCATGGCTCTCAGTATGCAGGGAGATGACAATAGTGTAATTAAGATGATTAGGAGCGGCGCCAAAGGCTATCTGCTAAAAAATACCCATCCAAGAGATTTGGAAACCGCACTTACCCGCCTCAATAGTGATGGCTTTTTTTACCCGGACTGGGCTTCTAAAATTATATTTTCCAATCTTAACAAAGAGACGGAATCTGAGATTGCAATAAGAATTTCAGACAGAGAAAAAGAGTTCCTGAAATATACAGTAACTGAACTCAGCTATAAGGAAATTGCGGACAGAATGTGCTGCAGTCCTAGAACAGTGGAAAGCTATCGTGATCAACTATGTGAAAAACTGGATTTGAAAACCCGCGTAGGGCTTGCCGTTTTTGCCATTAAAAATGGTTTCGCAAATTAGATTTTACCATGAAAAAATTCTATCAAAAGCAAATTTAAACGAAAAGAATTCATACAAAATAATTAAAAACTAAGATCACATTAGTACATTTTTCAAAATTGATTAAAATTCAATACATTTTAAAAAACATTAAACTAAAACTAATAATCATAGATAATAATTAACAATCTTACAAAGAAATCAAAAATTTATTTGCATATTAATTTCAAATAATATAATTTCACATCCTCAACCTAAATGATTTTGATATGAAAAAACTATTATTTGGAGCTTTTATGCTCACTGTAATGGCTGCATGTAACAATGACAGCATTACCAATCAAAATGAAAACACAACTGACGAAAATGCAACTACTGCAGGTTTAGCCCAACGAGGCTGTGCTTCTGAGGAAATCAGACAGGAAGCATTGAAAAAAAGTCCTGAACTTCAACAAAGATTCGCGGCATTAGAAAGCAATACAGAAAAGTTCGCCAATGATCTGAAATTTGGAAAAGTTCTTGCTGATGGCACTGTAGAAATACCTGTTATCGTAAATGTCATCTACAAAACTACAGCTGAAAACGTTTCTGATGCAAGAATTGCAGAACAAATTGCAGTATTGAATGCAGACTATACAGGCACGAACAGTGATGTTAATAAAATTCCAACCGAATTCCAAACCGTAAGTTCTGGTGATACAAAAGTAAAATTCAGACTGGTAAATACCGTTAGAAAATCCACTTCAAAAACAAGCTGGGCGACTAATGATGATATGAAAAAAGCGTCTAAAGGTGGAATTGATGCTACTAATCCTACCAATTATTTAAACTTATGGGTTGTAGGCAAAATGACCAGTCAGGGACGTACTATTCTTGGATATGCCACTTTCCCTGAATCTGCAGGTTTATGGAATGATGGTGTTGTAATTGCTGCACCATATTTTGGAAAAACCGGAGCTTCTTCTCCTTTCAACCTGGGAAGAACTGCAACACATGAGGTAGGCCACTATCTTAACTTAAGACATATCTGGGGAGATGCCAATTGTGGAAACGACCAGGTAAGTGATACTCCTACACAAACTACTGCTAATTATGGAAAACCTTCTTACCCACTATATAATACGTGTAGTGGTGTACAAAGATCTGTAATGTTTATGAACTATATGGATTATGTAGATGATGCTGCTATGTTTATGTTCTCCGCAGGACAAAAAACAAGAATGCAGTCTGTAGTAGCTTCTTCTGGCGCAAGATCCGGATTGAGAGTGTATTAAAATTAAAATCTTTTACATATTTAAAATCTGTCTCGAGTTTGAGACAGATTTTTTTTATTCTGGTCTGTTCCCGTTTCAGAAATACAAATGAAAACCGTTGAAATTAAAGTCACCACTGGAAGTGTTAGAATATAATCTGATGAAAAATCAATGGTTTCTGACTTGTTTTTAAAAATCATCTTACACAGATTTATTATAAAAAATATTCTACAAAAAACAGAAAAACAATAAAATTATTTACACTTAAAATACACTTAAATGTGAAATATAAAATAAATATCAAATTTTAACTAAAATTCAATCAAATCGGATAAAAATTAATTATTTATCAAATATTTGCGAAAATAATTTGCATATTAATTTCAAATGATATAATTTCACGCCCTCAACCAAATTATATTATAACGATATGAAAAAATTCTTATTTGGAGCCCTGATTCTGGGCCTTATGTCGGCGTGCAACAACGACAGCTTAACCAATCAAAACGAGACTTCTCCGGATCAGGAAAACACTGTTCCGAATGCTCTTAAAAGAGGTTGTCCATCAGAAGAAATCAGACAAGCAATGCTTCTGAAAAACCCTGCACTAAAACAAAAAATGGCTGATATTGAATTCAGTACTGAAAAATTTGCAGAAAATCTTAAAGTGGGAAAAGTTCTTGCAGATGGAACTGTTGAAATCCCGGTTGTTTTTAACGTAATTTACAACACTTCTACGCAAAACGTTTCTGATGCAAGAATCGCAGAACAAATTGCTGTACTTAATGCCGATTATGGGGCAACCAATTCTGATATTAATAAAATTCCTTCTGCATTTCAACCAGCTGCGGCAGGTGATGTAAAAATCCGTTTCAAACTCGTAGCAACCAACCGTAAGCAGAGCACAAAAACAGGCTGGAGATCTGATCTTGAACAAATGAAAAAAGCCAGCACCGGAGGTATTGATGCTACTGATGTAAATAAAAATATGAATATTTGGGTTGTTAATTCAATTCTTGACGAAAACAACCAACCTGGAACTTTAGGCTACGCATATTATCCTGAAAATGCAGGACAATGGTATGATGGCCTTGTAATTGGGTATCAATATATCGGAAAAACAGGTGCTTCTGCTCCGTTCAATTTAGGAAGAACAGTAACGCATGAAGTAGGACATTATCTTAACCTTCCACACCTTTGGGGATCTTCTGATGCAGGATGCCAGACAGATTACTCTAATGACACTCCAACTTCTCCAGGCCCTAACTATGGAAATCCTACTTATCCTTTAAACAGAGTTTGTGGTGGTGTAAGCCGTTCTCAGATGTTCATGAACTATATGGATTATGTAGACGATAAATCTATGGTGATGTTTTCTGCCAATCAAAAAACAAGAATGCAGGCTGTAGTGGCAGCATCCGGACCAAGAGCTGGATTAAGATAACCAACAACCTCAATTAGAATATTATAAAAATATTAAAATAGTCTATCTCAATTTTTGGGATAGATTTTTTTAATATTTTTACGCGATTTAAAATTCAACACCACTAAGATGAAAAAAATAGCATTAGCATCAGGAATACTATTGCATTTATACTGTATTAAAGCTCAGGATACTATCAGAATTAAAACACAGGATACTATCCCATCCAGAAATCTCAAGAAAGATTTAGCACTTATCAGTTCAGGATATGCTATTCAGGAGAAAACTCCTTTTTTTCAAAAAGAATGGGTGAAAAAATCAGTAGCTCCTGCTCTTCTGTTTACCGCTGCTGCTGCAACATGGGGAGAAAAAGAGAATATTCGTGAGGTAAGAAACCGATACCTTCCCAACTTCAAAGTAAAATATGATGATTATCTACAATACGCTCCAGCCGTAGCTGTTTACGGATTAAAACTGGCAGGTGTAAAAGGTAGAAACAATCTCGGGAGAGCTACTTTATCTTATGGTACCAGTTTAGCCATCATGGCCATTTTAGTCAATTCTATTAAATATACAACAAAAGTAGAACGTCCGGATGGATCCAAAAACAACTCTTTTCCATCAGGACATGCCGCAATGGCTTTTACCAATGCCAGTTTTCTGCATAAAGAATATGGTTTGGTAAACCCAGCCTACAGTATTGCAGGATATGGTTCTGCCACTCTTACAGGGCTTGGACGAAACTTAAACAACAGACATTGGGTTCCTGATATTCTGGCTGGTGCGGGTATCGGAATTATATCAACAGAACTCGGGTATTTTTTTATCGACAAAATTTATAAAAACAAGGGAGATAATTTAAGTATTTTATCCAGAATACAGGGGAATGATTACCCATCTTTTCTTGCTCTAAAAATGGGAACAGCTTTAGGCACTACCAATTTCCTGAGAGAGTCTGAACTGGATGATAAAAAACAAATCGGTTTTGAGGGTGGACTGGAAGGCGCTTACTTCTTTTCAAAAAAATGGGGCGTAGGTGCAGATGTATCCTTCAGCAGCTTCCCTATTAAATCTCAAAGAATAACTTTTGATGAAGGACAGGATTTTGGCGATCATGAAATCAAAACACAATCTATGGGATTTCTTTCTGCAGGCATCGGACCATATTTTTCTCATGAGCTATCAGAAAAATGGCAGCTTACTTTAAAGGTAACGGGAGGATATGCTGCAACAGCAAGTGGAAAAGTATTTGTAAAAGGTAACGACATTGATGCTCCAAACCACGAACTTCAGATCGCCAGATACAAACCAAAACCGGCTTTCCGCTGGAACACGGGTGCTTCCATGACCTACAAGTTCAATCCGGGATTAGGCCTTACTTTCTATACAGATTACAATCAGATCAATTCTACAATCCGCTATTACTTCAGCGATGAAATTAAGGATGGCGACGAACTGGATCAGGAACTAAACAATATGATTGCTAAGGAAAAAATAAGTTATATTACATTAGGCTTAAGATTAACGGCCTATTTTTAAGAATACAAAAGAGGCTGTCTCCAAAAGTATCATTCTGAACACAGACTGAAAGTCTGCGAACGAAGTTCATAAATGTAGTGAAGAATCTCAATTGACTATTAATAAGATTCTTCCTTCGTCCGAATGACAAAAGCCAATTATTTGACTTTTGGAACAGCCTCTTTTACTTTTATAGGTTTCTACGGTTGTCATCCGGAGTATAATCCATAAAGATATCTCCGTCCAACTGTACAGATTTTACTTTTTTCTTAATAGGAATTACAAGATCAGTCAGTTTTTGATCTTTTTCCCAAACTGAAGGTGAAAAATGAATTTTCTCCGTAGCTCCGTCATCATAAGATAATATGGCATCAAATGGTATGGCAAATCCTCCTACATTTGAAACATTGATGGTAAGCATGTCATTCTTCTGAGAGGCTCCTGTGACTTTTAAATCAATATAATTATTGGTATAAAACCAATTCTGGAAGAACCAGTTCAGATTTTTTCCTGATCCTGTGTTCATAGAATTAAAATAATCCCATGGAACAGGATGCTTCCCATTCCAGTTATCCATATAATGGTGTAATGCTTTTTTGAAGAGTTCATCTCCTAAGTAATCTTTCAAAGCCAGATACGACAATGAAGATTTTACATAAGAGTTGTTTCCGTATCCGGCACCGCTCACCTGCGTACTCATCGTAATCACAGGTTGATCCTGCTCTGCAGAAGGATCATTGATCCATTTTTTAACACGAAAGTTTTTATAAAACTCCTTAGCAGCTGCCTCTCCGTTTTCATCAATTCCTATAAGATATTCCAATGTAGTCGCCCAGCCTTCATCCATAAATGCATATCTTGTTTCATTGATTCCCATATAGAAAGGGAAATAAGTATGGGCAATTTCATGATCTGCCGTCAGCCTCGCATCATTAAGATCATCAGGAATACTGGTATCATTAATCATCATAGGATATTCCATATCTGCATACCCCTGAATAGCTGTCATTACATTGTAAGGATATTCTACGCCCGGCCAGTTTTTTGAGAACCAATCCAGGTTATAGCGCATCCAGTCTACATAGTGTTCAAAATCTTTCGCTCCGTTTTTATATCCGGCCTGAACGCTGGCTCTTTTTGTTTTTAACTGAACACTGGCTGCATCCCAAACATAATGGTTACTCATCGAAAAACAGAAATCTGTAATATGACTGGCTTTAAATTTCCAGACATTCCACTTGTTCTGCTTTGTTACTTTTCCGGACTTCATTTCCTGCTCAGTGGCAATATGCATCAGCTTATCACTTTTCAAGGAAGCTTTATATCTTTTTAAATATTCTGGCTGAAGTACAGCTTCCGGATTCAGAAAATCTCCGGTTGCCCAAACAACATAATTTTTTGGTGCGGTGATGGCAAAACTGTAATCATTGAAATCATTGTAAAATTCCTGTCTGTCCGAATGCTGAAGCATATCCCATCCGTTGTAATCATCATACACGGAAATTCTTGGAAAAGAATATGCCACATAGAATGTTTCAGGATCAATCTGCCCTTCTCTTCCACTCTGAACTGATAATGGATATTCCCACTCTATTTTAACCTCAGCTTTTGATTTAGATTTTACAGCTGATTTTAATTTTACTTTTTCAACAGTACTCCAGTCATCACTGTTGATCTCATATTTTACATTATTTACAGTAAAAGACTTAATTTTCAGTCCGGATGAAAGGAAATCTTTAGATACAAATCCTGATCTTGGCGACTGTGGTTTGTGAAGGTTATTCACAAATCGTATAGCCAGTTCGTTCAGATTATCCGGGCTGTTGTTGGTATAGACAATGGTTTCCTTTCCGGAAACTATTTTTGTAGCAGCATCTACTTTCACCTCTACATTATACACTCCTTTATTCTGCCAGTAGTTTTTTCCTGGCGCTCCGGAGATATCACGTGTTCCTCTTTCATACGCTTTTTTGATATTCCTCGGCATATACAATTCCTGAGCTGACAATTGCAGAAAAGAAACTGCGATCAGCATTCCGGAAAAAATTTTCTTCATAGCAATCTTTTTAAAGATAAGCATCAAAAATAGCGAAAATGTGCCATCAGACGATCATTCTTTCACGATAATATTTCACTGTAATGAACTTTTATATTAAAATATTCTACAATCGATCCTGTTCCGCTGTCTTCTTAATTGTTTTTGCATTTTTAACCGATTGATTTCCAAAGTTGAATTTCAATGAAAATGTCACTCCCTGAGTATCTGAATAATCAAGAAAATAATTATCCTGATTTGCATATTTTGTACTGACCTTCTGCCCTGTAGATCTGAAAATATCACTAAAAACAAGGCTGGCTTCCAGTTTTTTACTAAAGAATTTTCTATTCATTACAAAATAGGCTGACCATAGAGAAGATATTCTGAATGTTCCCTGTATACCGGGAGAATAGTAGCGGTGTCCCATTTCCATTTTCCAGTCGCTGTTTTTATCCAGCGTAAAACTTGTTGAGATGTTTGAAACCCAGTTCCAGACTTTATTTTTATACAGCATTCCGTCAATTCCTTTGAAATAATTCTCGTTGTGCTCAAGATTTTCAGAAAGGATTACATTCCACCAGGACTTCACCTGGAAATTTTTATACAAACTTACTCCGAAAGCTTCTCCTTTCTCAATATTGGTAAAATAATAAATCAAACTGTTCGTACTTGGTTCCTGATAGGAGATTTCCATCGAAGGATATATTTCTTTTCTGTAGT
Source organism: Chryseobacterium sp. S0630 (assembly GCF_024158915.1). Lineage (GTDB taxonomy): Bacteria > Bacteroidota > Bacteroidia > Flavobacteriales > Weeksellaceae > Chryseobacterium. Next base: position 57,337 of record NZ_JAMZGF010000008.1, on the reverse strand, counting down.
ACAAATCCAGATTCCAGTCTTTCCAGGAATAAGTAAGATTGAGATTATGAGTAATGGTGGCTTTTAATTTTGGATCTCCCTGATAATAGGAAAAAAGATTATAATAAGATTTTGCGGGATTCAGCCATGAATAAGAAGGTCTACTGATTCTTTTCCCATAGGAGAATCCAAACTCCTGTTTATTTTCTGTGGTATATTGTGCATAAAACGTGGGAAAAAATTTCCAATAGTTACTTTTATTCAATTCATAAGGTTCTGAAACTACACCTTCAAGATTTGTCATTTCCGCACGAAGCCCACCTTTGAAGCTCCATTTCCCGATATTGTAGGCTAATGATGAATACAGGGCAAAATTATGTTCTTTATAATCAAAAATACTGCTTTTTTCCGGCCGGTATTGTAATACTCCGTTCTCGTTATCAGAGAAATCAAGTTGGCTGCTTGTCTTTACAAAACTATATTTCGTTCCCGATTCAAGTTCCAGCTTATCCCCTTTCCACTGATAATCGAATTGAGTGGAATACAGCTGAACATCTGCTTTATTCTGTGTGAGGAAATTATCTTCTTTCGGTGGCTGTCCTGCAAAATTCAGGTATGTGATTACATTCTGGTATTTATCCACATTATTTCCTGTAAAATAATTGATCCATGAAAGACTGCTTTTCTTATTCAGTTTTCTGTCTATCTGAAAACTTACCGAGTTATTGATGGAACGGGAACGGTGATCATTGATCGTGGTATAATCAGATTCCACTATATCCTGCTGGTTATAGATCAACGTAGGAACATTATAAGTTCCGAAGGACTTTGGAGAAAAATACCCTGAGTAGTTGAGGCTTAGATTGGTCAAACTGTCCAGTTCATATTCCGCATTAAAATTCAGGGTATTCTGGTTATTGTTTTTATCCTTCCTGTTCATCGTACTTACCCATCGGGTTTGGCTTTCCGGATAGTTTACATAGTCTGTTCCTTCCCGGTAGTACGTTCCCAGCCCTTTATAATAGCTTCCCATTAAGGAAAGTTTATCTTTTTTATAATATTGAGAAAGACCAAATACACCTTTGGCATATTGTGTCTGCACATATTTGGATGAAAGAATACCGCGGTAGCCTTCAATTTTATTCTTTTTCAGAACGATATTCAGTACTGCGCTTCCTGAGGCTTCATATTTTGCAGGCGGATTGGTAATCACTTCCACAGATTTCACTTCATCTCCCTGTGTATTTTCCAGAAGATTTTTAAGTTCATCCCCTGTCAGCATTACTTTTTTATCATTAATAGTCACCAGAATTCCGGTACTTCCCTTTACACTCAATACACTGTTATTGATCGTGACACTGGGCGTATTTTTTAGAATTTCCCAGGCATTGAGTGAAGAAATATTACTGTTTTCCACATTAAATTCCAGACGGTCTACCTTTCTTTTCACTAAAGGTTTGCGTTTCGTCATTACCACTCCTTCTATTTCCTGAGATTCTTTTTTAAGAATGATATTGAGTAGTTCAGGCTCTTTTAAATCCACTTTTTTCTCAAATAAAGAATATCCCTGATTTTTAATGACCAGCTTTATATTTTCCTCTGAAATATCTTCCAGTACAAATTTCCCATTGTCATCTGTTTTTAATTCTTTGATTAATTTATCCTGAGCATTATACACTTCCACCTTTACAGATGAAAGCTTTTCATTTTCGGTATTTACCACTGTTCCTCCAGCTTTTTTTTGCTGGGAAAGAATCAGGATGGGAAAACACAAAAGAAAAAGAATTTTATACATGGTTATTTTTTTATCCTCTCCAACAAAAACTATTGTTCTGTTCTATGGGTACAAAATTCTACATTGGCTGGAAAAAATACGGTTAATAGAAGGTTAATGATGGGTTAATGTATTTTCTGATATCAAAACATCCAGCTTCAGGAAGATGGATAAAGCTTTATTTGTGGAGATTCAACACTATGGTTAACGGAAGGTTAATAATAAAATAATCATTTCCGGAAAATGACTAAAGTTTTATCTTTGTTTTAATGATAACCAAGAGTAAAATTCTCATCTCAGTTTTTGCCGCTCTATTCCTGCTTTTACTGGGAATTCAGGTTTATTTTATGTATAAAACCTACCAGGTAAAAGAGAGGGATATCTACAGATCTGTGAATGACGGACTTACCAATTACACAGACAATCTTGAAGACATCCAGGAGGCTAAAGAAAGAAATGATGATTCTCTTCAGGAAATCATTATACAGTATCATAATAAAGAGATCAACAAAAAAGATTTTCTCCGTTATTTCATAGAAAACAGGAAATCTGCCAGAGAAAGACTGGTTCATTATATTGACAGCCGTTATCAAAAAGACGGCTACGAAATCTCCGCAAGAATACGCTATCTTTCCATTGTCCATCTTCCGGACAGTTCAAAAGTAATTACCGAACCTATTGTTATTTTTGAAACGCAGGATAAGCTAAAAAATCCACGCATTGCCAGTAACGGAAGTTGGGAAACCTCAACCACCAAAAGAAATGATACAGATAAAGGACATATTGAAAAAAAGAATACTTTTCTTGTAAAAACCCAGACAGATTTTGAGATCAGAAATATAAAAAGTATTGTTTTCAAAGAGCTTACCTTATTGATTATATGCTGCATTATTCTTCTTTCGGGAGTTCTTCTGCTTTATATTTTCACGATCAGAAATCTTATTCAGCAGCAGAAGCAGGTGGAAGTTCTCCACAACATTGTGGATAACATTTCGCATGAGTTTAAAACGCCTATTGCTACTTTAAAAATAGCTTCGAAAGCATTAAAAAAAGAGTGGAATCCTGAAACGCTTCCTCTTATTGACAGACAGATTTCACGTCTTGAAAGCCTGATGTTTCAGCTTCATAAAGATGAAATTCCTGATGAAATAACCGCCATACAACCTGAAGACTGGAACTTTTTTATTCAGGATCTTTCAGTTACTTATCCAAATACAGATTTTAACCTTGAAAATACAGTTTCACAAGAGCTTCCTTTTGATAAAAATCTAATGGAGACGGTCATTAAAAACCTTTGTGAAAACAGTGTAAAATATGGAGCATCGATTATTGAAATAGATGTCCGAAACAGTTCTCAACAATTGGAAATTGAAGTTTCCGACAATGGTCAGGGCATGGAAACAAAAGAACTGAATAATATTTTCGAAAAATTCTACAGAATACAGAATAACAATATTCACAATAGCAAAGGTCTTGGGCTGGGACTTTATTTTGTAAAAAAAATCATTACCAACTATAGTGGAAAAATAGAAGTTTCCAGCCAGCTTCATACAGGCAGCACTTTTAAAATATCAATTCCTTATGAAAACTAAAATCCTTCTGGCAGAAGATGATCCGGATTTCGGAATGATTCTTAAGCAGTATCTTGAATTGGAAGATTTTGAAGTCAGTTGGTTTCAGAATCCGGAAGATATCATACCATTGGTTCAGGCTGATTTCCCCTTTCAGATAGGAATTCTGGATGTGATGATGCCCAATATAGATGGTTTCTCTCTGGCGAAAATGATCATTAAGGAAAGGAGTAATTTCCCATTGTTATTTTTAACGGCTAAAAATCAAAAAATTGACCGTTTGACCGGATTGAAAATAGGTGCTGACGATTATATTGCGAAACCCTGCGATCCTGAAGAACTTGTTTTACGAATTAAAAATATTCTGAAGAGAACACTTCCCTCCATTACCGAAAGTCAGATAAAAATCGGAGAATTTTCACTGGACACCACCAAACTTCTGTTGTCACATCCTAATGGAAACAACCGACTGACCATAAGAGAACAGGAACTTCTTCTGTATCTTCTGAAGCACAACCGATCCATCATTACAAGGGATAATATTCTGGATAATCTCTGGGAAACCAATGATTATTTTACCGGAAGAAGTCTTGATGTTTTCATCAGCAGGCTTCGCAAATATTTTAACAGTGATCCTCAAATAAAAATCCAATCCCTGCGAGGAATTGGATTTGAAATTGATTTTCCAACCAATTGATTTTTTATAGGGAAAGATTCACAATCACCGGAAAATGATCTGACGGATACAAAAGATTTTCTCTTCTGTCATTGATGTGTCGGTGAGATCTTATTTTAAAACCTTGTGTAAAAATATAGTCGATTCTGTCTTTTGGAACTTCATTCACATTAAAGCCTGTGAAAGTTCCTACCGGGCCATAATGCTTGGTTTCCGAGTGATAGAAAGTATCTTTCATATTCTGGGAAAGAATTTTAATCGGTTCTGAATCATCTGTCAGGTTAAAGTCTCCACTCAGTGTTACCGGAAGATTCTTTGGATTCAGTTCTTTGATTTTTTTCAGGATCAATTCAGAAGATTTTACTCTTGCTACATTTCCAATATGATCAAAATGAAGATTCATGGCCAGAAATTCTTTCTTCGATTTTTTATCTTTAAATACGGCATAGGTACAGATTCTGTTCAGCGCAGCATCCCAGCCTTTTGATGGTTTTTCCGGAGTTTCAGATAACCAGAACGTCCCGGATTTTACAATTTCCAGTTTGGCTGTATCATAAAAGATGGCAGAAAATTCTCCTTTTTCTTTACCGTCATCTCTTCCTACTCCGATATAATCATAGTTTTTTAAACCTGCTTTAATATCTTTCATCTGCTCCGGAAGCGCTTCCTGTACTCCGAAATAATCAGGATGATAGTACGTCAATAAATCTGCAACGTCCTGTTTTCTTTTTGGCCAGGCATTATCTTTATCCGACTCTACATTCAGTCTGATATTAAAACTCATTACGGTAAGGTCTTGGGAGAATCCTAATGCAAAAAACATCAGAAACACCATTGAAAATCTGAAATTCATATGTTATTTTATCATTAAGAGACAAAAATAAAACTTCTCTGTGACAGAAAAGCTTTATTGATGTGATTATATTGTTAAATTATCTTTTTCTTCTTCTATAGATATAAAATACTCCTGGAATTCAGACTCCGAAATGGAAATGGTACTTTCAAGCTTTACAACTCCTATGGTTTTGTAGTGAGCAGCCAGTTTTATGCCTTTACTTTTGAGGAGAACTTCAAGCTTTTTTAAATTTATATCTTTCTTTAAAACTGCGAGGTAAGTGATCATAAGTATATCTGTATTAAACCGTTTCCAATATCTCTGTATTTTATGCCTTCGATAGGTCTTGCTTTGTTTTCAATCAGTTCCCAGATCTCTTTTGCTGATTTATCGGGAAACTGTTCCATATACAAAGCCGCAAGCCCGGAAACATGCGGTGCAGCCATACTTGTACCGCTCATGCTGTAGTACAAATTACTTTTATTTTTTGCATTTTTAGGATAGGAACTGATGATATCAACTCCGGGAGCACAGACATTGATACTTCCTCCTGTGGACGGGTTGAGACCTGCATTTGAAAATCTTGCGATCTTCATCTGAGCATCAATAGCTCCTACTGCCATGATCGATTTTGAATTAGCCGGCATTGAAACAGGCTGTGGAATCTGCGGTCTGTTGCTGTCGTTTCCCGCAGCTGCGATAATAAGACAGTTATTTTCCAGCGCTCTTTCTCCAATGGTTTCAAAAAGAACAGAAGGCTGATCATCTAGTCTCACCGGAGATGCCAGTGAAAGGGATAGTATTCTGAATTTTTTCGAGATGGCCCAATCTATCGCATCAATCACGCTGCTGGTTGTTCCTCTTCCATTGTCTGCAAGCACTTTTGCTATTTTCAGATTGCAGTCTCTGGCAATTCCGTATCGTTTTCCGGTATCACTTCTTGTATTTCCTGTAGCTACTCCTGCGCAGTGCGTACCATGTCCGTTGGGATCTCTGTTCCAGTCTTCACCATCAATGAAAGATTTTCCTTCAATTTCTTCATGGGAAAAATCCGGGTGGGAAGTTTCAAGGCCGGTATCGAGAATACAGACATCAATTCCTTTTCCTGTATAGTTCGCATTTTCCAGTCCGATTGCTTTTAATCCCCATTCCATTTCAATGAATGATTTTTGAGGCAAAGGTTTGCTGATGATATATTTTTCAAGTTCTGAAATTTTTTCTGCGAGTCCGGCTGACTGTTTTTTAAGTTCACTAATCAGCTGCAATTCATCTGCTGGAAAAAATTCTCTCTCTTTTTCGTAGTATACAATAGAATTTGATTCATCTTTTACGGCACTTTTCAATTGATCTTCATCCATATTATCCACCACAAGAACTCCCAGGTTTTTGTAAAGTACACCGTTATCCTTATCAATAATTTCATAAGAACGGTTTTCTTTGGACAGCAATTCTGAAGAGGTAATACTTACTTCCAGTTCTTTCTCTATTTTTTTGAGTGCTGTTTTCTGCTGATTCTGCAACAGAACGATATATCTTCCGGTTTCCATAATGATCTTTTTTAAATTAATTTCAGAAATACCTTTTCCAGAATAAGAAAAATATCCTCCGGAATAATGGTCAGTCTGAGTTTCTTATTAATTCCGGATATGGCTGTATTCTGCTCAACCAGTGAATTCCAGAAACGTTCAATTTTGGGAACAGAATTCATGTCTTTCAGCTTTTCATCGTCCAGAATACCATTCTGATATAATGAGACAATGATTCCTGAAATAAGTTCTTCCGCATCCTCAAGTTTTTTGTTTTCCTTGGCATATATTTCCATGAGAATACCATAAATACTTTCCATTCCGTTAAATGAGAATCCTCCGAGTATTTCCCTTCTCCCATTCAATATTTTCTCCATTTTTATAGGATTAAAACCTCTTTTAACGGTGGAAATCATATTCATAATTTTCAATACTTCAGATTCATGGCTGGTGTTTCCTTTGGTACGGAAATATTCCAGAACTTCGTTGAGAAATGCATCAAACCGGGCATCAAAGTCAAATGATTTTGACAGATATAAAGCCTGAACTTCATTGAACTGTTCCAGCAGTTCTTTGATTTTCTGTACCGTAAAGTGAATAAGTTCCTGCATTACTCAAAAGTTATCTGTTCTATTTCGTTGCCGTCTTTATCTTTGTATGATACAATCCTGATTCCTTCCTCCTCCATTTCCACATGAAGGTTGATGAAGAGTTTATCTTTATCTTCCGCTGCACTTGTATTGGGATCTATGTAAATGCTGTTCAGTTTTGCATTCACCAGCGTATATTTATTCAACAGAACTTTTGAAAAAATTTCTTTCAGTTCATCGGTTTCTTCTTCTGTTCCTTCCTGAGGTCGAAATATTCCTGAATTCAGAATCTGCATTTTCTTTCTGAGATCCAGTTTAAGAACTTCATTGGCTGGAAGTTTTCCGAATTTCTGATCATTTTTTTCCAGATTACTGAACAGGGTTTTAAACTCTTCAGTTTGAATCTGTCTTTTATTAATTTCTGGAATATTCAGTTTTTTATCTTTGTTTGCCAGACGAATTCTTTCATTTATTTCTGTCACAAACTGATCCTGATTCAGTTTAAAATTATACTTAGAATCTGAATCTATATCTGTGATTTTGATCGGAATATCCATCTTTACACTGGGCAGCGCATAACGCGGAACCTTAAAATATTTAAGGTATTCATGACGGGCGTACTCTTTGGCAATAAGAACCGCATTTTCGTCTGCTTTTTTACGAGCCTGAATTATCTCGTTGTTGAGATAATCCAGGTAGTCTGATAGTTTTATCATCTTTCGTAAAATCTGTTATTGTGAAAGAAGTCCAAGCACTTTCTCAAGTCCTGCAGGCATTTCATCATTGGTGGCACGTACTTTTACCCCAAGAGAATATTCTTTTTCCACTTTGATTCCTGTACTGGAAGTTCTCTTATAGGATACATCCACTTTGAATTTTACAGGTCCCCATCCGCCAGATACTCCGGCATTGATCCCGAATTCATCACTTACATCTTTTGTGTATGTAGAATTAAGTTTTACATTAAAATCTACTTCACAGGTTTCAATTCTGAAACTCGGAACATTCAGCAACGCAATAAAAGGCACTGAAATTTCTACATCATTCGGAATCGTTTTTGGGTTGGTAGCACTTACCGGTTCATCTTCTTTAAAATCAGGATTCGGAATATTTTTTTTGTACTTGAATTCTGCCATTCTCAGTTTTTTAGGACTGGCAGCATTGGCTGGATCTGTAAGTTCAAACCCAACTTCATTGATGAAATTAACGGTGGCAATAGAGGCATTAGACTGTGCTTTTACGCAGGCATCCAACGGTCCGCCAATAATAGTTGCAAAGTCAATGCTTCCCAGTTCTGCGGCAAAATCTGCGCTGGCTGCATCAGAAGTTCTGAAAATTTCTTCATCAGCAGCTATTTTACCTGCAATCATTTTCATGATTTCTGAAGACGCACCTGAGAAAGATTTTTCCCACTTTTCATCATAGCTTTTTTTGAATTCGTCTACGATGGCTAATAATTCTTTATTCGTCAATGAACTCAGTTCTGAAGTTTCAACTCCCGATACTTTTTCATAGACTGCCGGGGTAAGCACTTTTTCTACTCCTGATAAAAGATCAATTAACTCATTTTTTGTTTTTTTGGTGTGGCTTGCTTCAAGCACCGATTTTAATGTTTCCATGTTTTTTTGTTTTGATTAATATTGTGGGACAAAATTATATCACTGACTACCAAAACATTGTAGGGAAACACCTCTACTTATCCCGGAAAAACACCCTAAAAATAAAAAGCCTGAACTTACGGTGGTAAGCTCAGGCTTTTCAGATATTTATTTTTTGAAACGCAAAGATGATATGATTTCTTCCTATTCTTAAGTAAGCTAAGAAAGCAACAAGCTGCTGATGAAGCTGTATGAATATGCTTACGCTTAGAAAGAATCAATGAAGTTGATTCCATCTTTGCTCCCTGAAAAATTCAGTATTAATATTAATCTTTGCGTTAAATTTAAAGGTATTTATACAATTTTACATTAATCTGCTATCTTACTTATTATAATGATTCTGTCATTCTGATACAGACTAAAAGTCTGCGAACATAGTTCAGGAATGAAATGAAGAATCCAGGTTTTACATGAGATTCTTCCTTCGTCAGAAATCGAAGATTCGACGTAGTCAATGACAATGGCGTAAAATTGTATATAGTCGCCAATTTAAATAGATTCAATATTTCTATGCAGGTTTTTTACTATTATTTTCCAGATTTACATCCGGAACAACAGAATTCGGATCCAGTTTCACCTCATCAATTTCCTTGCTGGAATCTACCTTGAAGGTCCATTCCGTATTTCTTTTCCAGACTTCAACAGGAATTTTCACCGTCTGTGCAGTTCCATCTTTGAATTTGATTTGTACTGTTGTAGGCATTGGCAGCTGGCCAATATTTTCGACCGTAATCTGAACTCCGTTTTTAAAGTCTCCGTTTACATATTGTACGTTCTTAACTGACTGATCAATTTTCCATTTATTAAAGAACCATCCTCTCCAGAACCAGTTCAGTTCCTCTCCTGAAACATTTTCCATCGTATGGAAGAAATCCCATGGTGTTGGATGTTTAAAAGCCCAACGGTCAATATATGTTCTGAATGCTTTATCAAATTTTTCAGGCCCAAGAATAGTTTCTCTTAAAACATCTAATCCTGTTCCCGGCTTATAGTAAGCCAAAGCTCCGATACTTCTTTCTTTCATATTATCCGGTCCTACCATTACAGGCTCCAGATCATCAGTCAACAAATACTTTCCTGATCTTGCCAGGTTAGGTTTACGGTAATACTCTCCTTTATTGAAAGCTTCGGTTGAAAGTCCATTAATGAATGTATTGAATCCTTCGTCCATCCAGGCAAATAATCTCTCATTAGATCCTACGATCATAGGAAACCAGTTGTGTCCGAACTCATGGTCTGTAACGCCCCAAAGGTCTTCTCCTTTAGAATCCATATGACAGAAAACGATTCCCGGATATTCCATTCCTCCTTCATTTCCTGCTACATTGGTGGCCGCCGGATACGTATATTCATACCATTTTTTGGAATAATGTTCTATAGCAGCTTTCGTATATTCTGTAGATCTTCCCCATGCTTTTTCGCCAGCACTTTCTGCAGGATAAGCCGAAATAGCCAGAGATTTTTTTCCACTAGGTAAATTGATTTTTGCAGCATCTAAAATAAATCCGGCAGAAGATGCCCACGCAAAATCTCTTGTCTGCGTAATTTTGAATTTCCAGGTTTTTGTACCAGATGCCTTATTTTTCCCGATTTCAGATTCAGGACGGATCATTACCGTTTTATCACTGTTTCTTGCCTCATTCCATCTGTTGATTTCTTCTTTGCTGTACACTTCTTTCTCATTCAGAAGTTCTCCGGATGCCACTACATACTGATTGGCAGGTACAGTAATATTAGCTGTAATATTTCCATATTCTAAATAAAACTCCGAAGCTCCAAGGTAAGGAAGTGTATTCCATCCTAAAACATCATCGTATACGCACATTCTCGGATACCATTGTGCCATGGTAAATATTTTACCGTTTTTAGTATCCTGAATACCCATTCTGTCTGATCCGTAATCAGGAGAAATAAAGGAATATTCAATTTCTATTTTTGCAACTCCTCCATTAGCTTTTAATTCTTTTGGAAGATCAATCTGCATTCTCGTATCGGTAATAGTATATTTTACTTCTTTTTTACCATCTAGCTTAACTGATTTAATGGTATATCCGCCATTAAATTCTTCACCATGAGCTCCATTTCTGCTTCCTGAAAGTGGAACTACGCCATTTCCTCTGGAATCTTTTGCAAACAGGTTCTGATCCAGCTGCAGCCAAAGAAAACCTAATTTATCGGGACTGTTGTTGGTGTAGGTAATTTCTGCTGTACCTGTAATCTCTTTTTTAGCTTCATTCAGGCTGACATTCAAATGATAATCGGCTGAATTCTGCCAATAGGCGTGTCCCGGCTGTCCGCTTGCAGAACGGGTTGCTGTACCTGTCTGAGGGTAGAAGAAAGGTTTAAATGCTTCTACATAATCATATTTCGGGGTTTGCTGTGCATAGGCAGTTCCTGAGAACAGAACCACTGCAAGCGTCGAAACAAGGGTTGGAAGTTTAAAATTCATTTGAAAAAGTATTATTTAGTGTATAGGTAAAAAAAACTCCCGGATTTGTTACACATCCGGGAGTTTTTTTAATATAAGTTTAATTTAATTTGATTTTTTTGCTTTAATCATCGCTTCTAAAGCATCCCACATTTCTTTAGGAATTGCTTCAAGCATATTGAATTCTCCGGCTCCCTGAAGCCATTCTCCACCATCAATAGTTACCACTTCCCCATTCATATACGCTGAATAATCGGAAACCAGATAAGCGGCAAGATTGGCAAGCTCCTGATGTTCTCCTACTCTTCTCAACGGAACTTTTTTCTTCATATCAAATTTCTCCTGAAGGTCTCCAGGAAGGAGTCTGTCCCAAGCTCCTTTGGTTGGGAAAGGTCCCGGAGCAATAGCATTGAAACGGATTCCGTATTTCGCCCACTCTACAGCCAGTGATCTTGTCATCGCCAGAACTCCTGCTTTTGCACAGGCAGATGGTACTACATAAGCAGAACCTGTCCATGCATATGTTGTTACGATATTCAGTACAGTTCCCGGAGTTTTAGAATCGATCCAGTGTTTTCCTACTGAAAGAGTACAGTTTTTTGTTCCTTTTAAAACAATATCAAGGATAGAGTCAAAAGCGGAGTGAGTCAGTTTTTCTGTGGGAGAAATAAAGTTTCCGGCAGCATTATTCAATAAAATATCAATCTTTCCGAATTCTTTCAGAGTGGCTTCCTTCATGGCTTCCACCTCATCCCAGTTTCTTACATCACAAGCTACACAAAGCACTTTACCTCCTGTTTCCTCTTCCAGTTCCTTAGCTGTTCCCTGTAATTTTTCCAGGTTTCTGGAAGTAATCACCACTTTGGCACCCAGTTCAAGAAAGTATTTGGTCATTGCTTTTCCAAGGCCGCTTCCGCCTCCCGTTACAATCGCTACTTTATCTTTTAGTGCACCTTCGCGCAGCATAGGTTGTGTATATAGACTCATAAAATATTTTTTCTTAAAAATACTAAATATTGAAATGCAATCCTTTAAAATGGGTTGATAAATAATGCTACAAATAATTGTTCCTTATATTATTCTTAAAATAGATCAACTATTTAAAAAGAAAATAGCCTGATAACAATTACCAGGCTATTTTTTCATTTGTTTAAACAATGTATTAAGAAGCTACCACTCCTTTGAAAGAAAGTGTCTTAGGAGTTTTGCTGTCACTAGTAGTAACGTTTACAGTCTTCATAAATGGTCCTGCCGCTGCTGCGTTATAGCTGGCTTCTACAAATCCTTTCTTCCCTGGCTGGATAGGCGTTTTTGTATAATCTGCAGTGGTACATCCGCAAGAAGGAGCTACATTCTGAATAATGATTGGTTTTGAGCTTGTATTAGTAAATTCAAATCTGATCAATTTCGGTTTACCCTGAGGAATATTTCCTACATCAATAGATTCAGATTTCCATTTAATAGCATCTGCAACCATTTTTACAATGGATGGAGCGTCTGCAGTAAGTACATTAGCATAAAAAGGAGAGAATGCCAACACTGCCAAAAGAGCTGTAATTTTTAGTTTTTTCATGAGTATAAATTTTAATATTTGAAACTGATTATTTTCTTTCGATAAAGCAAATGTAAAGCAGACTGTGATTACAACTTGTTAACCGCTGTCTAACATTTGTTAACGAGTTGTTAATAATAAAAGATAAATAGATATTTTTGGATAATATTGTTTCAGGAAATGAAAATAAAAAGACTCAATATTATTATAACGCTGGGATTCGTTGCTATTATCGGAATTTTAATAGCACAGCTGATGTGGACCCGCCAGGCTTATAATCTTGAAGATAAAAAATTTAACCAAAAGGTTAATATCGCCTTAATGGAAGTTGCGGAAAAGCTCTCCGGAGGAAAAACTTCTTACACCGAAAATCCTGTACAGAACATTGCCAATGACTATTATGTGGTTAATATCAACAATGAATTTCACCCCGTAGTTCTTGAATATTATCTGAAAACAGAATTTACCCGTTTCCAGATCAACACAGATTATGTGTATGCATTATACAACTGCCATAGCGATAAAATGATCTATGGGAAATACATGACCTCTCATCAGGAAAGTCCCAGCAACAAGGTGATCAATTTTCCGAAGCATAAAAATCTGATCTATTACTTTTCCATACGTTTCCCGGATAAAACCACTTATCTGATCAGTTCATTACGATTCTGGTACCTCCTTACTTTTGCCCTTATCATCATTCTTCTGGTATATGTATATTCTATTTATACGATCATTCAGCAGAAGAAGTTTTCGGAACTCCAACGTGATTTCATCAACAATATGACTCACGAGTTTAAGACTCCTTTATCCTCTATACTTTTAGCTTCGGAAGCACTTAACAAGCAGGAAATGGTTCAGGAAAATTCCAAACTGCAAACCTATACTTCCATTATTATCAATCAAAGTCACAAGCTGAATGGTCATATTGAAAAAATATTGAATATTGCGAAGAACGATGCGGCAGGGCTTTCATTAAAACCTCAAAAAATCCTGCTTCTCCCTTTTATTCAGGAGATTTCAGGCAATATACAGCACAAAAATAAAGACCTCAGCATCGAAATCAATATTGAAAACAGTACTTCGGTAATGGCAGATGAGTTTCACTTTACCAACATCATTTATAACCTTCTGGATAACTCCATCAAGTATTGCGAAACAAACCCCGTGATTAAAATTTCAGCTCACAAAGATTCAAAAGGATTATATTTAAAGTTTAAAGACAACGGAATGGGAATTCCCGCTAAAAATATTCCTCATATTTTTGAAAAGTTTTATCGGGTACACACCAAAAGAAGTGAAGAAGTGAATGGCTTCGGACTGGGATTATTTTATGTAAAAAAAGTAGTTCAACAGCATCACTGGAAAATTTCTGTAGAAAATAATGAAGATAAAGGAATTACCACGACGCTCTTCTTCCCATTTTCAAATTAATCATGTGTAAGTATGGAGAAATCTAAAATTTTATATGCCGAAGATGACAAAACAATAGCCTTTCTGGTGGAAGACAGCCTGGAAAGTTATTATGATATCAGCTGTTATTCTGATGGTGAATCTGCATGGGAAGCATTTAACAGTCAGGATTTCGATATTTGTCTGCTGGATATTATGATGCCCGGCATGAACGGATTTGAGGTGGCACAGCGAATCCGTAGTAAAAATGCTGAGGTTCCGATTATTTTTATCTCTGCAAAAGCTTTAAAAGAAGACAGAATCAAAGGGCTTAAAATAGGCGCTGATGATTATCTTGTAAAGCCTTTCAGTATTGAAGAACTAATGCTGAAAATTGAGGTTTTCCTTAAACGGACTAAGAAAACGGATACTACTCTTTTAAAATATAAGGTGGGCAAATATAATTTTGATCCTAAAAACTATACCCTTCAAGGGATAGAAAACAGCATTACTCTTACCCAAAGAGAATCTGATCTTCTTTTGTATTTTATCCGCCACAAAAATCTGGTGGTCAAAAGACAGGAAATCCTGAAAGCGATCTGGGGTGATGATGATTATTTTATGGGACGAAGTCTTGATGTATTTATTTCCCGATTACGAAAGGTACTGGCCGAAGAGCAGAACGTTTTAATAGAAAACCTCCACGGAATAGGTTTCCGCTTTTCTGAAAAAGAATAAATAATCCCCATATTACTCTAAAACATAACAGCAAATGATGATTTTAATTAATTTTAAACTTTGAAAATTGATCATTAATGAAAAATCACAGATCTACTGTTTTTCTATTTCTTTTATGTGTAAGTACACAGTTTAAGGCTCAAAAATTTGAAAAATTAATACAATATGTCAATCCTCTGATCGGAACCGAAAAGATGGGACATACGTATCCGGGAGCAACTGTTCCTTTTGGTGCTGTACAGCTAAGCCCTGAAACAGACTCCATCTCATATGAACTTAACGGAAAGTATAATGGTGAGGTTTATAAATACTGCGCCGGTTACCGTTATGAAGATAAAACCATTGTTGGTTTCAGTTCTACCCATTTCAGCGGAACAGGACATTCCGATCTCGGAGATTTTCTGGTGATGCCTACTGTAGGAAAACTTAAGTTGAATCCGGGAACAGCTTCCAATCCTGGGAGTGGGTACAGAAGTAGGTTTTCACACCAGAACGAAACAGCAGAAGCCGGATATTATAAAGTAAAACTGGATGATCACAATATCCTTGCAGAACTGACTGCAACACCAAGAGTAGGAATTCACCGCTATACTTTCCCGAAATCTGACCAGTCTCATATTATTCTGGATCTCATGGCCGGTATTTACAATTATGATGGAAAAAATGTATGGACATACGTTCGTGTAGAAAACGGAAACACCATCACAGGTTACCGACAGACCAATGGCTGGGCAAGAACCAGAACCGTTTATTTCGCCATGAAGTTTTCAAAACCTTTTAAATCTTACGGTCAGAAAAATTATGATGAGAAACAAGTTTATAAAGGGTTTTGGCGAAAATTCGACCAAAATCAGAATTTCCCGGAAATCGCAGGTAAGGATCTGAAAATGTTCTTTGATTTTGATACCAATGAAAATGAGGCCATTGAAGTAAAATTGGCTATTTCTCCGGTAAGCCAGACCAATGCTTTGGAAAATCTTGAAAAAGAAGCCGGAAATATAACCTTCGATCAGGCTAAAGCTCAAGCCCAGGACAACTGGAATAAGGAATTAAATAAAATTGTTATAAAGGGCTCCGACACAGAAAAAACGAATTTCTATACAGCAATGTATCATACCTTCATTAACCCTACAACTTATATGGACGTTAATGGAGAATATAAAGGGTTGGATCAGAATGTTCACAAAGCAGATGGTTTTACCAATTATACAACCTTCTCTCTGTGGGATACTTACCGTACACTACATCCATTCTTTAATATCATCCAGCCTAAACGAAATGGTGATATGGTAAAGTCTATGATGGCTCATTACAATCAGTTTTCGATGAAAATGCTGCCTATCTGGTCACATTATGCCAATGACAACTGGTGTATGAGTGGATATCACAGTGTAAGCGTCGTTGCTGATGCCATTATTAAAGGAAATTATGCAGGTGATCCTGAAGAAGCCTTAAAAGCATGTTTAGAAACTGCTAATAAAAGAAATTACGAAGGCATCGGACAATATATTGACCTAGGCTATATTCCGGCTGAGAAAAACGGAACTTCAGTTTCCAATACCCTGGAATATGCCTATGATGACTGGGCTATTGCTCAACTGGCAAAACATTTAAACAAAACAGAAATCTACAACCAGTTTATCAAACGGTCTGAAAACTGGAAAAATAATTTTGACAAAACCATCGGGTTTATGCGTCCCCGTCTGGCTGATGGAAGCTTTAAAAAGGATTTTGATGTATTAAGCACCCACGGGCAAGGTTTTATTGAAGGAAACTCATGGAACTACAGTTTCTTTGTTCCACAAAATCCAGCTGAACTGATTACGATGATGGGTGGAAAGAAGAAATTTGCTTCAAAACTTGATGAACTTTTCACGATGCATCTACCAGATGAATTCTTTGCAGACACTGAAGATATTACCCGGGAAGGAATTATTGGTGGATATGTTCACGGAAATGAACCTGCTCACCATGTAGCTTATTTCTATAACTGGGCCGGACAGCCATGGAAAGCACAGGCACAAATCCGCCGTATTCTGGAAATGCAATACAAAGCAACACCAGACGGACTGGGAGGAAATGATGATGCCGGACAAATGAGTGCATGGTATATTTTAAGTTCATTAGGATTTTATCCTGTAGCTCCCGGTTCTGAAGATTATGCTATCGGCAGTCCTGCCATTGATAACGCTGTATTGAATCTGGAAAACGGAAAAACTTTTGAAATCGAAGCGATCAATCAAAGTCCGAAAAATGTATATGTTCAGAAGGTTCTTTTGAATGGAAAAGAGATTAAAAACTTTACATTGAAGCATTCTGAAATTATGAATGGCGGGAAACTTACTTTTTATATGGGGAATAAAGCGAAGAAGTAAATAATGAATAAATCTATTGCGGATTGATCAGATGATTGGTTTAAAAAATCTGCGTAATCTCCTGCATCTACGATAACTAAGAATAAGTTTTGGCTAAAGCCAATGGAGTTTTTCAAAATAAAAGAGCGGGCTAAAGCCCGCTCCTATTGAATTTATAATACCCCAATATATCTGGAATATTTTACGATTTTTCTTATTAATCTCTTGGTTCAAAAAGTAGCCTCTCACCAAATTTCTCCTCTGCAATTTTTCCATTGTCATACACCAGATGTCCATTAACAAAAGTATGGGTAACTTTAGAGTGGAAATTCATTCCTTCCAGCGGACTCCAACCACATTTGTACAGTAAATTGTCTTTGGAAACCGTCCAGTCTTGATTTAAATCTACTAAAACAAGATCTGCTTTATAGCCTTCTCTTACAAAACCTCTTTTTTCAACTTTGAAAAGAATGGCAGGATTATGAGACATTTTTTCAACGATTTTCTCAAGAGATATTTTACCGTTCTTATAGTTTTCAAGCATCACAACCAGTGAATGTTGTACCAAAGGTGCTCCAGAAGGGCATTTTGTATATACATTATTTTTCTCTTCTGCGGTATGCGGAGCGTGGTCTGTAGCAATCACGTCTATTCTGTCATCCAGCAATGCTTCCCAAAGTGCATCTTTATCCTTTTGGGTTTTTACAGCCGGATTCCATTTGATAAGATTTCCTCTTGTTTCGTAATCATCGTTGGTAAAAGTAAGGTGATGAACACATACCTCAGCAGTGATCTTTTTATCTTTTAGAGGAATGTCATTTCGGAAAAGCTCCATTTCCTTTGCTGTTGAAAGGTGGAAAACGTGAAGTCTAGCTCCCGTTTTTTTCGCAAGTTCAATGGCTTTGGATGAAGATTTATAACATGCTTCTTCACTTCTGATCAGATGATGGAATTTTACAGGAATATCATCCCCGTATTCATCCATATATTTCTGTGTATTGGCTCTGATGGTAGCTTCATCTTCACAGTGAACAGCAATCAGCATTTTAGTATTACTGAAAATATTCTCAAGTGTTTCAGGATTATCTACCAGCATATTTCCTGTAGATGATCCTAAGAATAATTTGATTCCCGGAACATTTCTAGGATTTGTTTTTAAAACTTCCTCCAGATTGTCATTCGTTCCGCCCATCATAAAACCATAGTTAGCATATGCTTTTTGAGAAGCAATCTCATACTTGTCTGCTAATAATTCCTGGGTAACCGCATTGGGAACAGTATTTGGCTGATCGATAAAACTGGTTATTCCACCTGCAATGGCAGATCTTGATTCAGTTTCAATATCTCCTTTGTGAGTAAGGCCCGGATCACGGAAATGCACCTGATCATCAATTACTCCGGGAAGAAGATATTTTCCTGAACCATCAATAATCTGATCTGCATCTTCAGAAATACCGGCAGCTATTTTAGATATTAAATCATTTTCTATTAAGATATCGCTTTCAAAGACTTTTCCTTCGTTAACAATATTTACATTTTTTATAAGAACTTTCATTTCAATTTATTTCTACACAAAATTAAGATTTTCAGTTTTAATTAACTTCAAAATAACCAAACGAATGCTTAAAGTTTTACATTTGCAAAAAAAATTCGGCTTTGTATAAAAAACTATTAGGACAAACAATCATCTACGGAGTAGGAGCAATAGCACCAAGAATCATTCTATTTATCCTTAATCCACTTTTGATCTATAAGATTCCCAATGAAGGTTTTGCGATTTTCACTCAACTTTATGCGTGGATTTCATTTGTTAACATTATCCTATCTTTTGGTTTTGAAACAGCGTATTTTAGATTTTCAGCCGAAGAGGATAACGAGAAAAAAACATTCAATACCTCATTTTGGTTTTTATTTTCTACATCCACTCTTTTCCTTGCATTGTGCTATTTGTTCAATCAACCCATTGCAGATTATGCGGGATACCACGATAACCCTGAATACATCAGATGGTTTGCCATGATTGCTTTTTTTGACAATTTATTGGTGATTCCTTTTGCATGGCTTCGTTTCCACAATAAACCCATCAAATATTCTGCAGTAAGAGTTGTTCAGGCTATTTTTCAGGCTGTTTTCACTGCTGCTTTATTCTTCTGGATTCCGGAAAACATATCAAGAAGTATGGGGCTGGATCAAAATGTAGATTATCCGTTCTTCAGTAATCTGGCAGGAAGTGCCTTAGGTTTTTTATTATTACTTCCTATTATATTAAAGGTAAGATTTCAGTTTGTCACTTCATTGTTCGGACGTATGATCAAATACTCCTTCCCACTGATGCTGGCAGGTCTGGCTTTTATGGTGAATGAAAACTTTGATAAATCCATACAGAGAAATTATATTTCCGATGAAGAAGCCGGTGCTTACGGAGGGTGCTATAAACTTGCTGTACTGATGACGTTATTTGTTACCGCTTACAGAATGGGTATTGAGCCTTTCTTCTTTAAACAGATGGATAAAGGAGATGCGAAAAAAACCTACGCCAAAGTAGCAGAATATTTTGCGTTTTTCGCCTGTGCTGTAGCACTGGGAATCATTGCCAATATATCATGGTTGAAAGCCGTTTTTATTCCTAATAAATCGTATTGGATTGCGATAGATATCATCCCGATAATTGTTATTGCTAATCTTTGTTTTGGAATATATTATAACTTTTCAACATGGTATAAAGTAACAGACAGAACCAGTATGGGAACTGTCATTTCATGGCTCGGAGCAGGGATCAACATAGGACTTAATCTTCTTGCTTTAAATTATTATCACAGCATGATGGGTTCAGCATGGGCTACTTTTGGAGCTTATATTATTATGATGATTGTTTCTTACCTGTTAGGTCAAAAATATTATCCTATTCCTTACAGAATGAAGAAAATGTCTTTCTTTCTGATACTGCTTGGGGTTTTTAGTTTCATCATTGTAAAGTATCTCAACTATAATATTCTAGCAAGCAATCTACTCTTTTTAATCTTTACCGGAATTTTGATTTATTCTGAGAAAAGCCTGATTTTATCGAGATTCAGAAAGAATTAAACTTTGGTCTTTATTTTGCTTGTACACCAACCTATTGTTAATTTAAACAAATATTTAAAAAGATATAAATCATAGTACCACAAAGGTTTTAATTATTATCTTTAGCCTTCATATTCGAAACATCTTATAAAACATCTTTTATACATATAATTTATGAAAATTATTGTCCCTATGGCTGGACGTGGTTCCAGATTACGTCCACATACACTGACTGTTCCAAAACCTCTTATTCCTATTGCAGGAAAACCTATCGTACAGAGATTGGTGGAAGATATTGCTAAAGTTGCAGGAGAAAATATTGAAGAGGTAGCGTTTATCATCGGAGATTTTGGTCCTGAGATCGAAAGATCTCTTATTCAGATTGCTGAAAAGCTGGGAGCAAAAGGAAGTATTTATTATCAGAACGATCCTTTGGGAACGGCTCATGCTATTAAATGTGCTGAGCAGTCTATGCAGGGTGATATCGTTATTGCTTTTGCAGATACTCTTTTCCGTGCAGACTTCCAACTGGATAAAAATTCTGACGGAGTAATCTGGGTGAAAAGCGTTGAAGATCCATCTGCTTTCGGAGTTGTAAAATTGGATAACTACGGCTTTATTACAGACTTTGTTGAAAAACCAACGACTTACGTTTCTGATCTTGCTATCATCGGTATTTATTATTTCAACAGCGCTGAAAAGCTAATGGAAGAAATCAATTATATCATGGATAATGATATTAAAAACGGAGGTGAATATCAATTAACAACAGCCCTTGAAAACCTTAGAGCGAAAGGAGCTAAGTTTACCCTTGGAAAAGTAAATGACTGGATGGATTGTGGTAACAAAAATGCTACAGTAGAAACCAACAGCAAAATCCTTGAATATGAAAGAGAAGAAATGAAAAATTATCCGGCTTCTGCTGTGATTGAAAACTCTTTAATTATTCAGCCTTGCTTTATTGGAGAAAATGTAAAAATCTCCAATTCAAAAGTAGGACCTGGCGTTTCTTTAGGAAACAATACAACCGTTGTCAATTCTAATATTGAAAATTCTTTGGTTCAGGAAAACACAAGAATTAATCACGGAAACCTTTCCAATTCTATGATCGGTAATTCTGCACAGTATTTCGGAGTTGCCAGAGAAATTTCTTTAGGTGATTATTCCGTTTTAGATTTTTTATCTAAATAAGAATAGCAAATATTTTATATAAACATCATATCATCAAGCCACACAAAATGTTTTTGTGTGGTTTGGCGTTAATATTGCAACGTATTTTTAATTAAAGATAAATACATGAAAAATTGGATCCCTTTTCTTTTATTGCTTCTTGCCCTATCATCCTGTAAGACCCGTAACAGTGTCCAAAATGACACAGATCATACACGGGATAGCATTAATACTACAAAAGACAATGGAAATCCGAAAGATGCTAATGAACCAGTGAGAGAAAAGCTTACCTTCTATGAACATGTATTGATCCCGCCAAAATTTGAGCAGATCAAAATAGACAGCAAAGTAAAGGTAGAAACAGGAAGCTATGTTCCTACACTGGATGCAACAATCTATATTGAAAATGATAAAAAGGTGTGGATGAATCTTAGAGCCTTGTTTATCAATGCGGCAAGAGGTATTGCTACTCCTGAAGGAATAAAAGGTCAGGATAAAATCAATAAAACTTATATAGATTCTGATTTTGATTACCTTAATAACTTATTAAATGTCAATTTTATTGACTATAAATCATTAGAAAAA
The DNA here is from genome assembly GCF_024158915.1 of Chryseobacterium sp. S0630. GTDB lineage: Bacteria > Bacteroidota > Bacteroidia > Flavobacteriales > Weeksellaceae > Chryseobacterium. The sequence goes on along the minus strand of NZ_JAMZGF010000008.1, from coordinate 35,446 downwards.
ATCTTACTGGGAAGAACTTTTGTGAAAATCAACGACAGACAGTTTGATCTTTTCCAGAATGCGCAGGGATTTAAAATGGTTTCTAATATCAATCAGAAAATTGTAACAGATGAAAAAAACAGAGAGTATAAAGTGACTCTCCAATATGATACTAATTACGATTTATTAACCGTCAATTTAAAAGATATTCTGTCTTCAGACGAACTTGATGTTTCATACAGCGACTGGAACGAATACGAAGGAATACGCCTTCCGAAAAATGTTAAAATAATTATAAAAGGCTCAAAATCTAGTCAAATTTTACTGGAAAATACGAAATTTGACTTTTCGAGGATGGAAACACCTTATTCTGTACCATCCAGTTATAAGAAAATTGAGATTAAATGATTAGAAAATTTAGCTTTTTAATAGGTGTTTTGATGTTCGGACTGCACCAGGGACAGCAGACCAAAGAACAGCTGCAAAAGCAGAATGCCGAACTTAAAAAACAAATTGCACAAATAAATACCGATTTAGCCAAAACCAGAAGTGAATCTAAGCTTTCCGTGGCCTATCTCTCGAATGTCAACCAAAAATTGGTTTTAAGAGAAAAGGTTTATAACAACACGCAGAAAGAAAAAAGATTCATTGAAGATGATATCTATTTACGTCAGCTGGAAATTAACCGTCAGAATAAAGAACTGGCTGTTTTAAGAAAAAACTATGCTGAAGTTTTGGTGAATGCTTATAAAAACAAAGGAGTACAGAACAAAGTAACTTTTATACTTTCTGCTAAAAATTTAGGAGAAGCCATACGTAGAGTTCAATATCTGAAACAATACTCAGACTACCAGGATAAAAAAGCAGCTGAAATCACAGATGCCGCTAATCTTATCAAAAAAACCATCGCTCAGAAACAAAACTCTGTAAAAGCGAAGGAAAATCTATTGGTTAACCAACAGAAAGACCTGGCCACCATCAATACTGAAAGAGCCCAGAAAGAACAACTGGTTGCTGATTTCAAGAAAAACGAATCTAAATTGACCGCTGAACTTAAGCAAAAACAAGTTCAGTCTAAAGCATTGGAAGGACAGATCAGAGCTATTATTGCAGAAGAGATCAGAATCGCCAAAGCGGAAGAAGAAGCCAGAAGAAAAGCTGAAGCAGAAAAAATACGTTTGGCAAAACTAGCTGCTGAGAGAGAGAAAGCAAGAATCGAAGCAGAAGCTAAAGCAAGAGCGGAAGCCCTTGAAAGAGAAAGAAGACTTGCAGAAGCAGAAGCCAAGAGAGCAGCAGACCTTGCAGCTAAAAGAGCTGAAGAAGAAAGAAAACGTAATGAAGACGCAGCAAAGGCAGAAGCTAATGCAAGAGATGAAGCAAGAAGAGTAGCCGCTAAAAAGGCTTCTGATGAGGCCAATGCAAGAGCTAAAGAAGCTGCTGATAAATTGGCCGCAGCAAGAGCAGCAGAAGCAGCTCTTACGAAAAGAAAAGAAGAAGAGAAAAAAGCAGCTGAGACCAAAGCTATGACAAGTTACGGAGTTTCCACCGCTACCGGAAACAGCTTTGCAGATAGCAGAGGAAGACTTGGTTACCCTGCAGACAGAGCCGGACAAATCACTCACCGTTTCGGAAGACAACCACACCCGGTTTTCAAAAATATTACTGAAGAAAATAACGGGATTAAAATTTCCGTCCCTTCAGGTACACGCGCAAAATCTGTATTCCCGGGATCAGTATCTTCAGTTCTCGCCAACAATGACGGAACAAAGACTGTAATCATCAAACACGGAAGTTATTTTACCATTTATTCCAACTTAGGAAATGTAAGTGTTTCCAAAGGACAGCAGGTTTCATCAGGAACTCCTGTAGGTACAATAGCTCAGGATTTTGATGGTGCTTATACACTTGATTTCCAAGTATGGAACGGAAGTACACCAGTTGATCCATTAGGTTGGATTTCATATTAAAAAAAGTGTAACTTTGCAAAAATTTTAAGAGATGAATACACTAACAATACTTGCCTTATCTTGGCAGCACATCCTTATCGTAGCAATACTTTTGGTATTACTTTTTGGAGGAAAGAAAATTCCGGAATTAATGAGAGGAGTAGGTTCTGGAATCAAGGAATTTAAAGATGCAGTGAAAGAAGAAGACAAACCAGGTTCTGAAAATAAATCTTCTTCAAACAACAATAATAATTCTTCTAGCAACTAAAATTCCTTAGAATTAATGAAATTTACTGAGACTGCATGGAAAGTCTTCAATCAAGCTATTGAAGACTATCACGTGTCTGATGACGTTAACACTCTAATTAATAACCCGTTCGAAAAAGATAGTTTGGAACGGATTTTGTATGCAAAGAACTGGATTGATACCGTTCAATGGCATTTGGAAGATATAATTAGAGATGAAAATATTGATCCGGCAGAAGCTCTTCAACTGAAGAGAACAATAGACGCCTCCAATCAGAAAAGAACTGATCTGGTAGAATATATTGACAGCTGGTTTCTTAATAAGTTTGAAAATATAACTCCTAAACCTGAAGCAAAAATAAATACAGAAACTCCCGCTTGGGCAGTAGACAGGCTATCAATTCTTGCATTAAAGGTTTATCATATGTCGTTAGAAGCTAATAGAGAATCTGCTTCTGAAGAACACAGAAACAACTGCCAGGCTAAACTGGATGTTCTGCTTACTCAGAAAGAAGACCTATCAACTTCTATAGATCAGTTGCTTACTGATATTGAGAACGGTAACGTTAAGATGAAAGTGTACAAACAAATGAAAATGTACAACGATGAAAGTCTTAACCCAATCCTTTATCAAAAAGGGCAACAGAAATGAAACGACTATTTTTCTTTGGAGTACTTATCATATTAACATCTTCCTGCGCAACGGAAAAGCTTAATCTTTCTCCGTTGTCAAATAATTTTTATAGTGATGCTAAAGGGTCTGATTCAGACAGAAGCTCAAAGAAGAATTTCAATATCAATATCAAACAGAATGTAAATGCTTCTGAAATTTCAAACATGATCTCTACTTTTCCCAAGTTTAAAAACAACGGATTAAATGATGAGATTACCAGCTTGAAATACAGTCTTCAGAATTATTTATATGCTATTGATGCCAGCAATTCTGCGGGAAAAGGCAGAGCCCTTAAAAGCTTCGAAAAATCATACAAAAAAATTCAAAAGCTAAGGCAAAACCTTGACAGAGACGACGATGAAGTTCTTAACAGATATCTGGTGCGTTTAAAAACCAATATTTCTGTTATTGAAGATACTTTGCCAGGAAGTTAAAAACTAATTGAACTATCAATGATTAAAATTCAGGCGGAAGCCAATGTTCCCACAGAGCACGGCACTTTCCGAATGATAGCTTTCTCCGAAAACGAAAACGACTGGATGCCTCATATGGCCATTGTTGCAGAAAATACAGATTTCTCAAAACCAGTTAATGTTCGTTTCCATTCAGAATGTATTACCGGAGAAGTTTTCCATTCAAAAAAATGTGAATGCGGTCAACAATTGGATGCTGCAATGAAATATATCCATGAAAACGGTGGAATTATCATCTACCTTCGCCAGGAAGGAAGAAACATCGGGATCATCAATAAACTGAAGGCATACTCACTACAGGAAAAAGGTCTGGACACTGTACAGGCTAATCTTGAACTGGGACTTCCTGCAGATGACAGAAACTTTGGCGTAGCCATTGAAATTCTTAATCTATTAGAGGTAAAAGATATCAACCTTCTTACCAATAATCCTGAAAAGGTAAAATATGTTGTAGACAGCAATATTCACCTTAACTCAAGAGTACCATTACAGATTCCTGCGAATGAAATAAGCAAAGGATATCTGCAGACAAAAAAAGATTTCTTTGGACATCTTCTGGATGACAATGATAATTAATTTTATAAATCTAACATTAAAAAGCTCCAAAAAACATATGTTTTTTGGAGCTTTTTAATTATTTAAATTAACACAAACCTCTTAATCCAATAACATTTCACCAATTAGTGTATTTTTTGTAAAATTAATTTATTTTTGCAGGGAAAAAATTATTCAATCATGAAAAAAACATTATTCGTTATTTCTTCATTATTTTTTATTGGCTGTGCAAGCAGTAATGACATGCTATATACCCAAGATGAAGAACAAAATTTAAACTTAAAAGAAGTTTTACCATCTGTATCAAATAAAATGTTAGCCTTAAATGGAGGCGAAATTACTTTAATGGATTTGGATTTAAATAAACCTCTTGGCCAACCAGATGGTGGAGGATGTTCATTCAAAACTGGCTATAGTGTTGATAATATTTATACATCAACGGCTGCATTTGGACCAAATCCACTTACATTTTTTGGGTACAGAATTCGCGGATATGGAATGCCAAGAACTGATATGTTTCTTTGGAAAGGGATTAGGTTTGATTCTGAGAATCGACCTAAAACAGTTACTAGCATGCAAGGACAAAATAGGTTAACTAATGACCCAATCTCTTCTGCAATTGCAATAGAGTTTCCGTTTGAAGCTAATGCAACTTATGAAATTACATTAAAAACATACATTAGTGATTATATATTTGAACTTAAAAATGCTTCTTATCACAGTGACGAGAAGGATTCTTATAAAATTGACAAGAGCCAGGCATTTCCAACAGTGGCATTAGAGCTAAAATCATCTTCAGAAATACCTGGAGCTGATCCTTGTGCTTGGAGGCCTGTAATAGCAAATGCATTAAATTCCCCTAATTATTATAAAAGGCAAAAAGCTGAAATACCATATAAACCTTATCATCAGCCAAAAACATTTATTTTCAATTTTTCAACCCTTGAAAATAAAAATGCTTTATTAATACATTTCTTACCTGAAATTTCTGACCAGATACTCCAAAGTAAATTCAAAATGTTCCTTGCAGGTATAAAAATAATAAAAAAACCATTTGATCAAACTCATGTTGTACCACCAAGAGTTACTACTCCAGACCCTAGCCTTCCATGTGGATTTAGAGGAGGATGCTAAGCAATTTAAAATATCAAAAGCCCCGAGAGAATTTCTCCCGGGGCTTTTTTAATTATAAAAAACTGAAAAGATATTTCTAAATTATTTAGTCTTGATTTTAGACTCATCAATATTGTAATACTTAATTACACTATTATAGTCTGAATAATCAACCGTAGCTGCTGCTGCGCTCTTAGATGTACCTGTTTTTGCAGGAACAATTACTACTCTGAATTTTTTATTCGTGTAATATACTGGATTATTATCCAAGTTAACTCCATTGGTAGATCTTACATCAATCCCAATATCAAATTTACTGAAGTCATATGAATATTCAACTTTATCAGCACCATTATTAGGATATTCTGTATAGGTAAGCAATTTCCAAATTGGAGAATTATTATTTGTAAGACCTGTTTGTAAATAAATAAGGACTACATCTGATTCAAGTAATGGACTTTTAAATGCATCATCAAAATGATATGTATAGCTATCTTGTTTATTAAATTTCGGAATAATATCATATGCTGTTGAATACGTATCATTATCCTGACCTTGTACCACAACATCATCACTATTATCACAGCTATAAGCAGTAAAACCTACAGCACCCAGGAATAAGAAGAGAAGTATTTTTTTCATTTTTAGTAAAGTTTAGTTATTATTTATATTGCGTATTCAAATCATATACCAAAAATCTCAAAAACTTTGTTTTCCTCACTTTTTTAATTGTATTTTTGTTCTTATTCAAAAAAGTCATGAAGAAATTATTATATACTTCACTCTTTATTGTCGCATTCATAAGCCCTAATGTGAAAGCCCAGTATCAGCCCAAAAATGCTTCTAAGGAAGATCTGAAAAAAGCGCAGCAATGGGTTGATAAAACATATAAAAATCTTTCTCAGGATGAAAAACTAGGACAGCTTTTTATTGTAGCATTATATACCAATAAAGGAGAAGAGTATATCAGCCAGGTAAGAAATATTGTTACCAATGATAAAATTGGAGGTCTGATTTTAATGCAGGATGATGCCGCAAGGGAAATCAATCTGGTCAATGAATTTCAGCAAAAGTCTAAAGTTCCTTTAATGATTGGGATGGATGCAGAATGGGGATTGTACCAGAGAATTGCTACTGCTCACAAATTTCCTTGGGCCATGACATTAGGTGCTATTCAGGATAAAAATCTGGTGTATCAGATGGCAGCAAAAATTGCAGAAGATTGTCACAGAATGGGAATCAACTGGGATTTTGCACCTGTGGTAGATGTCAATACCAATCCTAATAATCCGATTATCGGGAACAGAAGCTTCGGCTCTGAAGTGAATAATGTAATCAGCTCTGCCCTATCCTACTCCAATGGTCTTCAGGATAACAACATCTTAGCAGCAATCAAACACTTTCCGGGGCACGGTGATACCAGCACAGACTCTCACCTTGATCTTCCTGTAGTTTCTCACAATATTGACAGACTTAATACCGTAGAACTAGCACCATTCAAAGCGTTGATGAATAAAGGAATCGGTGGTGTAATGGTGGCTCACTTATATGTTCCAAGCTTAGAATCAGGAAAAGGAATTCCAGCTTCTGTTTCTAAAAATATCATTACAGGATTACTGAAAGACAAACTGGGTTATAAAGGTTTAATCATTACCGATGCATTAAACATGGGTGCTGTAGCGAACAAATACAAACCCGGTGAACTGGATGCTATGGCCTTTAAAGCAGGAAATGATATCATGCTTTTCTCACAAGGCGTTTCTGAAGGTAAAAAATTGATTCAGAAAGCTCTTGATAAAGGAGAAATTTCTCAATCCAGAGTAGAGGAAAGTGTGAAGAAAATCCTTTTAACCAAATATTTCCTTGGATTGACTCAATACACTCCTAAAAATCCGGAGAATATCAATACTGATTTGAATAATAATTCTCACGCTCAGTTGGTACAGAATCTTTATTCCAATGCATTGACTTTATTAAAGGATGAAAAGAAATTACTGCCTCTTACAGGAAAACAGGTTTATTATGTTCCTCTTGAAGAAGCTCCTTATCAGACTTTTGCCAACAGATTGGGTAACAATGTTATCATTAAAAAAGCGGGAGAAATTAATATGATTCCTGCCGGTTCTACAGTTATCGTAGGTTTCCATAAGGATAATTCAACAGCTTATAAGCCATATAAAATCTCTGCAGAATCTAAAAAAGTACTTTCTGATCTTACCAAAAATCAAAATGTCATTCTGAATGTCTTCGGAAGTGCTTATGCATTAAAGGATATTGATATTTCAAAAGTTTCAACGGTTCTTGTTTCTTATGAAAACAATGATGATTCTATGAATGCAACTGCAGATGCTTTCAACGGAAAAACAAAAATATGGGGAAAACTGCCAGTATTGGTCAATGATCAGTTGAAACCTGGAATGGGTATAGATCTTAATTTGACAACCTCAACAAACACCAAATAATACAAAATTAAAACAACAATAATCTAATGAAAATAGGCATACTTTGCTATCCCACCTATGGAGGAAGCGGAATTGTAGCAACAGAATTAGGAATGTCCCTTGCCAATAAAGGATATGAAGTACATTTCATCAGTTCTGCACTTCCTGCAAGATTAGATATCACCAACCCGAATATTTTCTTTCACAGGGTAAATGTTCAGACGTATCCGCTTTTCCAGTATCAGCCTTATGATATTGCGTTAAGCTCGATGATCTATAGGGTTGTTAATCTTTATAAACTGGATCTTCTTCATGCACATTATGCCATTCCTTATGCATATGCTGCTTTTACGGCAAAACAAATGCTGAAGGAAGACAATAATGATATCCCGTTGGTCACTACATTGCACGGTACAGATATTACCCTTGTAGGCCAGCATCCAAGTTATAAACATGCGGTAGAATTTTCGATCAATCAATCTGATGCTATTACTTCAGTTTCTGAAAGTCTGAAAAAAGATACTCTTCAGTTTTTCAACATCAAAAAAGAAATTCAGGTCATTACCAATTTTATTGATAATTCAGAATTTGACGACTGTTCTGAGTGCCAGAGAACACAGTTTGCCAATCCTGATGAAAAAATCCTGATCCACGTATCCAATCTTCGTCCTGTAAAACGTGTAGACGAAGTGCTACAGATCTTTAAGAATGTGGAGAGAAAAGTTAAATCTAAGCTGATCATCATTGGTGAAGGTCCTGATATGGAAAAAGTGAATCAGTTCCTGGAAGAAAATCCTGATCTTATTTCCAAAATCCGTCTTTTAGGAAAAGTAAATGATCTTTATAAAATATTGCAGCTTTCGGATGTATTTCTTCTGCCTTCTGAACAGGAAAGTTTCGGTCTTGCAGCTTTGGAAGCCATGGCAGCTTATACACCGGTCATCAGTTCCAATGCAGGTGGAATTCCTGAGGTGAATATCCAGGGAGAGACAGGTTATCTTGCTGAAATCGGAAATGTGGAAGCCATGAGCAACTACACCATCAAGCTGTTGAGTAATGACGAACTTTTAGCCAAAATGAAGCAAAATGCGAAAGATCAGGCGATAAAATTCGATTTGAAAAACATTCTTCCTATCTATGAGAAAATGTATAGAACAACCATAGAAAATTTTAATAAGGAGCTGACGAAAGTATAATTTTTCTATTATATTTACGTCACACTTATGACGGAAAAACTACTTCAATATCTTTGGAACCAAATACAGCAAACATAAACAATTAAAAATAAACACATTATACAAAATAAAATAATAAAAGTGTCAATATTTGTGTCAACCACAATAGAAATTATATTCTGATTTCAAATATCTAAACGTTACTTGATACTTAGATTAAAAATAAAACAGGTAATCATTAGATTACCTGTTTCTTATTAAAAAAGATTAGATATAATTAATACGTTTGTGCTACACACTATTTATCATCATTATACTGTTTCAATACTTTCTTTTATTTCGTAGTTTGACTATTTTACTAATCTAGCTTTGGGTAAACTTAAAATTTCCATTTTTAATTCATTACTTAAAATTGGCAATAATTCTCCATATTGAAAGATTTTCATAGGTAAAACCTGAAGATGTTCTACAGGCCACCAAGATTTTTCGGCATAGCGAATTAAGATTTTCTTTGCTAACTCTGTCTTACCAGAAACAATATAAAGTCTTGCTCTAGAAGCAGTCTAGTACTTGCGAAACTTCTAGATCCTATCATTTATAGCCTTTTATAAATTTCAAGAAAAAGTTTCCGATGTCCAGCAATTAGAATTAATATAATTTACTCAATTGGAAAAAAATAGGCTCCTGTTTGAGGTATTAAACAGGAGCCATTTAATTATTTAAGTGAATTCCAAATTTTAATATTTATGCATCATTAATTGCATAGTCATAAAGAAGCTTTGTTAAGTTCTCATTACTTACGGAACTATTTTCTGCATTATTTGACTCATCAATAGCATCCAGAAAGTAATAGAAATCAAATAAATTAGAATATTCTACACCATCACTTGAATATTCATAATTACCTTCTGTTTTCTCAATTTCAAAGAAAGCCAGATCATTGTCAATTTTCAAGGGCTGTTCCATGTAAATTTCAATAGCTTCAGATTCAAGATCCAAAGATTGCTTGTGACAAAACTCGTCAAAAGAGCTTCCATCTCTAAAATATTTTACTAAATCTAGTAGTTTCATTTTTTATAATTATTCAAATAATTTTCCAATAGATTCATAATATTCTCTTGTTCCAATTCATAATATTTATCATCCAATTCGTTTAGCTGATTGAATAATAAGTCGTCAAAATCTACAATTTTTTTGAGAATTATCTATTAAGGATTACATGTTAAAACTTATTCTGGAATTTTCAAGTAAGTTTACTAGTATTTTAAAATAAAGCATTGAAATCAATGCTCTATTTTGTTGTCAAAAATTATTAATTAGTATTGCCAGTTTTCTATACTGATCTATTATTTTTAAAAATCCTCAATAAAATTGGTAAAAGGCCTACTGAAACAATTAAGAACAATCCTAAATTTGATAGATTCAATTTATTAGGAAACATTACCATTAACATTAGCCATGTTAACATTATCCCAATCATTATATAACCATAAATCTTAGCTGATTTAGTATTATACCAATTGTATTCAACAATCAAATCATTACTTCTTTTTTTATTCTGTAAAGTGATAATTTCAATTAAATCTTCTTTAAAATTTAAATAATTACCGCTGTCTTTTTTAGGAATATTTAAAAAAAATTTATAAGATTTAAAGACTAATCTACATCCATAAAATTTTTCAGTTTCACTAAAATTATAATTACGAATATCTATTATATCAATTTTTTTATTGTTAAAAAAAATATAATCATTATCCAAAATTATATTATATGTAATCGTACAATTATTCTTAATTAACATAAAGCTTAAAGCTGATAATACAAAAAGTACAATCGCAGGAAAAATTTTTGGATTATAATAAATAGAAGTTAGTATAGTTAATATTATTACTAAAATAAAAGCAAAAGACATAAACAATATTAGTCTTTTTATTGAAAAATTTTTAAATTTATATTTTTTCATTTAATATTTTTTTTATGGGTACCAAATTGTAGATTTTCTACCAATACTCTTATCTAACTGATCGCCTACTCCAAACATATAGTCTGCTACTCCATAAATTGCAATCCCTGCAAGAATAGCAGGAGCTGCTGCAACTATAACAGGAGCTGTGGCAAATGTAGCAATAGCTGTTGCACCTAATAGACCAAGATTTACAATTGAATGAGCATCCCAAGTATCAGTTCCAAACTCATATAATGTTACCCCAGCCGTTAATGCTGTACCAACATAGCCTAATCTTTTAGAAATTTTACCCGCAGAATTCATAAATCCTTCAGTTGATCTTAAAATCTTTCCGGCTCTAATACCACTGACTGCTGAAAGAAAAGTTGAAGCATTTATTTTGTTTACACTAGATAATTTATTATACTCATCTATTATCATATTAGCATTTCCTAATTGCCCATTTAAATGTTTTTCAGTGTCTTTAAAAAAATCTTCTGTTTGATATTTCATTAAAGAATGACTTGCACTTTCTATATCATTCGTAAGTCCTAATAAACCATTACCTAATAATTTTAGAATATTAAACCCACCAACACCCTTCACAAAATTTCCTTCTTTATCATAACTATCAGGTATATCAGTCCACCATTTCATAGCCCCATTGGTATTTGTCAAACCAAATGTTCCTTTATTTTGCGTAGCTAACATTAGGTCTCTATATGCCTGTGTATTTCCAAAAGTCCCCTGAGTAGAACCTCCACCATTACGACTTCCTTGTTTAAATTGAGGAGTATAAGTGAAATTCCCATTCATCCCGGCAAACCAATATGAACCATCAGGAACATTATTAATAATACCACCATCATAAGGGACATTTCTCATCCCATCAGGATCAATAAACATTACAGGATTATCTGCTCCATAATGATAAGGGCTAAACTGGCTGAATGCTTCCGCTAGTGGATCTATTACGCCCCATCTACCCAAATCCGGCATATACATTCTTGCTCCAAAATCATACATACCACTTTCCTGCAATTCTTTCCCATTGTATTTGTAGCTATAGAAGCTTCCAAACGGAGAAAATGTATTTCCAATATGGTTGAGCCCGAAAGGATAATAGTTGTTGGTATCTAAAATTTCAGGATTACCTGTGCTGTCTTTTGCAAAACTTACCCTTATATTTCCAAGGTGATCTTTATATTGGTAAATATAGCGGTTTTCTGTGAAACTGTAATAGCCTTCTGCGGTAGCAACAAAATCAAGATTCCATTGTGGTGCAATTACTTTTCCAGTATCAGAAACACCTTTATAGGCTTGCTGTTCATAAGCATTGCTCGTTCTACATGTTATGCAGGTACTCCCTTTTTCAAAAGTATATTGAAACCCATCCAGATAATCAGTAGTTTGGGTAATGGAGCTTGCTTTTTTTCCACCTGTTTGGCTTGTATATACTTTTCTAAACTTAGTCCCATCTGCACTATACAAATATTTAATTGTATTATTAATAGGATTGCCTAATTCATTCTGTACAATAGTAAAAGTATCAGACAGGTTAAGAAAATTATAACTGATAGACTGTATCCCTTTGTCCAGCATATCTTTCATATTCCCATTCAGATCATAGGTAATAGTATTATTGCCCCCTTCATATCCTGAATCATTCAATGCATTTTCTGTCACTTTGGTTAAGCGATTTCCGGTATAGTCGTACACCAAATCATCTACTTGTGTAGCTGTTGTACCAAATACAGGAAAAGCATTTCTTTTTAAAGTTTTAATATTTCCGTTCAGATCATAGCTCAGATACTCATTATAATAATTGTTAAATGGAGTTGTAGAACCAGGTTCTGAGTATATGGCATCTTTCAGTCTGTTAAGCTTATCATAAGTATAGGTATATCTTTTTTGTACATTCTCTGAAGCGTTTTGCCAATCTATTTCTGTAATCGTGCCATTGTATTTCCCTTGACCAATATTACTATATTCAGGATTGGTATATTTAATTCCATATCCGAATAATTTACCATTTAAATTAACAGGATCATTAATTTTAATAAGTGCACCTAAAGCGTTATAGGTATAATCTATAGCCTGAAGAGGAGAAGAAGATACACTTCCGCCTACTTTTTTTCTTTTCAGTTGAGACTGTTCATTATATTCATTTTGTGACAAAATTTCAATAGGGTTGTTATCAACCTGATGTTTCTGTACCAAAAGCCTGTTGTGATCATCATATTCAAAAATTTGACTAATAGTTCTCTCAGGATCAGTCTGTAATCTCTTGTGATACGCTTTACTTTGCACTGCAACACCTGCAAAATCCAGCTTTGTTTCTATTTTGGTGTATCCTCCCAAATGATTGATAGAATGATTTCCTACAGCTCTTAATTTCGAATCATACCATATCCAGTTATATGTCCAGTAATCATCATCAATATTCTTCACATATGAAGCAGTAGGAAGAGTTTTTGTGTTTTGGAAAGCATAGGTATTATCCCATATAATATCTTGTCCAAAAATAGTTGCTGGCTTAGGAGGAGTTCCTTGTGGATATGTATCGTAATAATTAATACTTAAAATGACGGGTGTTTCACCACTGAAATAGTTTTCTGTATAATAAATATTTGTTGCACTTCTAAAAAAACCAGTTGCATCTCTTTTTTCAGTGATGATAAGGTTTTTCAAATCATTTTGTCTCGCTGCTCTATCTCCTCCTGTTAAAAAGCCTGTATAAACAGGTCTTCCAAGCTCATCATATTTTGTCATCAACCATTGGTTGTTTTGCTTCATATTAGTATCACGAGAAAGGATAAGCCTGTCGGCTTTATCATACACCATATATTCCCAATCTTTGCCAGGAAGTTTCTTTTCTACCAACCTACCCAAACTGTCATAACGATATTGATAACATAGATTATCTAAAGCATTTCCATCTACCGTAGTTGTAGCAGCCAATGGCGTAATAACGAAAACCTGCATTCCCAAATCATTATAAACGTAATAGGTGTCTACATCCTTTGCCCCGTCGTTCTTGCGTACTAAAACTGTCTGTCCAGCAGCATTTTTAAATTCAACAGAAGTATTATTATCGCTGTCTATGACAGTAGTTTTCATCAGCTGATTGGCACCGTAGGTTCCACTTTCTACCAGTTTTGAATAAGTAGCTTCATCGACCCAGGAGTTGATTACAGTATATTTCTTTACCTCTCCGGCAATATTTGCACTATATCCCATTTGTACAGGATGCTGTGCCCAATCATTGCCTAAAGGTGTAATCTTGTTAATTCTGCCTAAAGGAGAGTTTTCAAACTGTTTTTCCGAATAAATTTTCTCCTGCCCAAATACTGTGGGGGCATTGGATAGCGGAGCTGTATAAAAGGCACCATTTTGTGTTGTGTTCTGTGGAATTGGAAGATACTCTTTAGCTACTCTTCCAAATGCATCATATTCTACATGATTTACGATGTCTTTGCCAGATGGAGTGGCTTTAATTCCTATTGTCTGTTTTGCTCTTCCCAATCCATCAAAATATTGTATTGCTTCAGTTTTTTTGATACAGTCTGCATCCAGACAACTTTTAGTATATACGTAGTTTTCAGCAGTTGTAGCATTTAATGTTTGAGCGTAAGAATGCCCTGCTAGCCATAAAAGACTGAATATATTTAAAATTTTTTTCATCATGTATTAGTGTCTATAGTTATACTGGTATTCCTGTAGTGTTTTTCCATCAGAATCCATTGTTTTTACTAATCTGTTGGCAGAATCATATACATAGGATACTTTTGCTCCATTAGAAGAAACGGCATTAGTAATCCCAATTAAAGGATCATAGGTATAAATTGTTACAGGATTAGATTGTAATGCAGGGTCTCTACGTAGATTTTCCAAAGCTTGTAATAGAGATGCCTCATTAGCAGGATTATCAGCATCAGCATTAGAGGCATTTATAGCAGCAAGGACTGATGGTAAACTAGAGATTTGGCTATAAGTAACTCCAGCAATCTCAGCAATAGGTAATGTTTGATAATATCCCCAGATTGTTACTGTAGGAATACCATTTTTACCCTTAATCTGTACAGGGTTTCCTTTACTGTCATAAACATCATAGACCATTGTTGTTATAGGCGTTAAATCTTTCATCTCAAAAGTAACTACAGAAGAAGGATACAAATTATCTACAAATTCATATTTTGCCCCACCTTTGCTGACAATACTTCCATTTACCTTTGTTTCCGTTTGAAGAGGGATTGAAAGCATATTGGCATTGATCAAACGTGTATTCGAAAGATCTAAAGGGTATTTTATAGTGGTTTCAGTAATTTTTCCATCCGGAGAAGTACTCTTTGTATAGGCAGGTTGAAAATTAGTAGTATTAAAAGTTGTTTCTGTAGTACCTTGTAAACTACTCCCATTAGCATAAAATGTTTTAGATGTGGTTGTAGTTGATTTTAACCAGGCACTTTTAGACTTGTAACCTCCACAAATAATATATTCCTGTACTCCACCAATTTCATCAAGCACATAATCTGTATTTTCACTGGAAATTAGTTGATTCTGTTGATTGTACATTTCTTTTTTTGTCAAAAGAGCTGTAGAGGTAATATTATAATAAGGTTTATAGAAATTGATAGTGCTTGTATAATCATCAGGAGTTTTGAAATAATATTGGGAATAACCCTGACTTTCTGAGCTTCCCTCATATATCTCCTTTACATTATTATACAATACAGATTCATTTACATTTCCTATTTCCTCATTGCAGACTTCTCCGGAAAATACTTTACCACTTGTCCCGCTATTATCAAACAAATCATATTTGTAAGACATGGCTTTTTTTACTGTATTATCTGTATCGTAATATTTTATATTGGCAATTCGGGCTCCTATTTTCAATTGAGTTGTATTTTTATAAGGAGCAGATAAATTAACTATCTCATAATTTTGAATGCGTCCATTTCCATTTCCACTGATTTTGAATGTATAAGTCCCTGGCGCTAAATTATAATATTTAACATTTTCTGAGCAGCCATTAGCAGTTCCTGTAACTTCATTTCCTATTGAGTTTAATAACTTATAGGTTGGTGGGAGAATAATATTTCCGTGAATGTTTACGATTTCGTAAACTTCATCAATTAAAAGTTTAATAAAAAACTTTTGCGATGTTGATACCTGAAATGTATAGCTCCTACTGCTATTTGTATTATAATTAACTGTATTAGCAATATTTAAATATTGTAATGTAGGCTCTTTGAGCTGATTAGTATCTAATTGTAGGTTACTTTTATTTTCATAAACTTCATTAGCCTCAAAATTATATACGACATATCCACCTTCAGGTAAAGTCATTTTTTTGAGGAGCCCTAAGGTATATGTTTTAGGATCGGCTTTTGTATTATCAGGGCACAAAAAGTTTCCATATTCATTAGGATTTGGAGAAGTTCCATAGTTGGTTTCTGAACCCGTTCCATCATATGTAAATTGTCTTCCTTCAATAAGGTTTTGATTTCTGTCTAGTTTTTGAACTGATAACAGAGTCCTTTTTCCTTGATTGACATTATTTGGATAAGTAGAACTGTAAAAACTTTGATAATCAAGTCTGTATTTAGCAATAAGATGAGAGGACATATCCAATAAACTAAGACTTTTTATAATATAAGGGTCATCATCACTAATTCCTTTGTATACATTTTCAAAAGTGATTTTTCCATAGGAAGTAGTAATACTTTCCATCTTACAGTTCTGATATAATAAAATACTGCTATTATCTACATTTTTACTGTTTTTCTGGTAATTGAAAGTAGCTATCGTAATATTATTTTCGTCAATAACTTTTGTTAAATAGAAGGCCGATTTATAATTAAAACCTTTAGAACTTGTATCATATCTTGCAATGCTATAATCCTCAAAAACATATTTAAATCCTTTGCTGTCAGTTATTTTAAAAGAGTTAAGGACAAGTGTCGCAGTATTAGAATCTCTTGTGTATTCTATTTTAACGTTACTTCCTGAGATATTATTAAGAGTAAAAGTATTGTTAATAGTATCTCTGACAAATTTGAACTTTCCTGAATTACCAGGTAAATCGTAGTAATAGATGTCATCAAATAAATTCTTTTTATAACTTGATTTCGTTGCATCATAATAGAACTCATCGACAGCACCATTAATTACTCTTGAAATAACAGCGCCACCTTTAAATAAAGACCATCCAAGACCAACTTCACTAGCAGGTTTGTCTTGTCCTGTATTGTAAGGGTGGTAACTCAATGATGTCATAATCTCAAAGTCCTTATTTCCTGTTGGTAATGACAATAAAGGAATTCCAATACCTGGTATCCCAGTAGATAAAGAGACAGGGGTATTTACATAAGAAGAAAAGGAAGAGGCTGAGGGTACAGGCTGGGCTGTATCCCCATAATTCCTTTCAATCTGTGATTTTCCTAAATTAAAGATTAGAAAAATCATAGCTAAAATAATTTTCTTAAACATGGTTTTATTTCTTTATTAATTTGGCGTTTGCTGTTTTATTAGTATCCGTTTTTATAGTCGCCAGATAAGCTCCCTGAATGAGTGCCTGAGTATTAATTTTGGTAACTTTATTTTTTGTTTTTATACTTTGAAGTTGTCTTCCGCTCATATCATACAATAGAATATCCGCATCTTTAAAGTCAAAACCGATTTCTATGTAAGCATAATCAGAGACAGGATTCGGATAGATTTTGATGTCGTATTTTTCCATCAACTGATCAACCTGTTTATCACCCAGTTTTACAATCTTCCAGTTTTCTTTTCCAAGCTCTTCTGCACTAGTTCCGGCAAGAATGATTGAACCGTCTCTATTTAATTTTAAATCGGAAAGTCTTTCTTCTTTTTGTCTGGATTCTCCATTTACATATTTTCTCCATACCTCGTTCCCTAACTGATCAATATACAATAGCCAAAATGTATTATCATCTTTCTCCACTCTACCCTCTGAAGGAGTATAACCACCGAGTAAAACTCCTTTGTTAGATTTGTCATCCACTGAATGAAGGACATTCATACCCATTAGAACATCCCGATTTCCAAAACTGTAGGATTTCTGCCACTGCTGTTCGCCTTGTTCATTTAAAGAAATCAGCCAAAGATCTGTACCTTCCTGAGTTCCCACTGTTTTATTTCCTGAACGTTTAGACCGGGATTCTCCACCGATTAAATATCCGGATGAGGTTACAGCCAGTGTTCTTACATGATCATCACCTTTACCACCATAGTTTTTCTCCCATTGAACCTTTCCAGTTTTATCCAGTTTGATAATCCAGTAATCTCCTTCTCCGTAATTCTCCGTCGTTTTTGCCCCTCCAATACCGCTTCTGGAATATATGCCAAGTAATGCTCCTCCGTCTTTTGTTGGAATCATTTTTTCAACCTCATCTAAGCCTTTTCCACCTAAAACAAGCTGAGATAATTCTTTTCCGTCTTTGTCCAATTTTATTATTAATGCATCTTTAGATCCATACCCTTTTGAAGAATTCTGTACATTACCTGCAAGAAAGAATCCTAAATCTGTCGTTTGAATCACTACTCTTGCCTCTTCATCAGAAGTGCTTCCTAAAGTTTTCTGCCACAATTCATCGCCAAACTCATTAAGACGGATAAGCCAGATGTCTGAACCTCCTTTAGAATCCTCTTTTTTGTCCAGTCCTTTTCCTGAATAGGAAGTGCCGGAAATTAAAAATCCTCCATCCTGTGTCGTAACTGTAGCTGATAAATAATCATGATTTTGTCCTGAGAAATATTTTTCCCAGACTTCTTGTCCCTGCTGATTCAATTTGACCAGATGGAAATCATAACCATTGTTTTGTTTTTGGCCTGCTAATCCTGAACCACTCGAAGGAGCACTCTGAATTGAGCTACCCGTAATGAGATACTGCTGATCTATGGTAGTTGTAACCTGACTTAAAAAATCCTGCGTACTGGACTTTATATCACGCTGCCAGATTACTTCTGTTTCTTGGCCGGAAATGCCCAGAAATGTGCACAAGAAAAGTGCAATCGTGTAATTTTTTTTCATTGTTTTTAAAATTTTGTATTTTTTGATTTAAAACAAGTCTCAATAAGGCATTACCGCCTATTGATATGACTTTGCGCAACAGGATTAGTCTATCCTGATGGGTAGAATATTTTCATATTGGTTTATTTTTTAAAATGATGATATAGCCTGATTAAAAAATCAGGATTTACTTAATTAGTCACAAAGACCTTAGGCTTTAAAGCCCTACACTAAAGAAATAAGATAAAATTTCTTATATCGTGCATACAAGAAATTAAGTTGGGGAACATAATTTCTTTTCTCTCATTTGTTTCGGTTTTCTGGCAGTAAACTTAAACACTATCTGTTTTTTGGACAATCCGTAAAATCACGGTATTTTGCATTGTAATGTTGAGAAATAAAATAAAGTAATTTCATATTTTTTCATTTTAAATTGGTGGTTTTGTAATGTCTTCTTTCTAATAACAAAGCTATTACTTCATAGCGACAGATCATGTCGTATTATATTTAACCCCGAAAAAATTTCTCTTATTTTTTATAAAAAGAAAGGCACGGAGCTAAAGTCAATCTGCTACAGAGGTACCGCGAAGAACCCAACAGCCCAGATATGACTTACAGCCCTCATGCCCGTATTAGGTACAAGGGCGTAAGTCTATCATTTTTAGGGCTGTTTAGAAAATTCGCGGTTTTCTGTGCTCCAAATGATAGCTTACGCTTGTTTCGTTAAAATTATTAGAGCTAAGATATAAATAATTTTAAAATTCAACTTTTGAAAAAAATAATCATAAAGCAAAAAAACAGATATAGTTTCAACTCACACTAAATCAAATAAATAAATCATAAACATTAAATTAATAAAAACTTATTCTTTTATAAGAACCAAACAAATACAATAATATTTTAATATATTTACGTCACACTTATGACGGAAAAACTACTTCAATATCTTTGGAACTATAAGATTTTCAAACATTTTGACTTCAAGGATATTGAAGGAAATTCCGTTGAGATCATCCATTTCGGAAAATGGAATAAAAACGCAGGCCCCGATTTTCTTGATGCAAAAATCAAAATCAACGGCTTACTGCTCGCAGGAAATATAGAACTGCATATACGCTCTTCAGACTGGATTTTCCACCATCATTCCCAGGATCCCAATTATCAGAATATTATTCTTCATGTGGTATTTCAGCATGACATAGAAATTCATGAACTTACAGAAAAGCAGGTTCCAACATTGGAATTGCATAATTATATTGATGAAAATATCGTAGGGAAATATGATAAACTTATTAATGGAGACGAATTTATTGCCTGTGAAAAGATTTTTGATCCGAAAAAAGTACCTGTCAATTTTCATGAAGAAAATATCCTGAAAAAACTGGATGAAAAATCTTCAGCGCTTGAACAGAGTTTAAATCTATATAAAAATAATTTTGAAGCTGTTTTATTTCACAGTTTTGCCTATTCATTCGGTTTAAAAGTAAATGCTTCAATTTTCCGGCAGATTGCAGAAAGTATCGATTACAGTATTATTAATAAAATCCGTCAGAATCCTCTTCAGCTTGAAGCTTTGTTATTTGGAATTTCAGGATGGCTTGAGAAACCACAGGACGGGCAGATGAAAATATGGAAAAGAGAATTCGATTTCGTTAAAGCCAAATTTTCCATTCCTGATTTAAAACTCTATCCTAAGTTTTTAAGATTAAGACCTCCCAATTTTCCTACCATCCGATTATCTCAATTAGCAGACCTTTACCAACATCAGAATTTGTTCTCAAAAATTATGGAAGCGAGAAGTGCAGAACAACTCTACTCCATTTTCCAATCTATAAAAGCCTCTGAGTACTGGGATTTTCATTTTAATTTCGGAAGTATTTCCAAAGTACAGCCTAAAACATTGAGCAAAGATTTTATAGATCTTCTCATTGTAAACACGGTAATTCCTTTACAATATGCCTATCACAGATATCATCAGGAAGATATTGCAGACGAAATTATTGAGCTTTACAAAACTGTTGCCGGAGAGAAAAACACTATCATTACAAGCTGGAAAAAACTTGGACTACAGGTCACCAATGCGCTGGAAAGTCAAAGTCTTATTTATCATCATAAAACCTTTTGTGAACCGAAAAATTGTTTATCCTGTACCATTGGATTTAAACTTTTAAAAGAATAACCTGATCTGAAAAGGCTATATCATTCAAAAAACGTTGTCAAAAAAAATTCTTAACTTTGAGTATTAGATTTAATTCTTAAAAACAATCTGGAAATGCTGAGTAATATCCGTCATAAAATGGAAAGAGAGTGGTTTGGTGTACTGACAAGAACAGGTGCCAAGCTGGGAATTCCTGTTTCTAAATTGAGAATTTTCTTCATTTACTCTACTTTTGCAACAGCCGGATTCTTCTTTCTGATCTATTTAGGATTGGCATTCACCCTTTGGATTAAAGATATTTTCATTACCAGAAGACCTAGTGTCTTTGATTTATAAATTATGGAATTTTTACCGATTACTTCTGCAGAAGATCATAGAGTTCAGGAAATCTATACTTCTTACACGACGACTTTTCCTGTAGACGAACAAAGAGATAAAGATCAGTTTGAAAGTTTATTTTCAAATCCTTATGTAGAATTCATGTCTGTTATCCACGAATCGGAAGCTATCGGCTACCTCATCCTTTGGAAGCTGAGTTCTTTTGTTTTTGTAGAACATTTTGAAGTGTTTGAAGCATTCAGAAGCAAAAAATTAGGTTCTCATATCATGAATCATTTATCTGAAAGCTATCCGAGTATTATCCTGGAAATTGAGCCTGCAGAATTGAGTGAAGATGCTTCAAGACGTTATTCTTTTTATCAGAGAAATAATTTCAGTTTGATTGATACCACTCATGTACAGCCTAGCTATGGTGAAGGAAAGAAATCTTTGAACTTATGGCTGCTTGCTAACTACACCCCTGAAAATGTGGAGGAAGCTAAAAAAGAAATTCATAAAATTATTTATGCTTAAAATATAAAACGCCGGAAAGCTATTCCGGCGTTTTTCTTTTACTGATATTTATATTTAATTTACTTCGTACTCCAGTTTGATGGTAATACTGGCTTCTTTTTCTTTGGAAGAGGTATTGAAAGTTCCACCATAAGAATAATCTTCATTGGAATTGGGTGCCGTAATCTGAATTATACCCATGGTTGCCTTTTTCAGATTTCCCAGGCTGCTTCCCGAGTTTTCCGCAATTTTTTCAGCACGTTCTTTTGCATCTTTTGTAGCACTGGCGATCATTTCCTGTTTCACTGTAGCCAGTTTGGTGTAGAAATAAGCTGGTGAAGAAGAAGTGAATTCAATTCCCCGGTTGATAATTTCAGTAATATTTCTGGATAGGTTTTCTATTTTTCCCACTTCTTTACTTTCAATAGAAACCTTTTGTGTAAGATTATATCCGGAGAATTCTCCCTGAACATAGTTCCCGTTTGAATCATTATAGCTTCTGAACTGTTTCTGAATATCTACCGAAGAAAATACGATCTCCTTCTGTTGTATTCCTTTTGAAAGCAGATAGTCATTGATTACTTTTCTATCCATTGCCAGTTCATCATAAGCAGATTTCAGGTCCACATTATTTTTCGAAAAACTTCCGGACCAGGTGATCAGATCTGATGTAAACTGTTTTGTTCCTAATCCTGTTACAGAAATGGTATTTTCAGATTTATTTCTGTTTTTAATAGCATTTCCTAAAAACCCGAGACCAATGACAAAACCTAATGCTGCAATAGCTACTGCAAAAATGTTTTTATTCATAAAATTTGTGAATTTGGATTGTTACTTCATATTGTATCAATTTCTATTCCAATATTTTAAGAATTTATTAACATTCAAATTACTTTTGATTTTGCTGCAATCTCTCTATAAAAAGAGGAGCTGTCTCTTCCAACCTCAGCATAACACCGGAAAGGTTTCTTGCTTTTACATAAGTTCGTACCTGAGGTTTTGCCAGAAATGAAAACTGTATAAATTCTGAAATTCTGTCACCAGGAATTCCGGCTTTGATAAAATATTCATCATCTATTCTGTCCCGAACCCAGGCAATATGTTCCTGAAGATCATCATATCTGTATTGTCTTTTCTGTCTTCTGGCTTTCCCGCTGATCAGATCATATACTCCCTGAACATTGAGGTTTCCTAAAAGTATTGGTAAAAGCACACTTTTCACTTCTGCCGGCTTTTCTCTCATTTTGCCTACCGGCTGCGGAAGACCAACCGCATCTCTTACCTGCTCTCCTTTATCTACTTTGGCTACAATCCGGGAATCTGTTTCCAGATCTCCGGTGAGTTTTTTTACAATTTTCACTTCACCTACATCTCTCGGAATCTGACGAAGTGTAATAAACAGAGGTAAATTATTCCCATTGATAAGAACTCTTCTGGAGACTCTGTTGAAGTCTTCTTTTACAAATCTTAATTCATCGTTAGGATTGGCATCAATAGAAAATATACCTTCAGAATCAGAATATACTTTCTTATCAGTAGACATGTTAATCACGATCACTTTACTCAGATTTTCGCCATTGTCATCCACTATTCGCCCCGTTACTTTCTGTTGGGACAAAACAAAGCTACTGCAAAGAATAAGCAGGAAAAGAAATATTTTTCTTTGTTTTAATGTTTCAATATTTTCAGTGATATAAGCCAACTTTTAATTTATATATTATTCTTGAGTTCCTTCTAGTTTATGTGTTTTACTATATTCCCCGAAGGCAACTTTAATTTCATATTCAACGACACTGACACTAAAATCTTTTCGATATCTTTTCGCTAATGAACGCGTTTTATCAGCATACAGAAGAAATGCATCAATCTGTTCTTCATCCATTCCGTATTTTTTCAGGAAATTCAGATTCACTTCATTTCTTACTCTCCTCAGGAAATCCTGAGTTTCATTATAATTCGCTTTGGTAATTTTAGGTTGTGTTGCCTTCTTTACCAGACCTGATACAGCATTAAATACGCCAAACAGATTTACCTGGCCTACATTAAAATCATGTCCTGTAAAAGTTTTTGATATAGCATTATTAGGTAAGGGTTGATTCAATGGACTTCTCATATAATCCTCCATATCTGATTTTAAAGCCTGAAGTTTTCTGGATTCATTATAGTGCTGATTATCTTTTGCCAGATTTCCGGTAGGTTTATACTTAATTTTAACCTCAGGAATTTGAATTTCCATTTTCTTTAGGATAATATTGAGCTGAGCATTGATCTCTTCTTTGGTTATTTTTTTATCAACACGATAATATCCTTCTTTTACAAATCTGATCTCATCATTTTCTTTGGCTTCGATTTCAAAATTCCCGGACATATCGCTTAATGTGCTTTTATTCCCGGAGATATTAACAACGAGTACAGGTGCTAAATCCAGTTCATCTCCTGTTATTACCTTCCCTGATATTTTTTGTTGTCCCCACAATCCTTGAGCGATACAAAAAAGCGCAAGAAACAAAAACCTTTTGATATATTTAATTTCCATCTATCTTTGAGTTTGTGGAGCACGATAAGATGAAATTCTTGTCAGGACAAAACGTTGAAACCTGTTCAGATCCGCATCACTGCAAAATCCATATTTCAGAATCTTTTTCCTTTCAAAGCCACCAGCAAAAACGTAATAAATAAAATGATCTATCAGAGGTTTTTCTATTTTAAGATTGGTAAAATAATCATCACCAAGGCTTGCTCTGATGTACTTCATTAAATCTACATCATCCCATTTATTTTTAACTTTTCCTATAAAAAATCCCTCTCCTTTTGGTTGTACAAATTCTCCGGGTCTTGCTGCCAATATTCTCGGATCTGATTTCTGAGCAATGTACTGATCCATTTCTTTGATCAGTTTTTCCACCTTCTTCGGCTTATTGTAAAGTTTTGAATCAATTTTAAGGTTTCCGGTAAGCCCTTGTTTTACTTCCACTTCAGGAATCTGAATAGTTTGGCGAACCATACTTATATTCATAGGAGACTGGGTATTTTCCTGAGAAACTCTTTTTGTGAGACGCTCATAACCTGCTTTTATAAACCGTAGTTCATCTCCCTGCCTTCCGGAAATCATAAAATGACCATCCCGGTTTGAAACCACTATTTCGTCAGTTCTGATATTTACGACATTCACATCCTGCATTTCAGCACCATTTTCAGAAATGATCTTACCAAATATATAGCTTTGGGCATGGGTTTGGATAAAAAGAATAAAGGATAAGAAAAAGAATAGTTTAAGTTTCACGGGCTATTTTTTATAAAGCAAAGCTAAAATTATTTTTAATTTATCCCATAAGTTTAACCACAGTTAACGCGTTTTAATATTTCTTTTTAATTTTTACCTTCTAAACTGTTAAATCGGCTGATTAAATTGTTAAAATTTCTTTTAAATTTTAGCTAACTTGCAGTCTCAATTCTCTTTCAACAATGCAAAATTCTTACACAGTCATCAATGCTTCTGCCGGATCCGGGAAAACATATGCCCTGGTACAAAGGCTTCTGATGATCTGTCTCCGCTATCCTAATCAACAGCAGTCGATCAGGAATATACTCGCACTGACTTTCACCAACAAGGCAGCGAATGAGATGAAGGAAAGAATTTTATCCTGGCTGGGAAATTTCTCTGCGAAAGAGTATACTGAAAATACAGATCTGAAAAATATCCAGAAAGCATTTGAAGAACAAGGTTTGAAAATTACCATTGATGAGCTTCATCACCGTTCTAAAAAACTACTGGATTACGTTCTCCACAATTATTCCACACTGAATATCGGAACGATTGACCGTTTCAACTCAAGATTGGTAAGAAGTTTTTCCTATGAATTAGGACTGGCGAAAAATTTTAATCTTGAAATTGAAGCTGAGCCATTTCTGATAGAAGCCGTTGATAAAATGCTGGATCAGATTGGTGAGAATGAAAACATCTCCAATTCTTTCATGGATTATGTAGATTATAGTCTTGAAAATAACGAAAGGATTAATCTTAACAAAAATCTTTATGATTCTGCGAAGGAATTTGTAAAGGATATTCACTACGAACATCTGAAAAGCAATAAAAGTTTTGACGATGCCAATTATGAGAATATAAAGAATACGCTTCGTAAAGAGATTGTTCTCAATAAAAAACAGTCTGCAGAGCTGGCTGCCGGTTCTATTGAATTATTCAAATCAAGAAATATTGATATTGAAGATTTTGCTCAGGGTAAAAACGGAATCGGAGGCTTCTTTACTAAGGTTATAGATTTTTATCAACAGAAAAGAGCTGGTTTTCCTTTCCCTACAACTCAGGAAGAATCTGTTATCAATAATTACAGAAAAGGAGCGTCTTCAAAATCCAAACATAAAGAAGCTGAAATTTTCGAAATCCTTGACCAGCTTCTCGACAACAGAATGAAACTGATTCTTCTGTACATCGAGACCCAAAAGAAAGAGAAAGTTTTATCTGCTCTTCTTCCTTTAAAGGTAAATAAAGATATTCAGGATGAGCTCCAAAAGATTGAGGAGGAAAATGATCTTGTTCTTCTTTCTAAATTCAATATTCTGATCAATGAAAATCTTAAAAATGAACCTTCGGCTTTTATTTATGAAAAAGTAGGTTCACAGTTTCAGCATTATTTCTTTGATGAGTTTCAGGATACATCGGAACTGCAGTGGCAGAATTTTGTTCCACTGAGAGATCACAGTGTTTCTACAGAATACACTTCATTTACATTGGTGGGTGATCCCAAGCAGAGTATTTACCGATTCCGTGGTGGAGAAAGTAAACTGATGCTGGACATTATCAACAAAAAGGAGTTTTCACCTAAGGAAGCTGATCTTCTGGTTCTAAAAGACAACTGGAGAAGTGCGAGAAACATTGTACAATTCAACAATGAGCTGTACCGCTTTCATTCTGAAGGACTGTTGGAAGAGCATAAAAATATTTTCGGGGCAGATGCCGAGCAAAATCCAAAGTCTAAAATGGATGGACGTGTAAAGGTAAATCTGATTGAAAATCTTACGAATGAAGAATTTTATACTGATACTTCAGAAAGGATGCGGAAAGATATTCAGGAATGCCTGGATAATGGTTTTAAGTTTTCAGATATTACGATTCTTTGCCGTGGAAATTTTGATATTTTCAGTTATTCTCAAAAGCTGGGAAGCTTAAAGGTGAAGTATAAAGGAGAAGAAACGAATATTAAAACGATTTCCGATAAAGGGCTTACGCTGGAACTTTCCAATACCTTAAAGGCGGTTATTGAATTTCTTCGCTGGGAACTCAATTCAAAGAATAAACATTGTCTGATTATGATGATGTACCATCTGAATACATTGGGAAAAATTGATATGCCGGATTTCACTTTAGGAATGAAAGAAATTCTGGATATTGAAGGACATGAAGAAATTCTGCAGTTTATTCAGCAAAAATATTCACTACAGCTTAAACAGGATAACTTCCCGAGGTTCAATCTTTATAATTTTATTGAATATTACATCAACGAATTTTCTGTTGAAAATAAAGAAACAGACTTTCTACTGAACTTCCTGGAAATGCTTTTCAACTTTACGCAGAATGCCGGTGCCAGTACCAAAGAGTTTCTGAAATATTGGGACGAAGAAGCTTCATCATACACTATTCAGGCTTCGGAAAATATTGATGCCGTTCAGATCATGACTATCCATAAGTCTAAAGGACTGGAATTCCCGATTGTTTTTATCCCTATGATGAACAAAAACCGGGACAGTGAATTTACCAACTGGTTTGATACCAACGAAAATGAAGCATTAAAATCCGTCAACATCAACCAGTTCAGTAAAAATCTGGAAGTTTATGATGATGAAATTCTGTTTTTCAATACTAAAAATTCTTATAAAAACCTGATTGACAGATTATGTCTTCAGTATGTTGCGACTACAAGACCTGTTGAACAGCTGTTTTTTTATCTTCAAAAGGCCAATAAGACTTCCAATAACCTGGAGCTACTGGAATTCCTTCAAACAAAAAATCCTGAACAGGCTGATGAGTTTGATGTGTATGTCGTAAATCCTGAGATGCTGAAGAAATATTCAAAAGAGAAGAGTTCTTCTTTTAAAACCCAGAATATCCAAAATCTGAAGAATGTTAATGAAAAAAGTACTTCTATCAAGATTGCAACACCTTCAAAAAACTATCAGGTACGAAATGAAAAAGTAAGAATCGGGCTTTTTGTGCATGAACTTTTATCGAAAATCAATACCGAAAAAGATATAGTGAAAGTATTGGACGGGTATGCTCTGGAAGGCCAGATTACGCTGGAGGAAAAAAATGAGATACAGCTTACGCTACAGGAAATTGTCAGAACTTATGCAGAATTCTTTGATGAAAAATGGGAAGTAATCAATGAAAAAGATATCATGATTTCTGAAAGAGGAGAAAGCCATATATTCAGGCCAGACCGTATTTTAAAGGGAGAAGAAGGGTATATCATTGTTGATTTCAAAACCGGTGAACAAAAAGCGAAGGATGAAGCACAGGTAGAAGGATATAAAAATATTCTTGAACGCCTGGGTAAAAAAGTAATCAAAACTCAGATTATTTATCTATAATTTAAACATTCCCAAAAGGTTAATATCATAATTCTTGTAAAAAATCTTTCAAAATAGAAAAGGTTTTATTATTTTTATTCAGTACGAATAAAATATAGTCTTTGATTATATTTTGATTACAACTAACCAACCATGAGAATATATTTAACTTCCCTTGTAATAAGTCTGATTATGATGTTGTTTTCTACAATGGTCATTTATCATATTGTGGATTACTTAGATTCATCTGCTACAGAAGATAACCGTCATTATATGTCTACTGAAAACATTGCCAACTCGTTGTTTCTGAGCTTTGTATTGGGAGCAGTCGTTTTTATTTCTGCAGTGAGAATACAAAGACCTACGTATAAGAAATAACGATATTATCATACAATAAAAAAAACCGCTATTCCTGAGGATAACGGTTTTATATTTTGAAGAATTTTCAATCTTAAGCGGTTGTATCAGGAGTAAATACTCTCTGAGACAATTCCTGATCAAAAAGGTATAATGCAGATGGATTATCGCATACCATTTTGATTTTTGTTACGTATTGAGAAGCACTTGCTTCTTCTTCTACCTGTTCGTTGATAAACCACTGCAGGAATGATGTTGTTGCAAAATCTCCTTCTTCGTTTGCATTTTTTACAATATTGAAAATACTTTTAGTTACGATTTTCTCATGTGCTAATGCTTTTTCAAAAATATCTGTTGCATTTTCGAACTCATGGGGTGGCTTTGGAATTTCTCCGATGATAATTTCTCCTCCTACATCATTCAAATAATCAAACATTTTATCTGCATGCATCAATTCTTCTTTGCTCTGTACTCTGAAATAGTTGGCAATTCCATCCAGATCTTTTCCAGAAAACCATGCAGACATTGAAAGATAATATTGAGCGGCGTATTGTTCGTGGGCAATTTGTTCGTTAATTAATTTTGCAATTTTTTCGCTAACCATAAGTATTAAATTTATAGTCAAAAATAGGGAATAAAAGCCCGAAATCAAAAGTTTTAAAGAAAATTAATACAAAAAGGATGGAAAACTATCCATCCTTAACACATTAAAAAACTAAAATTACAAACTGTTATTTTACTTCAGCAGTTCCCGTATTCATTGGCTTTTTCATCATTCTTCTTTCCTTCATTGCCATTTTCATTTTCTCTGCTTTAGCTTTTCTGTCAGCCTGCCATTTATCATATTGATCAGGAGTAAGGATTTTTTTCATATCAGTATCCATCTGTGCTCTTTTGGCCTGCATTTCCTGCATCTTAGCTTGTCTGTCTACTTTATTTTTGTCGAATTCCGCCTTCATTTCAGCTTTTCTTTTATCCTGAAGTGCCTTTATCTGAGCTACCTGAGATGAGTTAAGATTAAGGTCTTTTTGCATCTGGTCTAAACGTTCCTGTTGTTTCTGTTCCATTTTCTGCTTCATTTCAACCGCTCTTGCCTGTCTGTCTTGTGGAGTTGTAGTCTGTTGTGCCATTGCAAAACCTCCCATTCCGATAAATGCTATTGCTAAAACTAATTTTTTCATCTTTTTAAAATTTAATTAATTGTTATTTTGTTATTATATCTTTTTGATTATGAATTAAAACACAAGTTAAATTGACAAATTCATAAATAATGTTAAATTTTAATAAAAATAAATTAACAAAACAGCAAAAAAAGGACAGATTATAAAAACCTGTCCTTCACACCACTTAAATATAATATATGAAAATTAATTCCTTACTAAACTGCCTCTAAAACCGCCACCGCTATTACCACGGTTCTCTTGTCTTGGTGCAGAATTTTCAGATTTTTGTCTGAAGCCTCCATTATTCCCTCTGAATCCGCCATTATCTTCTCTTTTAGGAGCTTCTCTTCTTACATCACTGTTTCCTCTGAAACCGCCTCCATTATTATTTCTGAAGCCTCCGTTATCGGCATTTCCTCTGTTTCCTCCATTATCAGAATTCCCTCTGAAACCGCCTTCATTGCTGTTTCTGAAACCACCATTACTTTCATTTCTGAAACCGGAATTATTGTTATTTCCGTTATTTCCACGGAACCCTCCTGAGTTTCCATTGCTTCTTGTGTTTCTGAAACCGTTATCTGGTCTGCTGTCTCTTCTGATAATATCAAAAGTAGGATTATCCATTCTGCGGAATCTTGATCGGTCTACCCTGTAAATATTGATATTAATATTTCTATATCTTGGCATTACAGTATATCTCGGTACATAATAAGTTCTTCTGTAATTCTGAAAATACACTATCGGGCTTGAACCTCTGTAATAGTTATTCTGGAAAACTACAAATACTCTTGGTCCTAAGATTCTTTCCAGAGCATAAAACCTGTCATAATACCATCTGTCCGGATTATATCTGTAGAAATTATTCCATGCTGTAAAACTTGCATACAGATTATTCAATCTCATAATCTGATCTACCTGCCATCTGCTTAATCTGTTCTGTACGAAAAATCCGTTCCAGTCTATATTAATAATACTTCCTCTGTAGTCGTTATAATAGCTTTGGTAATAATTACTTGGATAATAGTCCTGAGGATAATTGTAATAATAATCGTCAGGGAAATAATTTCTATCATCTTGATCACTGTAATAACCTCCATCATTCTGATAATAACCATCATCATCCCAACCATTATTCGGATACTGCTGAGCCGACGTTAAAATGCCTAACCCAAGAGCTAATCCCAAAAATATTTTTTTCATCTCTATAGTCGTTAATTGGTTAATATATAGCAGAATATCTTAATTCTATCTTTTTGATACAAATAAAAAAAAGAAGTTAAATCATAAGATCAAACTTCTTTTAAATTATTTATAACTAACTGATAATCAATTGTTAAATTTACATCCTTCCACTATCTTTTACCCAGTGAGCAATTTTATTGTTGAAAGATTTCTGCTCTTTCAGGTCTTCAAGTTTGATATGCATTCTGTAGCACCAATAATGTGGAAAAACTGCAGGATTGTTGATTCTTTCGTTATCCATTTTCTTATTGGTAAGTTCTGCATCCGTCGCCAGAAACTCCTGAATCGGGAAAATAGCCAGCATAGCTTCATTATATAAATGCTGCTTCATAATGATCTCTGCAAGATGAGGATTGAGATCTTCAGGAGCTTTTCCGTACTGTATCAGCTGTTGGTTGTAATATTTCTGTGTCAATGCAGGATCTTCTTTCCACCATTGTCTCAATGTGGAACTGTCGTGAGAAGAAGCTGTCACCACATTCATATAATTGGCATTCTTAGGATTATAGAATGGAATATTTTCAGAAGGCATTCTCTGTACTTTAAGGGCTATAATAGCCAATTCATCCATCACAATGGGTACGCAGGCAGGAACCATCCCCAGGTCTTCACCGCAGATCAGCATTTTAGTAGCATTCAGGATAACCGGAAGTTTCTCCATAGCCTTTTCAAACCATAAGTGATCCTGTCTTCTGAAGAAGTAATCATGATACAGATCATAAATACTTTTCTGTTCTGATTCAGGAAGGTATTGATAAGATTCCGTATTGTAAACATTGAATCTCGGATGGTAAACTGTTTTCCCGTTTCTTTCTTCTGTTAAAAACAAAACATTGGCACAAAGGGAAACTAATTTTTCTTCAATAGAACCATGTGGTTTTTTCTTAAAAAAGTTAACGAGTTTTCTCTGGGTATCAAATTCTTCTTTGAAAGTATAAGTACCATCTTCATTACGGTTCATAAACTCAAGAGCTTTTCCGCTTTCTTCACCAAAATAATCCCATAAGATCTTATTGTTGATAAAAGGTTTACAGTATCTGTCAAAACTGAACGGAATCTGCCAGGCTTTAAATTCATCCGCTACAATAGGAACAGCTGGATAAAAGTACCCTAAAATTCCCTGTACAGCAGAAATTGGCATTCTCCATATTCTGAAGAATCCTAAAATATGATCAATTCTCATGGCATCAAAATACTGTTCCAGTGCTTTGAATCTGTTTTTCCACCATTTGTAATCGTCTGCTTTCATCGCTTCCCAATTGTATGTTGGGAACTCCCAGTTTTGGCCCAGTTCAGTAAACTGGTCAGGAGGTGCACCAGCCTGGAAATCCATACCGAATAATTCCGGTTCTGTCCAGGCTTCTACAGAATATCTGTAAATACCAATGGGAAGATCTCCCTTCAACGAAACTCCCAGGTTATGGGTATAATCAACAGCCTCTTTCAGCTGTACATGTAATTGATATTGTACCCAGGCATGAAGCATTGAGGTATCGTAATCTTTATTTTTCGTTGTAAAAAATTGTGAGATCTTTCCTGCAATATACTTTTTGTGGGTCTTCCACTCGTTGAAATTAGGTGTTTTATATTTGTCTCTCAAAACACAGAACGCAGAATAAGGAACAAGCCAATATTCATTATCCTTGATGAATTTTTTGAAATTTCTGTCTTTATAAATTTTATCCTTTTCCTTGTTGAAAACAGCGGTAAGATATTTCCACTTTCCCTCTATCACCTTTTCATAATCAATCAGATCCAGAGCATTTAAATGTTCTTTTTCATATAGATACTCTTTAACTAATTCTTTCGGTAAAGAATAATCAAGACTTTCTAAAGAGATATACTGTGGATGCAAAGCATATACGGATACAGCTGCATAAGGATAAGAATCCGTCCAGGAATAATTAGCTGTTGTATCATTGATCGGAAGAATCTGAATAATTCCAAGATTGGTTTCTTTAGTCCAATCTGCCAGTTTTTTAAGATCTGTAAATTCTCCCACTCCAAATCCGTCTTCACTTCTCAAAGAGAATACGGGAATTGCTACACCGGCATCATGATACATCTGATATCCTTTGAACCTGAAATAATGGTTGGAAACAACCTGCAAAACATCAGATAATTGGTTAGCTACCGTAAATCTGTTTTCTCCGGTTTCTACATCAATAACCCTATTTTCTTTAGTATCGTAAATACAATATTTGAATTGGATAAATTCATTCTCCGGAATTTCAACGGAAGCTTCCCACATTCCAAAATCTGTCTGATTCAGATGAACCACTTTTTCGTAGCTCCAGTTTCCTAAAGATGCTGTACTTCCGAAAAGAACAATCCTCCAATCCGGATTATAAATAGGAGCTTCTATTCTAAAGAGATGGGTATGTTTTTTTAAAACAGTAACTTTTTCAGGAATAAAGTCGTGCAGTTTATTGTAAAGAATTTTATTATTTAAATAATTCTCGGGAAAGTTTTTGTTATTCCATTCATCAAAAATGATAAATTCCTTATAATTATGTGGAAAACTCAGATGATGTCCCACAAATTCTTCCCTTAATACATTTCCTTTTTCATTCACTACTCGATAATGATAGGAAATGAATTTTGAAAAATAGTCTACTTCACATTTCCATACACCATTCTCCGCGTAAAACATAGTATGGACATGTAAGGCATTCTCCTCTTCACCAAATACCAGCTGCAGGTTTTCTCCAGCATTTACAATATATCCTACATTAAAGTATAGTTTCATCTATATTTTTTTATAAAAGTACATTTTAATATCGAAAAATAAAACTTATTGGATATCAAATAATCATTAAAAAACCTTCTCAAAATAATTTGAAAAGGTCTTTATATACTGAATTGTAGCACTCTATTATCTTGTTACCAGAATCTTTTTATTAAATATTATTTTTCCTGATTCATCAGCAATATTCACAATATAAGCTCCTGCTACCAACCCTTTAAGATATACTTTTTCATCCAATGAACCCTCTTTCACAGACAGGTTCTGAGTCATTACATTTTTACCAGCCATATCAAAAATGTTCAGTTTAATGGAACCTTTTACATTGTTATTAATATGAACGTTGATATAATGTTCATCAACTCTTGTTGGATAAATATCAAGATTAGCAGCCAGAGTATTTACTGTTGAAGATTTATCATTAGCAAAATATTTACTTGCTAAATCATAAATATGCAGTCCTTCTTCTCCCGGAAGTTGTTTCGCTTGTAAAGTTGTCAGATCAACCTCGTATAAAGCTCCTCCTTTTGCACTAGCTACTACAACCTTTCCTTGGGCGTTTACTGCGGAACCATTGACTGAATAGTTATCAGGAATACCTGCAATTTTACCTATAAATTTAGCTTTCAAATCTTTGGTCAAGACTTTGAAAACATTTCCTGAAGCTGCAAAAACATAGAAGTTATTATCTGCATCAGCAATCATATCACCTCCAAAACCGGTTTCCATTGCAGTAAATGAATTTCTGCCATTTGAAGGATCATCTTTAATCATTCCTAGATCATTTACATTGTATTGTCCGGCTTCTTTTCTGATTTCTAAAAACTGTGTTCCTGCATTATTTACCGCATAAATGTTTCCGTTATATCCGGTTGCCATTCTGGTAATATGAGAATTAATATCACATGATGATACTCTTGCCACATTATTTTCCACTAAGGTAATTTCTTTTGTCTTTGGATTCAAAACATAAATATTCGAAGAAAACATAGGCATGTATACCAGATTATTATTCGAAGAATCATAGGCAAGAGCAGCTAATGTTACGGCTTGAGAATGATTGTAAGAATTTTTGTCTTCTGCTACAACACCTTTTCTTGTTTGGGAAAATACTTTTGATGAAGATTCGGCAGTAAAAAACTTCTCTCTTGAAGTTCCACTAACCCCATCAATTGCCCTAAAATCGTTGAAAGTAATACTTTGGGTATCTTTTCCTGTAATCGCAAAGAAATCCTGTTGTGCCTGTGCATTCACACCTAATAACAGTAAAAACAGAGGGAATAAATGTTTTTTCATATCATATATTTTTAGATTCGTAATCGTTTTTATCTTACTAAGTTACATAATTTTTGAATTAGAAAATTAAAAATCCCTGGTATTTGAATAAAATTTAAATAGGGACACTGGAGAGATGAAAAATAATGAATGACGAGTTTCGTGATACGAGGTTATGGAGTCAGAATTAGAATGATTGGTTATAAATTTTTGTTCTACTATCTTCTTTATTTCAAGTGTCACATTGCTATACCATTGTGTCATTCCGTAAGAATCAAGGTTCATGTATGAGAGGTTTAAAGAATGTAAGATGACAAGAAAATGTCTAAGTTTTTTAGCAGTCAGTATCAGCAGTGTCATGCTGAGCGGAGTCGAAGCATTTTAATAAGAAGAAATTATATTTCTGTTATTTTAATTCCACGAAAGAGCTTTATTTAGACTCCTACGGAGTGACAGACTGGGTTGGAATAAAGAATAGTATTGAAGGTAAAGACCCATTGTTGGA
>NZ_JAMZGF010000089.1 GCF_024158915.1 Chryseobacterium sp. S0630 | reverse complement strand
AAAAAAACAAATCAAAATATATAAAAATTATTTACTTTTTAACAAGAAAAACCGCCTCAGTTGTGAGACGGCTTCTTAATATTAATAAAAGAATTTATAGTTAAAATTTCAAACGATAATATTCAAGAAAAATATCTAATATATTTTGAAAATAGATATTTAAAGATCCCTAATATTTTATCTCCTGATAATATATCAAAGATAGAATATATTTTAGATAAGGATTTATTAACTAATTTTTTTATTGACTATGAAAAATCTTCTGATGAAATTAAAGCCATTTTTAAAAGTGAATTAATAAATTTTTTAGACGAGATAAATGAAGGAGAAAGATTAAAATTTTTATACTATAATTTTTCTGACTTTTATAAAAGATGTATAATAGGATATGAATATTATATAAAAGATTTTTCATACATTAAAGTTAAAACAGAATTAGATAATGCTGTTTTGGATTTTTCAAAAAATATCAGAACTGTTGTAAATGATTCTCAAAATAAATTAATTATAATTCCTGCTGCAGTAGTTTTAGCATTTACAACATTTGAAGTAAAAGAACCATTTAATACTAAAAACATATTTATTTTAGCTTCTTCTGTACTTTTTGCTTATATGATGGATTCTTTTGTTAATAATCAAAAGTCAGCTTTGGAGATTATCAAAACAAATATTACTAATTATAAGACACTTTTCTTTAATGAGAATAAAAATAAGAATAAGAACAAAACTGAAAATTTAAATGGAATGATATTAGATTCCTTTAAAAAAGCAGATAATGAACTTCAAAGACAAGAAAATTGGATGCTAGGAATAAAAATTATAAATTGGATTATTCCTATTTCGCTTTTTGTTTATCTTTTAACATTAATTTATAATTTACGTTCGTATTAAAAAGAATTATCTTTGCAGTCCAAATATTCAGAAAAATGTTTTCAAAAATAATAGTACACAGAGTCGGAAATAAGATCAACGGAGATTCGCTGACACTTTCCCAGGAGGAATTGAAGCTGGAAGAAGGTATGGCAGAAATGCTTGAAGATTACTTTTTAGGATCCTTTAAATCGGAAGAAACTTTCCATTTTTACAGTGATACTTACTTAGTCAATAATCCGGTGTACAGCGCTGTATCAGAAATTTTTGATGACAAAGCAAAGTTCATCTGGGAATCTGAGAATATTGCAAAACATCTTTTCGAAGCGGCAGAAAACCCAAGAGTTCAGAGTGGGGAGCTTTTCATCGTTCTTTTCGAGGATGAAAGTGACCGTCCTGATAAAGTGGATAAAATCGGGATTTTTAAAACAGAAAAGAGAGAATCTTTCCTGAAAATTAATCCTGCTGAAGAAACATTTGATATTGAAAAAGATCAGGGAATCGGGTTATCTAAAATTGATAAAGCGGCTTTGATCTACAACAATAATAAAGAAACAGGATATGTACTTTCTGTGGTTGACAACAACAAAAACGGAGATATGTATTACTGGTTCGAAGATTTCCTGAAAGTAAAACAGCGTGATGATGAATATTTCCATACGCAGGAAGCTTTGATGGTATATAAAGACTATATCACAAAACAGCTTCCTCAGGAATTTGAAGTGTCCAAAGCAGATCAGGCAGATTTCCTGAACAAGTCTATCAATTTCTTCAAAGAAAAAGAAGAATTTAAGCTGGATGAATTTGCCAGTGAAGTATTGGGGGACGAACATGTGATTGAAAGTTTCGTGAACTTTAAAACAGATTACGAGCAGGATATGCAGGTGAATATTGCGGAAGAATTCCCGATCAGTGAAGCGGCAGTAAAAAAGACTCAAAGACACTTTAAAAGTATCATTAAGCTAGATAAAAACTTCCACATCTACATCCACGGAGACAGACAAAAAATCGAAATGGGTGAAGATGATAAAGGAAAATACTACAGACTTTATTTCGAAAAAGAGGTATAAAAAAGAAGTCTCCCATTCATAATAATATCATAACTTTATTCCTGATTACAAAATAACAGTTATGAAATTGATGATCATTTTCTGGGGCGCTTTTCTCTTTTTTTTCTGCGTTCCTTTTCCGATTCTTATTTATATGATGACGGAAGAACTTGCAACAGAACCGAGGAATTCATTAGCGGTAAGCTATGGATTTCTCGGTTTTTCTTTGTTAATATGGGGATATGTGATTATTTTCTTTATCCATAAGCTTTTCATTACAACTTTTAAAGAGAAGAATACCATTCAATCCATTTTGCGGAACGGAATTCCAAGAGAAGCTGAAATCATTGATTATAAACTTCTGAAATACATTCCGGAAACCCATATGAATGTCATTCAGATTGTACTTTCATTTCCCAATCTCAGCAATGCACTGATAGAACATGAAATGATGTTTCATGACTCCAAACCACAGGAAAAAAGATTTGATGTCGGAAACAAAGTCAAAGTTTTACTCAATCCTAAAGTTTCACAGGAGCCTTACTTTATTTTAAGTGATCAGAAAGTGGGCTTTAATACATCAGGGATGATGTTAAGAATTGCATTTCTTGTATTACTTTTAGGTTATGTAATTGGTTTATACTCTTATTTTTATTGGAGAGAGTCCTTTGATTTTGGCTGGAGATTTATGACATTCATGCACCCGATTATTTTCAGTGGAGTGATGACGATTATTTATGTATTGATTTTTCAATTTATTTTCAGTAAGTTTTTTAAAAATAAAAAAGAAGAACGCATCCTTTTTTCAGGAAGAAATGCCAAAGCCCATATCATCAGTGTAAGCCAGACAGGCCTTACGGTGAATGACCAGCCACAAATCATGTTTCAGGTAAGTTTCAAAGATTTCAGAGGTATTGAACATATTGCTGTTTATAAGAAAATTGTCAGCCTTTTGAAGCTTTCTTCCATTCCTAAGCAAGGAACTATTGAGATCATGTATGACGAAAACGATCCGAAGAAAATAATGATCCCTAAAGGAGTCTAGGGCAGGAATGTAAAATATTAATTCACCTTTTACTCTTTTATCTTATTCATTACCTTTGCCTCCTTAACCTAAATCATATGAAAACAACACTTGTCGATTTAACAAAGCCGATTCAGTATAATGCAGGAGACCCATGGTTCATGAGGGTGAAAATCAAACATAAAGCACATAGAAAATCACATTGGTTGATTCGTCTGGCGTTGAGGCTTCCGTCAAGGCTTTTTCCTAAAAACTGGATAGGCTGGGCAGATGATACCATTAAAAATATGGGACTTCATGCCACGACTCACATAGATGCGCCATGGCATTATGGACCTGTTGTAGAAGGAAAACCCGCTAAAACGATAGATCAGATTCCATTGGAGTGGTGCTACGGTGATGGAATTGTGATCGACTGCACGCATAAAGAAGATTTTGTTGCCATCACCATTGATGACCTTAAAAAAGATCTCGATAAAAACGGAATCACTATACAGGAAGGAAATATCGTACTGATCAGAACCGATCGTGATAAAATGATGGGCACTCCGGATTTTGTAGAAAAAGGGACAGGAATGAGTAAAGAAGCTACAGAATGGCTGATTGACCAAGGCGTAAAAGTAATGGGAATTGACCAATGGGGCTGGGATCTTCCGCTGAAATATATGGCTCAGAAAGCCAAAGAACTTAATGATCCGGAATTCTTCTGGGAAGGTCACCGTGTAGGAATTGAAAAAGAATATCTGCATATCGAGCAACTTACAAATTTAAGTGCATTGCCTCCATCCGGATTTAAAATCTGTGTATTTCCGCTTAAAATTGTGGGTGGTTCTGCAGCTCCGGCGAGAGTGGTGGCGATGATGGATGTATAGAAAAAATCATCTCTGACAAAAATAAAAAGGACGAATTTGAAGATTCAGATTCGTCCTTTTACATGTATCATCTTTATTTTCTCAGCTTAATTCTTCTTCCTGAAAAACAAAGCTCTGTTATACTCAAAATTCATTCTGGCGATATTCAGCACAGAAATTCCTTGTGGACATTCCACTTCACAGGCTTCCGTATTGGAGCAGTGCCCGAATAATTCTGTATCCATTTGGGCAATCATATCCAGCACTCTTTTGCTTCGCTCTTCTTTTCCCTGAGGAAGAAGCGCCATATGGGTGATTTTTGCAGAGGTAAACAAAGCTGCACTTCCGTTTTTACAAGTGGCAACACAAGCTCCACATCCGATACAAGCCGCAGAATCAAAAGCTTCTTCAGCCGTCTGATGAGTCACCGGAATAGCCGTAGCATCAGGTGCCTGCCCTGTATTGACAGATACAAAACCTCCTGAAGATATAATTCTGTCAAAAGCAGAACGGTCTACCTTTAAATCTTTTTTTACCGGAAATGCTTCAGCCCGGAATGGCTCTATCAGAATCGTTTCTCCATCTTTAAAGGAACGTAAATGAAGCTGGCAGGTAGTTGTATTTTTCAAAGGACCATGGGCAATACCGTTAATCATCATCCCACATTGTCCGCAGATTCCTTCACGGCAGTCGTGATCAAATTCTACAGGTTCATCCCCTTCAATGATCAGTTTTTCATTCAGGGTATCCAGCATTTCTAAGAAAGACATATGGGAATTTAATCCTTTCAGGTCATAGCTCACAAGCTTTCCTTCACTTTTTCTGTCTTTCTGTCTCCATATCTTAAGATGTAAATCCATAATTTTTGCTTTTTATTTGTAACTTCTTACCGTTGGCTGAATCTCTTCAAAGATCAGAGGTTCCTTAATCAGTTCAGGTTCTCCATTTTCACCTTTCCATGCCCAGGCAGAAATAAATTGGTATTCCGTATCATTTCTCATGGCTTCTCCATCCGGAGTCTGGAATTCTTCTCTGAAATGAGCACCACAGGATTCGTTACGGGTTAAGGCATCATAGCACATCAGTTCTCCTATTTCAAAATAATCGGCTACACGGCCTGCTTTTTCCAGCTCAGTATTCATTTTATCTCCCTGTCCGGAAACTCTTACGTCTTTGTAGAATTCCTGTTTCAGTTTTCGGATTTCCTGAATGGCATATTTTAATCCTTCTTCATTTCTTGCCAGTCCACAATAATCATAAAGGAGTTTTCCTAATGTTTTGTGGAAGTAATCAACGGTTTTTGTTCCTTTGATATTAATGAAATCGTTGATCTGATCTTTAACAGCTTTTTCGGCCTGCTCAAATTCAGGAGTATCCGGTGAAATTTTTCCGGTGTGAATTTCATCCGCCAGATAATTGGCAATCGTGTAAGGAGCAATGAAATATCCATCTACAGACGCCTGTAAAAGAGAGTTGGCTCCTAATCTGTTGGCTCCGTGATCGGCAAAATTAGCTTCACCCAACGCAAACAATCCCGGAACAGTAGTCATCAGCTCATAATCTACCCAAAGACCACCCATTGAAAAGTGAGCAGAAGGGGAGATCATCATGGGTTCTTTATACGCATCGTATCCTGTTATTTTAAGATACATATCAAATAAGTTTCCATATTTTTCCTTAATCTTATCTTTTCCCTGTTCCTGAATTGCTTTGGAAAAATCAAGATATACTGCATTTTTCAAAGGTCCGATTCCGAAACCTGCATCAATTCTTTCCTTGGCGGCGCGGGAAGAAATATCCCTTGGAGCAAGGTTTCCGAAAGCAGGATATCTTCTTTCAAGGTAATAGTCTCTTTCATTTTCCGGAATATCATTTGGTGGTCTGTTTTCCCCTTCTTTTAAAGGAACCCAGATTCTTCCGTCATTACGCAATGATTCAGACATTAAGGTCAGTTTAGACTGATAATCTCCGGATTGTGGAAGGGAAGTAGGGTGTACCTGAATCCAGCTAGGGGAAGCCATTAAAGCTCCTTTTTTATGGGCTCTCCAGATTGCAGAACCGTTACATCCCATGGCAAGAGTAGAAAGGTAATAGATTTTTCCGTAACCTCCTGTTGCCAATATTACGGCGTGGGCTGCATGTCTTTCAATGTCTCCGGTATCTAAATTCCTTACGATAATTCCTCTGGCTTTCCCATCAACAGTAACCAGATCCAGCATTTCATGTCTTGAAAATAATTGTACAGAACCTTTTCCGACCTGTCTCATCAATGCCTGATAAGCACCCAGAAGAAGCTGCTGTCCCGTTTGTCCTCTCGCATAGAAAGTACGGCTTACCTGAACTCCTCCGAAGGATCGGTTGTTCAGATATCCACCATATTCCCGCCCGAAAGGTACACCTTGTGCTACAGCCTGATCGATGAGGTTCAAAGAACATTCTGCCATTCTGTAGACATTGGCTTCACGGGCTCTGAAGTCTCCTCCTTTTAAGGTATCTACAAACATTCTGTAGACACTGTCACCATCGTTTTTATAGTTTTTGACGGCATTCACACCTCCTTGTGCTGCTACAGAGTGCGCTCTTCTCGGGCTGTCCTGGAAACAGAATGATTTCACATTATATCCCATTTCCCCTAAAGAAGCTGCGATTGAGCTTCCTGCCAGACCTGTTCCTACAACAATCACGTCCAGTTTTTTACGGTTGGCAGGGTTTACGAGTCTTGCTTTCTTTTTATAATTTTCCCATTTATGTTCTAATGGGCCTTGTGGTATTTTTGAATCTAAAATCATGATCGTTCCTTTTAATGATAAGTAAAGAATACATACACCGGCATCAATGCAAAACCTACACAGATAATGATTGAATAGGCAATCCCGATAGTTTTGAACCATTGTACGAACTTAGGATGATATAATCCCAGAGTTCTTACAGCACTATGGATCCCATGAATCAGGTGATAGCATAAAGCGATCATTGATAAAACGTAAATGATAACGTACCACCATTCTTTAAAGACATTGACAACAAGAATATAGAGATCTTTATTTCCGTTCTCATCCAAAGGAGGATTTCCGAATTTGTAGATATACCAGAAGTTCTGGAAATGGATCACCAGGAAAATAAGGATTAATGTTCCTAGGATTCCCATATTTCTGGAAGCCCATTTGCTGGCTCTTCCACGTCCGTCCGTCTGGTAACCGCCTCCTGACTTTTTATTTTTTAAAGTGATCATAAGCCCGTCTACCGCATGCAGAATAATACTGGCATACAAAACATAAGAAACTATTTTGATAATGATATTTCCTGATAAAAAATGCGAATACGCATTAAATTGCAGGTGTGCCTGTTCTTGTGGAAGAAAAAGCTGAAGATTTCCAAGGAAATGAATCAACAGGAAGAATCCCAAAAAGAGTCCTGTAAGGCACATCAGCATTTTTCTTGACAGTGTTGATAACATATTTTTGATTTAATGATTAATAATATCCTAAGACTTTCATCCACAATCCTCCTACAACCATGTAAATGATCAACAGAACGATTCCTATTTCAAGACCTTTGATCCACCATGTTTTGAGTTCTACATATCCACTTCCGAAAAATACAGGAGCCGGACCGTGTCCGTAATGGGTAAGCACTCCGTAAATAGAACCCATAAAACCTAGCATCATGGCCAGTAACATAGGAGGAATTCCTAAAGAAACACCTACACCCAGTAAGGCTGCATACATGGCCGCTACGTGGGCGGTAGCACTGGCAAAAATATAGTGACTGAAGAAATACACGACAATAATTACCGGGAAAGCTACCTGCCAGCTCAGACCTCCGATCTGAACTTTGATCAGGTTACTGAACCATTCAATGAAGCCCAGTTCATTCAGAGAACTTGCCATCATTACCAGTACGGCGAACCAAACGATAGTATCCCATGCTCCTTTTTCTGCTTTTACATCTTCCCAGGTTAATACTGAGGTTAACAGCAATAATGTCAATCCAATGAAAGCCGTAGTTGTAGCATCAATAGAAAGTGCTCCCCCGAATATCCAAAGGGCTAACAAAATGAAGAATGCCAATAGCATCAGCCATTCATTTTTGGAAATAGGTCCCATTTCTTTTAATTTCTGAGCAGCCACTTTTGGAGCATCTCCTGTTTTTTTCAATTCAGGCGGGTATAATTTGTATAATACCAAAGGAACAATAATGAATGCTACGGCACCCGGAATGAAACCTGCTGCAGCCCATGACATCCATGTAATATCAATACCAAGGTTGGCAGCAAATTTCTGACACATCGGATTACTGGCTGTCCCGGTAAGGAACATTGAGGAAGCGATGAGGTTCATATAGTAACTGTTCAAAGTCAGGAATGAACCTAATTTTCTACGGGTTTCCGGCTTTTCAGGAACGGAATCAAAGCTTGTCGCCATCGATTTCATAATCGGGTAGATAATTCCCCCGCCTCTGGCTGTGTTACTTGGAATGGCAGGTGCCAGACAAAGATCTGCAAGCCCTAATCCATAAGCCAATCCCAATGAGCTTTTACCAAAAACTCTGATGAATATAAAAGCAATACGGTTTCCCAGCCCTGTTTTGATAAACCCTCTGGCAATAAAAAATGAAATCCCGATCAGCCAGATGACTTTGTCTCCAAAACCGGAAAGCGCTTTGGTAATAGATTTCCCGGCATCTCCCGGAACAATTACCTGTGTAAGGGCTGTAAAACCTATGGCCATCATACACATGGTGCCCATAGGAGCTGCTTTTAAAATAATTCCTAATATGGTTGCTGCAAAGATGGCAAACAGATGCCAGGCATTATCAGCAACACCCTCCGGCGCAGGAATGAACCAAATGATTAATGCGACAGCGAATGTAATCGCTACGTTTCTGATATTAATTTCTTTCATGAGGATAAGTGTTTTAAGTGGTTTAAGTGGTTAAAATCTACTCTGTACCTGAACAATGAATAGATTGTTGTTATATTGTAATGTGTTTTCTACTTGATGTTTATAGCGGTCA
This sequence comes from Chryseobacterium sp. S0630, assembly GCF_024158915.1. Taxonomy (GTDB): domain Bacteria; phylum Bacteroidota; class Bacteroidia; order Flavobacteriales; family Weeksellaceae; genus Chryseobacterium. The sequence goes on along the minus strand of NZ_JAMZGF010000089.1, from coordinate 6,672 downwards.
AACTGTACTCCCAGCTGAATTCTTGCACCGTAATTTTTCAGGAATTCTAATCCGACCATTGGAGTGATGGTTTGTCTTGGGTTGGAAGCCATTCTGAAATTGGTATCAAGGTATTCGTAACGGCATGATAATTCGAAGGCGCTGAGATTTTTGTGGTTGATCTCATATCTTAGATTCGGAAGAAAATAAGCACCGCGGATCAGGTATTGGTCGGGATTATCGGGACGTAATTCAGGTGCAATGGAATTGTATAGAACGTGGTTAGTTGCCTGTTTGGCTTCCAGTTGCATGTCAAGGCTCCATTTTGGATCAAATTCGATCAATGAACTCAGATCTACACCCAGTGCATATACTTTTTTGCTGAAAACTTCTCCGGTACCTCCATTCAGACCTACATTGAAGTGATATTTTTTTGATAATCCGAAAACCAGACGGGTAGAATACTGTTTTCCGTTGTCATTATCATTGATCTGGTTTTTTCCGTTCCCATTCACTACTGAAACAGCATATTGGAAAGGAATTTCTCCCAGTTGAAGTTGTCCTGTAGCAGACATCCCGATCTGAAAGCTTGTCCAGCCCAGTTTTCCAAATTCTGTATATTGATTGGACCAATCCAGAGATTTAATAATGTCAATCGGATAGGTCTCTTCAATACCGAACCAAGGTCTGAATTGTCCTACGGTAATTGCTAATTTGGGATTGAAAGTATACTTCAGGTAAGCATTTTCAAGAACTCTGCTTTTGGGATCATTTTTAAAATCAGCAAGGTTTGCCAAAACAACAACCTCTGTACGTTTACTGATCTGTGCCCGAACCTGAACCCTCATGTATTTGAGCATGAAGTTATTATCAGTTCCGGATCCATCGGTATGATGAAGCCCGTTTACATCAACATCTTTACTCATTCCTACAAGATAGCGTGCCTGAAAAAGGCCTTTGATCTGCAGCTGCGGATATTTTACATTGTCTTCTTCTTTTGGAGGAGCTGTGGTTTTCAGAGAATCCTGATTTTGCGCATAAGCTGATAACCCACAGGCCAGCATGCACAGGATCAGGCTTTTCTTTTTAATCGAAAAAAAGGCCATATCTATTTTTGTTTTTTTATTGTGAATTCTATTTTACCACATCTGCTTATCCATCCCGTCAAATATTTGATTTTCAGTATTTCGTCTAATCATAATAGGGCATACTTAGGGTATTATCTACTAAGCACGAGCATTTTTTGTGGTGAAATATCTATTTTAATCCTAAGAATGTGAACGGTGCAGACTCTTTAAATTCTGCATTGGATTTTCCGTTATAAGTGAGGTTATTGCTGAGGTCCAGTTTCATCACTTTTCCTTTAGGGCTTAAGTCGAAATCTTTAAGATCTACCCAAAAAGTGTTGGGAGTGAAAACCGTTTCAAAATAATACACCAGATTTTTCTGATCCGAAACAGAGCGCCATCTTGTTGACGAAATATTAGGCTCTGTAGCAGAAGTGATTCCATAAGGAACAGAGCAGTTTCTGATCACACTGAAAACACTGGCCACTGCTGTACGGGTATCGGCGGTCTGAGGAATCGCATTGATATAGTAAGAGGCTCTTACAAAACGGTCTGCGGCACGGTTGGTTCCCGGAAGCATCACCGTTCCCGGAATGCCCTTCCAGTAATTGTTAAGAGCAAGTTGTTCTTCAAAAACCGGAGAGTTGGTCATTACTGTGTAAGAAGGATCATGATGAATAACCAGTTTCCCGTCAATATATTCAAATACAGCATTGTCTCCTGAAGCGTCAGAGATAGAAAGATGAACCGTTGTGAATCTTTCTGTTCCGGGGATATAATCACTTACAATAACGAAAGGTTCTTTGCGTGAAAACTCTACGGCTTCTTTTACTGTAGCAAAATTATCAAGATAATATTGTGCCCATAATGAAATGGCAATTCCCTTTTTACTTCCTTTTCCATCGAATTTTGGGTATTGGGATTCTCCTAACCAAAGCAGGTTGGCAACTAATCCCTTTTCATTCATACCATCTGCTGAAGCAATGTCCCATGAAGAGCTGATGAGGCTGCCGTACTTTGCTGTCCATTTTACAGATTTAGAACCTACTTGTCCGTTGCGGTCTATTCCTTTTGGTAGTACCCATAAATTGGCGGGGATTTCGTCACGCCAGTCCATAGAACGAGCTGTAATAACAGTATTCTGGGGACCTTTGTAAACTACCCTTGTACAGGCTTCTGAAGGATTCCATAATCCTATAGAGAGGACCAGAGAAAATAAGATTAATGGGAACTTTTTCATAATAGTATTATTTGAATTTAAATTTTATATAGAATTCATTGAGAATAATTCAATGAATTTTTGTCATATTCATTATTTGGTGATATAAATTTAGCGAAATTTGTTTAAATAAAACAATTATTAAGGTTAATAATGTGTAATCCATGTTATGAATCATGATTAAAGAGTGCATTACCTGATTATTGGATTTTTTTTCGTATCTTTTAGATATTTGACATGAAAAAAAGGGGGGAATAATGAATATTTTAATGTGTTTTTGCTTCTTTTTTTGGTGGAAATCTCCCATAAATACTTGGTGGAGCAGGCTTTAAAATTAGATACCACAAAGAAGAAAGCTGTTTGAAAAAACAGTATATTTGATAGATAGACTGAAAAGATATATGAATTTTATAGAGTGCCATGAAGAACCTATCCATATTCCGGGTTCTATTCAGAGTTTTGGTTATTTGATTGGCATTGATGCAGAATCCCATACCATTACTTTTTTTAGCAGGAATATTGCGGATTTATTTAAAGTCGGAAGTTCAGAAGAGCTGTTCGGAAGAAAGATTACCGACTTTCCTGGAAGTTTTCAGAGCATTATTGATTCAGAAATCTATACTTCACTGGACAAGTTTACCAGACGTAAAAATGAAACCTATTTCGATAAGGTTTTTATCAATGATAAAGAGTATCATTTTTCTGTTTTCAGAAGTGAGCTTTATATCTTTCTGGAGTTTGAAGAAGTGATTATTAATCCTAATAAACGGATCTCCAATAAATATGATAACTTTTACATCATTGATAATGAAAAGGAACTCTGGAATCATCTTCTGGAAACGCTTTCGAAGGTGATCAACTATGATCGGATGATGGTCTATAAATTCATGATGGACGGTTCCGGAAAAGTAATTGCCGAAAAGAAGAATGAAAACATGGAAAGTTTCCTTGGGCTTCATTACCCGGAGTCTGATATTCCAAAGCAGGCAAGGGATCTTTATCTTAAAAAAAGAAAAAGAATTTTCAGTAATGTATATGCGGATACTGTTCCTATTTTAAGCAAAAGCGCAGAGAGCATTGATCTCACTTTTTCAGCATCAAGAGGGATGTCACCGGTTCACGGGCAGTATCTGAAAAATTCGGGAGCAGCTTCAAGTTTCAGTGTTTCCATTATTATTGATGACCATCTTTGGGGATTGGTTACCTGCCAGAATGTAGAACCCAAACATATAGATCTTGAGGATAGGGTACAAGCCGGAATTTTTACAACGCTTGCTGCGAATGCCTATTCATCTTTTAAATCAAAAAGCGAACTGAATTACCGTTTGGAACTGAATGAGAAAACATCTCAGCTGAAAACGGAATTTTTAAAACATAATCATCTCTTTGATTCTCTTATTGAATGTAAAAAAGAGATCAGAAATTTACCAGAAGCAGACGGACTTGCCATTGTTTCGGATGAAAATATAATTATAGACGGCAGTACACCTGATGTTGAAACAGTAGGAAGAATTGTAGAATGGGCTCTTGGGAATACTGATGAGCGTATCTATGTAAGCAGAAGCTTCCTTAAAGATCATGGTAAAGAACTTGAATTGACGGAAAATGCGGCAGGAATTGCCATCTATTTTATTGAAAGAGATAAAAATGAAATGCTGATCTGGTTCAGAAAAGAGTTTGATGAACATATCAACTGGGCTGGAAATCCCGAGAAAAAAGTAGAGGTGTTTTCTCAGAATGGAGAGGAAAAACACATGATATCACCGAGAACTTCATTCCGTATTTTTACAGAAAATATTAAAGGGTATTCAAAAAGATGGAATTCCAGAAATATAAGTGCTGTACAGGCCGTAAGGGATTTGATCTTGGAAACTTCCCATAAAAATTACAACGCCATCAAAAGGCTTAATGATGAGCTTAAAAAAGTGAATGAGGAACTTGACAGTTTTTCTTACACTATCTCTCATGACCTGGGTACTCCTCTGACTGTAATGAAACTGAATGCACAGATGCTTTTGGGAAATCTTGCAGCTGATGCTGAAAAAAGTAAAACCAAAATCAATTCAATTATTGAGGAAATCGACAATATGGCGGAAATGATGCATGATGTGTTGCAATTGAGTAGAGCCAAGCATAGTGAAATCCAACTTGAAAGTCTGAAAACAGCTCATACAATTGAGAAAATTTCTGAAAATGCCAAAATGACCTATGGCAGTCCGAATAGTGAAATTATCATTAAAGAATGCCCTGATGTATTGGCTGATAAAACCATGCTTCATCAGGTGTTTTTGAATATCATCAACAATGCTGTAAAATATTCTTCCCATAAGGATCTGCCCAAAGTGGAAATTGAAGGGACAGAAGATGGGCAGACCATTATTTACAGAATCTCAGACAACGGTATCGGTATTCCTGTGGAAGAGAAGCATAAAATGTTTAAAATCTTCAACCGGATGGATAATGCCAAGAAGTTTAAAGGAAACGGAGTAGGACTGTCTATTGTACACCGCATCATGAAAAGATTGGGAGGAAATGTAGATTTTGAAAGCAGCAGTGAAGGGACTTCTTTTATTTTAACGTTCAAAAAGCCTTATATTTGAGAAACTTTTAAAACGTTATTTATGGTATCAGAATATCTAAAACAGAATACAGCAGATTATCACGATGCAGCAGAAAAACTTTTTAATTCTGAAAAGATTTTCAACAAAACTTTCACTTTAGAAGATTATAAAAAAATCATTCATACCAATTACCTGATGCTTCTTCACAGTGAAGATAAAATATTCAGCAGCCTTTCTGATAAGTATGCAGAAAAACTTCAGCTGGATGAAAGAAAGAAGCTTTCCCTTATTGAAAAAGACCTGAAAAGCCTCTCCCTGGAAAATCAGGAAGTTTCTCATCCCCTTGAGTTCAATAACGAACATGAGGCACTTGGAGCGATGTATGTGATTGAAGGTTCTACCCTTGGTGGAAATGTAATTGCAAAGCAACTTTCCAAAACGGAGGGTTTTGATGAGGTTACCTTCAACTTTTTCGGATGCTATCAGGAAAATACGGGGCCAATGTGGAAAAATTTCAAGGAAGTTCTGGACACAGAAGTTGCTGAAGAAAACTATAATGAAGTGCTTTCCGGTGCGAAAAAACTATATACGTTTTTACTGAACGTCAACTAATTTATTTTAATTCTAATTAAATTCCTGAAAAATTGCTCAATTTTTCAGGAATTGTTAAATTTGGGGAGTTTCAAATTTAAACTTAACTAACAAAAATAATTTTTAAAAAGTAACAATATGAAAGTAACTGTAGTAGGTGCAGGCGCTGTAGGAGCAAGCTGTGCAGAATACATCGCAATGAAGAACTTCTGTTCAGAAGTAGTTTTGGTAGACATTAAAGAAGGGTTTGCTGAAGGGAAAGCAATGGATTTGATGCAAACAGCATCTCTTAACGGATTTGATACAAAAATTACGGGTACAACAGGAGATTACAGCAAAACTGCAGGTTCTCATGTAGCAGTAATCACTTCAGGGATTCCAAGAAAACCTGGAATGACTAGAGAAGAATTGATCGGTATCAATGCTGGTATCGTGAAAGAGGTTACTGAAAACTTAGTAAAACACTCTCCGGAAGTAATCATCATCGTGGTTTCTAACCCAATGGATACGATGGCTTACCTTGTTCACAAAACATCAGGTCTTCCTAAGCACAAAATCATCGGAATGGGTGGTGCATTAGACTCTGCAAGATTCAAATACAGATTGGCTGAAGCATTAGAGGCTCCAATTTCTGATGTAGACGGAATGGTAATCGCTGCTCACAGTGATACAGGTATGCTTCCATTATTGAGCAAAGCGACAAGAAATGGTGTTCCTGTAACTGAGTTCTTAAGTGATGAACAACAAAAATATGTAATCGAAGAAACTAAAGTAGGAGGAGCTACGCTTACGAAATTATTAGGAACTTCAGCTTGGTATGCTCCAGGTGCAGCAGTTTCTGTAATGGTTCAGGCGATTGCATGTGACCAGAAGAAAATGATCCCTTGTTCTTTAATGCTTGAAGGAGAATACGGACAAAACGATATCTGCCTGGGTGTTCCTGCTATCATCGGAGCAAACGGTGTAGAATCTATTGTAAACGTAACGCTTACTGCTGAAGAGCAATTGAAATTCGCTGAAGCTGCTAATGCAGTAAGAGAGGTGAATGGAGATTTGAAATTCTAATTTACTGAATCTTATATAAAAAGAAACCGTACCGAAAGGTGCGGTTTTTTTATTAATTTTGTTTTTCGTTTGAGCTATTTTTCCGATTCGCTGGCGCGAGCGTCCCGCTCGTACCCATCCTCATAAATTAACATCTATTTCCAGCACTTTCTCATAATCATCACAATAATTTCTAGCACTGCTATATTTC
>NZ_JAMZGF010000088.1 GCF_024158915.1 Chryseobacterium sp. S0630 | reverse complement strand
AAAAATCATCCTAAAAAAATAATATGGGTAGTTTATAAACAAAAACCGCCTCAAGGAAAATGAGACGGCTTCTTTTTCTGTCAATGAATAGTTGTTTTAGTAAAAACATATAAAAGGTCTCGAGGATGTAGCTGATTATGCAGATCTTAATTTTAAAAGAATTATAATCATGGAGAAAAAATTTCAATAGGAGTGGGCTTTAGCCCATTCACAGAAGAAGTAAACCTTCCAACGGCTTTAGTCCAATTTTATTCAATAGAAATGAGCTTTAGCCCATTTAATTAAATGATTTAAATTCCTTTGGTTTTAGCCAAAGCATAAAACGTTAAAATAATAAGCTCCAATCCCCGAAACCTGTATCTCAAATCCTGAATCCCGAATCCCAACCCTTATTCAATCTTCTCTATCCACTCAATACCACTTACATCAATCAGTTTCAGGGTATGAATTTCATTTTTTTCAAAAATATCATCAATATTCAGAGTAACATCAGCTTTTGCTCCCAATGGAATTACCAGACTGTGTTTTCCCGGTTTCACTTTGGCGACATAATGATTCTGTATATTTTCTTTAGGAATTCCGGAGAGTTCTTTATGATCGAATTCCTTTAAAATCTTTCCGTTTTTGTCGAGAACATGAATACCTATTAGGAAAGAACCGTACACATCAGCACCTTCTGTTCTGTAGACTTCAAATGTCAGCTTGGAATTGTTATGAGAAATATTTGAAATCTCCAGTTTAGGTTTTACTGATTTATTATGCAGCGTTCCCCATACACCTCCATGGAAGTATTGATTGGTAAAGAGAGTTAATCCGAATATAATGAGCGAGCCTGACAGTACAAGAACTTTTGGTTTTGAGACAGGAAAAGTTCCTGATCCCAACCATTGGAACCATCTTTTCTGGGTGAAATTTTTGTTGTTTTTTATGAAATAATAGTCCAGGGAATAAGGTCCGCTTCCTGTAAGAAAAAGAACAAATCCGCCTGCAACACCTAAAACACCAATCTGCCATTCATCAAGACAAGTTGTTCCCAGCCATCCGGAACCTAATAAAATTCCTAGAGCAAGGCTGAAGATGCCAATACTCATTAAGCGGGTAAATAACCCAAGGATGATGAATAAACCCACAATGGCTTCGATAATGGTAAAAATCATCATAGAGCGTTGCAAAGCATCAGGATGAGTCACCAGATATTCAATAATGGGTTTTATTCCCAGGGCATTTGGTAAGAAATGATTGAATTTTTCCCCGATATATCCCTTTTCATCAGGAATAAGCTTGTTTTCGAGGATCAGTCTGCGCCAGAACGCTGAAAAGTAGGTCCATCCGATAACCATGCGGAGGGATAAAGTATATAATCCGGCCAGCTCTGAAGACTGACGGTTTAAGATATGTTTCATTGAAATTAATATTGTATTGTAAAAAACTGATTTTTAATTAGGCTTAAAAAAATTAAACCAGATTAAGCTTCAGTCTTTTAAATAAAATATACTTCGGTGGGCTGTTTCCTGTAGAATGCCCTGAGTAGTTATTGAAAGAAATCTTTTTTTCAACAGAATTTCCGGTTGTTGAAGAAAAATCAGAAAAAGGATTTCTGTATTGGCTCTGAGTTTTGTTTTTTGAAACCGAAATTCCGGAGGAAGCTGATGCCGAATCACAACTGAAAGAAAGTGAAGAGGTAGTTTTGATCTTATTCAGTCCGCTGATGAACTGAATGTCAAAAATATCAAGAACATTTCTTTTTACAGAACATGGAGATAATGAAAACACCAAAATCAGCATCGTAATGATCGCTTTATAGGTTTTCATATGGACTCCTGAATTGTGCATGATTACAAAACTACACTTTATTTCAATGTAAGCTTAATAAATTCTAAAAAATCGTTTTGCTGATCTACAAATAAGTAATGGGAACAGTTATCAATGAGTCTGAAGTTTTTCTTCCCGACAATATTTTTAAGATCATTTAGCTGTTTCTCTGAAAATATGCCGTCATTCTTACCATACACTGCAAAAACGGGAATTCCTTTTCTTCGGATAACTTTTAAAACTGTTGTGTTATCCAGGTTATTCAAAGGTTCATTTTGATAGAATTTAATGGGAGAATCAGCATTTCTTATATTGTTTTTGTAAAATTCCCCTGCTTTGTACTCCGTTCTCAGTATTTCACTTTCAGGAGTTGGATGTGGCATATCAAAGAAGCCAAGTTTCCCAGCTATATCATAGCATCTTTTTCTATAAGCAGCAGAGTTCTTGTCCAGACTTTCTATCTCTGAAATCTCTTTAAGCTGTGCAGCATCATTTTTAAAATGTTCTTTAGCCTGTTTTAAAATATGATCATAGGTTTCCTGTTGGGTAAATAAAGCTCCTGCCAACGTAAGTGTTTTTACTTTTTCAGGAAACTGAGCTGTAAATAAAGTCCCGATAATTCCACCAAAACTATGGGCAAGTATATTTGCTTTTTGGAGGTGATAAGTTGTGTAAATATTTTTTAAATCCTCAAAACTTTCTTTGAATGTCATGGTGGCATTCTCATTTTTTGAGCGCCCTTCACCACGCCTGTCATAAACGATCACATAAAATCCTTTATCGGCAAGCTTCTGAGCGGTAGTTCCTTCAAACAAAGTAGCATTTCCGCTTGGTCCGCCATGGATAAAAATGACGGGAGGTTTTTTGGGATTTCCATATGCTTTTGAATATAAATTCTGTGCTTTGAAGAAGATTGAACATATAATAAAAAGAAGGGAAAACACAGATTGCATGATATCGTTTTTAAGTTCTCTAAACTACTAAATATTCTCTGAGCAGAAGAAGATAAAATGAATGGAATTATCATTACATTTAAAAATTGAAAATCACTACTGACGGACAGTTGTCACAGCTCTGGTTTATTTTTACCCTTTGAAAGTCTTTACTTAAAAACAGAGAAATATGGACACCAATAATTTTGATACCATCGTCAAACGTTCTTTAGACATCAGAGAGAAGTATCATCAGCTGGAAATAAAAAGCAACGGAAAAGAATGGTCAGTGGAAGAAGATGCACTTGCTTATCTTACCGATGCCGGATTGGTAGGGAGAAATGTAATGTCCCATCAGAAAACATGGCTGAAGAAAGATTCAGCAGAAGAACTGGAGCATAAATTAGCCGAAAATATCTGGTGGCTGATTGTTCTGGCAGACCGTACAGGAATTACTATTAAAGAAGCCATGGACAAATTTTTAACGAAAACAGAAAATATATTGTAATGAGTTATTGTTTAGCAATAGAAGGAATGCAGCCCGAAAGCAGAAAAGAACTGCACAAAAATTACCATGACAATTATTATGGGTATCCTATTCATGATGATAATGAATTGTTTGGAAGACTCATTCTTGAAATCAATCAGGCAGGATTAAGCTGGGAAACGGTTCTGAAAAAAGAAGACAGTTTCAGGAAAGCATATGACCAATTTGATATTCAGAAAATAGCAGATTATACAGAAGAAGACCGCGAAAGATTATTGAGCGATCCGGGAATTATCAGGAATAAGCTAAAAGTAAATGCTGCCATTGAAAATGCCAAAACAATCATTGCATTACAAAAGGAATTTGGTTCTTTTGAAAAATGGCTGGAGCATCATCATCCAATGACTTTGCAGGAATGGATGAAGCTTTTCAAAAAAACATTCAAATTTACAGGAGGAGAGATTGTCAATGAATTTCTTATGAGTACAGGATATCTGAAAGGCGCTCATCATGAGAGCTGTCCGATTCACTCAAAAGTGTTGACTCAAAAGCCTTTGTGGAAGGAAAAAATAGCGAAATAATATATAGGTTTCTACGGAATGACAAATAGAATTTTTTGACATTAGGGACAAACTGTTTCATTCCGTAGAATCTGAATTTTTTAATTTTTTTGATGTTGTATTAGCTCTTTATACTCATTATCCTGACAGAAAGACTCAAAACAAAAGAGATTGTATAAAGTGATGTTATTTTATTTCATACTTCTTACAGAAACATCAGGTTTTTCACCTTGTGGAACAATAAAGATTGCATTATCATTGATTGTGTCTCCCGGATCAAAATAATAACTGCCGGTTACCGGAATTGTACTGGTGATGAGTTTCCCAGACTTGTCATAAGCAGAGTAGGTAACATTAATCATTTGGGCCTTCATTTTTAACTCTATCTTTTTAGAGGTTAGCCTGGCTCCGGTTGCATTAATACAGTCCAGTTCTACAAGGCCTATGTTGCTTACAATTTGAGGAAAGGCTGATAATCTGATGTTGAATGCCTTATCTGAAGTATTCTTTACCGATGCAGAAACTTTATATCGGTCGTAGGATTTTCCACCGGCTTCTACACTTTCTTTATTGAGGATATTAAAGGTAACCGCCATTCCATTGATATCGATTGTCTGGCCGTCAGAAATTTTTTGTGCATGTATATTTATTCCAGCAAAGACAGCAATAGGGAACAATAGTAAAAAAGTCAGGTTTTTCATAGTATTGGTTTATATATTTAAATATAATTATTTTATGTGAAATAATATAATGTGGTACTTTTTAAATATAAAACCACTTTTAGCTTATTGTTTTTTCATGATCTCTTGATGCTCCTTACCCCATTTTTCAAACTCAAGAATGATAGGCTTCAGTTTATAGCCAATTTCTGTAAGTTCATATTCTACCCTTGGAGGAACTTCTGCATATACGGTTCTGGTAATGATCTTATCTTCTTCCAGTCTTCGAAGTTGAAGCGTTAGCATACGTTCAGTAATGTTCTGAAGTTTCTTTCTCAGTTCCCCGAATCTCATTTTCCCGTTGATCAGATAACAACAGATGGCCAATGCCCATTGCCCTCCGATCGTGTTGGATGCATAAATTTCCGGACATTCATCAGCAAGCGCTTTCTTATTGGCAAAATTGGTAGAGGTTTCCTTTATTTTAGTCATTACTTACATTTTTTATAGTACCATACAATAGGTTGCTAATGTACGAAATGTAAGTTACGTGTTGTAATTTTGTAATAGAAATTTAAACAGAATGAAGACTTTAGTAATTGTTACACATCCAGAGATTGAAAAATCTGTGATTAATAAAAAATGGATTGACGAGTTAAAAAAATATCCTGAAAAATATACTGTTCATCAACTGTATGAAGCTTATCCTGATGGAAAAATCAATGTAGCGGAAGAGCAGAAGATGATGGAATCTTATGATAAAATTGTATTCCAGTTTCCTTTTTACTGGTTCAGTAGTCCGCCACTTTTGAAACAATGGCTGGATGAGGTGATTTTGTATGGCTGGGCATATGGAAGTACCAGTGGTTTCAAGCTGGCTGGAAAGAAAATGTCACTGGCCGTTACCGCAGGTATAGATGAAGAAGCCTACACTGCATCCGGAGTCTATAAATACACAATGAACGAACTTTTCAGACCTTACGAGCTGACTTTTGATTATATAAAAGCCGATTATAAGGAGCCTTTCGTCTATTACGGAATTGAAAGGGACTCTTCCGATGAATGGATCAACAGAAGTGTTCCTATGTATCTGGAGTTTTTGGATAATTTATAATTTTTATTAGGAATCTATCAATATATTTTTTTGATAGATTCCTATTCCAGATGCTGCTGCAATATTTCTAAAACTTAAAGGAAGTTCATCTATTCTTTATTTAAAACCCGATTAATCCTCTTCTCTGCTTCCTCCTTTGTAATGCCATGATAAAAATCGTCCACAAAAGGATGATCATAACTTTGGTGAGGATAGACAAAAGGTCTTCCGATAGAATTGTTTACCACTACAGTTGTGGGAACACTTTCCTCAAATTCATAATCCGGAAGATAGGTAGAAAGCCATCCGAAATATTCTGCTTCAAATTCCTTATTGTCATAATTTTCAACATATTCATTGAAGTTTTTTTCACTCAGAGAAACCCAGATTCCGTAATCCAGATTTCTGCAGTCATCCATAACTTCCTGTACAAGAACAGTACGGATAAATCTGTGGGTATCTTCAGAATCTTCAACAACACATAAATCTGAAGTAAGTTCAGCATTTTTGAGTTCCTCTTCCGATAGGTCATAATAGAAATAAGGAGCATTATAGGCTATTGCAGGCCAGTCTTCTTTCTCTTCTCCACAGCATTGGCAGATGTATTTCGTCATCGTGTTTTATTTATAATGTTGGTAAAATTTATTGTCAAAGATCTCAGAAGGATCATATTTTCTTTTCAGTTCAAAAAAAGATTCTGCCTGCGGATAAACCTTTCTCATTTTCTCTCTGCCAATATGAAGGCGGTAAGGAAGGTAGAAAGTACCCTCATTTTTCAGAGCAATATCTACCAGATGATTGGTCAGAATTTTCATAGCCTGCTCCTGCTTCTCTGTTTTCTTTTGATTGAATAAAAATACAAATCCAAATACATCTTCCCTCGCATAGTTCATATAGCTGTCTTCATCCTTATTCACCGCACGGATGGTGATATTAAGTAAATCCAGCCCTGAGCTTTTCAAAACAGGTTTTATATCTTTAATAAACTGACTGAAGTTTCTCTCCGGAATAAAATATTCCTGAAGAAGGTCTGTAGAATTTGGATCTTTATTTTCAATGAGTGAAACATGGTCATTCAGAAGCTCATTTCTGGAATACACTGCATTTTTTGTCATCTTATTCATTCCGGTTTCCAGATCCCAGCGAAGTCTTTTCCCGTATTCACTGTTGACTGTACTTCTGAATACAAGACGTTTAGTTTCTTCATTTTTAGCATTTTGAAGCGGAAGTGGCAAAGGTTTTTCATTGGCTTTCTCAAAATAATTGATGGTAGCCTCTTCAAGAAAATGTTTGTCTGAAATTCTCAATCTTCCGAAAACCAGGTTGACAGCAGGATTTTCTGATATAAACTTTTTATAATAATTAGGATACTGATCTGCGCTTAAACGAATATATTTATACTGAAGTGCAACATTCTCTACCACTTTTAATTTAATATCAAGAATAATCCCGAAAAGTCCATACCCTCCGATTACCAGCTTGAAAAGTTCAGGGTTTTCTTCTCTGCTGCAGTTGAGAATGCTTCCGTTCTGATCCATTAGTGAAAATGATACCACACTGGAGGAAACAGGAGGAAGATTTTTCTGCCATCCATGACCGTTGACACTCATTGATCCACCCACAGAAAAAGAACTGAAAGCCTGCATCACAGCAATAGATTTTCCATGTTTGTCCAGATATTTGATCGCATCTTCCCAAAGAGCTCCGGAGCCAATGGTAAGGATATTGTTCTTTTCATCCAGCTCCATATGTTTGTAAGGAAGCATATTAAGTAGGATTCCGTTAGGATAGATGGTATGTCCGCCCATACTGTGCTGTGCACCGGCAATAGAGATTTTTAAGTTCTTCTCCTTTGCATATTGTATGATCTGACGGAGTTGATTTTCAATTTCAGATTTTGATGACGGTACTTTGATAAGTGTATCAATCTTTGTTAAATTCAGTTGGCTTGCATCATTGGTATATCCTTCAGGAATTTCATTTTTAACATCAGATTCACTCCATTTTGTTTTAAGAACATGAATAACAGGAATCGAAATAAAAATAAGGATCATGACCATCCCCAGGATAAAAACAGGTCTCTTTTTCATGGTTATTTAAAAAGCTAAAATACTTAAAAATCCTTATCCTACCGTAGGCGTATCTTCTTCCTTCAATATTTTTTTCTCTTTCATCGTAAGCATCATTCTTTCATATTTGTACTTTTCCCAGCTGAACGTATTGAGGAAATCAAGAGCGGCCTGAAAACCTCTGTTAAAAAGTTCTTCCTTTTCCTCTTTTTTCATGAAGAAATTCAGCCAGCTGCTGGTGCCACAATTGACACTCTGTATGCTGTAAGAACGGTAAAAAGTATGTTTGGTAAGGAATGTCTTATCATTAAAACCTTTCAGTGTACTGATGATATTTCCGGCATAGCTGAACGGTGTTTTAAGGATTTCTTCACTGGTTTTTCCTTTTTCAGAAAGAATCGCAGAATCGCTTGTCAGCTGTACCCCGAAAAGAGGCATTCTCGGATAAAAAACTTCATCGGCATGAAACAGGTCAATAGGAAAATTGGAAATACTTCCACCATCAATGAAAACTCCTGCAGGATTAATATCATCAGGTTTTGTATTCATCCAGTATCTCCAGGCGTACTTTACAGAATCGTCATTCTTATTGATTTGTTTCTGAAAAGGTTCAAAGAAAAAAGGAACCGCCATAGAAGCTCTCACAAATTCAGCCGGGCTGATGTGTTTCAGCTCCTCTTCAGACCAATAGAGATTGGCCATCGTAGGAAGTTCTACCTTAATTTTAGCATTGATATCTGTGGTAATAACAACATATTCAGACTTTAGAAGGTAGAAGGGGTTGTTTTTATAGTAATCATTGTTGACGGCGCTTTCATAGAAAATTCTGTAACGGGTTGGGTCAATATGTTCCTGATTTTTGACTTTAATTTTTTCAATGCTTTGCAAAGCCATCAGATAATACTCCTGGCCGTTTCCATATCGATAGTTGAGATTAAGATCCTTTTCTTTCTGAATGAATTTTTCGTTGAGATGGGCAACAGTTTTTATTCCAAATTGATCCAGCGCATTTTGCATGGTATTCTGAAAAGCATTTCCGGGATTCAGTCCGCTGTTTTCCTTTCTGAAATTATTGTACAGCTTTTGGATACAAAAAAAGAGGATGACAGCCGGAATCAGAGGAATCAAAAACATCAGCTTAGCATTCATAATCGTCGTTGAAGGTGCCAGAAAAGGAATGCTGATCAGAATCATAAAAAGGATAGCGGCAATAACAGCATTGATCTTAAAGAAATCTTTGTTGTTCAGCATCGCATGCAGAGTGGTTTTTACATAGGTTTTCCCATCCATAAAATCTGCAAAATTCCAGCTGAAAAGAATATCCTTGATCAGTTCACTTTTAGCTTCTTCTTTGGTTTTACAAGCAGCAATAAGCATCGTATTAATAGCTCCTGCACTCGTTCCTGCTACTTTCAGAAAACGGATTCCAAATATTTCCAGTCCATAAAGATAGCCTACCAATGCACTTCCCCAGACACCACCACCTTCCTGTACAAACTCTACATACTGATTCCCGGACTGATCGAGGAGATCAGAGAATTCTTTGGAAGAGATATTCTCATGCAAAGCAAGCAATTTATCTTTGGATGCTTGTGATAGAGAAGGATCTTCAAGAATTTTGTTGAGGTTCTCAGTAATCATGGTATTTTGTTTAGATGGTGTACAGTTATTATGAAACCGGGTGAATCAATCTTTAATTTAAAATAGTTGCCAGTTTGTATTTTATTGGAAATGAAATCTTCACACTTTAAAACCAGATGCCATTGGGTATTTTATGCACCTTTGTGTTCATGGAAAAATGAATTACCATTGTCTTCGTCTCACATAAATAAAGGTACTGATGACAACGGTTGCCATTGCTCCCAATGTGATAAAATATCCATACTTATGATGAAGCTCAGGCATATTATCGAAGTTCATTCCGTAAACTCCGGCAATAAAAGTGATGGGTAAGAAATAGACTGAATAAATTGCCAGAACCTTCATCACCTGATTGGCCTTTTGATCCGAAAGAGCCAGGAACATAGAAATAAGGTTGGTAATCTGAATATTCAAATGATCAAAATCGGCAACCACGTCTTTATGTTTATCTTTTAAATCAACAATCTCAGAGTCCTGTAAATTCAATAATTTAAATTTGTCAATAGCATCCGTAGAAATTACAAGCACACGGGAGTTCAATCCGGATTTTCGCTTCAGCTTGTAAAGACGGCGGATCTGGCTGGTATGATTGGTGTTTTTAAGGAAAATCTCATTCTCAATATTGTCCATTGTTTCAAACAGACTTAAAGATTCATCATCAAAACTTTTCATGATCAATATAGCAATCATCAGCATGATTTGCTGAGGTTTAAGGTCTTCCTGAATTAAAGACACTTTTTTCTTGGTCTCGGAAATACTTCTGGTTTTCATCCTGTGGATGGTAATAATGGTATTTTCCACCAGAAAGATTCCAATTTTGGTGCTGATATCACTGATTGTATTGAGATTCTTTCTTTCCAGTTCTGTGCTTTCACGGAGTAAAAAGAATTTTACATTCCCGTCTTCTTCATATTTTGGAAGGTGATTAGGATCCATCGTATCTTCCAGAAGAAGATTATTGATTTCATATCTTTCATGAAGAAATTTCAGGTCTTCTAAAGTAGGAGCCTCTACATCTACCCATTCGCACTGGGAGGTTCTGTATATCGTATCAATTGGCATAAAGTAAAAATACTAATATTTTGAAAAAGTATGTGTTAAATAAGTTTTATCTTTGCCAAAATTAAAAAACTATATGATTAAAAGTACCATAAAAGGGGTGGGATTTTATGTTCCAGATAACGTTGTTACCAATGATGATTTGGCAAAACTAATGAATACCAATGACGAATGGATTACGGAAAGAACAGGGATCAAGGAAAGAAGACATAGAAAAAACAGAAACGATTCCCAGGAAACCACTGCTTATTTAGGTTTTAAAGCTGCAGAAAAAGCGATCCAGAATGCTGGCCTTACCTCAAAAGATATCGATTATATTGTTTTTGCAACGCTTTCACCGGATTATTATTTTCCTGGGTGTGGAGTATTGCTTCAGGATATGCTGGGATGTGATACCATTGGAGCATTGGACGTAAGAAATCAGTGTTCAGGATTTGTATACTCAATGAGTGTGGCTAATGCATTTATCAAATCAGGAACTTATAAAAATATCCTTGTGGTAGGAGCAGAAATTCACTCTTTCGGATTGGATTTTTCTGACGAAGGAAGAGGTGTGTCTGTTATTTTCGGAGATGGGGCAGGAGCGGTTGTTCTTTCTGCATCAGAAGATGAAAATGCAGGAGATATTTTAGCGATGAATATGCATTCTGAAGGAAAATATGCTGATGATCTTTGTACTCAGTTCCCGGGTTCAAAATACGGATGGAGTGACAGAATGAGAAAAGATCCTGAAAATGTAACAAACAAAGAAGTATATCCGATCATGAACGGAAACTTTGTATTCAAACATGCGGTAACAAGATTCCCTGAAACCATGATGGAAGCCTTGAACAAAGCAGGAAAAACAGTTGAAGATCTTGATATGTTCATTCCACACCAGGCGAACCTGAGAATTGCTCAGTTTGTACAGGAAAAATTTGGATTACCGAACGAAAAAATCTTCAACAATATTCAGAAATACGGAAATACGACAGCAGCTTCTATTCCCATTGCTTTAAGTGAAGCCATTGAACAGGGGAAAATCAAGAGAGGAGATCTGGTGCTTCTTTCAGCTTTCGGAAGCGGATTTACGTGGGGAAGTGTTCTTTTTGAATATTAATGAGCACGAAAGAGAGCTTATAGAAATTTAATATACTCTATTTTTCACTAATACTACAAATGAAGACGTGAAAATTCCCCTCCACCGGAGGGGTGGCGAAAATTCAAAGAATTTTTGACGGGGTGGTTCAAACATAAATAAAAACCCCGCAGAACTTTAGTTCTGCGGGGTTTTTATTGTACTTATTTCTTATTAAAGGCTCTTCAAAAGTTTTTCCGTATCAGAAGAATCCTGTCCGGTACTTTTTGCTAATTCAATAGACTTTTCAGCCCACATTTTAGCGTTTTTCTTATCACCTACCTTGTTGTAAAGATTGGCTAAAGTATCAGTATTGGCAAAATTCTGATCTTTCTTTACAGATTCCTGCGCCCATGCAATGGCTTTTTCCAGAGAAGTTTTATTGCTTACATTTTCAAAAAAGTTCCATGCAAGAGAATTCAGTTCTTCAGAACCGGCAGCAGTATAATCTTTGTAAAGGTCAAGAATTAGTTTTTCATATTCAGGAATATCTTTATTCTTTAAAGCTCTGTTGGCTTTCATTCTTTTTAAGATTTTGTCAGCCTCTTCTTTGCTCAGGAATTTCTGAGTTTCAGCCATGAAATAGTTATCATCCCATTTCTTTGTATCCGGATTATAAGCTTTTTTAGAAACAGTGTTCAGTTTAATATTCTTATCAAACTTTTCATATTTATCTTCCGGGAAAAATTTAACGATATCAGCTTTTTTATCCTGGAAAATTTTGTACAAAGGACTGTCTGTAGTTTGTACTCCTGAAAGTAGCATTTGGATATCTTCCTGATCTAAGCTTGCTTTCTGTTGAAAATAACGGTTAAGAACTTTCCCGGCAAACTCAGCGTCGTTATACATGGTAAGTCCGGCAAGATTCTTTAAAAACTCAGGATCTTTTTCTCCTTTTTCAAACTGTTGCTTCAAAGAAGTAAGTCTTTTGTTTGGATCTTCTGCGTCTTTTGCAAACTGGATAAAGTCTTTTTCTTCCACATATCCTAAAGTTCGGTGTACAGCTTCACCACTTCCATCAATAAACAGGTAAGTAGGGAACGCTTTTACATTATATTTTTTTGCCAGCTCAATTCCTTCTCCTTTTTCCATATCAATTTTAGCATTGATAAAGTGAGAATTGTAATATTCTCCTACAGACTGAAGTGGGAAAATATTTTTAACCATCAGTTTACAAGGTCCACACCATGAGGCATATGCGTCAATAAAGACCAGTTTTTTTTCTTTTTTTGCTTTGGCCAGAATAGAGGCAAAATTGCCTTCTTCAAATTTAATTCCCTGCGCCCATGCAAGGGCTCCTATAAAGATTGAGGAAAGTATTGCTATTTTTTTCATAAAAACTTTTTATTCCATGCAAATGTAATAAATATGATGACACATGAGCCGTTCATATTGAAAATAATTATACAGGAACTTTGGTTTTAAAACAGGCATCAGCTTGTATTAAAGATAATCATTTATTATTTTAGTCTTATTATTAAAATTAATGTAAAATACTGTTTTAGGTTAAATGATTAAATTTCAATATAATATTTTAATAAAAAATAAAATATCACTAGTTTTGTAAAAAACAAAAAGACACCCCGTGAAAATAATGATGAATTATTATAAAATCAAAATAATAATTTATTTTTCTATGCCTAAAAGTCTTTTGCAATTTTTATTTCTGCTGGCAACAGCAGTCCCCATATTCGCTCAGAAAAAAAATAACTTTGACCTTATCTGTGAGAAGACCTCTTCTGTTACAGCCTATAAAGATTTACCCAAAGCAATCAAAACTGCAGATTCTCTCTATATGAAGGCACAAAAACCTTCGGAGAAAATAAAATGCCTTGTGCTCTCTTCAGAATTATACCATCATGCAGGTGAACTTAAAAAAGCAATCTGTTACAGCGAAAATGCCCACTCGGTAATCAATCAGATTAATGATCCGGAATGGATGGCTGTGGTGACCAGATTACTTGCGAGACAATATAGACAGGTAGGGTTATACGAAAGATCAAAAAAATACATTGTAAAAGGGCTTCAGGCTTCAGGTCAGATTGTTGATTTTCAAAAAAGTAGCGAAGCTGCAGGACTGTTGAATCAGGAAATGGCCTTCTATGAAATGGAGATGGGGAATTTTCCCAATGCAATACGTGATATTGAGTCCTCTCTGAAATATTTTGAAAAAATAAATAGCCAAAACGAAAACAGAACAGCCGCAGCTTCTTATCAGCTGCTGGGAGATGTCTATTTCAAACTTAATGATTATTCTGTTTCCGAAGACTATTATCGAAAAGCAGAAGGCCTGCTGAAAAATGGAAGCTGTACACTGGGATTGGTGTATAATGGCTTAGGAGGAATCCGTCTGAAGCAGAAAAACTGGAAAGATGCTGAACTGTATCTTAAAAAGGCAGAGAAAATAGCGGATACATCCAGAAGTCTTAAGCTTAAAAAAGCTGTTTATTCCAATATTAATGATTATTATGAAGGAATTGGAGACAATTTTAAAGCTTCATTATATGCTGTGAAATATATCCGTGCCTATGACAGTATTGCGGCCCGTAATCAAAGTTTTACACCAAAAGGTGCTGAGATTCTGAAAGGGAAAAGTCATAAAAATGATGGACATATGAATCTGATTAAAAACACAGCCATTATTATTCTGTTTATCTCGCTGGTGGGCTTACTTATTTTCTTCAGGACAAAGCAGAGACAACAGCGTTCAAAATTCAGAAATATTATAAGAACTCAGTTAAATATGGTCAGTAACAGAGTTCATTATCCTTTAGCTCAATCTGACGATGCTGAGTTTTCGAACATATTTGTGGAAGAAATTGATGAAAAAGATTCTGAAGAAGACCGAAGAAGAAATGATTCCCTGATGACTTCCGAGACAGAATCGAAATTGCTTGAACTGCTTGAAGATTTTGAAAAAGGTGATCTTTATAATAATAAAGGAATGTCTCTGTCTTTTCTTGCAGGTGAACTGAATACCAATACAAAATATCTGTCTTATGTAATCAATCAGCATAAAAATGCAGATTTCAAAACCTATGTCAATCGTTTAAGAATCAATTATATTGTAGACAAACTGATCAATGATGAGAAGTACAGGCAATATAAGATAAGTATCCTTGCTGACGAATGTGGATTCTCTTCACATAGTAAATTTGCTGCTGTCTTTAAAGCGGTTACAGACTATTCTCCTTCAGCATATATCAAATATCTGGATGCTGAAAACCCATCAGATAAAAATGTTCATTTTCCGGAAAATGATTAAAAAGAGAGGCTTTATTTAATTCTATCTTGCCATTTTCACGAAAATGAACAACCTATTATTTTAAAGGAAACCCCTGCTATCATATCTTTGCGCCAGTTTCGCAGTGCACAAGACAATTCTGTTACAGCTTATCACTTTTATTTCATTTCTGAACTAAGATCATTATAAGAGAAACTGCATTCCCATTTTTAATCTTTTAAGGAAATATTCTGATCAGAATATCTACCATATGCTATAATCGGGGTTGATTGCCCGGTTTTTTTTCAGTCAAGTTTTTTTAAGTGCAAATCCACAGAATTTCTGTGGATTTGTGATTTTATTTAACTTTTGTACTGTCGGTTTTGGTTTTTAAAGTATCAGAGACAACCGGTGATGATTCAGAATTTGCTACTGCAGAATCTCCCATTTTGTTCAACAATGAATCCTTGTTATGGGCATCTTTAAATTCTTCTCTTTTTTCTTTGTTTTGAGCACAGCTTCCAAGGAAAAGAATTCCAAGAAATGCTCCTATCCATAGTTTTTTCATAATAGTCAATTTTAATGTTTCGTTTTAATCAAATATAATGATTTAATTAAAAGATAAAAGATAAAAGATAAAAGATAAAAGATAAAAGATGTTTTTATTAAAATTCAATAGAGGCGGGTTTTAACCCGGCTAGCCATAAATCATGCATCCATTGGCTTTAGCCAAAACCTAAAAATAAACATCTTTCAAAACAAAACTTAATTATCGCTTTCACATTTTGGCTTCTAATCTTTTCAACAAAAAAAATCTGCAGAGCTTTCATCTGCAGATTTTCCATTTTTAGATTGAATGTTATCATTACTACTTGACAGGAGACGTTGCCATAGAATCCCTTTTTATCTTGGTAGTATCAGGATTCGTCATTTTTGTAGTCATTGTATCAGTAGTGGCAGGCGTCATACTTTTTTGCGTATTACCTACTGCCGCTGAATCCCGGCTACTCGTTGACATTGTCGATTCTTTGGTTCCACAGCTCACTGCAAATATTCCTATTCCAACAGCTGTTAGCAATAACTTTTTCATATTCTTCTATTTTGTGGTGTTGTAGTAATGGAAAAATCAACAATTATTCCTAACAGGGCCTGAAGAATCGTAAAATATCGGTAAAGTTTGTTAAAAGATGTTAGGTTGTAAGGGGATCGGGTTTCGGGGTGCGAGGTGCGAGA
>NZ_JAMZGF010000087.1 GCF_024158915.1 Chryseobacterium sp. S0630 | reverse complement strand
ATGGTGAATGATTAACCACAAATTAGAAAATTTGTCTGCAATAATTATTCGTAATCTCAAACCACGCAACCCGAATCACGTAACAAATTCACAAGCGAAGCGAATTCACCATTCACCATTCACTATACACAATTCACAGTCACATATATATTTCTATACATTCTGTAACATTTAATTCACTTTTCATACTAATTGATAAACAATTTCTAAATTTTATGAAAAAGCGACTTCTTTCTGCTGCTGCCGTAGCTTTCTTCGGGCTAATGCTGAATGCACAGCAAATCAAATTCGAAGAGTATGACCTTCCCAATGGTCTTCACGTAATTCTTCATCAGGATAACTCGGCACCGGTTGTAACAACAGGTGTAATGTACCACGTAGGTGCAAAAGATGAAGTAAAAGGCAGAACAGGTTTTGCTCACTTCTTTGAACACCTTTTATTCGAAGGAACTCCTAACATCAAGAGAGGAGAATGGTTCAAAATCGTTTCTTCAAACGGAGGGCAAAACAACGCCAACACCACCAATGACAGAACTTATTATTACGAAACGTTCCCTTCCAACAACGAACAGCTTGGACTTTGGATGGAAGCGGAAAGAATGCGTCACGCTGTTATCAACCAGATTGGTGTAGATACACAGAGAGAGGTTGTAAAAGAAGAGAAAAGATTAAGAATGGATAACCAGCCTTACGGAAATCTTTTCACAACTATTCAGAAAAACTTATTTACCAATCACCCATACAACTGGCCAACAATTGGTTCTATGGAAGATTTGAACTCTGCTAAACTAGAAGAATTCCAGGCGTTCTATAAAAAATATTACGTTCCGAATAACGCTACTTTAGTGGTTGCAGGAGACATTAAACCTGAGCAAACCAAGAAATGGATCGAAACCTATTATGGTGGAATTCCAAAAGGAACGCTTTATCCAAAAGATTTCCCGAAAGATGCTCCTATCACACAGGAAAAAGAAGTTACTGCTACGGATCCGAACATTCAGCTTCCGGCTTATGTATTTGCGTACAGAACTCCGGCTAACAAAGAAAAAGATGCTTATGTGTTGGATATGCTTTCTTCTTATCTGAGCAACGGTAAATCTTCAGTTTTATATAAAAAATTAGTTGACCAGGATAAAAAAGCACTTCAGGTAGCTGCTTTCAACCAAGGACTTGAAGATTACAGTATTTTCGCCTTCTTCGCAATTCCAATGGGACAAACTACAAAACAGACTTTACAGACTGACATTGATGCTGAAATCAAAAAAGTACAGACTACTCTGATTTCTGAAGAAGATTATCAGAAACTTCAAAACCAATACGAAAACCAGTTTGTAAATGCTAATTCAAGCATTCAGGGAATTGCTGCTTCATTGGCTACCAACCACGTATTGATGGGTGACACGAATTTGATCAACAAAGAAATCGACATTTACAGATCTATCACCAGACAGGATCTTCAAAATGCAGCTAAAAAGTATCTTAATTCCAACCAAAGAATAATCATCAATTACGTACCTGAGAAAAAGTAATCATTCAACTTTTTAGGTGATAACATGATTATTAAAAATTAAATTTTTACAAATGAAAAAGCAATTAACATATATAGCTGCAGCGTTTTTCTTTACAGGAATGGTTTCAGCACAAAAAATAGATCTTAATGCAATGCCAAAACCAGGACCTACTCCTGCGATTAACATTGCGAAGCCAAAAACTTTCCAGCTAAGCAACGGCCTTACGGTAATGGTGGTTGAAAACAACAAATTACCAAGAGTAAGCGCAAGTCTTTCTATGGACAGACCTCCATACAACGAAGGAGCAGTAACCGGAGTAAGCGGAATTATGGCTGAACAGTTCGAAAACGGAACGACCAACATCAGCAAAGATGATTTCAATAAAAAAGTAGACTATCTTGGAGCAAACCTTAATTTCTCTTCAGGTGGTGCTTCTGCCAATTCACTTTCAAAATATTTCCCTGAAGTTCTAGGTTTAATGGCTGATGCTATGATTAATCCTAAATTCTCTGCTGAAGAAATTCAGAACTCTAAAGAAAGAGCTATCGAAGGATTAAAATCTGAAGAAAAAAATGCTTCTTCTATTGCAGAAAGAGTTTCTAACGCTTTGATGTATGGAAAAAATACGTCAAGAGGAGAATTTGAAACTGTTGAATCTATCAATAAAATTCAGTTAGCTGACGTACAAAACATTTACAAAAAATACTACGCTCCGGATAATGCTTATTTAGTAATTGTTGGAGACGTAAAGTTTGACCAGGTAAAACCTTTGATCGAGAAAGCTTTCGGAGGTTGGAAAAAAGCAAACACTCCTATTGCACAGTTAGAACCTGCCTCTAATGTTGCTAAAACGGAAATCAATGTAGTAGATGTTCCTTCAGCTGTACAGTCTGTTGTTTCACTAAACAACCTGAACACCCTGAAAATGAAAGACGCCAACTACTTCCCTGCAACAATCGCAAACTATATCCTTGGTGGTGGTGGTGAAGCAAGACTTTTCATGAACCTTCGTGAGAAAAACGGATTTACCTATGGGGCTTACTCAAGTATGGTTGCCAGCAAATATTCTCCACAATTCTCCGCAAGTGCAAGCGTAAGAAACGAAGTTACAGACAAAGCTGTTAAAGAATTCATGAATGAACTTAACGCTATTTCTACAGTAAAACCGGAAGAATTGGCCAATGCTAAAGCTAAACTGAAAGGATCTTTCATTATGTCTTTGGAACAGCCGGCTACTATCGCAAGATTTGCTTTAAACCAAAAAGTTCAGGATCTTCCTGCTGATTTCTATACCAATTACTTAAAATCTATCGATAAAGTAACTGCTGCAGATGTTTCCAATGCTGTAAAAGCTACGATCTTACCAAACCAAAGCAGAATTTTCATTGCTGGTAAAGCATCTGACATTTCTGAAGGATTGGAAAAATTAGGTTACCCTGTAAAATATTTCGATAAAGAAGCGAATCCTGTTGCAAAACCAACTGTACAAAAAGTGGATGCTAGTGTAACGGTAGCTTCTGTAGTTGACAAATACATCAATGCTATCGGAGGAAAAGCTAATCTGGCAAAGATCACTTCTTACACAACCAATGCTTCAATGTCTATGCAAGGACAGAACATCGATTTTAAAATCGTTAAAGCACTAGGTGGAAAGGAACTTACCACTGTAACAGCAATGGGACAGGTTGTTCAGAAGCAGGTTTTCGATGGAAAAACCGGTTATTCTATGCAAATGGGACAAAGAGTTGATATCACACCTGAAGAAATTGCTGAAAAACAAAAGAATCCTGAGCTTTTCGAAGAATTAGGTTTTGCAAAATCTGCTGATTATACATTAGCCGGAATTGAGAAAATCGGAGGTGAAGATTCTTATGCTATTAAAGGAGGAGATACAACCTATTACTACAGCGTTGCAACGGGATTAAAAACCGGAGAAACTAAAAAAGAAAAAGCTAAAGGTCAGGAAATGACCATCCCAACAACATTCTCTAATTACAAAGATGTAAACGGAGTGAAAATGCCTTACACAATTTCTGTAAGCCAAATGGGAATGGACATGACAATGACGGTAAAATCTTATGAGATCAATAAGGCTACTGATGCTGATTTTAAATAAGAACATCCTATTTTTTATAGAAAAAACGGCAACAATTGTTGCCGTTTTTATTTTTATCAACATTTGGCGACATCTTTTTTTGTCATTCAGTAAAAAAAGATTAAATTTGCCCATTAAAAAAGATATAAGAATTAATGGATACTATATTTACACTACTAATGGTTCTTGTTATGGTTGCCAGTGTTTTATTGGTAATTATCGTTATGGCACAAAACCCAAAAGGAGGAGGCCTTTCCAGTACATTCGGAGGTGCATCATCTGCACAGTTCGGAGTACAGAGAACCAATGATTTCATGGAAAAAGCAACATGGACTCTAGGCGGAACTATCATCGTTCTTATCCTTTTAAGCGTTGTTATCACAGGTAAACCATCTCAGGCACTTCCTGCACAACAACCTGCTAAGAAAGAAGCTCCGGCTAAACAGTCAGCTCCTGCTTCTTCTACAACAACTCCGGCACAGACTCCTGCAGCTCCGGCAAAATAAGAAGAATATCATCTTAACATACAACAAAAGCAACTCAAATTGAGTTGCTTTTTATTTTAACTTGATCTTTTCAATCTGATGCCGAAGTTTTAATCCTGCCTTTAAAAATGAGTATTGCATAGGCTTAGATTCTTTATAATACTTATCAATGAAGATCTGCATAGCTCCATAGAATCTGTTGAGATATACTTCATCTTTGATGGTACTTTCTCCTTTATGGTGAAGGATAGAAACTTTTCCATAATAGAAATTATGATATCCATTTCTTAAAAATGTATAGCAGAGATCAATATCTTCTCCATACATAAAATAAGCTTCATCCAATCCTCCTATTTTTTCATAGACCTCTTTTTTAGCCAATAAAAATGCTCCGGTGATCACATCCACCTCTGCAATGGCATTTTCTTCTATGTCGTTCCTGTAATAGGATTTCGAATTATTCTTTTTAAAATTGGTAAACAGCTTTTCAAACGAGTTGAACATATCCGGAACAGAGCGTTTGCTTTCAGGAAGGAAATTTCCCTCTGCATCATGCATTCTCACTCCCAGACACCCGAATGAAGGCTGAGCATCTGCAAAATCCAGCAATTCTTTCATATAGAACCCTTCCAACTCCGTATCGGGATTTAAAAGCAATATATATTCTCCTTTGGCAGTTTGAACAGCCTGGTTATTCGCTTTTGCAAAACCACCATTTGTTGCAGATGATATAAAATGTACATGGGAAAATTCCGGAATAAGATCTCCCCACGAACTGTCTGTAGAAGCATTATCAATGACAATCACTTCATAATCTATGTCCTGTATATACTTCTGGAGCGACAGGAGACAGCTTCTGAGCAATTGGGTAACATTGTAATTAACAATAATAACGGACAGCTTCATATTAATCCTTTTCGTTGTAAGGCAACCTGTTAATAATAGACCTTCCTAAAGAAATTTCATCAGCATATTCCAATTCATCCCCTACAGAAATTCCTCTTGCAATGCTTGAAAAATTCACATTGAAACTTTTAAATTTCTTGTAAATATAATAAGCTGTGGTATCTCCTTCCATCGTAGCACTCAGTGCGAAAATAAATTCCTTTACCTTTCCGTCATTCAGTTTCTTTTCGATACTTGGAATATTCAGCTGGCCCGGGCCTACTCCTTCCATAGGAGAAATTTTCCCACCAAGAATCAGATATTTTCCGGTATACTTTCCTGTATTTTCAATCGCAATTACGTCACGCACATCTTCAACGATACAGATCAGTTCACCATTTCTCTTTTCATTGCTGCATATTTCGCAGATGTCAAAATCTGAAAAATTGTGACATTCTTTACAGTATTTTATTTCATTGACAAGGTTAATCAGGGAGTTTCCAAGACTTACAGCTCTGGAATTGGGCTGCTTCAACAAATGGAGTGCTAACCTCAAAGCCGTTTTTCTTCCAATCCCAGGCAATCCCGAAATCTCATCTACTGCTTTTGCCAATACTTTACTAGGGTAATCCATAGGTACAAAAATAAGGATTAAAGTTGATAATTGATAGTGAATAGTGAGTCGTCAATTCGCTTCGATTATGAATTTGTATAAAGTGATTATTGACAATTGACTTTGCGCAGCAAAAATTGACAATTGACTATGAGATTAATGTCTCATGATGATGTTTTAAATTTCTCCCATACCTGAGAACACTAAAAAAAACCTTTATATTTGCGGCTTAAATTAAATATGAAAAAAATAAACTGACATGGTACTTAACAACCTTAATTATCCTCTGGATTTCAAATTCAAAATCACTACTTTAGCAGGAGACTTCAACATTACTGACAAAAACGGAAATTATGTAGCATATGTTCGTCAGAAAATGTTCAAGTTGAAAGAAGATGTTATCGTTTTTAATGATGAAAGCAAGTCTAAAGAACTTTTCAGAATCAGAGCAAATCAATGGATTGATTTTAATGCTTCTTATTCTTTGAATGATCTTATCGACAATAAAAACTTTGGTAGACTGGCGAGAAAAGGAATGCGTTCTATCTGGAAAGCAAGTTATGATATCCTGGATGCACACGATCAGC
The DNA here is from genome assembly GCF_024158915.1 of Chryseobacterium sp. S0630. Taxonomy (GTDB): domain Bacteria; phylum Bacteroidota; class Bacteroidia; order Flavobacteriales; family Weeksellaceae; genus Chryseobacterium. The sequence goes on along the minus strand of NZ_JAMZGF010000087.1, from coordinate 9,766 downwards.
CTAAGTTTAAAATTCAGGAAGATAGTGCCTGGGTAAGATTCTGGGACAGCTTTGTAGGAGAACTTCCTATCATCGGAATGTTTACCGGGTATTTCCTTAACCCATCGTATACTGTAACAGGAATTGATGGAAAGGCTTATTTTAAACTGAAAAAAATGCCTTCATTCTTTGGAAGAAGATTCCAGCTGGACAGACTGATCGATATTGATGATGAAGAAGAAAGCTTGGTAATCCTTTCTCTATTAATGATGACACTTCTTGAAAGAGCAAGAGGATAAACAAATAATAAAACCACAAACACATGAAATATTTAATCATTTTATTTTCAGCATTTCTACTGGTAGCCTGTAAAAAGGAGAAAGAAACTGTTTCAGGTTCTGCTACTGCCGATTCTTTGCATGTTGCTAAAGACAGTGCATCAACAGGTCATTCTTCAGGAGATATTCTGGTAGGAACAATCCCTTTTCCAAAAGAAATCAAAGAATGCTCCTGTTATTTTGCTGCAAGCAAAACTGATTTTGAAAATGAAAGATACATCTACGCTGATGATGCCGGAAAAACAGCTTATATGATGCTGGATGGCAAAAGACTGGCCATGAATCTTATCTCATCAAGTGATATGGAGGTAGATGAATTGCTTACCAAAGAAATAGAAAATGATGATTATAAAATTTCTGTAAAAGGTAAAAAAATAAAAGGCGAAGAAGCTTTACTGTTTGAAGGAACTCTGACTATAGAGAAACCAGACGGCACCACATTTACCACTCCGATCTATGGAGAGTGTGGTTGTTAATAAAAGCAAAATCATACAAAAATGCTTCTGTATCTCACGGAAGCATTTTTTATTTCGTAAATTTGAGAAAAATAAATTTCAATGGAATTATCTAATATAGAACCGCAGATCATCTGGAAAAACTTCTCCAAATTAAATGCAGTTCCAAGACCTTCAAAAAAGGAGGAAAAAGTGATTGCTTTTATCAAAGGATTTGGTGAAGATTTAGGACTGGAAACTACGGTTGATGAAGTAGGAAACGTTATTATTAAAAAACCTGCCACTGCAGGAATGGAAAACCGTAAATCTATCGTGCTTCAATCGCACCTTGATATGGTTTGCCAGAAAAACAATGATGTGAATTTCGATTTTGAAACAGAAGGAATCAAAATGGAAATTGATGGTGACTGGGTAAAGGCTAAAGGAACTACTTTGGGCGCTGATAATGGGTTAGGAGTAGCTACCATCATGTCTATCCTTGAAAGCTCAGATATTCCACACCCTGCATTGGAAGCTCTTTTCACGATTGATGAAGAGACAGGAATGACGGGTGCTTTAGGATTAAAACCAGGACAATTGACAGGACAAATTCTATTGAACCTTGATACTGAAGAAGATGATGAAATCGATATCGGCTGTGCAGGAGGTGTAGATGTAACCATTACTCAAACGTATGCTACAGAAGCTTCAAAAGGACAAATTGTAAGACTTGAAGTAAAAGGTCTTCAGGGAGGTCACTCCGGAATGGATATCCATAAAGGTTTCGGAAATGCCAATATTATTTTGGGAAGACTTCTTTACACCGGACTGGAAAACCAAAATATTGAATTAATTTCAATTGACAGCGGAGGATTGAGAAATGCAATTCCAAGAGAAGGAGCAGCTCTGATTTCTGTGAGAAACGCTCAGGAATTTATAGACAATGCAACTTCTCTTAAAAAAGATATCTTAGAAGAATTCGCGACTGTAGAACCGGGACTTCAGATCAATATTGAGAACTCTACATCTTCTGATAAAGCTATTTCAGAAGGAGATTCTAAAAAAGTGATCTCTACTTTAAAAGCTCTTCACAATGGAGTTTACAGAATGAGCCCTGATGTAGCTGATCTTGTAGAAGCTTCCAACAACGTTGCAAGAGTAGAACTGAAAGGTGGAGAACTTAAGATTTTAAATCTGACAAGATCTTCTGTAGATTCTTCCAAATATTCAGTGGCAGAACAATTAAAATCTGTAGCAGAGCTGGCTGGAATGAACGTTGAATTCAGCGGATCTTACCCAGGATGGAAACCAAAACCAGGTTCAGAAATTGTACAATTGATGGAGAAGCTTTATATTGAAAAGTTCACTGAAAAACCTCATGTAGTAGCTTGCCACGCAGGTCTTGAATGTGGGATCATCGGTGCCAACTATCCTGAAATGGAAATGGTAAGCTTTGGGCCAACGATCAGAGGAGCTCACTCTCCTGATGAGAAGGCAAACATCCCTTCTACTCAGAAATTCTGGAGCTTCCTGAAAGATATTTTAGCAAATATTCCTCAGAAATAGAACATTAAAATGAGTATATTGAATATCCAAAGTCTTATGATTTTGGATATTTTAGTTTTAATTGAAATAAAGATGCTTCGACAGGCTCAGCATGACCTCTCTAATACTACCGTTTTTTTAGAGATCAATTTTTAGCTGCGTCATGCTGAGCTTGTTGAAGCATCCCAACAATAGCATAAAAACAAATCTTATACAATGAAAAGTATCACTGTATTCTGCGGCTCAAGTTTTGGTTCGCATGACATTTACAAAGAACAGGCATTTTTATTGGGACAAACTTTAGCTCAACAAGGTATACAGCTTATTTATGGCGGTGCTGATGTTGGTTTGATGGGAACCATAGCAGACGGAGCATTGGCCGAAGGAGGCAAGGTCATTGGAGTCCTCCCCCACTTTTTACAATCCAAAGAAATTGCCCACAAGAACCTGACAGAACTTATCATCGTGGAAACCATGCACGAAAGAAAAACCAAAATGAATGAACTTTGTGATGGAGTTATCGTTCTACCCGGCGGCTACGGAACGCTGGAAGAGTTTTTCGAGATGATTACATGGGCACAGCTCGGGCTTCACAAAAAACCCATCGGAATTTTAAATATTGACGGATTTTATAATGACCTGATCAATCTGGTTCAGACGATGGTAGATAAAGGATTTTTAAAGCAGGTAAACAGAGATATGCTGCTGATTAGTGATACCATTGATGATCTGTTGGAAAAAATGAGAAATTATCAGGCGCCTACGGTTGGAAAGTGGATTTCTAAGGAAGAGATTTAAATGGTAAAGTTTTATAAAAAACAAAACCCGTCCGAAAAATTCGGACGGGTTTCTTATTAAGATTAAAAAATATTTTCTAAGGATAAGGAGCAATTTCCACTTCGAGTCCTTCCATGGCATCGGCAATATGTAACTGGCATCCCAATCTGCTGTTGTCTTTCACATGGAAAGCCTCAGCCAGCATGGCATCTTCTTCATCTCCCATCGGTTCCAAACCGGGATCATTTATTACATATACCTGGCATGAAGCACACATCGCCATTCCTCCGCATACCCCAATAGTACCTTCTTCTGCCAATTCATAGGAACGGATAATTTCCATTAAGTTCATGGACATATCCGTAGGAGCTACGACATCGTGGGTTACACCTTCTCTGTCGGTGATTTTAATATTAACGTCTGACATAATTCTGCAAAATTAGTCAATTTTTTTCACAACTGCCTTCTCTGCTTCTTTACGGCTTCCGTCAAATCCGTCAACACCACTTACCGTTGTATATTTTAATACGAATTTTTTACCAGGATTTAGTCTGTTATACACACTCTGACACATTAAAGTAGCCTCGTGGAAACCACAAAGGATCAACTTCAGTTTTCCAGGGTAGGTGTTGATATCTCCGATAGCATAGATCCCATCAATGTTAGTCTGATAATCAAGAGCGTTATTTACAACGATTGCATTTTTCTCGATATTCAGTCCCCAGTTTCCGATCTCACCCAATTTTGGTGTCAATCCGAATAAAGGAATGAAATAATCTGTTTCAATATCGTAAGCTTCCTGCCCTTCAACTTCTACAGTGATTGCTTCTACTTTTCCGTCCCCTTTAATACCGGTAACTTCTGCAGGAGTAATTAATTTGATTTTCCCCTGGTTTTTCAGATCCTGAACTTTCTCTACAGAATCCAAAGCTCCTCTGAACTCATTTCTTCTGTGGATCAAAGTCACTTCACTTGCAACGTTTGAAAGGAAAACACTCCAGTCCAAAGCAGAATCTCCACCTCCGGCGATCACTACTTTTTTATTTCTGAAATGTTCAGGTTCTTTAACGAAGTATTCAAGACCTTTCTCTTCATAATCAGCAAGATTGTCAAAAGTAGGTTTTCGTGGCTCAAATGTTCCTAATCCACCTGCAATAGCAATCGCTTTACATCTGTGAACAGTTCCTTTGTTTGTGATCACTTCAAACCACTCGTCATCTACTTTTGTATAAGAAACAGCGGTTTCTCCCAAAGTAAATCCAGGTTGAAACTGTTTGATCTGCTCCATCAAATTATCTACTAATTCTCCAGCATTCACGGAAGGATAACCAGGAATATCGAAGATCGGTTTTTTAGGATAAAGTTCTGCCAATTGCCCTCCCGGCTGTGGAAGCGCATCAATAATATGACACTTCATTTTTAATAAACCAGCTTCAAAAACTGCAAAAAGTCCTGTAGGTCCCGCACCTATGATCAATATATCAGTGGTTATCATAATCTTTAAGATAATTTAATTATACATGTAACTGCAAATTTACTAATTTTAATGCGAAGCATATTTAATTGATTCTAAATAAAAACCTGAGATTTGTCAAATATCTATTAATTAAGATTTTAAATTTGGCAATGTTTTTGTAAATGTCTTGTTATGAAGAAAATTTCAATCCTTTTTGCATTATTAATATTCTTTTTTGGCTCAGCCCAGATTGATAATATCGCAGACGGCGAATCTATTACTCTTAGAATTCACTATGGTTTCCTCAATGCCGGAACTGCCAACCTTACTACAAAGCAAACCACGTACAAAGGGGTTCCTCATCTTTATGTAAAAGGAACAGGACAGACCACAGGTGCTGTAAAAGCATTCTTCAAAGTAGAAGACTTATATGAAAGTTTCATCAATACACAGACGGGATTACCAAGTTTTTATGTCAGAAATGTACGTGAAGGAAGCTACCGCCAGCATTTTGAAACAGTTTTTAATCACGATAATAATACTTTAATATTAACTGATAAAAAGACTCCGGCCAATGGTTCTAAGGTTTTAAAATCAGTAAAAGGCGTTCAGGATATGCTTTCGTGCTTTTATTATTTAAGAAGTAAAAGCCCGGATGAACTGAAAGTGGGAACTGTTATTAATATGAATGTATGGATTGATGATGAAATGTTTCCTTTCCAGCTGAAAGTAACAGGAACAGAAAATTTAAAGACAAAATTTGGTACGATCAACTGTTTAAAGATTATTCCATCGGTAAAGAGCGGAAGAGTATTTAAAGAAAAAGAAGGCGTAACGATGTGGGTTTCCAATGATGCTAACCACGTTCCTATGCTATTGAAAACAGAGCTTGCAGTAGGATCACTGAAAGCAAGTATTGACGATTATAAGAATGTAAAATACCCTTTAAAGTTCAGCAAATAAAATCATCAGTTTTAAAGATAAAACCTGTCTCAAAAGTCAAATAATTTGATTTTTGTCATTCTGACGAAGGAAGAATCTCATCGATAATTAATAACCTGAGATTCTTCACTCCATTTATGAACTTCGTTCGCAGACTTTCAGTCTGTGTTCAGAATGACACTTTTGAGACAGGCTTTTTTATGTTCAATGTAATAGAAAGTTAACACAGATTGTCTTTATAATAGAGGCAGACAGAGAACTGCAGCATGTCAATACTTCAATTCAACAGTGGTTGATCCGAAGTATGGGCATAAGAAACAGACACGTGTAAATTTTTCAATAAGATCAGTTTTTAATTACGTTTTGTTTCTTAGGTCAGTAATTAAAAACAAAAACCTCCGGAGCTCCGGAGGTTTGATTTTTTATAGTGTTTTGAACTGTTCCAGTGTTCTGATATCATTTTCGAAGAACATTCTGATGTCACTCATCTGGTAAAGAAGCATGGTAATTCTTTCAATACCCATTCCGAATGCATATCCTGAATATTTCTCAGAATCAATATTCACATTTTTCAGTACAGCAGGGTCTACCATTCCACATCCCATGATCTCAAGCCATCCTGTACCTTTGGTAATTCTATAATCCGTTTCAGAGTTTAATCCCCAATACACATCAATCTCAGCACTTGGCTCTGTGAATGGGAAGAAAGAAGGTCTCATTCTGATTTTAGATTTTCCGAAAAGCTCAGTTGTAAAGAACTGGATAGTCTGCTTTAAATCTGCAAAGCTTACATTCTCGTCAATATATAATCCTTCAATCTGATGGAAAATACAGTGAGAACGTGAAGAGATTGCTTCATTTCTGAACACTCTTCCCGGAGATAAAATTCTGATAGGCGGCTGATTTTCTTCCATATAACGGGTCTGTACGGAAGAAGTATGCGTTCTTAAAAGAATATCAGGATTCTGCTCAATGAAGAATGTATCCTGCATATCTCTTGCCGGATGGTATTCCGGAAGGTTAAGCGCTGTAAAGTTATGCCAGTCATCTTCAATCTCCGGACCGTCTGCTACAGCAAAGCCAATAGATTTGAAGATTTCAATAATTCTGTTTTTTACCAGATTGATCGGATGTCTTGAACCCAATTCCAATGGAAAAGCGGGTCTTGTAAGATCTTCTTTTTCAACCACAACAGAAGATGCTGAAGCATTTTTCAAATCCTCCAGTTTTACAGCAACTGCCTGTTTCAAAGTGTTGATCTTCTGTCCGAAATCTTTCTTTTGATCGTTAGGAACTTCTTTTAATGTTTCGTAAAAATCATTAAGAACCCCTTTTTTACCATTGTACTTGATTCGGAAGTTTTCGATATCTTCCTTAGAGGTAGCATTGAAGCCATTTACTTCGACCAGTAATTCTTCTATCTTTTCTATCATTGTTTTACCCTTTCAAAATGTTTTGCAAAAATACGACTTTTAAGTTGAATAATAAGTCCGTCATAAAAAAATCTGCCTCTTTTTCGGGAGGCAGACTTCAATCACTTATTTCACTTAAATAAAAAAATTATTTCTTTTCCAAAGCTTTAACGCTGATCTGAAGAGTTACCTCGTCTTTAATCACGCCGTTTTCAGCAGGAGCCTGGAACTTCACTCCAAACTCTTCTCTCTTGATATCTTTCGGCTCAGTAGCTACACTTACTTCTCCATCTTTCACAGAAACGTTAGCTTTAAACTGAATAGGTTTTGTAATTCCTTTAATCGTTAAATTACCATCTAAAAGAGTATTGTAATCACCTTCTGTAGCCGGAGTAACCTTTGTAATCTCATAAGAAGCTGTTGGGAATTTTTCAACTTCAAAGAAATCACCGCTTTTCAGGTGGCCATTTAATTTTCCTAAATCTTCCGGGCTGTCTTTCAAATCCACAGAAGTTAAAGAGTTCATATCAGCAACGAATTTTCCGCTTTCCAGTTTTCCGTCTTTCACCGTCACATCTCCACTTTCAAACCTGATTGTTCCAAAATGGCTTGTATTCTCAGATTTAAATACTTTATATCCCTTCCATTCAACCTTACTGTTTAGCGTATCCAAAGTGAACTGGCTACCTTCTTTAGTAGTCGTCACCTCATTACTTTCACTGGTAAGTGGTTTGTCTTTTTTACAAGAAACCATTACAGCAGCGATAAATAATGCAGGAATAGCTAATGAAAACAGTTTTTTTCTCATTTTTGATTTATTTTTATTAGTTCCGCTAATATAATAAAAAAAATTATGTTTTCATAAAAACCTTACATTTGTAATATGCTATTAGAAATAAACAATTTATTTTTCTCTCACAACAAAGAAAATCCCCTGTTTCAGAACCTTAACCTAAGGTTTGAAGAAAACAGAATTATAGCTCTTGCCGGTGAAAGCGGATGTGGAAAATCTACTCTTCTTAACCTTATTTATGGTCTTTTGGATTGGGAAAGCGGAGAGATTATTTTTAACGGAACAAAGCTTTTGGGACCGAAAGGAAATCTTGTTCCGGGAGAAGCTGAAATGAAATTCGTAGCACAGAATTTTGATCTTATGCCCTACGCTACAGTGGCTGAAAACGTAGGAAAATTTATTTCTAATATCAATTTAAAACAAAAAAAAGAAACCGTAACGGAACTTCTTGAAGTAGTAGGACTTCAGGAATTTGCGAATGTACTTCCAAAATACCTAAGCGGCGGACAACAGCAAAGAGTGGCTATTGCCAGAGCATTGTCTGTACTTCCCAAACTTCTTATTTTAGATGAACCCTTTAGTAATCTGGATTTTCCGAGAAAAATTGAGCTCAGAGAAAGACTTTTCAGATATGTAAAACAGCATGGCGTTTCTCTGATTATTTCCACTCATGAACTTCAGGATATTATGCCATGGCTGGATCAGATTGTTATTCTGCAGGATGGAAGACTGATTCAGAATGACAGCCCGGAAGAAACCTACAGAAATCCTTACAACTCTTATGTGGCTAAATTATTTGGAGAAGTAAATATTTTCAGTGAGGCTGAAGCAGAAGATTTCAAGCTTCAAAAGTTTTCTTATTATCCTAAAGAAATTAAAATTACAGAAACCGGTATTGAAACTGAAGTTCTTGAAAGCAGATTTGCTGGAAATTATTACTGGAATAAATTAAAAGCAAAAGAAAAGGAACTTGTTGTGTATACGGATGAGAAAATATCAGGAACAACGTATCTTTCGTTTGTTTAAAGGCTAGTAAAAACACAAGGCAAACCTTAGACAGTTTTGCTGTTTTCAGCTTTTATTATTCCAGACATAACTCCTACATTCACTTACACTTATCAATAAAAAAAATACAAACATAAGAATCAGTTATCAAACTTTTTCTTACATTTGTATCTCCAAAGTATAAGGAAATTTTTGGTTATTTCTCTTTCTGCCTTCCAGACGGACATTAGCAATCTTGCAATTAAGTCTTTTGAAAGATTACACTGTCCAATTTTTTCCTTTTCTTATTTTTAGGACATAAAAAAACAATGTTTTCTTATGCTTTCTTTACAAATTCTGACTTAAGAGCCATTGCTCCAAAACCATCAATTTTACAGTCAATATTGTGATCACTTCCTGGTCTCAGGCGGATATTTTTCACTTTCGTCCCTGCTTTTACCGGTTTTGGTGCTCCTTTTACCGGAAGATCTTTTACTACCACTACAGAATCTCCATCCTGAAGTTCATTTCCGTTGGAGTCCAGAATTTTTCCTTCATTAGCAGCTTCTGCAGCTACTTCTGCCGGATCCCATTCATAGAAACATTGGGAACATACCATCATATTATCGCTCGGATAGGTAAACTCGGAGCTGCATTTTGGACAAAGTATTGTATCACTCATATTCTTATTTTTTGCAAAGGTAAAAATTTTTAGAGGTTGAAGTCAAGAGATAAAGTTCAGTATAGTAGATAATAAGCGCACCTTAATATAACACAATATAGTGAATTAATACAAATTAAATAAACTTGCTACAAAGAAAATAAGGTATAGTAATGAACAGTGTATATTTTGTCAGCAAATATTTTTCATTAAGCAAAAACATAGGTGTATTTGTTTTAAAGTGAAAAGGTTATTGTCAACAAATAAAAAATATAAATATTCGGAAAATCTTTACAAATTCAGCATTAAAATGTATTTCTACCACTTAAAAAATCAATAAACAGATTGACCATTCACTACTGAATCTCAGATTGTCAATAGTCAATTTTTGCTTTGCAAAGTGAATGGTGAATGCGCCACCTTCCATTAGAAAACTGATCTGTAC
>NZ_JAMZGF010000086.1 GCF_024158915.1 Chryseobacterium sp. S0630 | reverse complement strand
AAAAACAAATCAAAATATATAAAAATTATTTACTTTTTAACAAGAAAAACCGCCTCAGTTGTGAGACGGCTTCATTTTTTTATTTAGTGAATCATCATGAAACTTATCAGGGCGAGGCCCAGGAGTAAAAACATGAATGCAATAAAATTAATAGTAAATAATACCATTCCAACAATAATGCTTACCAAGCCATGGGCACGATAAACACGCCTGTGGGCAATAAAGAAATACGCCATGGTGTATAATAACAGGAATGATATTGTTAAATATAAAATAGTATTAATCAGCCAAAAATCTATAAGGCCTGTCAACTTAAAGATTAGGAATATCAGTAAGATGGTTAGCAGTAAAAACGAGAAATAATGCAGGGTAAAAATTCCGTGATCAAAATACCACCATTTTTTCTTACTATGGAAAACCCATAAAAAGAATGCGAAAAGTGGAAGGTAGATGAAAAGGGCTTTAGGAAGATTATGAAAAGACTTTTCTAACATGCCGGCCATAATCTCCTTTTTCTTAACCCCTTTTTCTTTAAGCTCAAAGAATTTGTGAACAATGGGAGCTTCAATAAAACTGAGAGATGACGGGTTTTTGGCTTTAGCAGAATCATAGGCCTTTCTGGTTTTATATTCTCCAAAGCTTACGTCCGGATCTATTTTTTTGTCCATGTTCATCATGTCTCCTATCTCAGAAGAATCAGGCATTGCTTTTATTCCCTCAATGGCAAGAGAGTCTTGTTCAGTCAGATGTTTTTTTGCTTTGATACTGTCTATCAGCTTTTGTTTTCCAGCAGGTTTCATGACTTTTAAAAGGTTGGTCTTACTATTTTCTCCAGTATTTCCCTCTTTTGGAGAGCCTATATTAACCATAGGAAAAAGGGCAAACACGAAGAATGTAATAAAACTGACGAAAATATAAAGCTTTACAGGTGGTACGAACTTCTGTCTCTTCCCTTCAAGATAAGTATTTGTCAGTTTGCCGGGTTTAAATAACAGATTTTTTACTGTTCCCCAGAACTGTCCGTCATAATGAGTAAAATCTTCAATGAAATGGGTGAAAAGAAAATAGAAAGGCTGTCGTCTTTCAATGTTTTCCTGCCCGCAGTGGGGGCAAAACCTTTCTTCAACCTGATGTCCGCAGTTTAGACAGGTTTTATCTTCTCGTACTTTTCCGTGGCTCATGATTATGGAATATGATTGCCACAAATATAATTATTTCAGTGAAATTATATATATACTAGTATATTTTAAGGGAATCGTTAAAGTAAATTTAATAAAAGAAAGAGTTGAGGGAATAAACTCTTTGCTGTTTCATTGGTGTTTTTAGAATCTTCGAAGTGTTTTTTTCATCGGCTCATTAGTTCGCAAGATCTGTGCCAAAATTATAAATAGTGTTAAAATCTATTGATAGAGGAGTGTAGAGTGAAGATTATATAGATTAAATAAAATATGTTTTTGGGTTACGAAAATAATTTGTACCTTTGCACACCCTTTTAGGGGTAAATTATGTTTAATCTTTAACTAAAACGTGTGAATACATTAAGTTACAAAACTGTTTCAGCGAACAAAGCTACTGCTAATAAAGAATGGGTTGTGGTAGACGCTGAAGGACAGCCGTTAGGTAGATTAGCTTCTACGGTTGCAAAGATTTTGAGAGGTAAGCACAAAACGAACTACACACCTCACGTAGATTGTGGTGATAACGTAATCGTTTTGAATGCTGGGAAAATTACACTTTCCGGAAACAAGTGGGCTGATAAGACTTATATCTGGCATACAGGATACCCTGGTGGACAGAAGTCTATGACTGCGGCTGAACTTCAAAAGAAAGATTCTTTAAAGGTATTAGAGAAATCTGTAAAAGGTATGTTACCTAAAAACAGATTAGGAGCTGCTATCCTTAAGAACCTTTACTTATATGAAGGAACTGAGCACAAACATGAAGCTCAACAGCCAAAAACAATTAATGTTAACGAATTTAAATAATTAATTATGTCTATAGTTCACAAAATCGGAAGAAGAAAAACTTCTGTAGCTAGAGTTTATGTAAAACCAGGTTCTGGTGTTATTACAGTAAACGGTAAAGATGCTAAAGAATATTTCTCTACAGACGTGATGGTTTACAAATTAAACCAACCGTTTATCCTTTCTGAGACTGTTGGTCAGTATGACGTTACCGTAAACGTATTCGGTGGTGGAAATACAGGTCAGGCAGAGGCTATCAGATTAGGTATTTCTAGAGCTTTATGCGAAATCAACGCTGAGTTCAGATTAGCATTGAAGCCAGCTGGTTTACTTACAAGAGACGCAAGAATGGTGGAAAGAAAGAAGCCAGGTCAGAAAAAAGCAAGAAAGAGATTCCAATTCTCAAAACGTTAAGATTTCTCGTTGGCAGATGGCTTATAGCTATTGGCTACAGGAATGTATTAAATTTTTTTTAAACTTAATCTCGGCGAAAAGCCCATTGCCAAAAGCAAAAAGCAAACCGCCAATTGCCCGTTACGTTTAGCATCCAAACGCTTCTCCCATCTAAAGAAGTTGTTGATTGTTTAAAAGACGGAAAGTAAACTAACAAAAACAGAAAACATGGCAAAAGCAAATGTAAAAGACCTTTTAGAGGCTGGCGTACACTTCGGTCACATGACTAGAAAGTGGAATCCAAATATGGCTCCATACATTTTTATGGAGAAAAACGGTATTCACATTGTAGACTTACATAAAACAGCAGTTAAATTGGATGAAGCGTGCAGCGCTTTAGAAAAATTAACTTCTGCAGGTAAAAAAGTTCTTTTCGTAGCTACTAAGAAGCAAGCGAAAGAAGTAGTTGCAAAACACGCTTCTGAACTTAATATGCCTTATATTACAGAAAGATGGCCAGGAGGTATGTTAACGAACTTCGTTACTATCAGAAAGGCTGTAAAGAAGATGAACTCTATCGACAAAATGAAAAAAGACGGTACGTTCGAAACTTTATCTAAAAAAGAAAGATTGCAAGTTGACAGACAAAGAGCTAACCTAGAGAAGAACTTAGGTTCTATCGCTGACATGGTGAGACTTCCATCTGCTGTATTTGTAGTTGATATCTTAAGAGAACATATCGCGGTAACTGAAGCTAAGAAACTTGGTATTCCAGTTTTCGGTATCGTTGATACAAACTCTGACCCTAGAAAAGTTGACTTCGTTATCCCAGGAAACGATGATGCTTCTAAGTCTATTGATATGATCCTTAGCGTAGTTTCTGAATCTATCAAAGAAGGTCAGTCTCAAAGAAAAGCTGATAAAGAAAAATCTAAAGAAGAAGGAGAAAAAGTATCTGCTGATACAGATGCTGATTTCGATGCAGAATAATTAAAGATTTTCTTTAATATAGGAAAAACGCTGGATTTCGGTCCAGCGTTTTTTTATTGTTTATATCCGAATTTATTTCTTAGGACATACCATTAGCTCCGGTAGATCAGGATCAGTACTAGGAATAATTACTCCAATTCTGCATACTCCATTACAGCACATTTCTCCCAGTTCCATACTACAGCCATCCATACAGCTTCTGTATCCTCCTTTGATTGTTCTTAGCTCAGTTCTTGAGACTTTTTTTAAATTTTTCATGGTTTTAGTTTTAATTTTTTTCCTACTCTATATGCTTTTCGGATACCGCAATTATATTTCTAAATATATGGAAATATTTTTTATGTGTTTGGTTTTCAAAATATTATTTTGATTTAATGCCAGTTTTTACTTTTAATAAAAGGACTTTAGCTCAGCATTATTTTAAGAACAATGAAATATGAGGACGGGCTTATGGATATTGGTTTATGCTGATCGTTCTATTAAGCGTTTTCCGGCAGTATAAATTCTTTCATAGACTTTTTCCTATAACGAGTTATTTTGAGAGCTTTAAAAGCCATATGATCCTGGTGTCAACAGCTATTGATTATAATAAAGATGAATACCTTCATTAAAAAATAAAAACCTGCAGAATTCTGCAGGTTATATTTTAGTTTGAAAGTTTTATAGAATAAGAAGTAGTAACAAATTTTGTTGATTGGTAATTAGAATTACAAACTACTCCGGATAATCTGTAGTTCTGATTTTTGGGAACCATGGTATATCCTATTTTACCTGCACCAATGGGGATCTTCTTGAAGAAATTGCCGCCGCTCACCGTAAGGACCATATTACAAGGAGATTTATTTTCCACAGAAATAGAGGTCTTTGGATTTTTAGGATCATCACTGTTGAGAAGGTCATTAAGTACATCAGCTGTTTCCGGCTTATAAGTCTTCATAAGATCGTTATACTCTCTTTCTGTATTGGCTCTGTTCCCTGAATTGTTAGCAGGATAAGGGTAGGAGGTTCTTCCCGGATAGCCTCCATAATTGACATTACAGCTGGCAAGAATCAATGAAATTCCGGTAAGAACTAATAGTTTTTTCATCCTATTTTATTTTTTGACTTTTGTTTTTTTTTTGACTTCTCTGTTATTGGCTCCTTTTGAGCAGATTTCAGTTCAATGTTGGACGGTTTTGGATTGTCTACCGTTACAAATATACTTTTTTTAATATCTTTCTGAGAGGAATATTTCATATCACAGATATTGCTGCTCAATGTATATGAGTTTTTCTTAAGTACAATGAAATTTTCTGCATGAGCAGGAACAACAAGATTGTAAAACTCTTTTCCTTCTATCCGCAATACAATATTACAGTCAGAATTATTTTTGAATAAGAGAATCGCTTCATTACGGTGAATATCCTCATTAAACATTGCATTCAGTACCCTTACTGTTTTTTCCTTATGTTCAGCAGAGGTTTCAGCAATAAGCTTTTTGAACTCTTCGGCATCGTCCGAATTAGGATTTCTCATTGCACCTTTAGGAATGTCTGCAATAACAGGTCTTGCTTCCATAGGTTTGGCCGTAAGTGCTCCCTTTGTCCATTCTGTGTTTTTTAAAGCAATAAGCTTTGGTTTCAGCACAGTCTTTTCAGGATCGTCAGGCTGTGCGTTCTTCAGGTATTCTTCAAATTCTTTGATGTTTGTGCTTTTTAAAATGTCTTTACTGCTTTTCTGAGCCTGCGTAAAGTGGGGAATAAGAAATGTGAAGAATAAAATCGTTAGAAATTTTTTTTCATCAAGTTGGTTTATTTCATCAGCTTATCCGGAATTTGATGTAAGTAATTGTTTTTCCTTTCGCTGAGAATAGCTCTTCATAATACGTTTTGATGTCTCTCAAATGTTCTGTATTAGGATCGTATTCTGGTGCACCGTAGATATCATGGTGGGCAGAAATGATTTCATAACCTGCTCCCTGTAAATATCCAAGGGTATATCCATGCAGGAATTCTGAATCGGTTTTCAGGTGTATAATTCCTCCTGGCTTCAGGAACTTTTTATATCGGTTTAAAAAATCCGGATGGGTTAATCTGTGTTTTGTTCTTTTATATTTAATCTGTGGATCAGGGAATGTAATCCAGATTTCGTCTACTTCATTTTCAGCAAAGAAATAATCTACAAGTTCGATCTGAGTTCTCAAAAATGCTACATTAGTCATGTTGTTATCCACGGCTTCTTTAGCGCCAAACCAAAATCTGGCTCCTTTAATATCAACTCCGATGAAGTTTTTTTCAGGAAATGTTTTTGCGAGTCCTACAGAATATTCTCCTTTTCCACAGCCCAGTTCCAATACGATAGGATTATCATTTTTAAAAAAATTGTCTCTCCATTTTCCTTTAAGATCGAAACCATTTAAAGCATCTTCTCTTGTTGGCTGGATTACATTCGGTAATATTTTGTTTTCTGCAAATCTTGCTAATTTATTCTTGCCCATTGAGTTATAAAATGAGTGCAAAAATAGTGAAAATTTATGGAGTCTCTATGTCTTTTGGTTGTAAAAGACATAGAGATCATTCGCATTTAGTTTGTATTATTGACTTCCCAAAGCCACCATAATTGGTCTTTCAATTGTTTTTTGTGAAGCATATTGAGCTCCGCAAACAAGGCTGGTAAAAAGATATTGCCCTTTATCTATCACAATGGAACCTTCACCCTGAGCAGGAACAGCCAGTCTATATTTGGTAGTTCCTACACCTTCTATTCTTACGATGATATTACAATCCGATTTATTTCGAATCAAAACAATACATTCTTTAGCATTAGGATCATTATCAAATAAGGAATTTAAGATTTTTACTGTTCTGTTTTTGTGTTCTACAGGAGATACAGCCATCAGCATATTGAATTCTTCTGCTTCAGCATTAGGAATTGCCGTATTTGCAGTGGTATTCACAACATATGTATTTTGAGCAGTACTTGGAGTAAACACTGTGGTAGATTGTTTTGCAGCCAGCTCAGCTTTGTATTTTGCAATTTGTTTTTGTTTGATGATGGCATTCATTTCATCAAAAGTAATTTTGGTAGAAGGTCTTCTCCTCAACATAGCAAGCATTTCCTGCATGTCTTTTACCTTTTGATCAGCAGGGTGTGCATTTTTGATATACTCTTTCATCATTTCCATTACCCTGGGTTTCAAAACAGATCTTCGGGGATCATCAGGGTGAGCATCCCTTAAAAAGGCATTGATCTCATAGATATTCTTACTTTTTAAAATATCACTATAATCTTTCCCTTTCTTTTGGGCAGAAACCATAAAAAAGAACATACAGCCAAGAAGTAAAAGTACTTTTTTCATTAATTAATATTAAGTTAGAAATTTGGTGCTTCACTCTTAATTTGCGTTTTGGTTGCTTAGTTTTTTATTTGATAACGAAATATCTGGTGTTTTTATTTTAAACACTTGTTTGTGAGATAAAATTAAGCATATTTTTGAATATTGAGGAATAATTTGTTGCAAAATTTGAATAATTCATATTGTAAATACTTGTAGTAAAGCATAGCTGGTAGTTTCAGTCATTCAACAAAAAAATAACCCATGTAATGTACATGAGTTATAAAATATTTTGAGTTGTTTTTTTAAAAATTTCTAGTTACCGCCTACAACTTCCTGAAGGTGTGAATTTTTGAGTCTTTTCTGATAAATAGGAAGATATTTTTCAATAGGAATTTTTACTGCTTCAAAGTTACCTGCTAATACGTAAGCCTGGATATTTTCGGAGGAATAAACAAACTGAAGGAAATTGTCAATTAAGTTTTCCGGTATTTTAAACTTTATAAAATAATCTTTCCCCAGATAATTTTTGATCTGTGCTACGGAGCTGTTCATCCTTTCATAGGCCTGGTAACGCTGTTTTTTCTTTCTTTCACCGGAAAGGATATCATAAATACTTTCCAGGCTGAAGGTAAGTCCTCCATCTCGAAGTCCTGCAACAGGAAGTTCCGGTGGTGTTCCATCTCCTTTGGGTTCAGGAAGACCAATTACTTTTTTAAGGGCATATGCTTTATCTTCTTTTCTTAAAGAGTTAACATCATATCGAAGGTTACCGGTAGGCTTGAACCTGCTGAGAACAATCTCCTGAATTTCGTAATAGGCAATTTTAAGCTCAACAAGATTTTTTTGTTCCATGGATTGAGGAGTCAGCTTGATATCTTTTCTTTCGGTCACGATAGAGGTAAACCGGATGACATCCCCGATATTGGCAGGGATATTAAAGTTACCATTGTAGTCCGTAAGAACGGTCTTCTGTGTATTCAGATTGGTGACATACACCTGATTGAGATATAAAATAGAGTTGTCTCTCAGAAATACCTCCCCGGAATATATTTGTGCATTAATTTTTGCCAGAAAAACCAATAGCAGTAGAGTAAACAGTTTCTTCATATAATGCGCAAAATTACATAGAAATAAAGCAATTCTGTGTAGTTAGATGAATAATAGTGGTTAAAGTTATATTAAACTTTGGGATTAAATTGTTAAGGAGTGTTAGAAACTTGTCATTCATGTAAAAAACGAAACATTTACATAAAAAAACAGGAAGAAAGAAGTACTGAATTTTCAACTGCTTTTCTTCCGGTTTTCTGTTGTTACCTATGTTTTACAAGTAACCAACTCGTGTATTTTACCATAAGGTTGGAGCCATATTCTGTCCAGGTGATGAAGTACCAGTAATTTGCTGTAGGAACATACCTGCCACCAATTCTTCCATCCCAGGTGTATCTGTTTTCAGGAGTGCCTCTGAAGACTTCCGCACCATACCTGTCAAAGATCCGGAATACAAGATTATCATTCTTCATTAAAGAAGAATAGTCGATGACTTCATTATGACCATCTCCATTCGGAGTAATGGTATTGATCAGGTTAATAATGGCAAATGGTTTTTTAACGTCCTCACACATTTTAGAGTCTCTTACAAATATGTTGTGAGCCCCTCTGGGTACATTGTAGAAAACATTGGAACTCTGCCATACCACACCATCTAAAGAATATTCATAAGGAGGTGTACCACCGCTTGCCCCAACTTTTACAGTTGTTCCATCAATTTCAATAGAGGTTATGATTGGAAGAGGTAATTCTGTAACATTTACATATTGCTTGTAAACACAGCCATTGGAGGTAAGTTCTACCCAATAACTTCCGGGAGCAACATTCGTAATGGAAGGAGTAGTTGCCCCGGTGCTCCATAAGTATTTTTCAAAGCCAGGTCCTGCATTAAGTGTAGTAGTGGTTTTTGGGCAAATGGTCTTATCTTTTAAAATATCTGATTTCTTAGGAACTTTAATATTGATTTTCAGAGTACCTACTTCAGGACAAACTCCATTTTTCTCAAAACGGATATAAAAAGTCTGTGAAGTTGTAATATTAACAGGGGATGAAACTGGATTCACATTATTCTGAGCATCTGCTAAAGTTGCATGAAAAGTGAAGGTAACATTTGGATCTAATGTAAACTGGGGAATAAACTGAGCTAAGTTAACACTCTTTATTCCGTCCAAATCATCATCACAGGTGCTTTCTGTAACAGTTTTTGTAATCAATGGTACTTTTGCTCCGATACTAAATTGTAAAGGTTTGATGACAGAAGCACATCCATCCGGAGAATCTACCCTGATGTAAATGGTTGTAGTTGCTGTATAACTCCAGTTATTAGGGAGCGTATTGTTATTCCCTGCATTGGCATCTGCAAGGTTTGCATAATATCTTACATTCGTAAAGTAATTTGGATTATTAAGAACAATAGGGGTGATATTGGAAAGCACCACAGTAACTGTTCCATCCAGATTATCATCACAGAAGGTACCATTGTAGTTATCCAGTACAATAGCTTTATTAAAAAGTGATAGTGTTATTTGCGCAATATTTTTGCATCCAATATTGTCATTAACAACCGCATATACTATTGTTCCGTTAGTTGCGGTATAGGCAGTTGTGTTAGTTATTAGTGCTGCTGCATTTTCATTCTGAGCATCCAAAAGGGTAGGGTAATAAGTAATAGTAACTGGTGAGTTACTGGTAACATTGGCTGTCGTCAGGTTGAATGTTCCCTGCCCATTGATATCACAGGCAAATAATGTTGCATTCATTACGGTTAGAGCCTGAATATTCATCGTAACGGTTATCGTTTCACAATCTGGAAAGTCTGGATCATCTCCACAGAATGTATAGGAGAATGTATCAGTTCCTGATGTTCCTGGAGTATTTACAGTATAAGTAATAACGCCTGTAGTAGAGTTTATAACAGCTGTACCCAATGAAGGTGTTGTTGTAATAGCTACCGTGCTTGGAACGGGAGTTTGTGGTGAACCGCTGAATGCAGGGATTATCGTTTTAGAATTACATGCAGTGTATGAGGTACTGGATAGTTTTGTACAATTCAGAACTTTAAATTGTTCAGTGACTAAAGGTGCACAGCTTCCCATTGTTACAGAGCATGTATAATACCCTGGTAGTGCAGGGGCAATGGAAGAAGTATTTGCTCCCGGAATAATATTCCCATTTCTGTACCATTGGTAGGTATCATAAATTAAAGGATCAACAGTAAGAACCATCCCTGGAATACAACCACCTCCGGATTGTAAAATAACCGGCTGTGTAGGAAAACCGGCAAAAAAACCTCCATATCCTACCGCATCACTGCCGGCAGTGATGCCAGCCATAATTGCTTTATCTGAAACTACAGTAATAGTACCTGTTACATTGGGAATTCCATAGGTAACCCAATTTGTTGTACCAGTCATATTGTAAGGGCCGGTTATTGCTGGTGGATTTGCTCCGTTCACTGTAACGTTAGCTCCTCTTTCTGTAATAATGTTCAGTTTTGTGGTGATATTCAGAATACCTCCGGGGTGACCGTTGGAATGGACAAAATTTTCATTAATAAGTCCCAGTTCATTAATCTGCTTCGGAAGATAACAGTTTAACGCAGGAATAAAATTGAATCCTCCGGTAAATACTTCACTTCCTGCATTTGAATCTCCAGCTAAAATCTGGTAGACATAAGCATTTTTAGAGGTTTTGAGATATAAATTATAATGACCATTTCCCTGAAGGATATATTTGGAATCAGGGATAATGAAGTATTTTCCTGCATTGAGAGTTGCTACAGGGGGAATTTCATTATTGACAAAGATCTGAGTATTGTCTTCAGTAGCAATTACAATAGCTCCTTCTGTACGAGTACCAATCGGTCCGCTACCCTTTACAATGGCAAATTCATTTCCAAGTCTGTTGACAGGTACTGCCTGATCCATTAAAATATCTGAGCTAGCTGGATAATTTCCTGCATATTGACCGTTAAAATTTCCATTGGTAACATTGACAGGTTTGTTTGAAGTAATCTTTGCACCAATGAAACCATTTAAGTTTCCTGTTATGTTACCAATTCCGTCAATAATGTAGGATTGTCCCTTATTTAAAGTAAATGTTAATGTCGGGTTGGTTGTTCCAGTCAGTCCATTTGAAAACTGAACAGTAGGACTGTAGCCGGAAACGGTAACCGTGGTGTTATCTTCGGTTGCCAATACGCTCGTCATGAAATTCAGAATGGGGTTACTCACCGTAATAGGAGCTGTAGCTGCATAAAACTTTAGCCCTGTGGAAGAAGTTCCTTTGGAAGTAATGATTTCTGCATGGTTGAATACTGAGAACCTTAAATTGGCATAAAAGGGAAATTCAGCTTTAAGATATAATCCCTTAGTGGTTGTGGTGAATAAATCTCCCTGCAGTTTGGTAATGATATAATCTCTTAATACATCAAATTTCTGTGGATTATTTTTACTGATATTTACTGTTCCAATCAGAACATTATTATTGTAAATACTTACAGGAAAAGGAGTTGTTCTATTGGTAGATAAATACAGTTTTTGATAGGGATTGGGAGCGGTTGTTCTGTCTATCATAGGAGCAAACCAATGCTCTCGGTCCAATTGGGAAAAAGCAGAGGTGAAAATGCAAAACATAAACAAAAAAGATAAAATTTTTTTCATTCAGCGGTGGTCTTTATCACAAATTTAGTGATAAAAAGTATTAAATTATTGAAAATAGAATAAAAAAATATGATTTCGAAAAGGTGGTTAAACAAAATTTAAATTTATATTATTTTTTTTGCTTTTAACATAATATAATAAGCGGATTTAATTGAAAGTCTAAAAAAATGAGCCGCGATCATTTGATCACGGCTCATTAAATATAGTTTTAAACTAATTATTACTCTCTGTTTTTAACAAGAATCCAACCTGTATATTTTATTGGAGTCTTTTCTTTGTTGGCCTCATTCCAACTGATATGATACCAGTATGTTCCTGTTCCTAATTTTTTATCAAAGTGTTTTCCATCCCATCTGTAGTTGTTGAATCTATTTCCGGTGAACACCATGTTTCCATATCTGTCATACACTACAAAGCTTAGATTTTCTTTATAAGCCAATTCACTGTAATCTATATAATCATTTACATTATCTCCATTAGGTGTAATGGCATTTAATAGATTAGGAATGGTAACTTCCACAGCAATAGGAGTACAGTTATAAACATCTTTTACATAGAAAGTGTGCTGTCCTCTTGTTAAACCTGTGAAGGTGCTTGAATCCTGCCAGTTTGCAGTTCCATCAACTGCATATTTGTAAGGAGCTTTACCTCCGCTTACAATTACAGTTGCTGTATTATTATTGATCTCAATAGTTTGAATTACTGGATCTTCAACTTTTTTAACTTTTACAGTCTGTGTAAGGAAACATCCGTTCTTACCAAGAATTACAGTGTATTCTCCAACACCTATGTCTCTGATACCTGAAGAGGTAGCTCCAGTGCTCCATTGGTATGAATCATATCCAGGACCAGCGTCCAGGTTAGTTTTCGCATCCATACAGATATACTGATCTACAAGGACTGGAGATTTTTTAATTGGTAGTACAATTAATTCAATTTTGGCATTTGCCGTACATCCTTCAGCAGTTGTTACTTTCACATATACAAATCCTCCGGTTGAAGGGAAATTGGTTGGTGTTGTGATTTCATTGATTCCTGCCGTAAGATCATTCAGGGTACGGTAGTATTTTTTTGTAACAGCATTATAGTCTGTTACTTTTGCTTTTGTAAGGTCAAAATAAGCGTAAGGATCCACATCGTACCAACAAGCCTTAATAGAAGCATCGGTTACGATGAATGGTACTACAGTAAGGTTTAATGTCACTTGCTCACAATCTGTAAATTCAACTGAGTTTCCACAGAATTTATAGATGATTTTGTCTGGTCCTAAATATCCAGGATTAGGTGTATAAGTGATTGTTCCGTTTGGATTCACTACAGCTGTTCCTTTGGTAGGAGGAGTTAAAATTACTACTGTACTTGGAACCACAGTTTGAGTGGAAGAAGTAAACGTAGGGGTAATAATTTTAGTAGAACAAGCATTAAGTGCTTGTGTTGTTTCTTTTAAACAAGTTTGTACTTTATAGATAGGCGTTGTCACAGGAGGACATGTTCCCATGGTTACTTTTACAGTATAATTTCCTGATTGAGTAGGAGTATAAGTATAGCTGGTAGCACCAGGAATGGCAACTCCGTCACGGAACCACTGATATGTTTCATATCCATCGTCTACTTCAAGAACGATTCCAGGAACGCACTCACCTGTCTTTTTCGCAATGACAGGGATTGATGAAAATCCGGCAAAGTATCCTCCGTATCCTGCCGAACTATATCCTCCGTTGATACCTGCTGTTACAGCTTTTGTAGAGGTAATCTTAATATTTCCGGATACACTGTTGATTCCGTAGGTAACCCAGTTGGCATTTCCTGCCAGTGGATAAGGTCCGGCTTCAGGCAAAAGAGGAGCGTCATTTACCATGACAGTAGCACCAGCCTCTGTTAAGATGTTTAATTTTACGACCAGGTCACTTGGTGTTGAGCTGGCTCCTCCCACTCCAAGAGGCATTTCATTGATCTTACCGATTTCATCAATTTTTCTTGGAAGAAAACAGTTTAATGGCGGAATATAGTTAAATCCATTGGTAGCATCACTTAATAATACTCCAATAAATTGATATAAATATACATTTTTGGTTGTGGAAATGAACATGTTTGAATGTCCTGATGTCCCCTGAGCAACATAGCTGGTTTCATTAATTCTGTACCATTCTCCGGCAGCAAGTGTAGCAACAGCAATACCTCCGCCATTTAAATATACTTCGGTATTATCTTCAGTAGCCACAATAAGACCTCCCTCCATATTTAAGGTAGGAGCTGTAGATCTTGTTTTTACCATGGCAAATGTATTTCCAAGTCTGTCAACCGGAACAGATTGATCCAGAACCGGGTCACTTCCTGTTGTTGAAGCAGAGAAATTGGCATTACAGCTTCCATTGGTTAATGTTACTGGTTTGGTTGCAACTATTTTGGCGCCAATAAAACCTGTTTTGTTTCCAGACTGAGAGCCAGATCCAGCAAGAATGAAAGATTGTCCTTTTTGTAAAGTAAAAGTCTGAGTATTTCCAGTTGGGCTACCGTTAATAAAAACTACTCCGGCAGTTGGGTTCCATGATACTGTTACATTTGTGTTGTCTTCAGTGGCAAGAACACCTGCAGTAAAATTCTGAATACTGCTTGTATTAGTGTTAGGAGCGGCAGCCACGAAAAATGTTTTTCCAATTCCAGCCTTTCCTTTGCTGGTGATGACTTCCCCGTGAACACTCTGTGCTAGTCTTAAACTACAGTAAAAAGGTTTGACTGCTTTTAAATAAAGCCCTTTGTTACCCACAATGAATGCTTCGGTAGATGTTCCTGTGGAAATAAGGTTATTAGTAACCTTATAGGTTTGTGGATTGCCTTTACTGATTGTAACAGTTGTAATCGCGGCATTGTTGTTGTAAATGGTTACGTCAAAAGGTGTGTCTGAATCAGTAGAAAGGTATATCATATTGTTATACCCTCCAACACTGTCATAATAAGGAGCAATCCAATGCTCGGTATCCCTTTGTGCAAAGAGTGGATTAATTGTCAAAAAAATTAATACCAAACTGAGTAGAAATCTTTTCATGTGTATGGAATTAGGATTTCTACAAAAATAAAATAAAAAATGAAATACTTTTAATAAAATTTAAATAAATGTTAAAAAATCGTCTTTGATATTTAATTAAAAGCCATCTTGAATATGAAACTGGTAATTGAATATCATCCTCAGTCTATGTAATTATCTTTCAGCATTTCCTGGAGAAAAATTTTGTCTATTTGAATTGTTTAAAACCTTATTGGTTTTCCCTCCGGATGATAGTTTTGCGTTAATAAGTATAGCAGAAGTAATATAAAAATAAAAATCCCGATGAAACTTCACCGGGATTCTATATTTTTTGAAAAAGTTAGCTTATAGGCTTACTCTTACAAATCCTGTTACTTTTAGGTCTGCGTTTACAGATTTTACGTAATCAGCAACTGAGATACTTCCGTCTTTAATGAAATCCTGGTGTACCAAAGTGTTGTCTTTGTAGAATCTCTGCATTTTACCTTTCAAGATGTTGTCGATAATGTTTGCAGGCTTACCTTCTTCAGTAAGTTTGTGTCTTTCGATCTCTAACTCTCTGTCGATAGTTTCCTGAGAAACTGCAGTTTCGTCAAGAGCAATTGGGTTCATTGCAGCAACCTGCATAGAAACAGCTTTAGCAGCTTCTTCAGCTCCGTCTACTTTAGCAGAAAGAGAAGTGATTGCAGCAATTTTGTTTCCAGCGTGGATGTAAGCTCCTAAGAAATCTCCCTGGATTCTTTCGAAAGATCCGATTTCAATTTTCTCACCGATAACTCCTGTTTGCTCAACTAATTTCTCAGCAACAGTGATTCCGTGGAAATCTGTAGCTAAAAGTTCTTCTTTAGTAGCAGCGAAGATAGCCATTTCAGCTAATTCGTAAGCTAGCTCAACGAATGCTTCATTTTTAGCAACGAAGTCAGTTTCACAATTTAAAGAAATTACAGCACCTAAAGTGTTGTCTTCGTTTACTCTTGCGATTACTGCACCTTCAGTAGACTCTCTGTCAGCTCTGTTAGCAGCAACTTTCTGTCCTTTTTTTCTAAGGATATCTACCGCTTTTTCGAAGTCTCCTTCAGCTTCAACTAGAGCTTTCTTGCAGTCCATCATACCTGCACCTGTTTGGTTTCTTAATTTAGCTACGTCTGCAGCAACTGGTGTATAAGACATAATATCTATTATTTTTTATTTAAGATTAGTATTAATTTTTAGCTTAATTTTAGAGCAGTGCAAAGATAATGATTTTAATGATAAACTAAAAAATGACTTTTCACGTTATTAATATATTTAATATTATTTTAAAGGTTTGATTAATGAAAAAAATCTTCTTCCTTCTATTTATATGCATTTTTGCTCTAGGTTTTTCTCAAAAAAAGAAAAAAACAAAATCTAAAGCTGTTGTTGAAAAAGAAACTGTAATTATCTATACTGAGCAGGAAGCTGAGATTTCAAAAGAGGCAAGAATAATTGCCGGATTTTTGAAACAGAACCCTGGTCATGCTAAAACCGACTATTTCAAAAGAAAGTTGATTGATATTATCATGGCTGATAATTCTCCGGAAGCAAAGCCTACGATTAAACCAATTAGTAAAGAGAAAATTGAAAATATTGTTAAAAATAATGAATTGAATAGCGGAAAGACAATTGCCGCAAAAAAAACTTATACATCCAATGGGAAACCTGTTTCTAATAATACAGCAGCTGCTATTGAAGCTTTAAAAGAAGAAAGAAGAACTACTTTTGCATCGGTGGGATCTGCAGGTACAGCAAAAACGGCAGGAACATCTAAAGCTGAACCAAGTGAGGAAGGGAAAAGGAGAGCAGCAATGCTTACTCATCTTTTTAATAATGATATCAACAAAAGTGAAGCTTATATCAATATCAAGAACAGATCAGCCTGTAATCTTATTGTTAAGATCAGCGGGAAAAAATATTATAATCTAACGGTTCCAGCAAAAGGGGAGAATTTTATCCTGGTTGATAAAGGAGAATACGTAATGACCACATCAGTTTGTGATGCAAAATATTCATCTGTAAAGAAAATTACTCAGGATATTGAAATTGCCCTGAATGTTGCGGAATAAATAGAATAAGAAAGAAGAAAACTAAAGAAAAAAGAAGCCGTCTCACAACTGAGGCGGTTTTTCTTGTTAAAAAGTAAATAATTTTTATATATTTTGATTTGTTT
>NZ_JAMZGF010000085.1 GCF_024158915.1 Chryseobacterium sp. S0630 | reverse complement strand
GTAAAATTTTTTGAGCTATAAGGGCTCAAAATTTTCCAGAATAACTTTTTAACTTACACAGTTAGTGAGATACTACCCAAAATTCAATAGGAACGGGCTTTAGCCCGTTTTTCTCTTTCAATATTTATTGATCGGCTTTAGATTCTGTGTTAATTTCCAAATAATTTTTATACATTTATATTTATAAAAGCAACCTTGAGCCTTATACATTGTAATTCCATTCATCGGGCATGGCCAAAATTTAATTTTAGGTTTCGGCTCCTAAAGCCAAATGAATTTTTATGTTGATAGAAAAACGGGCTTCCTTCGTCTACGCTCAGGATTATAGCCCGTTCCTATTGAATTGTATCTCTTTGGGATATTCTCTTTTAGCTTTGTCAATTCCAATTTTGTCACTCCGGTAGGAGTCTCGATATATTTTATAACCCAATTAATGTAGAGTATAGATTCCTTCGGAATGACAAGCTGGACGGATAGACTTTACGAATAAATAATCTGCTCAATCAGCAAAACCTGTGAGAAAGAGTATTCAATTCAATAGGAATGGGCTTTAGCCCATTCTTTTTTATAGATCCAATCCATTGGCTTTAGCCAAAACTTAAAATCTATCCTTCGTATACTTATTAGTTTTTTTGATCTTAAGATTATAATAATCTCCCACAGATTTTCACAGGTAACACAGCTGTTTGCACTTATATATAATCAGCTCAATCATTGGAAGAAAAAAATATCCAGTATAAAATTTTATCACAGATAAAATCCTTGCGCCCTAAAAACAGATTAAATATAAAAAAAATCGCGTCTTTGCGTAATCCAACCTATAAATGATTCTCACTTTCTGAGCGCTCTCCCTTTTTACTTCTCCAATTTCCTTTCTTAACCCGCATCATACTAGTTTTTTTGATCTTAAGATTATAATAATCTCCCACAGATTTTCACAGGTAGCATAGATGTTTGCACTTATTTAATCATTGGAAGAAAAAAATATCCAGTATAAAATTTTATCGCAGATAAAATCCTTGCGCCCTAAAAACATATCAAATGTAAAAAAAAATCGCGTCTTTGCGTAATCCAACCTATAAATGAACCTCACTTTCTGAGCGCTCTCAACCCTTTTTACTTCTTCAATTTCCTTTCTTAATCTACTAAACACCCACATCATACTTATCTGTTTTTTTTTGATCTTAAGATTATAATAATCTCCCACAGATTTTCACAGGTAACACAGATGCTTGCACTTATATATAATCAGCTCAATCATTGGAAGAAAAAAATATCCAGTATAAAATTTTATCACAGATAAAATCCTTGCGCCCTAAAAACAGATTAAATATAAAAAAAATCGCGTCTTTGCGTAATCCAACCTATAAATGATTCTCACTTTCTGAGCGCTCTCCCTTTTTACTTCTCCAATTTCCTTTCTTAACCCGCATCATACTAGTTTTTTTGATCTTAAGATTATAATAATCTCCCACAGATTTTCACAGGTAGCATAGATGTTTGCACTTATTTAATCATTGGAAGAAAAAAATATCCAGTATAAAATTTTATCGCAGATAAAATCCTTGCGCCCTAAAAATATATTAAATGCAAAAAAAAATCGCGTCTTTGCGTAATCCAACCTATAAATGATTCTCACTTTCTGAGCGCTCTCAACCCTTTTTACTTCTCCAATTTCCTTTCTTAACCTACATCAACTTTTTAAACACCCACATCCCGTACATTTGTACTATAAATAATCACAGAAATGAAAACAGTATATCATAAAGCAGATTCAAGAGGCCATGCCAATCACGGATGGTTAAATTCATACCATACATTCAGTTTTGCCAACTATCAAAACAGAGAAAGAACGAACTTTGGCGTTTTAAGAGTATTGAACGATGACACCGTTTCTCAGGGAATGGGCTTTGGAACACACCCGCACAGAGATATGGAAATTATTTCAATCCCTTTGGAAGGCGATTTGGAGCATAAAGATTCAATGGGAACCACAGCGGTGATCAGAAAAGGAGAAATTCAGGTGATGAGTGCCGGAACCGGTGTTATGCACAGCGAATACAATAAAAATAAAGACGAGGAGGTGAAATTCCTTCAGATCTGGGTTTTCCCAAAAGAACAGAATGTTGAACCGAGATACGATCAGAAAAGTATCAAAGAAGGTGAGAAAATCAACGGATTCCAGCAGATCCTATCTCCCAATAAAAATGATGACGGAGTTTGGATTCATCAGGATGCCTGGTTCAATCTGGCCAACTTTAAAAAAGGAAATGGCAAAAATTATATGCTCAACAAAAAAGGAAACGGAGTCTATGCATTTGTGTTAAAAGGAAGTGCAAAAATCGGAGACCGTGTTCTGAATGAAAGAGACGGATTGGGAATCTGGGATACCCAGAGCTTTAATATCGAAGCCGTGGAAGACACAGAAGTATTATTAATGGAAGTCCCAATGGAATTGCCTTCTTATCTTAAATAAAAAACTAAATTTGTAATCTTAAAAATAAACCTCACCTATGAAAATTTTAGCAATAGCAGGAAGTAACTCAGAAGCTTCAATGAACAAACAGTTGGTAGCTTATGCATCAACACTATTTGAAAATGCAGACGTAGAAGTGATAGACTTAAATCCTTTCGAAATGCCAATCTATAAACATGAAAGAGAATTAGCAGGAGGTGTTCCTCAGGAAGCTCATGATTTTGCAGCAAAAATTGATGGAGCAAACCTATTGTTGGTTTCTTTAGGAGAGCACAACGGAACCTATTCTACAGCATTCAAAAATGTATTCGACTGGGTATCCAGAATCAAAGACAGAACCGTTTGGAATGAAGTACCAATGCTATTGATGTCTACATCTCCCGGAGGCAGAGGTGGAGCAGGTGTTTTGGAAGCAGCATCAAAGCGTTTCCCTTTCCATGGAGGAAATGTGGTAGAAACTTTTTCTCTTCCTTTCTTTAATGATAACTTTGATAAAGCCGCTCAGAAAATTTCTAATGAAGAGAAAAACAGCGAGTTAAAAGAAAAAATTAAGAAGATTGCAGCCATTGAAACAATCCTTGAAAAATAGAATTTGAATATTCATTTAAAATTACTATTTTTGCAAAAAGAAAAGAGATGAAAATTCAGACCTCCTATAAACAATGTTTTTCTCATAAAGGGAAAGTTGTGGGCTCTGAAATTCTGAGATAAAATAACGGCCGATAATCTGAAAAGATTGTCGGCTTTTTTGTTTTCTAAAATCGAGTATAAAAGTAATTGAAATATTAAAAGATAAGAAGACACAGGACGTCAGATGCAAGACAATAAATCATCTGAAATCTGAATCTGAAATCTAAAAATCTAAGCAGACATGAGCAACACTTACAAATCAGCAGGAGTAGACAAAGAAGAAGGATACAAAACGGTTGACAAGATCAAAAAAGCGGTCGGTGAAACCCACAATTCCAATGTACTGAACCACTTGGGAAGTTTTGGTGCTTTCTATGAAATCGCTGGATACAAAAATCCGGTTCTTGTATCAGGAACAGATGGAGTGGGAACAAAGCTGAAAGTAGCTTTAGATACCAAAAAATATGATTCTATCGGTGTAGATTGTTTCGCAATGTGTGCCAATGATATCCTTTGCCATGGAGCCAAACCTTTATTCTTCTTAGATTATCTGGCTTGTGGAAAGCTTGATTCAGAAATCGCTGCAGAAATCGTTTTAGGAATGGTTGCCGCTTGTAAAGATAACAACTGTGCACTGATTGGTGGTGAAACTGCTGAAATGCCTGGTATGTACCAGCCTGGAGATTATGATGTTGCAGGATTCTGTGTAGGAATCGTAGAAAAAGATCAGATCATTGACGGTTCTAAGATCAAAGCAGGGAACAAAATTATTGCGTTACCAAGCTCAGGATTCCACTCAAACGGATTCTCTTTAGTAAGAAAAGTATTCCCGAACTTTGAAGAAGAGTTTGAAGGAAAACCATTATATGAAACACTTTTAGTGCCTACAAGACTGTACTACAAAGATATTCACAAAGTATTGGAAGAAGTAAAAGTAGAAGGAATTGCTCACATCACAGGAGGTGGTCTTTACGAAAACGTTCCTAGAATTATTCCAGAAGGACTTTGTGCTTCTATTGACGAATCAAAAATCAGAATTCCTAGTGTTATGCTTGAGCTTGAAAAAAGAGGTGGAGTAAAACGTGAAGAAATGCACGGAACATTCAACATGGGTGTAGGAATGGTAATCGTTGTAGATGCTGAACATGCTGAAAAAGTATTGCACCTTTTAGATGACGCTTACGAAATCGGTGAAATCACTGAAGGAGCAGAGAAAATTAATTTAAAGTTTTAGAAGCTTAATCCCGCTTTCCGCTATATCTTTTTTGCCAGTGCTTTTTTACAAAGCCATTTCAAAAAAAGGATGCCGCTGCAATCGGGGCTAATTAGAAATATGAAGAACATCGTTGTACTCGTATCCGGTTCAGGAACCAATCTGCAGAGAATCATTGATACTATTGACTCAGGAGAAATCCAGAATGCAAAAGTAACTTTGGTGGTAGCAGACAGAGAATGTTTCGGATTGGAAAGAGCAAAGAATCACAATATAGAAAACATATTGATTCCAAGAGGAAAGAACTTCAGCAGCGAGTTGGCTAAAGTAATCCCTGAAAATACAGATTTAATCGTATTGGCCGGGTTTTTATCCATCTTAAAATCTGAATTCTGTGAAAACTGGAATGGTAAAATAATCAATATTCACCCGGCTTTGCTTCCGAAATTCGGAGGAAAAGGAATGTGGGGAATGAACGTTCACAATGCAGTTATTGAAGCCAAAGAAGTAGAGAGTGGGGCAACTGTACATTTTGTAACGCCAGGGATTGATGAAGGAGAAGCTATTCTTCAGAAGTCTTTCGAAGTAACCGCTGATGATACCCCTGAAACTCTGGCTCAGAAAGTTCACCAGATTGAATATGAAATATTCCCGTTAGCGATCAATAAGGTCCTGGGAAACCTGTAATGTAACAATGTACCAATTTATCAATAATGGTAATTGTCATTCTGAGCATAGCGAAGAATCTCATTGTTACATTAAGAAAAAAAATCTAAGTAAAATAAAAGTAAGTTCGGAGGTGAAAGACCCGGACACAGTTTGAAATAGCTGTAAAAAGTAAAAAATTGAAAGTAAAATGAGTAAAAAGAGAGTTTTAATCAGTGTTTCTGACAAAAGTGGATTAATTGAATTCGCACAGTTTTTGGAAGCTCAGAATTATGAGTTGATCTCTACAGGAGGAACGTTCAAACATTTGAAAGACGCTGGTTTAAATCCTATTCAGATTGATGAGGTTACCAATTTCCCTGAAATGTTGGACGGAAGAGTGAAAACTTTACACCCAAAAGTTCACGGAGGATTGCTGGCTGTTCGTAACAACGAAGTGCACATGCAAACCGTTCAGGAGCACGGGATTGATCTGATTGACATGGTGATCGTAAACCTTTACCCTTTCTTTGAAAATGTAAACAAAGACATTTCTTTACATGAAAAAGTAGAGTTTATCGATATCGGAGGTCCTTCAATGCTTCGTTCTGCAGCGAAAAACTTTGATTCTGTAACAGTAATCACTGATGTAGAAGACTATGCAGCAGTGAAAATTGAAATGGAGCAAAACGGTGATACGTACATCGAAACCCGTAAAAAGCTTGCAGGAAAAGTATTCAACCTTACCTCTGCGTATGATGCTGCAATTTCAAGAATGCTTTTAGATGAAGAATATCCTACTTATCTGAATGCTTCTTATAAAAAAGTAGCAGATCTAAGATATGGAGAGAATCCTCACCAGACAGCAGCTTACTACGTTTCTACTTTCGAGAACGGAGCGATGAAAGATTTCGAGCAGCTTGGAGGTAAAGAACTTTCTTTCAACAATCTTCGTGATATGGACCTTTGCTGGAAAGTTGTCACTGAGTTCAAAGAAGAAATGGCTTGTTGTGCCGTAAAACACTCTACACCTTGTGGCGTAGCGATCGGAACTTCAGCATTGGAAACTTATCAGAAAACATTCGAATGTGATCCGGTTTCCATCTTTGGCGGAATTGTTGCAATGAACTACAGGATTGATGCAGCTACAGCAGAAGAATTGAATAAAACTTTCCTTGAAATTGTAATGGCTCCTGAATTTGATGAAGAAGCCCTTGAAATTTTAAGAAAAAAGAAAAACCTGAGAATCATCAAAATCGTAAACCCTGTTTCAGACAAACAGACCTGGGTAAAAGTAGACGGAGGTATCCTTGTTCAGGATAATGACCTTCACTTCTCAGATGATATCAAAGTGGTAACTGAAGTACAGCCTACAGAAGAACAGAAAAAAGCATTACTTTTCTCTCAGAGAGTAGTAAAATATGTGAAGTCTAATGCAATCGTAGTTTCCAACGGAATTCAGGCATTCGGTATCGGAGGTGGTCAGGTAAACAGAATCTGGGCGACTCAGCAGGCTATCGAAAGAGCAAAAGAAAAATTCTCAGGAGATTTGGTACTGGCTTCAGATGCATTTTTCCCTTTCCGTGATGTGGTAGATTTCTGCGCTCAGGAAGGTATCAAGGCGATTATTCAGCCGGGTGGAAGTGTAAAAGATCAGGATAGTATTGAGGCTGCAAACGAGCACAATATTCCAATGATGTTTACAGGTGTTAGACACTTTTTCCACTAATTAAAATAGAATTAAAAAATAATTAGGGATTGTATTTTTAGCATTCAAAATTATATATTTGTAAAATAAGACTAGATAATAATATAAAGTATGAGAATATTAATCATAGGTGAAGGCGGTAGAGAATCTGCTTTAGCGGCAAAGCTTCAGAATGACTCAAGAATTTCTAAAATGTTTTTTGCCAACGGGAATGCTACTACCGATGTAATAGGGAAAAATGTTCATTTATCAGAAATCAAAGAACTTAGAGATTTCGCTATTAAAGAAAAAATTGATCTTACGATCGTAGGTCCGGAAGCTCCTCTTGTAGCGGGTATCAAGGACGAATTTAAAAAGCATGATCTTAAGGTTTTCGGGCCTACTCAAAAAGTAGCAAGCCTGGAAGGAAGTAAAGCTTTCTCTAAGAAATTTATGCAGACCTATGATATCAAAACAGCTAAGGCTGTCGTATTTGATTCATACAATGATGCTAAAGAATATGTGCAGACACAGCAGTATCCTTTGGTAATCAAGGCAAGTGGTTTAGCTGGCGGAAAAGGTGTTGTTATCTGTGACAACCTTGAAGAAGCTGAAGCTACAATCCATGATTTCATGATCAGAAGAATCTATGGTGATGCTGGTATTCGTTTAGTTATTGAAGAATATTTACAAGGTTTTGAAGCTTCAATCATTGCTTTCTCTAACGGGGAAAAATTATTCCCGTGTGTAGCAGCTAAAGATTATAAAAAAGCTGGAAACGGAGATACAGGACCTAATACAGGAGGTATGGGTTCAGTAGCACCAAGCCCGGAATTTACTCAGGAGCACTACGCAGATTTTGAGAAAAATATCTTAGAGCCTACTGTTAAAGGTCTTAAAGCTGAAGGTTTCGGATTTAAAGGAATCATCTTCTTTGGATTGATGGTAACGAAAAACGGAGCTTACCTTCTTGAATACAACATGAGATTCGGAGATCCTGAAACTCAGGTATTGATGGCATTGATGGAAAACAATCTTTTGGATGTGATCCAGGACTGTATGGAAGGAAAAGATATTGAGCTTAAGTTTAAAGATGAAAAAGCAGTTTGTCTTGTAATGTGTTCAGGAGGTTATCCAAGAAATATCGAAATAGGTTTCGAAATTACAGGAGAAGAGAAACTGAAACACAGTAAACTGTTATACGCAGGAGCAATCAGTAAAGGAGATAAAGTGGTTTCCAATGGAGGTAGAGTACTGAACATTGTGGCTACAGGAGCTACTTACGAAGATGCCCGCAAAAAAGTTTACGAAGACGCAGGTCACGTACATTTCGATTACGGCTTCTACAGAGAAGACATCGGAAAGTTTTAATAAAAATCACGAAAAAAGATTTGGAGCTAATCCAAGTCTTTTTTTGTAAAACAGTTAAGAAGCAATAGGCTTTAGGCTACAGGCAGTATGCTATAAAGTCAGTTTTTTATCAATAGGATCGGGCTTTAGCCCGATTGTAAGAAGTAGAGATATGATTGGCTTTAGCCAAAACCTAAGCATATTGATTACACATTTTGTGAGTGAAAAGTTGATTATTAGATGTAATACAGATTTTGTCTCTCCTTAGGAGCCTCAAAATTGATATGAATCCCAATGCAATTGAAAGATCAAAAAATAACTCATTATTTATAATTTATAAATCATAATTCAAAAATGAACAACGGTATTATTATTTTAGATTTCGGATCCCAGTACAACCAGCTTATCGGAAGAAGAATCCGTGAGATGGGCGTGTACTCTGAAATCTTGCCTTACAATACACCATTACAAGATATTTTAGCAAAACAACCAAAAGGAATCATCCTTTCCGGTGGACCAAGTTCTGTAAATGCAGAAAATGCTCACCTGGTTGAAAAAGAATTATACGAGCAGGGAGTTCCTGTATTGGGAATCTGCTACGGAATGCAGATGACAGCTCACCTTTTAGGAGGTAAAGTAAACAAAGGAGAAAAAGGAGAATACGGTAAAGCAAACTTAGAGATCGTTAAAGAAAGCTCTTTATTAAAAGGAGTGACTCAGAACTCTGTCGTTTGGATGAGCCACTTTGACGAAGTAGGAGAATTGCCTGCAGGTTTTGAATTAAATGCAAAATCCGGAGTAATTGCTTCTATTGCTAATGAAGATAAAAAAATCTACTGCGTGCAGTTCCACCCGGAAGTTTCTCATACTGAAGAAGGAGGGAAAATGCTTGAAAATTTTGTTTTCAGCATCTGTAACTCAGAGAAAAACTGGAAACTGACTAACTATATCGAAAAAACAGTTGAGGAAATCCGTGAGAAAGTAGGAGACAACAAAGTAATCCTTGGACTTTCTGGTGGTGTAGACTCTTCTGTAGCTGCTGTTTTGATCCACAAAGCCATCGGTGATCAGTTGACTTGTATCTTCGTAGATACAGGATTATTGAGAAAGGATGAAGGCAAAAAAGTAATGGATCAGTATGGAGAGCATTTCCATATGAACATTAAAATGGTAGATGCTAAAGAAAGATTCCTTTCAAAACTAGCTGGAGTAGACGATCCTGAAGCGAAGAGAAAAATCATCGGAAACGAATTTATCCATGTTTTTGACGAAGAATCTCACAAAATTGAAGGCGCAAAATTCTTAGCTCAGGGAACCATTTATCCTGACGTTATCGAAAGCCAGTCTGTCAACGGACCATCTGCAGTGATCAAGTCTCACCACAACGTTGGAGGACTTCCTGAAGATATGGAATTCGAATTATTAGAGCCATTAAGAGAGCTTTTCAAGGACGAAGTAAGAAGAGTAGGAGAAGAATTGGGTATTCCTCATCATTTGGTATACAGACACCCTTTCCCAGGTCCTGGATTAGGAATCAGAGTATTGGGAGCGGTAGATGCTGAGAAAGTAAGAATCCTTCAGGAAGCTGATGATATCTTCATCGAAGAATTATACAAAAATGACCTTTACGAAAAAGTATCTCAGGCTTTCGTAGTACTTCTTCCGGTAAAATCTGTAGGAGTAATGGGAGACGAAAGAACTTACGAATACACAGCGGTAGTTCGTTCTGCTAACACCATCGACTTTATGACAGCAACATGGAGCAGACTTCCTTACGAATTCTTGGATACTGTTTCAAGCAGAATCATCAACGAAGTAAGAGGAATCAACAGAGTAGCTTACGATATTTCAAGCAAACCACCTGCAACCATTGAGTGGGAATAATTTTTGACTTGAATTTAAATATAAATCCTGCCCGTTTTGGGTGGGATATTTTTTTGTTAAAATGGCCTTAATGAAGAAATGATAAGTAAAATATTAAAAGCAATTAACAAGCAATATATCAGTTTGAAGAGCATATGCTTATGAAAAATAAGATAGTTTAAAAATATTGATCCTGCTACATATACATAAACAAAAGTTTTCACTTCCTCAGCATTGAGTTCAGATACTGAAAACAAGTTGAAATTATGTAAAAGATTAATGATTGAGTAAGGATAAAAGATTCTTAAAATCAAAATAAGTAAGGTACTTATGAATAAAGTTACTGCGTACGGTTTCATTAGCTAATAAAATTTAATATAATCATTACTCTCCGATAAAAATTATAAATACATTGAAAATATCAATATTTACAGCATGAATTAACAGGCCGCTCCTCCGGAGCTATAATTTTAAAACAAATATGTCCTATTAACAGTTAGCTCCCAGTGGAGCTGGATTTGATCCCGTCGGGATCTGCTGTTAGTAGAAAAAAAAGATGTTTCCATAAATAACAAAGCTCCAGAGGAGCGACCTGTTAATTACGCTTTAATTTAATCGGACAAGAATGATTTTTAATTTACATTGTAAAAGTAAAAATCTTCAGCAGAAAAAGCATTCAGGTTTTCCATAAAATCAAAATAAGCATTATAAAAATCAGGATCTACAGACAGATAGGCATTAGATAGCGTATCGACAATAATGTATTCTATATCATGAAATGTATGAAGAATATTTTTTACTTGTAAAGCATATTGACTTTCTATAAAAATCAGAGGATAATTCAAACAGATGTATCCGATGGCTTTATCTCCTAATAGCAGAACAACAACTTTTTCTGTATCCATTTCTATATGAGTATTATAATGGGGTTTAAGCGCCTCCATTACAGAACTGAAATCAGAATGTTTCCAGTAGTTATCTGAATGAACAACTGTTTGTAAAATTTTAGAGATATCCACTGTTAAATTTTGTATAAATGATTGGGAAGTACTTTTCTATAAGGATTGAAGTAAAATATTTTCACTAAATTTAAGTAAAATTACATCAAATGCAAATAGAAACAAGAAACCTGACCCTTCAGGATTATAATGAGCTGGCGGAAACGATGAAAAGGGCCTACCCGCAGATGTCGGAGTCTATCTGGTCCAAAAAAAGTATCGATAAACTCACAAAAATATTCCCGAACGGACAGATCTGTATCACCGTTGATGGAAAACTGGCTGCTGTAGCACTTTCCATAATCGTCAATTACGAAGAATTCGGTGATGACCATACCTATAGCGATATTACGGGAAATTATACGTTCAATACCCATACTTCTACAGGAAATGTCCTGTACGGAATAGAAGTTTTTGTAGATCCGGAGTTTCGTGAACTGCGTTTAGGAAGAAGATTGTATGATGCCCGAAAAGAGCTTTGTGAATTATTAAATCTGAAATCTATTGTTCTGGGTGGTAGAATCCCGAATTATCACAAATACAGCCATGAATTTTCTCCAAGAGAATATATCCGAAAAGTAAGAGATAAGGAAATCTATGACCCTGTATTGTCTTTCCAGCTTTCCAATAATTTTCTTCCGATAAGAATCCTGAAAAAATATCTTCCGGAAGATGAAGCTTCCAGAGAAAATGCGGTTCTTTTGCAATGGAATAATATCTATTACAGCAGAAAACCGAATACCATGCAGGACAGCATTATCCGTCTTGGATTGGTGCAGTGGCAGATGAGAACGTTTAAAGACATAGAAGCATTTTATGAGCAGGTAGAATTCTTTGTGAATGTGATGGGAGATTATAAGTCTGATTTTGTTCTTTTTCCGGAACTTTTCAACACGCCTTTGCTGGCTCCTTTCAACAATCTTTCCGAAAGAGACAGTATGATTGAGCTGTCTAAACTTACTGAGCAGATCAAAGAAAAGATTTCAGAATTGGCCATCAGTTACAACGTGAATATTATTTCCGGAAGTATGCCTGTTTTTGATAGCGATAATAACGATTTGTACAATGTAAGTTACCTTCTTCACCGTGACGGCCGTATGGATGAATATCGAAAAATTCACATCACGCCGAACGAAAAGAGGTACTACGGGATGAAAGGAGGAAATGAAATCAAAGTCTTTGATACCGATTGTGGGAAAATAGGTCTTGTGATCTGCTATGACGTAGAATTCCCGGAATTACCAAGAATTCTGGCCGATCAGGGAATGAAAATTCTGTTTGTACCGTATCTTACAGACACCCAAAATGCCTATATGAGAGTACGCCACTGTGCTGCTGCAAGAGCCATAGAAAATGAATGTTATGTAGCCATTGCTGGTTGTGTAGGAAACCTTCCGAAGGTAAATAATATGGATATTCAGTTTGGGCAGGCGGCTGTGTTTACCCCTTCAGATTTTGCCTTTCCGTCTAATGCTGTAAAAGGAGAAGCAACTCCCAATACAGAAATGACACTGATTGTAGATGTCGATCTGAACCTCTTGAAAGATCTTCATCATAACGGTTCTGTCCAGGTAATGAAAGACCGAAGAAAAGACCTTTACGAAACTTACCTTAAATAAAAATATCTGCGGCAGCTCCATTGGAGCTGCCGCAGATATTTAAGTATCCAAACGGAACGAACTAACCTTTTTTAGCAGATTCTCTGATTAAATCCTGATTGTTTTTATAAACCTCATATTGTTCAGGACTTAGTATCTTTTTAAAATCTTTATCCAGTGCTTTAAAATCATTGATAATAATGCGTTTTGCCTTTTTGCTGTCAGCGTCTTCCGGACCTGCATTTTTCTTGTTAAGACGCTTTCCATAATCCTTCTGAACTTCCTGTACCCCTTTGAAGTTGATCTCATATACCTGCTCAACCTGTCTTTCAGTTAGATCCAGAATAGGAACCATAAGAAATGTTCTGAAAAGAGCAATCTTTTCTGCTCTGTCTTGTTTTACCACTGCCATCTGTTCAGGAGTAAGGATTTGTGCCATGGCCTGATGACGTTGAGCGATGATGCTTACAAATTCGTCAGCAATTATTTTGTTGTTCTCCGGACTGTTATTGTTACCGGCTTTGCTGTCAAGAGCAATTAGGGCATCTGCGGTCATTGTATTGATCTCCGTTACTTTATTGGCCTGTGATTCTGTAAGTCCCAGATAGCTCATTTCTTTTGTGGCTACTTCGGCAATAGAATGGGCTGATGCTACCTGTGCTTTTACTTGGGTGGTAAACATAATTGCTGATGCAATAAGACCAGCTGAAATAATTTTT
The DNA here is from genome assembly GCF_024158915.1 of Chryseobacterium sp. S0630. GTDB lineage: Bacteria > Bacteroidota > Bacteroidia > Flavobacteriales > Weeksellaceae > Chryseobacterium. The sequence goes on along the minus strand of NZ_JAMZGF010000085.1, from coordinate 4,500 downwards.
TTTAACATAGTGTTGTAATTATATTTATGGCTTGTTGTTAATTGAACATGATTATGGATTTAATTCTCTATTTTGGGTTTTTGTTGTGTAATGGTTTGATAAATAGATTCTTGTGTTTTGTTTGCTGTTGTTTTAGATGGAAATAATATGCCATAAATTGTGGTACGTAAGCATTTTTTGGAGCAAAAAAAATACCCGAAGAATATTTCTTCGGGTACTATATGGTTCTGTATAAAATCAGATTTTACATATACTCAGGGCAAACTACAGCAGGGCAAATCAATCCTGGACATGTTGGTCTTCCATCAGTAGGGCAGCATTGGTTTGAGCAGTTTTTGATAGGGATGATAATCCCATTTCCTGCAATCCCTTTTAATTGTTCTCTTGAAAGTTTGTTGTTGCGTAAATTTTTCATGTTTTAATACTTTTGGTTTGTTTTATTTTTACGTTGTAAATATATCAATTTTTACAATATATGATGCTTTTTTATTGTTATGGTGTATTTTATTCTTTAAAATATTGATTATGTGATGTTGTTTTTAATTTCATCCATTGGTGTTCTGCTCATAATTCTTTTCATAAAGGAACAATTTTTGGAGTAAATTGCACCTACTATTGATACACTATGTTTGATAAGCCTCAAAGAAAACTGAAAAGATCCGCAAGACTGATTTCTGTATTAAGTAAATATGGATTCAAAGATCTTCTGGCCAGAATGAATGGAAATAAGCAGGAAGAAGCTTCTGGTCATTCAGATGAAATCATTTCAAAAGGAACCGTTTACGAAAGAATAAGACTCGCCCTAGAAGAGCTTGGACCTACCTTTGTAAAATTGGGTCAGACATTCAGTAATAGGGAAGACTTATTGCCACCGGAATTGATCCAGGAGCTGCAAAAACTTCAGGACAAAGTGGATACGGTAGATATGGATGTAGAAGAGGCGCTGGAAAGCGAGTTTAATATTTCCGTTAAAGATTATTTCCGTGAAATTCAGAAAAAGCCTCTGGCTACAGCTTCTATTGCACAGGTTTACAAAGCTGTTCTGATGGATGGCAGCCCGGTGATTTTAAAACTGAGAAAACCTGATGTGCAGTCCGTCATTGAAGATGATTTACTGTTGATTAAAGATATTGAAAAACTAATATCTGCCTATTCGGAAATAGGAGAAAAACTGAATCTGAAACAGGCTATTTCTACCTTTGAAAGATCTTTACTGGAAGAAGTCTCTCTGATCAATGAAAAAAATAATATCCAGCAGTTCCGTCTGAATTTTAAGAACAATAAAGAAACATATGTTCCTAAAGTCTATGAAGAATTTTCCAACAACAATATTCTTTGTATGGAGTTTATTGATGGGATTAAGGTTACCGATAAATCTGTTCTGCTGGCGAATGATATTGATCCGGTGAAAGTTTCTGAAGCAGGATTAAGGCTCTTTGTATCGCAGATCTTGGACTATGGATTTTTCCATGCGGATCCTCATGCCGGAAATATTTTGGTGAGAAAAGACGGTAAAATTGTTTTCATTGATTTTGGGGCAGTGGGGAAAATTCAACCTAATGATAAAGAAATTCTTGAAAATCTTATTGTAAGTTTTGTTGCTAAAAATTCGCATAAAATAGTCCGTTCACTCAAAAAAATGGCGATAAGCTATGAAATTCCGGACGAAAGAAGATTTGAAAATGATGTGGAAGAAATTCTGAATTTTGTACACAGCTCATCATTACAGGATATTAATGTGCAGGTGATCATCAACAAGATGAAGGATATTTTGAAAGACAACAGGCTTTATATGCCGGATTATTTCTATCTTCTGTTCAAAGGAATCAGTCTGATAGAAGGAGTGGGAAGAAGTATTAATCCTGATCTTGATATTGTTAAAAGTCTTCACCCTTACACCAAAAAGATTTTCACCAAGAAAATCAGTCCTAAAAATCTTTTAAAAACAGGGATGGACCGCATGATGAATTTCACGGATAATGTGGATGAAATCCCGAAAGAGCTCCGTTCCGTTCTTCAAAAGCTGGATGAAAATAAATTTACGGTTTCCAGCGAGATCAAAAATATAGATAAGACCAACCAACTGATCAAATCCAGTGTCATCAATCTGATTCTGGCTATGATTTTAGGAGCAAATATTATTGCCACAGCTATTGTCTTTTCTTCCGAATCCGGACCAAGAATCGGAGAATTATCTTTGGTAGCGGTTTTGGGCTTTATCTTTTCAATTCTTTTAGTCATAATCCTCCTGCTAAGAGTAACCAGAAAATAAACCCGAAAAATTCAAAAACTCGAAACCCTAAACCCCGCATCTCGTAACCCGAATCCCACAACTTATAACCCCAATTCAGCAATGAAAACACTTATTATAACAACACTCACCTTGTTCAGCTCATATTGTATTGCTCAACAGGGAAATGAAGAGAAACTTCAGGGAGATTTTGATGGAAACGGAACAAAAGAATACGCTTACACAAAAGTCAGCGACTGTGGTGACGAATGTGAAGGAAAGTGTGAAACAACCATTTATTTCAGCGATAAAAACATAAAACCTATAAAGATTACGCCTGCCAAGCAGGGAAGTCTGTATAATTTGGGTGATCTTAATGGAGATGGGAAGGAGGAGATTGGTTTTTACCCCAATTGGTGTACCAGCTGCTGGCATCCATTCTATGTGTATACGTTAAGTAAAACGGGTTGGAAGCTGTTATTGCCCTCTATTTCAACCCATTGTAATCAGTGGGAAGAGGATGAATTCCCCATCAAAAAAGATCCAAAAAAGAAAGGATATGTTATTGTTACTTCCAGCAAATGGATAGATGATGATATTAAAATAATCAGTGAAAGTGTAAAGGTGAATTGAGTACAATCGCTGGAGGATGGGGGCTGGAAGAGGGAAGGAAATGATTTGTGTCAATACATTAATTTGTTTCATTGTACATTCAAAAAAATAAAAGAACGTTTGATAATCTTCCAGCTTCAGACTTCGTGCTTCCATACTACAAAATTAAATACCTATCTTTGCAAAATGGAAAAACTCACTTTTGCGGATTTTGACCTTCCGGTTAAAATTCTTGATGTTTTAGCGGATTTGGAATTATTTGAACCTACTCCCATTCAGGAGAAGAGCTTAAAACCTATTCTTTCGGGAAGAGATGTAATGGGAATTGCACAGACCGGAACCGGAAAAACATTGGCTTATCTTTTACCCGTTCTGAAAACATGGAAATACAGTAAGACAGGAAATCCAACTGTTTTGGTGCTTGTTCCTACAAGAGAATTGGTGGTACAGGTGACTGAAATCCTTGAAAAACTGACGGAAAATATTACCGCAAGAGTAATCGGAATATACGGTGGAAAAAATATCAATACTCAAAAACTATTGTTCAATGATGGTTGTGATATTTTAGTAGGAACACCGGGAAGAGTAATGGACCTTTCCATAGACAACGCAATCTCTCTGAAAGAAGTTCAGAAACTTATCATTGACGAATTTGATGAGATGCTTAACCTTGGTTTCAGACCACAGCTTACCCACATTTTTGAAATGATGAAAGAGAAGAGACAGAATATTCTTTTCTCAGCTACTATGACAGAAGCGGTAGATGACATGCTGGATGTGTATTTTGCCAATCCGATTGAGATTTCACTGGCAAAATCAGGAACTCCGCTTGAAAAAATTGAACAGACAGGGTACAAAGTTGAAAACTTTAATACTAAAATCAATTTACTTGAACATTTGCTGAAAAGTGATGCAGATATGTCTAAAGTGTTGATTTTTAATAATAATAAAAAACATGCTGACCTGCTCTTTACTAAAATTAATGAGCTTTTCCCTGAACAGTTTGATGTGATTCACTCCAACAAATCTCAGAACTACAGATTAAAAGCGATGAAAAGCTTTGAAAATGAAGAGATCAGAGGTTTGATTACTACAGACGTAATGGCAAGAGGTCTTGATATCTCAAACATTACGCATGTGATCAATTTTGAAACCCCTGATATTCCGGAGCAATATATCCACAGGATCGGTAGAACGGGTAGAGCGGACAAAGAAGGAAAGGCTGTTACTTTTGTGACTAAAAAAGAAGAACCTTTGATTCTTGACATTGAGCTATTGATGGATAAAGAATTGAAATTTAATGAATTCCCTGAGAACGTTAAGATCAATCCTAAAAAGATTGCTGCTGAAGAAGATCAGGTAGTGATGAAAAATCCTGCTCAGGTAAAACTGAATGACGGTGGAGGCGCATTCCACGAGAAGAAAGCTAAAAATACCAAAGAAAACTGGGGTGGACCTTCCAAAAGAAAAGCACCTAAGAAGTTTGGAGCCAACAGAGCTCAGCAGAAAGCAATTTCGAAATCGAAAAGAAAGAAATAAAATAAAAACGATTCCAATACTAGGAATCGTTTTTTATTTTTAATGACACTATCCCGTAAAGTGTGTAAGTTAAAAAGTCAGGGCTTAGATTTTATAATCTGAGCCTTTTCTCAAAAATA
>NZ_JAMZGF010000084.1 GCF_024158915.1 Chryseobacterium sp. S0630 | reverse complement strand
TAGAACAAAATCCGCGGGGGGGGCGCCCCGCCCCCGGCCCCCCCCGAAACCTACAAAAATGAAGTTACCAATACCATATCATTTTATTGTATTCACAAAACGATTTACAGCATTTACAAAGTCTTTATTTTTCTCATAATACAAAAGATGTCCGCCATCAATGGAAAATACTTTCTGATTGGGAAACCTGAAGGTTTTATAATGCTGAGTTCCCACTGCTTTATCCTTTTTTCCCGTAATGATAAGAACAGGAACATTAATCTCTTTTGTCATTGGAGCATAATCAGCGTAATATTCAGGAAAATCTTTAGGTTTTGAAATGACAGCCATTCCGAAGTCGATGATTCTGGGGTGAAGGGAATCAATCTTATCCGATTCTTTTATGGTTTCAATATCTTCGGTCAGGAATTTATATCCGATTCTTTTCTTTCTTAAAGCGCTGCTGACTTTTGAAAGTTCTGAAGAAAGGCTGTCTTTAGGAATTGCTCTGTTTTTTAGCTTTAATAGGCTGTTTCCATATTCAATCTGTTCCTTGACAGATTCATCATTCAGAAAATGCAGGGTGACATTGGCAAGGATGAGTCCGTTGGTATGCTGGGGATATTTTTTTGCATAGTTTACAGCTATTATTCCACCAAAAGAATGAGCGAGCAGTAAGACCTTTTTCAATTTAAGATGCTGTCTCAGTTCTTCAATATCCTGAATCATTTTATCAAGATGGTAGTTTTCAGAAGTGCCGGATTCACCGGAACCCCGCTGATCCATATAAACCATCTGCATGTTTTTTTCCAGATTATTTCCACCCATTAGTTCAAAGGAAGAATATCCTTGTCCGGGACCACCGGGAATATAAAAACATGCTTCTCCTTTTCCTGAGACTTTGTATTTGATTTTTACATGATCAGAGGTTTCAAAAAAGGCTTCTGATGGATGATTCTGAGCTGAAAAGACTGTCAGTGAAACGAAAAAAAATAATAAGTGAGCAATTGTTTTCATACTATTATAACAATTGTAATAAGCTGTTTATTACTAGAATAACAAATTATCTTTCTATTAAAGCTTATTTTTTTGAGAACATACTCTCATTAACTTCAGTTTCAATATATTCGATAATTCTATTCCAATCTTGACTTAAGAAAGGGCCCGTTTCAGCTTTTCAAAGTTCTGCAATCTTTTCAAACAGTTTAGGATAAGCCGTTACTAATCCCGTTTCATCGATTGAAATCTCTGCTTTAAAATCATTTTCTATATTTTCATACAAATATTGATTAGCAGCGGTCCGGGTATATTGCTGCTGGACAGGTCTGATATGATGATTTAAAACATCAATATAGAGGACATCAATTTTCTGAGAAGTGTTTTCAGAAAGTTTTAAATAGTTGATAGGTAGTGTATTGGTAAATGGCGTCAGAGAAATATCTATAAATTTAAAATTATTGAATTCCGGGTTTATAACATGATTAATTTCCCATTGATCCTGGATTTTTTTTCCGGCAAGTGTTCTTTTTACTTTATTGATCTCCGATTCGATCAGAAAGTCCTGAATGATCCAGTCTTTATCAATGTGAATTTTATACTCTATACTATATATTTTATCTTCATGGCAACCGATGATCTTTGATTCTGCCGCATAGTTTTTATCATCGGATTGTAAATTAAAATATTCAAAAGATTGATAAAATATTCCTTTCCAGATCAATGTTTTCATAATATATTATTTGGTGCTTAATGTGATTTCATTAGTTTTAACGGGTTTGGTTTTTCCATTGCGGCTCCAGAAATGAAGCCAGCTGAGTGAGAGATGGCGCAATAATTAGAAAATGATAAACTTCAGAGCGTTTTGCAATATATTAATTGATCCTGTTTTTACGAAAATAATGAAGTTCACTTAAATTCTTCAAAAGAAAAGCATCAGATTATTTAGGTAAAGGATCAGAAATGTACAGGTTTTTTTCATTAATTTTAAGAATATTGGCATCATTGGTGTACCAATCCACAAATTTGTCATATTCTTCTTTATTATTGGTAAGCCAATTTTTAAAAGCCTCTTTATCTCCTATCTGAAACAGGTAATAATTATAAGCATTAAATAGGTTGTTGTCATCCATTATTTTTTGATAGTTTAATAAAACATTTGAAGGATTGCTCTTGATTTTGAAATATTCCTTCAATGCCTTTTTTCTGATGTCTGATAGGGTTTCCAGATTAATTTCTTTTTTATTAGCAGTAGCGAGTGCAAAATATCCGCTGTAAAGAATACAAAAAGGGAGAGGGTCATTAGGTTTACTGTCTTTTTCAATAATGATAATGGCCTGGCAAAGATCAACTGTTGTACTTTTTTCTTTGAATTTTATCGCTTTTTTATACCCGCTATATAAAAGTTGGCTCATTTCCTGGCTTCTGGAAGTAGTACGTTCCAGATTTAAGAATATTTCACCATAAATCAGACCGTATAGCAAATTATTAGAATTTAGAAATAATTTGGCTATTCTGTAGTAGTTGGATGGATATGACGGTTCTGCCTTTATCCCTTTTTCGTAGTTTTCAACGGCTTGGTTTATTTTCTTTTGAAGATCAAGGACAATTCCTTTCTCCAAATAAAGTTTTCCGGAAGACGGAAATTTTTTTAATCCTTCATCATAAGCCTTTATAGCTTGTTCCGGGTTATCAGCATAATCATAGGCATTACCTAGAAGGGCATAATAATAGTCATCAATATTTGGATAATCTTTGATTTTTTCTAACAGTGATATGGCACTCTTATAATCTTCTTTTCGGATATAAGCAAGTGCAATTTCATATGGATAAGTATAATCTTTTGGATCTTTTTTTTCACATTCTCTAAGAATAGCGATCCCCTCATCATATTTTTCTTCATCAATAAGTTTGACAGCATCATGAACTTCTGCACATTTGAATGTCTTTTTCTGCGAATAAATGAATGAAAAGGCAGTGAGTGCAGCTAAAAAATAAATTTGTCGTAACATGAGTTTTTTGATATTAGTCTTATTGCAAATATGCATTTTTTTAAACAAAAAAAGAGCGGTAAAAACCGCCCTCAACAAAATTTTATCTAACAAATATTTTTTACATATAAACACATCCGCATCCTGTTTCCCATTCCTGGCACAGGCGCATAGGTTCATTGCATCCAGGGTTGCTACCACCTCCTCCGGAAACTCTGTAACAAGTACCGTCGCTGCAATAATACGAACCTATAGTTGGTGGGCAGTTACCATCCATATCACATATGGCATACGGAGTGTCACCACCACTGATCAACACAAGCTGATTTCTCTTTAATTTTTTTAAATTTTTCATAGTAATCATTTTTAATTTGTTGATTACTAATGTATAAAATTATTAACACACCAGCAAGTGTTTTAATGAATTTGGTGGAATTAATCTACATCTAAAGTCATAAAAAGCGCGATTTCCTCTGCATTTTCATACAATCTTGTATTCAGTCCGGTAATATTGAATCCCATTCTTCTGTAAAATTGTATCGCAGGATAATTGGTGTTCTGTGTTTCCAGTTCAATCACTCTGCAATTCAATTTCCTGGCTTCTTTAATGGCACTTTTAATCAACATAATTCCGATTCCCTGTCTTCTGTATTTTTCGTTGATCAGGATATTTTCAATATAAAAACTATTGTTCCAGGTCCTGTGTTCACAGATAATCCAGCCTGCCAATTCTTCATTAACAAAAGCACCGAAAGAATTTCCCTGTTCAATAATGGTATTCAATTCTTCAAGATCTTCAGAAGTCGTTTCCCATATTTTGTGGTAAGGCAAAGACTTCTCTTTTAAAATAAACTCAAAAGAACCTCCAAACTCAATAGAGGAAACCACATATCTTATGTCTGTTGTATACCCGTTATGTCCCCAATCCAGACTTGGATTAGAGGTTAGTTTTTGTAATTTTTTTATTTCCACCCTTGTATATTTTTATTTTATTGAATTTCAGTACAAATTTCTACCAGATAATTGTTGGGATCTTTAATATAAGCCGTTTTTTGTCCCCATGGTTTTATAGCAATCTCTTCATAAAGGACAGCTCCGTTTTTTATTGCTTTTTCTACCAAAGCCTCCACATCATCTGTTGTAAAGCCAAGTTCCATTCCGAAAGGCTGGTCTTCTGCTTTTGCTGTTATAAATCCTTTTTTAATATTGGAATTTGCCAGGCTCACAGAAGCGAATGAGAGACTTGTTTCTCCGGTCAGGAGTTCACCATAATCTTTTTCGGGAGTGATGAATTTTATTTCAGAGTCAAAAGTGTTTTTATAAAAGTTCATAGATATTTCTACATCTTCTACATAGAGAATGACATACTTGAATTTGATCATATGATTGAATTTAAATGGTTTTATTTCTTGTTGATAATATATTCTTCGTCTGCCATCAGTTCTATATGAGGCCCGTGTAAAGGATACTCTTTGAAACTTCCGAAATGGCCAAAATGAAGAGGGTATTTCTGAGTGAGCTGTCTTACTTTATTGCCAAAAGAATTGATGTCTACCTTTTGAAAAGAATCTTTTTTCTGTCTGCCATTAGTGAAAAAAAGCATCAGGTTACAATGATCTTTAAAATCAAAATCATGATAGTAAAATACGTCGAGGTTTTCTTCTCTGCAAATCTGGATCATATCATCAATGAGCTCTTTTTTATGCTGTAAAGGCAGATTACAATCTATTCTGGCTGCATAATTTTCTGCATAATTTTTTTTGAATTCAGAACCCACCATCTGGATGAAACGATGCTCTATAGTTTTGAAATCCTCTCTTTCCGGAGGATAGCTTTTGCTGGATTGAATGGTAAAAGGAAGATTGGCATCCAATAATACTGCATTTTCACGGATCAATAGTTCTTCAATCTCTTTGGCAAACTGAAAATGAAAATCAAAAAGCATATGGTCTCCAATATTGATGATGATTTGATTTCCATCGATATTCAGGTGTAAATATGTTTTCTTGAAATCTGATTTTAGCGCTTCCAGTTTATGAATAAAATCGTCTGTATTTTCAACCTCAATTCTTGCCACCAGTTCAGCAGGATTATCGGCATGTCCTCCATATCCGGGATAAAATTTGAAAAACTGAAAATCATATAATTGATCTGGGAATTTGAAATACCAGTATACACCTAGAATCATAGAAGATTATTGATAATTGTACAATAATCAAATTTAAATAAAATTTCATACTCCAAAACTTTCAAAACCCTTAAATTTGTTGTCAATAAAAATTTACTTGGATGCTTAGGAACATTTCAATTGCGGCAGCTACTTTATTGTCCGTAGTTACAATCAATGCACAGAAGAACAGAAATACTCAACTGGAAAGACCGAAATTAGTTGTAGGTCTGGTAGTAGACCAGATGCGTTGGGACTATTTGTACCGTTTCTACGGTAAGTATGGGAATGATGGTTTTAAAAGACTTTTGAATACAGGATATTCTTTGAATAATGTACATATTCCTTATGTTCCTACCATTACAGCTTTAGGACATACATGTATCTATACAGGATCTGTACCGGCTATTCATGGAATTGCAGGAAACGACTGGACGGATAAAGAAACAGGTAAAGGCGTTTACTGTACCGCAGATGAGAGCGTTCAGCCGGTAGGAACTACCAATACAAAAACAGGAAGTCACTCTCCGAAAAATCTTTGGTCAACTACAGTAACTGACGAATTGAGACTGGCAACGAACTTCCAGGGAAAAGTAGTGGGGGTTTCTTTGAAAGACCGTGCTTCTATTCTTCCTGCAGGACACACTCCAAACGGAGCTTTCTGGTTTGATGACAGTACAGGAAATTTCATTACCAGTACCTGGTATATGAATGATCTTCCTCAGTGGGTAAAATCATTTAATTCGCAAAACCTTCCTGAAAAATTAGTAGCCAACGGATGGAATACTTTACTTCCAATTAATGAATATACTGAAAGTGCACCAGACAATTCTCCTTGGGAAGGTCTGTTGGGAAGTGCAAAAACACCTACTTTCCCTTACAGTAATTTAGCAAAAGATTACCAGACTAAAAAAGACAATATCCGTTATACACCTTTCGGGAATACGCTGACATTGAAATTGGCAGAAGCTTCTGTAGAAGGTGAAAAACTAGGTGGAGATAATATCACTGATTTCTTAGCCATCAACCTGGCATCTACGGATTATGCAGGGCATAAATTCGGACCGAATTCTATTGAAGTAGAAGATGTTTATATCAGACTAGATCAGGATTTGGCAGAGTTCTTCAAATATCTTGATTCAAAGGTAGGAAAAGGGGAGTACACTGTTTTCCTTTCTGCTGACCATGGTGGAGCACACTCTGTAGGATTCCTTAAAGAACATAAAATTCCAACCGGTTTCTTCGGAGAAGATGCAGAAAAGAATCTGAACCAGAAACTGAAAGAAAAGTTCGGAGCAGATAAATTGGTTAATGCCATTGATAACTATCAGGTTTATTTCGACAGAAAAGTATTGACAGACAACAAGCTTGAATTGGATGATGTAAGAAACTTTGCTGTAAAAGAAATTGAGAAAGATCCTACTGTTTTATATGCTGTTTCTGTAGACAAAGTTCAGGAGGCAAGCATTCCGGAACCAATCAAACAAAGAATTATTAATGGAATCAACAGACAGAGAAGTGGAGATATCCAGTTAATTTCTCATGATTCTATGCTTCCGCCATATTCTAAAACAGGAACTACACACAGTGTATGGAATTCTTACGATTCTCACATTCCATTGATCTTTATGGGATGGGGAGTGAAACAGGGAGAAAGCAACAAAGAATATCACATGACAGATATTGCTCCTACGGTATCTTCTTTATTGAAAATCCAGTTTCCAAGTGGAAATGTAGGAAATCCAATTACAGAAGTTATTGGTAAATAAATTAATTATAGAACTAATCTGTTTAAACGTTTATTTTTTGAAACATTAAGATTGTATTAAGGTGTTGAGAGTATTAAGATGAGCTTCGCTTTAAGCTTAAAAATCAGAATGATTTATCTTAACTATACTTTATTTTTAATGGTTCATCAAAATTTTTTGATAAGTTTAAACAGTTACAGTATAAAAAACATCCCAAATTGGGATGTTTTTTTATTTTCATAGCTTATGATGTTCTTATCATTTGCTGTATCTCTTTATGAAACTTCTTATTCTGTTTTCTGATTTTGATAATAAAATATAAAAGAATAACTATCAAAATACATCCCAGAAGGACTGAAGCCATTTTAATATAAAGATAATCAGATTTCAGTTTCTCACTTTTCAAAGCTGTTTCCTTATTGTGGTTGTCGATCACCTGATTAATGGATTTAAGTTCATTCTGCTTTCTTTTAAATCGCATTTCCATGTGTTTTTTATTAAACTGCTGATAGAGATTCTGTTGTCCCATAGCAAGATAATTCTCAGCCATTTCTTTATAAAGCCCTTCGTTCAGAATAATATCTCCGGTATTTTTAGAAAGATCCTCAGCTTTTAGTAAAAGGTTTATTGCAGCTTGATTTTCGTGTCTTTGTTTGTGTATTTCAGCAATTCCTTTCAAAGCAAATGCTTCCAGACTTTTAGCATAATTATTGCGGGCATAGTTGATAGACTGTAGGAAAGCTTCCTGCGCTTTATCAATTTGATTAAGGTTAAGATAACAGTATCCAATATTGTAAAACACCACACTCATATTAGAATAAGTGGTTTTCTTTACGGGAACCTTTTCATAATTTCGTATAGAAATCAGGAATTTTTCCAAAGCAATTTCGGAATTAGACTGGCTTTTATACACCATTCCCCTTATTGCATAGCTTGCAGCCGTTTCAATGTATTTCTCAGGTTTTTTTTCTGGAATTTTTGCAATATACTGTTCTGCCTCATTAAGTGTTTCCAGGCATTTGTTGAAAAGTTCCATTTGCTGATATTGAATAGCGACTGAGATGAGAACGCCTGCCTGGCTTCTGGGATCATTGGTTTTCTGAGACAGTTCTTTTGCTTTTAGAATATATTGTAAAGACTCTTCAAAATTTCTTTTGGCAATATTGGCTGTTGAAAGCAGCATGTAAAGATTGATAGAAGTCTTTATATCATGAGATTTTTTTAATAATTGTTCTCCGATTTTGATGGTGTGATCAGGGTTATCGTAAATTTCAAGTTTCGCTTTTTTTATTAAGACACTGTCAGGTGTCTTTTGTGCTTTCGTAAAATTACAAAAGGCAACCAGCAACAGGATTATTTTTACAATTGATTTCATAAGGCTTTTGTTTTACTGATTTCCTGAATATAGGCATTGGGAGACATTCCCGTAACTGACTTAAAAACAGTAGTGAATGCACTGTGTGATGAGAATCCTGAATATTCTGCCAGATAACTTACTTTATAATTAAGAAAAGTAGAATCAGTTCTTAGCAACTGTACAATATGGTTGATTCTAAGTTTATTAATATATCCGTTGAAGTTTTTTTCTTTATTATTAATAATTTCCGAAAGGTATTTTGTATTGATTTCCATTTGAGAGGAAAGCAGAGACAGAGACATGTTTTTATTCAGAAATCGATCGGATTTTTCAAATTCTTCTAACTTTTGGAGAATTTCATCTTCTTTTTCCCTGGATATTTTTGTTGTGGCGGAATCTTTTGTCGCTGGAGCTGTTTTGTTTAAAATGATGGGTTGAGATTTTCGGCTGATCTGTTTTTCAAAGAAATCAAACTGTTTTTTTAAGTCTTTATTTTTACTTCTCATGAGTAAAAAATAAGTAAGCAAACCCAAAATGATCAAAGATATAATCAGGATTAAAGACCAGGAAGATCTTAGAAGCAGATGTTTCTGAAATTCAATATTTTTGTTTTGATTGGTTTCCACAAGTTTCACAAGATATCGTATTCCTTCTTTTGAGCTGGAATCTGTTTTTACTTTTAAATCATTGTAAAGTTTATTGTACTGATGATATTTTGCATCATTATGTACTGCGTAATAATTACGGGAAAGTGACTCGTAGATTTTAATTTTTAAATTGTTAAAAGAAAGATTTTCAATCAATTGAAGCCCTGCTTCCAGTTTTTCAATAGCTATAGCATAATCCTGTCTCAGAAAATAATATTGGGAGAGGTTTTCATAGGCCAGTCCTAAGAGAAAAGGTTGGTTTTTCTGATGTTCAAGATCTGTAATAACACTGTCTATAAGTGCTTTATATTCAGTTTGTTTATTTAGTTTCAGCAGATAGGAAGATCTGAAAATTCTGTTTTCGATTTTTAAAATTCTATTCTCTTCATTATAATCGTCGAGGTATTGATTACTTTGATCAAGATTTTTTAGAGCCTCAGGATAGTTTCTGTTAATTCCCGAGTTCAATGCCTGAAGCTGAAATAATTTTGCGGTGGTGATTTTTAATGCCGGATTACTGCTTTTAAGGAGTTTTTGATCAGACAAGAGATGAGAAATAATTCGTTTCGATTGATTGTACAAACCCAGATTCTGATACTGATCTGCAAGATTATAATCACTGAAGACCTGCATAAAATAAGAAAGATCGTTTTTCTGATCAGGCTCTTCTTTTTGAGCGAAAATATTGACAGATTGTACATATTCCCCCTTCATGGCAAAAGCTTGTGAAATAATGTTTTGAAGTACAATTTTGTGCTCGGCATTTTGATCACTCACAAGAATTCCCTGGGTATAACTGATGCATTCGTCAGAATTCTGATAAAGCTTCAGAAATGCCTTATCGGCTAGAATAGTAAAGTCCGGACCGGACTGTCCTTTGGTGGTAAGGGAGCAGAAAATGAAAATAAACAGTAAAGTTTGAAATAATTTTTGTCTAGATAATTTGTTTTTTGTGTTTTTTTGAATAGTTCTGGTAAAATCCATATTCAAAATATTGTTTTGTATCTGTTTGGTTATTAGGTTTTTAAAAATTAAATTCTTTTAAAATTCACGAATTATGAAAGCCAATTTCTTTTGACAAGGTGAATATTGTATTAATATTGTTTTCACCAATTCGAAACGCTAAATATAATAAAATATGAAAAATTTTTACAGAGTATCAATGAAAATGTTGACGGCTTGTCTTTTTCTGAAATTTGGTTTTGCAGAAGCTCAGCTTACTGTAATAGGTTTGGGAAATTATAATGTAGGAGCAGTCTCAGACAATGGAGTCGTAAGTATGCATACAAGTGGAGGAGGAATATATAAATGGGATGCAGCGGGAGGACTTGTACAGATTGGTTCTATATCAAACGGTTATCCGGCTGCTGGTAGAACTGTTGTTTCGAATGACGGAACTAAAATATCGTCATCCATTACAAATGCAGCAACGGGATTCAATGAAATATCAACTTATGATGTAGCTACTTCCACCTGGGTAAACAGAGGTGGGCTTGTTCCTACTGGATGGGATGGCAGTGTAAGTTCAACCTGGGGCATGACTACCAATGGAAGTACGATCGTAGGTTTAGGATTTCTTACTGCTGCGAACGCACATGCTGTGAAATGGGATGCTGTAAGCGGAATGATAGATTTGGGAAGTATGGTTCCCGGACGCAGCTCCAGAGCCAATGCAATCAATGCTGCAGGAACAGTAATTGTAGGTTGGCAGGATGAGCCGACCGGAACAAGAAGTGGGGCAAAATGGCAGGATGGAGTAGAAAGTTTTATTACAGATAATAATGGAAACAATGTAGGGGAAGCAGGAGGAATTTCTGCAGACGGAAATACCATCATAGGCTCAGCAAATCCTAATCCTTATGTCTGGAATTCGGTAAGTGGACTTACTTATATAACACATCCTAATGCTTCTTTCAGCTTCAAAGGAGGAGCAACAGGAATTTCTGCTGATGGGAAAAAAGTAATAGGGTACTACAGAGCATTTGGAGCACCTCCTATGTCAGGGGAAGGCTTTATCTGGACCTCTGCTAGCGGAAGAATTAATCTGAATGATTATGCCGTGTCTTTAGGAATTGCTACCAATGGAGTCACGATGGGGCTTCCTTTAGCGATTTCACAGGACGGAAAAAAAATTGCCGGAGCTGGGACAAATGCTTCAGGGCAGATGATTGCTTTTTATCTGGATATTTCTCAATTTTTATCGGTCAATGATGCCGTGAAAGAGAAAAACAGTATAGGAATCTATCCTAATCCTGTGACTGATATTCTATATTTTAAAGGAAAGGGAAAAATAGAGAAAGCTGAAATTTATAATATGGTTGGACAAAAGGTAAAATCATTTGATACGGTAGAAGGGCAGATTGATGTTTCATCCCTGTCAAAAGGAGATTATATTTTACAATACTCTGTAAAAGGAGTAAAACAGGAGGCTTATAAGTTTATAAAAAAATAACATATATAAATAGTAAAGTAGTGGGATGAATGGCTGTTTTCAATATTGAAAGCGGCCGTTCTTTTTTGTGTATATAACAAAAGGATAGCTTGTTGGTATAGAAAAGCCTGGTTTTTGGCGAATACATATAAAAAACTATCTTTGCAAAAATTTTGGTTTCCAGTATTTTGGAATGAAAAGGGAATCGGGTGTAACTCCCGGACTGTCCCCGCAACTGTAAATCGCAACTCAAGTTTCTGCAAAAAACCACTGTTTAATAACGGGAAGGAGCAGAATGCGAAAGTCAGGAGACCTGCCGGAATTATAATTAAAAAACATATTGCTTTCGGAGGAAAAGTAAAAAAGTATGGATATAAAAAGATCTTTAGTACTGCTTTTTTCATCGTATGGCTGTTTTCTTTTTGGACAAGAGAAGGCCATCGATACTGTTTATGTCTTCGACAATCAGATGAATAGGGTGAAACTTTTTCATCCGGTAAAAATAATTTCGGCGGAAGATGCCGAGAAAAACTCCAGTAATCTTTCTGAACTTCTGAGATTTCAGTCACAGGTTTTTATCAAAGAAAATGGCCGTGGTGCTGTTTCTTCACCTTCTTTCAGAGGAACTACCGCTCAGCAGACTGCTTTTGTCTGGAATGGGATTAATATCAATTCCAATTTTCTGGGGCAGGGAGATATCAATAATATTGCCTTGTTCGGATATGATCAGATTGGTGTAAAAGCCGGAGGAGGAAGTGTAATATACGGAAGTGGTGCCATTGGAGGAAGTATTCACCTGAATAATACGCTTGACTTTAATAAAGGTTTCCATGGTTCTTTATTTTCTGAAGTCGCTTCCTTTAACACTTATAATAATTTTATAAAAGGATCTTACAGCAATGATAGATTCAGTTTCAAAGCTTCCGGAAATTATTCTGTAAGTGAAAATGATTATAAGGTCAGTGACCTGAACTATATCAACAGAAACGGGAGTTATTACAATACAACATTTAATGTAGGAGCATCCTATAAAATTACAAACGATCATAAAATTTCGTGGCAAAGTCAGTTTTTTGATTCTTCGCAGCGCTTTCCTGTATATGAAGAAACGGGAACAAAAACGAAATATAAAACTCAGAGTGTAAGAAGCCTTCTTTCCTGGGACTGGAACAAAACAAAGTTCAGCAATTCCTTTAAAGCAGCTTATACAGAAGAGAATTTTCAATTTTTCGGTTCGTTAAATCAGCCTAAATCAAGTGGCGGAACCGGGAAAAATTATATCCTTAAAAATGATTTTAATTATTTCCTGAACTCAAAGTGGAATTTTAATATCATTGGAGAGTTTCAGGTCAATAAAGGAGAGGGATATATGAACGGAATATCCAGTGTGAGCAGAAATATTGGTTCTGTTTCAGGATTGTTAAGATATTTTGCAACAAAAGACCTGCGTTTTGAGGGAGGATTTAAGAAAGATTTTGTGGAAGATGTGAAGTCTCCGCTGATGTATTCATTCTCCGGAAAATGGAGTGCTGCAAAATGGTATGATGTAAGCTTTAATGTGTCAAAAAATTTCAGATTTCCATCCTTTAATGATATTTATTATGAACCGGGAGGAAATAAAGATCTGAGACCGGAAACTTCTACTCAGGTAGACATGACCAATGAGTTCAAAGTGGGAGATTTTAAACTTACTTTATCTCCATACTATATGAATGTGACTGATCTTATTGTCTGGCTTCCGACTGCTTTAGGCTACTGGCAGGCATACAATGTGAATAAATCTGAATCTTACGGATTGGAATCTCAACTGTCTTTCAGTAAACAGCTGGGGAACCATAAAATCCGTGCGAATGCAGGGTATTATTATGCAAAATCTATTGATAAAGAAACGAAAATGCAGAGACCTTATGTTCCTATGCACAGAGGGACTGCCAATATAGATTACGAATATGGTTTCTTTAAATTTTTTGCACAGGGACAGGTGAATGGTGTTACATACACTACAAGTGACGAAAAAAGATCAGATGCCATAGATCCTTATTTTCTTTTAAATATGGGTGTTTCTGCAACTTTAGCCAAAAAATATACCTTAGGGTTCAAAGTGAATAATCTAACGAATACATACTACAAAACTGTTTCTTTCTATCCTTTGCCCAAAAGAAACTATAGTGTGTATGCCGCAATAAATTTTTAATAAATTAAAATTGAGTAAATATGAAAATAACTAAACTTTTAACTGTATTATTTGCAGTAGTGTTATTGTTTAACATTTCTTCATGTACAAACAGTTCTGATGAAATTGAAATTTCTCCGATCACTTATCAGAACGGATATTTTATCTCTAATGAAGGAAACTATAACAGCCAGGGAGCTAAGGTAACCTTTGTAACAAGAGATTTAAGCCTGAAACAGGATGACGTGTATGGTTATAATAACAATGAGATCCTTGGAGATGTTCTTCAGACCATTGGACTTAACGGGAATAAAGCTTATCTTGTAATCAACAACTCAAATAAAATTGTTGTAGTAGACCGTTATACATTCAAAAAGTTAGGAGTAATTACAGATCAGCTTGATAACCCAAGAGGAATTACTTTTGCTAACAATTTCATTTATGTATCCAATACAAACTTCGTTGCACATACTCAAAGTATAACAAAATATAAAGCTTCTGACTATTCATTTGTAAGCAAAATCAGCACAACTGAAGTTTCTGATAAGACAGTAGAAGCAGGAGGAAATGTGTTTGTACAAAATGCTTCATCAGGGTATGGAAATAAGATTACTTATATCAATACTTCTAATGATGCTAAAACTGAAATTACTGTTCCAAATGGGCAGATTGGAAATACAGTATCATACAAGTCCAATGTTTATACAATTTCTTCAACAGCTACAGATTCTTATATCTATAAAATTTCAAGTACCGGAGCGCTTACACCGGTAATTACGCTGGCGGGAATTCCTAGTGCTACAAACCTTCAGATTGATAACGATAAGATCTACTTCAGCTCTGGAAATAAAGTATATACAACAGGTTTAGCTACTCCAACAGTTCCTACCAGCCCACTATTAACAGCTGCAGACGGAGGTCCTTATTTTACATTATATGGTTTTAATGTTATTGATGGAAGGATTTTTGCATCAGATGTTAAACAGTTCACTCAAGAAAGTGAAATGGTAATTTATTCAGCCGCTACGGGTGCCAAAATGGGATCTCTTAAAACCGGAGGGCTGGGTGCTAACGGAACTTTCCTGAATCCGTAATGTATAACAACATATAAAAAATAATTTTTTATTTTTTCATCATTTGTGTTTTTTTCCGGCCGGTTTCGAAGAAACCGGCCGGCTTTGTTTCCCTAGGGAAACAAAAAAACCGGCGGGATGGAACATCCCGCCGGTTTTATATTTTATATTAATTGAATTATAAGGTTAACCCCAGTTTTTCAGCCTCAGCAATCACAAATTTTGTAGCTTCCTCTTTTTCATTAGGAATTTCACCTTCAAGAATAGCTTCTTTCACCTTCTCTTTTAGGATTCCGATTTCACGGCCTGGCTTAAGGTTAAACATTACCATAATCTCTTCACCGGTAATTGGGGGTTGAAAGTTTCTTACCTGATCCTTTTCTTCCACTTCTTTGATCTTTACCGCTACATATTCAAAGTTTCTTTTGAATTTCTCCTGCTTTTTAGAGTTTTTAGTGGTAATGTCTGCCTTACAAAGCGTGAAAAGGTCTTCAAGGTTTTCTCCGGCATCAAATAAAAGCCTTCTCAATGCAGAATCTGAAGCATCATCAGTAATCAGTGCGATAGGTCTTGATGAAAGTTTCACCATCTTCTGAACATATTTCATGTCACTTCCCAAAGGCAGTTTTAATCTTTGAAAAAGTGTTTTTACCATTTTTGAACCCAAAAATTCATGTCCGTGAAATGTCCATCCTGTTCCTTCTACAAACTTTTTTGTTGGAGCTTTTCCAATATCATGGAGCAGGGCAGACCAACGGAGCCAAAGATTGTCAGTATTCACAGAAATATTGTCTACAACTTCTAAAGTATGATAAAAATTATCTTTGTGAGTTTGTCCTTCTACTTCTTCCACTCCTTTCAGTTCTATCAGTTCAGGAATAATCAGCTTCATAAGACCGGTTTGCTCCATCAGTCTCAGTCCGATAGACGGTTTTTCAGAAAGCATAATTTTATTGAATTCTACCATGATTCTTTCCATAGAAACAATCTTAATTCTTTCTGCTTCCTGCTGGATCGCTCTCAGAGAATTTTCCTCAATTTTAAAATTTAAAGTTGAAGCAAAACGTACTGCCCTCATCATTCTTAATGGATCATCAGAGTAAGTCTGAGCAGGTTCTAACGGTGTTCTTAAAATTCCTTTTTCAAGATCTTCAATTCCATTGAATGGATCAATCAGTTCTCCGAAATTATCTTTATTTAAAGAAATAGCCATCGCATTGATGGTAAAATCTCTTCTTTTCTGGTCATCTTCCAGACTTCCGCCTTCCACTTCCGGCTTTCGGCTGTTTTCTGTATAGCTTTCTTTTCTTGCTCCCACAAATTCAAGTTCAAGTTCTTTATACTTGATCATAGCCGTTCCATAAGTTTTGAATACAGAAACTTTTAATTTCGGATCTATATCCTTAGCTACATTTTGAGCAAGTTCAATACCACTTTGTTCCGTTACAAAGTCTATATCTGTAGAAGCTTTTCTGTTCATCAGAAGGTCTCGTACATAACCGCCCACAATATATACGGACTGGTTATTCCTTTCTGCTGCTTCAGAAATGATTTTAAATAGTTTTAAATTCTTATTTTGATTAAGATTAATTTTCATCGTTAATAATAGTGACAATTTCTACGTATGTTACCCATTAGTCATAATGAGCATACATTCTACTAATTTTTCCCTCTTCATTAAAAAACATGACTTCAACAGCATGTTTATCCATAATCGACTTATAAAATAATGCTACAGAATCTACTCCTGCTGTGGAATATACCAGATCAAAATGAAGGTCCGGAAACTTATCCAGTGCCTTTTTCCAATATTCACGAACGGCCTCTTTTCCTTGTAAAGAGCTTTCTTTACCGCCAGTAGCCAGTGCAATCATAGGAGTTGTAATCTCAATATCATCCGAATAATGGGAAAGTATATCTTCCAAATCATGAGAATTCCACGCATTGATCCATAATTGAGCAAATTCGTGATGATTCATAGCAAATAGTTTATGAGTTGAGTTTGCAAAGATAGAATTAAAAAAAAGAAATCCTGCCGATATGAACTGACAAGACTCTAAAAAATAAACATAAAAGTTCAGAATTCTTATTCCCTAAGAACTTTTATTCTGTTGTCATTCCATATTTTGATTACGGATGAACCTGAGTATTTTGAAACCTTTTCTCTGTCTTCCTCCACAGCGTAATCTACAAGGCTGATCATCTCCTCAGAAATATCAGAGAATTTTAGCGGACTTTTTTCACCGCTGAAGTTGGCAGAAGTAGATACTAAAGGTTTGTTCAGTTTTGTAATCAGTTTTTTACAAAAATCATTTTTTACCAATCGGATTCCGATGCTTCCGTCTTCTGCAAGAAGTTCTTTAGGCAAACCTCTTGGGTTTTCATAAACGATCGTTACTGGTTTTTCGCTAAGATCAATAATTTCCCACGCCATTTCTGGAACATCTACCAGTTCCTGAAGTCTTTTCTCAGATTCCACAAGGATGATCATGGATTTGTTTTTTTCGCGCTTTTTGATGTCAAAAATTTTATTGACCGCCTCTATATTGGTAGCATCACAACCAATCCCCCAAATGGTATCTGTAGGGTAAAGAATTGTTCCACCTGATTTTAATATTTCGATAATATGTTCCATAATTGTAGTGAATTCAAAGAATGGATAAAGGTAGAGAATATAAGAATTTTGGGCAAAAAAATGGGATGTAAATGTGGTTATGTTTATAGACTTTGGCTAAAGCCAATGGAATGTATATAATATGGAAACGGGCTAAAGCCCGTTCCTATTGATGTTTTTATAATGTAGTTAGAGTAGTGCAATAAATTATTAGAGATTTACTATCCTATTCAATAGAAATGGGCTTTAGCCCATTTAAATAAAAGAAACAAATCCTTTGGCTTTAGCCAAAACTTCACTACATTTTAAAATTATATTTTTCAATAAATTCCTTATACTCATCACCAAATTTTTTTTTCTGATGATGTTTTTCCTGATTTTTAATATAATTTCTTACGCTATCTATCATAGACTCGGAGACAGACACCGCAAAATATTCATCCTGCCATGAGAATTTTCCTAAAGTAAGTTTATTTTTATTAATCCAATGTGAAGATTCACCTTTTAATAGTTGTACAATTTTTTCTATACTCTGATCAGATCCCAGAGAAATAAGACAATGACAATGGTCTGAATATCCATTAATCATATCTAAAAATATACCTTTTTCTGTAGCATATTCTTTAATATGTTTCCAGACTTTGAGACGTATGTCGAATGTATTGAGAAAAGGATCTCTGTTCCTTGTAGAAAAGACAAGATGAATGTAGATTTTGATAAAAGCCATTTGTGTTGTTTTATCAAAAATACTATTTATTTAATAAGTTTTGGCTAAAGCCAATGGAGGGTAGGTATATAATATGAAAACGGGCTAAAGCCCGTTCCTATTGATATTTTTATGATGTAATTTAGAATTATACGAATTATTATTATTCAATAGAAATGGGCTTTAGCCCATTTAAACAATGAATATGAATTCTATGATTTTAATCAAAATCTATGGGATTATAAATTTTGGACAAAGCCAATGGAGGGCAGGTATATAATATGAAAACGGGCTAAAGCCCGTTCCTATTGATATTTTTTATGATGTAATTTAGAATTATACGAATTATT
>NZ_JAMZGF010000083.1 GCF_024158915.1 Chryseobacterium sp. S0630 | reverse complement strand
AAAAAATCATCCTAAAAAAATAATATGGGTAGTTTATAAACAAAAACCGCCTCAAGGAAAATGAGACGGCTTCTTTTAAGTATAATCTTAGGGTTGATTCATCTAAAATGCCTTTTGTTCTTTAAGAATTATTCAGTTTCAGATATTGATTTGATGAATTGATAGAGATCAGTTTCTGTATCAAGATAGAGTTTTTTTCGTAAACGATATTTTTTTGTTTGTACAGACCTGTGCTCCATGGAAGTATATTGTGCAATTTTTTTTGAAGAAAATCCAAGCCAGATCATAGCGCAAAAAGATAAATCAGATTGAGAAAGTTGAGGATTAGTTTTTAAAAGCTGCTGACAGACTTCTGGATAAGTTTCCTGAAATAATGACAAAAAGCCAACGCTGTTTTTCTTGGCAATTTGGATGATATTTTCATGATTTTTACTGAGTTTCTTTTAAGGTTTTTTGTTTCCTCTTCTTGCTGCAGGATGATCTTTTTCTTTTCTAAAAGCTTTTTTTTCTTTCTTTTAATCTGCATATAAAAGTAAAGAGAAAGTACAGCAATGAGTGCCAATGAAAAACCTCCATACCATAATGCCGTTTGAGTTTTGGCTTTCTTTTTTTCTTCCTCTTTTTCTTTGGTTATTTTATTGAAGGATAGTGTTATAGCTTTGCTTTGATCATTGTCCATACTATCTTTTAACAAAGTTGCTTTGTTTAAATATTCAGATTCTTTAAGGTCTTTATAAACTGTGGCCAGCCATCTGTAATTATCTAAGACCAGATAAGGTCTGTTTACTTCTTTTGCCAGTTCAAGGGATTTTTGATAGGCATCAATAGCCTCATTATTTTTTTTCTGAACATACCAGAAAAAAACCATAATTATATAAAACAACCGCTCTCTGGTATTTATTATGTTTAAACCTTTTGGTTTCTATGAGGTCAAGGCTTTTTTTTAAATAATAATGGGCTGAATCTAAATTTTGGTCATACTTTGTATAATGATAGGCTATAAGTCCTATATCTAAAGGATTCAGATCTGTTTTCATTGCTTTATGAAGGTAGACGAGTGATGAATCAGAATGTTCAGCTCCGTTGAAATAAGATGCCCGGGTTGAATAAACATACCGTAAAAAAAATCGGCAGTCCTGATTATCTTTTTTCAATCTTAAAGCAGATTTCATGGCTTTTAAATTATAATCTAAGGCCATTTTAGGGAGATTCATTCTGTTGTAGACCTGTGAATATTCCTGATTGATTTTACCAGCAAGAAAGTCATCATTGATATCTTTTGATTTTTCCTCAGCATCGTTCAGATATTCTATGGCCTTTTTAAATTCTCCTGTCAGCCAGAAACGATTGGCAAGATTGGCATATCCCAGAGCTTCTCCTTTAGGGTAATTAATTTGGCTGGCTTCTTTTATGATTTTTTGATTCCAAATGATCAGATCCTTGTTAGATATTTGGGTTCTGAGTTCTTCATTTTTTTTATGAGTAAAGTATCTATTTGCGCTATGCTGTAGTGTTGTGGAAATAGTTTTGAACAACAGCATGTAAAAATAAGGCAATAGATTATTCTATTAAAATTTGTCAAAGATTTCTCGGCCATAGAATAAATACTGTATTGAAAATAGGACAAGAATAATACAATGGAAGATGAAAGTGGATTTCATTATACTATAAACTGCAGTTTATTAATTCTTGTAATTAAGGCTAATGTTGATAAAAAACAGGTGGGATTATTACCCCCACCTGTAAGCATCATAAAGGTTTTTTGATCAATTTTGTGTTTTAGAATCGATAATTTGACTGCAATTTCAAAAAAAGAAAAGAAATAAGAAAATTATAGAATACATCATAGGTACATCATGTTGTTTTACTCTGTCTGTAAGTGTTATTATTAGGTTGTATGTATGGTGTAGGTCCATTGCTTACACACATTGTATAGTGGTTTTGTAATGGATGATGTTGTTATGCTTACTTTGCATGAAGTTTAAAAAAGAACTGAAAAAATAATTTTAATGTTCGGTATGTCTTTTTCTTTACCAATATTTTTCCAATCTATTAGATGTAAATCGGTATACAAATGAAAATAAAAGTTCCAGTATCATATCGTATTTTTTTACTGCTAAATGGAAGTTTCTTAATTATGATGTAGAAATATCTAAGTAGCAGATACAGGTTTCCCTGATGATATTAAACACTAAGAATAATAACTTCTTCAGCAGGATATCAGAATGAGTGATTACGAGTATGAGTTCCAAAGATCTTGAATATAATAAAAAGACTTATTGTTTCCAGTAAGTTTTTAAGTGAGCGCGAAAGGAATCGAACCTTTGCCGTCCCGATTGAAATCGGGATGCTCTATTCAATTTGATTAATCACTGATTGTTTGAGAGTAAATAAAAACAAAAAAGACTCACTGTTTCCAGTAAGTCTTTAAGTGAGCGCGAAAGGATTCGAACTTTTGTCGTCCCGATTACAAATCGGGATGCTCTATCCGTTCTGTTTTATTAATGATTTTTAAATAAGGAATAAAAACAAAAAAGACTTACTAAAAATAGTAAGTCTTTAAGTGAGCGCGAAAGGATTCGAACCTTTGACCGTCTGCTTAGAAGGCAGATGCTCTATCCAGCTGAGCTACGCACCCTAAATTTTATAAGTCGGGGCGGCAGGATTCGAACCTGCGACCTCCTGGTCCCAAACCAGGCGCGATGACCGGACTACGCTACGCCCCGAGGTGTCATCAGTAACGAATTTTACTTCGTTTTTGCGGTTGCAAAGGTACAATACTTTTTGGAATAAAAAAATAAAATCAGGAATAATTTTTAATTATTTTTTCGTGAACGCTCTTTGAATACTTATACTTGTTTAAGAATCATATTCTTATATTGTTTTTATTATCACTCACTAAAATGACCAATTTTTACCCAGACTTGAGCAAAAATAAAAAGAGCCTTTCAATTTTTATTGTGAGCCTTTTTGTAAAATCGAAAGGATTCGAACCTTTGCCGTCCCGATTACAAATCGGGATGCTCTATTATTCTGCTTCATCAATGATTTTTAAGTAAGGAATAAAAACAAAAAAGACTTACTAAAAATAGTAAGTCTTTAAGTGAGCGCGAAAGGATTCGAACCTTTGCCGTCCCGATTGAAATCGGGATGCTCTATCCATTCTGCTTTATCAGTGATTTTTAAGTAATGAATAAAAACAAAAAAGACTTGCTAAAAATAGTAAGTCTTTAAGTGAGCGCAAAAGGATTCGAACCTTTGCCGTCCCGATTGAAATCGGGATGCTCTATCCATTCTGCTTTATCAGTGATTTTTAAGTAATGAATAAAAACAAAAAAGACTTACTAAAAATAGTAAGTCTTTAAGTGAGCGCGAAAGGATTCGAACTTTTGTCGTCCCGATTGAAATCGGGATGCTCTATCCAATTTGATTAATCACTGATTATTTGAGAGTAAATAAAAAAACAAAAAAGACTCACTGTTTCCAGTAAGTCTTTCAGTGAGCGCGAAAGGATTCGAACCTTTGACCGTCTGCTTAGAAGGCAGATGCTCTATCCAGCTGAGCTACGCACCCTAAATTTTATAAGTCGGGGCGGCAGGATTCGAACCTGCGACCTCCTGGTCCCAAACCAGGCGCGATGACCGGACTACGCTACGCCCCGAAGGGGTCATCAATAACGAATTTTACATCGTTTTTAGGGCTGCAAAGTTGCAATTCTTTTTGGAATAAAAAAAGAAAATGAGGTATAATTTTTAATTAATTTTTTATGCACCCTTTTTTATTAACTTTACCCTGTTAATAACCATTGATTTAGCCCGCTTAAAAATGATGAAAGAATTTTCTTTTTTTTTGTTCACATTAAACATTCTTATCCCAAAATATAAAAAAATAGCCTTGAAAACAGAAACTCGTTTTCTTCTGTTCTTCTGTTTTTTGATGATGTATTCTTGCTGTAAGAATCAGGAATTTGTTAATCACGCTATTGCAAATACATCACTGAGTTTATCCCGCTGCGCAAAGTCTCCCGACTTTGAGGTTTTTGTATTATAATGTAGCAATATTTTTAAGTTTAGATGCCTTAATAAAAGCGTCTATTGTGGCAAAAATATGATTTTTAGTATCGTTGTCGAGTTCCTGAATTGCTTTTATTTCCATAGCTCCGCAAAGTCTCCCGACTTTCTCGCTCCGCAAAGTCTCCCGCTCCGCAAAGTCTCCCGCTGCGCAAAGTCTCCCGACTTTGAGGTTTTTGTATTATAATGTAGCAATATTTTTAAGTTTAGATGCCTTAATAAAAGCGTCTATTGTGGCAAAAATATGATTTTTAGTATCGTTGTCGAGTTCCTGAATTGCTTTTATTTCCTCAGCTCCGCAAAGTCTCCCGACTTTGAGGCAAAAAAAATCAAATAACTCAATTCAATATTATAAAAACCTTGCAAAATGCGAGGTTTTTTCATTAAACAAGCCCCACTAATTCCTATATTTGCTCCATGAAACGATTAATGCTGCTGTACGTACTTTTCCCTGTATTTCTATTCTCACAGACTACCGGAAAAGTGATCAAAATTTCAGACGGAGATACCATTACTTTACTGTTAAAAGGCAATCAACAAAAAAAGATCAGATTAGCCGAAGTCGATTGTCCGGAAAGTGGACAGGCGTTCGGTAAAAATGCAAAGCAGTTTACTTCTGCGCAGGTATTCGGGAAAACGGTAAGCTTTGTTGAAACGACTACGGACCGTTATGGAAGATCCATTGCGAAAGTGTATTATGATGATGGGAAATACCTTTCTAAAGAGCTTATCAAAGCAGGATTGGGATGGTGGTATTTTTCCTACTCAAAAGATACTTCTCTGGGCAAAATTCAGGAAACTGCAAAGCTTAAAAAAGTGGGACTTTGGCAGGATAGTAACGCTCTCGCTCCCTGGGACTACCGCAAAATGAAACGTGAGCTTAGAAATAATAAGAAAATCGAAGCGGCTAAGAACGGAACAAAAATAAAAGGAGTTGCATAAATATTTTGACAGAAGCTTGGAGAAAACAATCAATTGATTAGTCTTCAAACAACTTTCATCTTTTTGTCTTTCTTCTTTATGAAAACATATAAAAAACCTCACAACAATATTGTGAGGTTTTTCGATCTTGTATCTACAGTTTAGATTTTGTTTAAGGATTAGATTTCACAGCATCGTACATCATTGAGTTTTTCTGCTGATCTGTGTAATCGTATTTGTATTGATAAAATGATGATTCCCAGTCTCCATAGCCAACGTTAGGTATAATTATGAATTTTTTACCAAAATCATTAGCGGAGTTTTTCACTGCTGAAGAACGCTCTGTTTCCGATTTTTTATCAAATATATCTGAAAAATCAGCGAGATTGTCACCTAGCAGCAACACAATATTATAATTTTTAGCAATATCTTTTCTGCGGGTTTCCTTACTACTTTCTTTGGATCTCAGGATAAGGTTGGCATCGCTTTGAATCGGGAAATTGTATTTTTTTAAATTCTTTAAAGTCCCTTCACGTTCCTGCTCCACACGGTTGGTCACATAAAATACCTGAATTCCTTTACTGGCAGCATACTGATAGAATTTCTGAGAACCTGTAAGCGGAGTGGCAATGCCTTTCGCAGTCCATTCTTCCCATGTTTTCTGATCATAATTCTTTCCCATTTTTGAACGCTCAACAGCGTAATAAGAATTATCTAAAAAGGTCTCATCAATATCAGAAACAATGGCTAAAGGTTTGTCAGATTTCTGCGATAAAGCTTCATCCAGACGAAGCGTGGCAATATTGTAGGCCTGAAGACATAATGCTTCATATTCTGCTGCTCTTTGCTGATAAAAAGCTGCGTATATCTTTCCGTCACGTCCAAGGTTTTGATAAGGTGTATTGTCTGTAAAAGTCTTTGAAACTGGTACCGTTGTTGTACACGATATAACCGAGACAAAGAAGCAACTGGCGATAATGAGATTAAAATTTTTCATAGAATTTGAATAGGAAGAACAAAATTATGACAATTTGATTGGATGACAATTATTTTATGGAAGTAAAAAAGGAGGCCGGCAATAAGAATAGACCAGCCTCCTACAAATCAAATATATCTTTTAAAATTTTGTCTTTCGACTTTAAATCTTTCTTTCCCCCATTTTGACAAAGCTGTTTGTAATATTTCTATGCCATGGTTGAGCTCCAGATGATTATTTAATAAAAAGAGAAGGGTATTCAGTTTTTCAACGGAAATTTTTTTGCGGTTTTTACTTTCAAAAAGATGCTGAGCTCCTCTTCTGGACAAAATAAAATCATTCAGATAGGGCCGATCTGGCTGAATAGGAAATATATTAAGAATACCAAGCAGACTTAAGTACCTGAACTTAATAAGTTTGTTGAAACTGGTTTTAGCATCCATAGACTGATACAGTTTCTGGAATTTGTCAGAAGGAAGACTATCTGTTTGTTGGAAGAAAATATGATGGTTTCCAGACTCTTTTATCCAGTGTATATATTCATGAAGATCGCGGCATATGATAAGAGCTTTGGAATGATTCAATTCAGAATATTTATGATATTCTCCTAAGCCTGCCTTTTCCTGTATAATGGATATTTTTTCTAAAAACCATTTCTGAAAGACTTCAAAATTATGAGAGATCTTTTCCCAGCTCCAAAGATCATTGCTTTCGGTGTTGAAATAGATATTTCTAAGCAGATTCCATTCATGCTTCGGATGTTTTCCGATATAAGAGTATAAAAACAGCAGCCAGCAGGCGTTATCTATTTCTCCATTTTGAAAATAGTGAACAACGAATTGTAAGGGATTAAAAGATATGCTTCTATGATCTGAACAGTCTTGATGACTGGTATCTGATACTTTTGTTATTTCCTGTATTTCATTGGAAATTAATGAGCTGAAATATTTTAGCTCTTCCGGATTATTGCCAATACTGATCGGGTATACATGCTGATGAAACGATCTTAATTTTTGTTCTAGTTTTAATTCAGGTTCACAAAGCAAAGTGGTTTCATTCTTTTCCATAATATTTTTCGCCCAATTTTATTTTCTCTCTTCCATTTTCTACTCTCCATTTGTTGGTATCTCTTAAAGAATAAGCACATCCACAGTATTCCTGCATATAGAACTCTTCTTCTTTACTGATTTCCAGCATTCGTTTTGAACCTCCTTTTTTTCTCCAGTTGTAAGTCCAGTATTGTATTCCTTCATAATGGCTGGCGGCCCTTACACCACAATCGTTAATCTGTTCCATGTTTTTCCATCGGGAAATTCCCAATGAACTGGAAATAATGTCGAATCCATTTTCATAAGCATATAAGGCTGTTCGCTCAAAACGCATATCAAAACACATGGTGCATCGGATTCCTCTTTCAGGCTCCCATTCCATGCCTTTTGCTCTGGCAAACCAATCGTCAACATCATAATCAGCATCCACAAAAGGAATACTATGCTTTTCTGCAAAACGGATATTTTCTTCTTTCCTTAAATCATATTCTTTCTTTGGATGAATATTGGGATTATGGAAAAAAATAGTAAAGTCAATACCCGAAGCAATTATCGCTTCCATTACTTCTCCCGAGCAGGGAGCACAGCAGGAATGCAGCAACAGCTTTTTACCACCTTCCGGTAATACTAATTTCTCTCTTTCAAAATTCATTTTCTCTTTTATTCTCCTTTAAAATCCGGATTTCTTTTTTCTATAAATGCGCCAATACCTTCACTGTGATCTTTCGTATCAAACAATTCTCCGAATAAAACTGCCTCCTGTTGCAAACCATCTGTAATGTGTAATTCGACACCTGTGTTCAATGATTGTTTCGCTTTTGCTACAGCTACAGGTCCTCTTGAGGCTATTGTTGCAGCTAATTTTTGGGCTTCATTCAATAATTCTTCAGGGGCAATCACACGGTTTACAAATCCCAATTCTTTACAGGTTTCTGCTGAGTAAAATTCACCGGAGAATACCATTTCCCGGGCTTTGTATAGTCCGATAGCTCTCGGTAAACGTTGTGTTCCACCAAAACAAGGTAATAATCCAAGGGTTACTTCCGGTAATCCAAATTTTGCTTTTTCACTGGCCAGAATGATGTCACAGGATAGAGCCAGTTCACACCCGCCACCCAGTGCGAAACCGCTTACTGCTGCTATCACGGCTAATGGTAATGCTTCAATAGAGTTGAAAGCAGTCTGAGCCATAACAGAAAAATCGGTTGCTTCCTTTGGGGACATACCCTGCATTGCTTTGATGTCAGCACCTGCAACAAAAGCTTTTTCTCCGGATCCGGTAATGATTAAAACACGAATGTCTTTATTGGATTGGATTTGATCTGCAAATGCTTTCAGTTCCTTTAAAACGGTTTCATTCAAAGCATTTAAAGCCTGTGGGCGGTTAATGGTTAAGGTTCCGATATATCCTTCCTGCTGGTATAATAGTGTTTCAAAATTCATGATTACTGATGTTTGTTTAAGAATTGAATAATGCTTGAAAAATCGCTCGTGCCATTTCCGGCTTCACTCCAGATTCTGTAAAGGTTTAAAGCAGCATTTCCCAATGGAGTAGAGGTTCTGGTTTCCAGACCTGCTTCTGCTGCCAGTCCCAGGTCTTTTGTCATTAAATCTACTGCAAAACCTCCCGAATATTCTCTTGATGAAGGTGCATTTTCCATCACTCCCGGATATGGATTATAGACTTCCAGCGACCAGTTTCTACCGGAACTTTTCTGCATGATTTCACTTAATATTTTAGGTTCTAATCCGTGGCGTACTCCTAAATTGATGGCTTCTGAAGTTCCGATCATATGTATCGCAAGCAGCATATTATTACAGATTTTTGCTACCTGTCCTGCTCCTGAATCTCCGGCATGGAAAATATTCTGTCCCATACATTTGAGTATCGGTCTTGCCTTTTCGTAATCTTTGGTTTTACCGCCAACAATAAAGGTTAATGTTCCTGCCTGTGCTCCTGCAGTACCACCGGAAACGGGTGCATCGATCATTTTACATCCTTTTGAATCTGCTAATTGAGCAACAGAACGTGCGGTCACCGCATCAATAGTACTGCTGTCGATGATCAATGTATCAGGTTTCAGCTGGCTGATAAACTCATCAGAATAGAGTTCCGCAACGTGTTTACCAGACGGAAGCATGGAAATAATGACATCTGCGTCTTTCGCAGCAGCTAGAGCAGAGTCAGATATCTGCCCACCTGCTGAAACCAGTATTTCCAAAGCTGATGGGGAAAGATCAAATCCGGTAACGTTATGACCTTTTTGTACAAGGTTGATGGCCATGGGGCCACCCATATTTCCTAATCCTATGAATGCTATATTTGACATATTTAATCTTTTTTTCCTAAGTTTTTTAATGGATGTTCCTCACGAGACCAAAGCGGAGTAAAATAGCTGTCTACCCATTCTTTGGTTATATCATTTAATGTTACAGGCTGCCACTTTGGAGACTGGTCTTTATCTACAAGCAATGCTCTTACGCCTTCTGCAAAATCCGGATGGATGCAGCATTGGCATGATAAGTTTAATTCGGATTGAAAGACTTCTTCCAAACTTAAATTTTTACCTTCTTTTAATTGTCTGAAGATGATGTGTGCTGAACTTGGAGAGCCTGCCTCAAAGCTTTTGATTCCTGTATTGATCCATTCATCTTTATCAGGATATTGCAGTAAAATTTCTTTGAACTCTTCTAAAGAACCTATTCCTTCAAATTGTTTGATGAATGAATGATGGCTCTGCGCCTGTGACTCGGGAGTATCTGTTTCTTTGGAAATGTTTTCCAGAATTGCGGAAACGGTTTGGTGGTCATTTCCATTCCATTGAACCTGATTCAGCGCATTCAATAGTGTTTCTTTTGAACTGGAAGAGACGTAATAGTCTGCCAATCCTAAGAATTTACAGTCGGCTCCATCTAATCTTGCCCCTGTTAATCCTAGATAAATTCCATAAGCGGAAGGCATTTTGTTTAAAAACCATGTGCCGCCAACATCCGGATATAAACCGATGGTAATTTCAGGCATTGCCAGCTTACTTCTTTCGGTCACAATACGGTGGGAAGCTCCTACCATAACACCGATGCCGCCACCCATCACAATTCCGTGTCCCCAGACAATAATGGGCTTCGGATAAGTATGAATAGCATAATCTACCTGATATTCCTTGAAAAAGAAATCGAAACACGGCTGAGGTACTTTTGTTCCGTCAACACTTTGCTGTTCGATAATAGCATCGTGCAGTTTTCTTACATCTCCTCCGGCACAAAGAGCTTTTTCACCGGCTCCCTGAATAAACAGACAGACTACTTCATCAGATGTTTTCCATTTTTCCAAAACAACTTTCAATTCTTCAATCATTTCTAATGAAAGCGAATTGAGCGTTTTTTCGGAATTCAGGGTGATGATTCCGACTTTATTTTTTATTTCTGTTAGTACTAAACTCATTTTTAATCTTTTGAATTAACGGATTTGTATCATGGCTCCTTCTTCTAAAATCTTTCTTGAAATCACCAGTTTCATAATTTCGTTGGTTCCTTCTACCACCTGATGCACTCTGGCATCCCGCATAAGACGTTCCACCGGAAAGTCCTGTGTGCATCCATATCCGCCCAATATTTGTAATGCTTCGTTGCAGATGTTAAAACACATATCGGTTGCCAGACGTTTTGCCATAGCACAGTAAGTAGTAGCATTCGTGTCTTTAGAATCTAATTTGAAAGCTGCCAAAAGGACCATCTGACGGGCTGCCACCAATTCTGTTGCCATATCAGCAATTTTAAACTGCAGTGATTGAAACTGAGCCAGTGATTTTCCAAACTGAAGCCTTTCATGCATATATTTTCGGGCTTGGTTAATAGCTCCCTGTGCAGCTCCTACAGAACATGTTCCGATGTTGATGCGGCCGCCATCCAGGCCTTTCAATGCTATTTTAAATCCTTGCCCCAATTCACCTAAAAGGTATTTCTCATCTACTTCCACATGATCAAAGAAAACAAAGCGTGTCGGCTGGGTATTCCAACCTAATTTTTTTTCTTTTTCGCCAAAGCTGATCCCTTCAGAATTAGCGGGTACTACAAATGCACTGATTCCTTTAGGACCAGAGTCTCCCGTACGGGCCATTACAATAAGTATATCACTTTCGCCTGCTCCGGAGATGAATGCTTTCGTTCCGTTAATGATGAATTTGCTGCCCTTTTTTACTGCCGTAGTTTTTAGGGCTGCAGCATCTGAACCGGAACCCGGCTCTGTAAGACAATAAGAACCTAATAATGTGCCTGATGACAAATCCGGACATAGTTGTTTTCTTATCTCTTCATTCCCAAATTCATCAATCATCCATGAAACCATATTGTGTATGGTAATATAGGCGGTAGTGGAAGGACAGGCGGCTGCCAGTTCTTCAAATATAATGGCAGCGTCCAGCCGTGATAATCCCAGACCTCCGGCATCTTCGCTGGTATAAACACCGCAAAACCCCAGTTCTCCGGCCTTCATAATAGCTTCTCTCGGAAATACCTTCTGAGCATCCCATTCCGAAGCATAAGGTGCCAGCTCTTTATCGGCAAACCTTCTTGCGGCATCCTGAAACGCCAGCTGATCTTGATTTAGGTTGAATTCCATAGAAAGCTTATTTTAAACTGATGGTCATATTCAGATCGCCTGCAGGTATGTCTTCTTCAAACCAACGGGCTGTAATCGTTTTGGTTTCTGTATAAAAACGGACTCCTTGTTTTCCGTAAGAATGCAGGTCGCCAAAGAATGATTTTCTCCATCCTGTAAAAGAGAAAAACGGTAATGGAACAGGAATCGGAAGGTTTACCCCAATTTGTCCCACTTCAATTTCGTGCTGGAATTTTCTGGCTGCTGCCCCTGAATTGGTAAAGATGGAAGTTCCGTTTCCATAAGGATTAGCATTGATGATTTTAATAGCTTCATCAAGTGTTTCCGCTTTTAATAATAATAAAGCTGGTCCGAAAATTTCTTCTTTGTAAATATCCATATCCGTAGATACGTTATTGAATAAAGTAGCACCTACAAAGTGTCCGTTTTCATAGCCTTCTACTGTACAGTTGCTGCCATCCAGCAATACCTCAGCTCCCTGATCATAAGCACTTTTAATCAATCTTACAACCTTGTCTTTTGATTGTTTGTTGATTAAAGGACCAAAAGCTGCTGAATCATCAGACCATACTCCGGGTTTAATCGTGCTTAAAGCTTTTTTGATATCATCCACCCAATTTTGAGCTTCACCCACCAAAACAGCTACACTGATTGCCATACAACGCTGTCCGGCCGCTCCGCAGGAAGCTCCTACAAGATTGTTGATGACCTGTTCTTTATTGGCATCCGGCATGACTACCATATGATTTTTTGCTCCTCCAAAAGCCTGAACTCTTTTCAGATTATCAGTTCCTGTGCGGTAAACATGTTCCGCAACGGGAACTGAGCCTACAAATGAAATGGCTTTGATTTCCGGATGGTTCAGAATGTGATTAACCTGATCTTTGGATCCGTGAACAATATTCAGAACTCCTTTAGGAAAACCTGCTTCTAAAAATAGCTCAGCCATTTTCATAGAGGTCATCGGGGTTTGTTCTGAAGGTTTTAAAATAAAGGTGTTTCCACAGGCAATGGCCATAGGGAACATCCATAAAGGAATCATTGCGGGAAAGTTGAAAGGGGTAATTCCTGCACAGACTCCAAGAGGCTGAATATAGCTATAGGTATCAACACCTCTCGCTACATTTTCTACCGTTTCTCCCATCATGAGCGTTGGAATGTTGCAGGCATGCTCTACCACTTCAATGCCGCGCCATACATCTCCCATGGCATCAGGGAATGTTTTTCCATTTTCTTTGGAAAGGATTTCGGCAATTTCTTTTTGATTTTCTTTTAAAAGCTGCTGGTATTTTAGAAAGAATCTGGCTCTTTCCGGAGTAGCTACTTCTTTCCATGTTTTGAAGGCTTCTTTAGCGGCTTCTATCGCCTGATCTATTTCAGATAATTCCGTTAAAGGAACTTCTGCAAGAATTTCCTGGGTAGCAGGATTTTCTACAGGAAGATGCTGTACCGCTTTACTTTCTATAAAATCTCCGTTGATTAATATTGTTACTTTTTGTGACATGATTTTTAGATTGAGGTGAAAAGCTGAGAGTGAATTTTTATTTTCACTCTCAACTTCTTATTAGATTATATTACCAGCAGATCAACAAACTCGTTGACATCCAGATCAACAAGCGTATCGTATTCTAAAGAGTTTTCCAATACAATTCTCTGTTGTTTTTCCGGGAATATTCTGGCAAGATTTACTTTGTATTTCTTGATCAGTTCAGGAATTCCTTCTTCTCTTCTGCGTTTGTGACCGATTGGATATTCTACAACGATTTCTTCCAATACCGTTCCGTCGTTTAATTCTACCGTTAAAGCATTGGCAATCGAACGTTTTTCAGGATCATGATAATCTGTGGTGAACTGTACATCTTCCACACATTCAATTTTATCACGAAGGATGTCGATTCTTGGATCTGATGCTATGTTATCTTCATAGTCTGCAGCAGTAAGCCTTCCGAAGATCAGTGGAACTGCTACCATGTACTGAATAGCGTGATCACGGTCAGCAGGATTGTTCAATGGACCTTTTTTATCAATAATACGAATGCAGGCTTCGTGGGTACGGATGGTTATTTTCTTGATGTCTTCAGCAGATTTTCCTGATTGTTTTAATTGATGATGTAAAGTCATAGCTGCTTCTACAGCTGTCTGAGAGTGGAATTCTGCAGGGAATGAAATTTTAAACAAAACATTTTCCATCACATAAGAACCATAATCTCTCTGGAATTTGAATTCATTTCCTTTGAAAGATACATCATAGAATCCCCATGTTTTTGCAGTTAATACAGATGGATAACCCATTTCGCCTGTCTGGGCAATTAATGCCAGACGTACAGCTCTTGAAGTGGCATCTCCTGCAGCCCATGATTTGCGGCTTCCTGTATTGGGAGCGTGACGGTATGTTCTTAAAGACTGTCCATCAACAAATGCTAGAGAAACGGCATTGATTAATTCATCCCGCGTCAAACCGATTAGTTTTCCTACAACGGCTGTAGAGGCTAGTTTCACCAATAAAACATGGTCTAAACCTACTTTGTTGAATGAATTTTCTAACGCAATTACGCCTTGTATTTCGTGAGCCATAATCATTGCTTCCAGAACCTGTTTCATTTTCAGCGGAGCTTTTCCTTCTGCGATATTCGTTCTTGAAAGCCAGTCAGCGGTTGCTAAAATTCCTCCCAGGTTATCTGAAGGGTGTCCCCATTCAGCAGCTAGCCAGGTATCATTGAAATCAAGCCATCGGATAATTGCTCCAATGTTGAAAGCAGCCTGTACCGGATCCAGCTGAAACTGTGTACCAGGAACTTTAGCTCCATTCGGAACAACAGTACCTTTTACGATAGGTCCTAAAAGTTTGGTACATGCAGGATAAGTCAGTGCTTCCAATCCGCATCCGATCGTGTCTAATAAACAGTAGTGTGCTGTTTTCCAGGCTAAATCGTTTTTGATTTCATAGTGTAATACATAATCTGCAATATCTGTTAATACCTGATCCGGTTGTGGTCTTTCGTTTGAAATGTGTGATGACATCTTTATTTTTTAGTTTAATTATGAATTGATTTTTTATTTTCTGTTTTCGATGTTGACAAAGTCTTTATTTTCAGGGCCTGTATAATTGGCACTTGGGCGGATAATTTTTCCATCCTGTCTTTGTTCGATAATGTGTGCACTCCATCCTGTGACTCTGGAGATAACGAATAACGGAGTGAACATCAATGTGGGAACTCCCATCAGGTGATAAGATACCGCAGAGAACCAGTCCAGATTCGGGAACATTTTCTTTTCTTCCCACATCACAGTTTCCAGTCTTTCAGCAATATTATACAGCAGCATGTCTCCGGCTTCTTCGGAAAGTTCTTTGGCTACTTTTTTTATCACTACGTTTCTTGGGTCCGATATGGTATAAACAGGATGTCCGAATCCGATGATTACTTCTTTGTTGGCAATACGTTTTCTGATGTCTTCTTCTGCTTCATCAGGAGAATTGTAGCGGCTTTGGATTTCGAAAGCTACTTCATTGGCTCCTCCATGTTTTGGACCTCTCAAAGCACCAATAGCTCCTGTGATACAAGAATAAAAGTCCGATGAGGTTCCGGCAATAACTCGGGCAGTGAACGTAGATGCATTAAACTCATGTTCAGCATACAGATTAAGAGATATTTCCATTGCTTTCACCCACGAATCCGGTGCTTTTTTACCATGCAGCAAATGAAGGAAATGTCCGCCAATAGTATCATCGTCCGTTTCTACATTGATCTCTTTGCCATTGTGTGTATAGTGATACCAATATAAAAGTCCTGAACTGAAGGAAGCCAGTAGTTTGTCGGCAATATCTCTTGCTCCCGCAACATTGTGGTCATCTTTTTCAGGCTGAATACTTCCGATTGCTGAAACCATTGAACGCATAACGTCCATTGGATGTGCGGCTGCCGGAATACTTTTTAAGATATTTCTTACAGAGTGGGGAAGTCCTCTCAGTGATTTTAATTTTGCTTTATAGTTTTTGAGTTGAGCTTCAGTAGGCAGCTGGCCATAAATCAGAAGATAGGCTACTTCCTCAAATTGTGCTCTTTCTGCAAGATCCAGAATGTCATAACCTCTGTAATGAAGGTCATTTCCACTTTTTCCTACACTGCAAAGAGCGGTATTGCCTGCTGTTACCCCTGAAAGAGCTACGCTTTTTTTAGGTTTAAATGTTGGTTCGCTATTCGTTGACATGAGTATTTTGTTTAAAAAGGTTATCTAATTTTTGTTCATAATCATAGTAGCCGATGCTTTGATAGAGTTCTTCTCTGGTCTGCATCGTATCCAGTACGTTAGCTTGTGTTCCATCCTGACGGATATGCTGGTATACATTCTGTGCTGCTTTATTGGCTGCCCTGAATGCGGAAAGAGGGTAGAGGATAAGCCCTACACCTGCGTTTTTCAGTTCTTCAACGGTGTACATTTTGATCATCCCAAACTCAGTAATGTTGGCTAATACGGGGATTCCGGCAGCATCAACAAATTTTTGATAAAAGCTTAAATCGGGTACTGCTTCGGCAAAAATGAAATCTGCACCAGCTTCCTTGTAGGCGATGGCTCTTTCTAATGTTTTTTCAAGACCTTCATTTGCAAAAGCGTCTGTTCTGGCTCCAA
Source organism: Chryseobacterium sp. S0630 (assembly GCF_024158915.1). Lineage (GTDB taxonomy): Bacteria > Bacteroidota > Bacteroidia > Flavobacteriales > Weeksellaceae > Chryseobacterium. The sequence continues at coordinate 2,071 of NZ_JAMZGF010000083.1, read as the reverse complement.
TCACAAAATTTTCATCGGTACGGGCATCTGCAGCCGCTTTAAGTCTATCTACCATTTCCTCTTTGCTTACGATTTCTTTTCCAGGACGGTGTCCGCAACGTTTTGCACCCACCTGATCCTCAATGTGAATGGCTGCTGCACCAGCTTTGATTAATGATTTAATAGTTCGGGCAACATTAAAGGCAGAAGGTCCAAATCCTGTATCAATATCCACCAAAAGGGGTAAATCACAAATATTAGTAATACGCTGAACATCTATGAGTACATCATCCAGAGTGGTAATCCCTAAATCAGGAATTCCTAAAGATCCTGCAGCAACACCTCCTCCTGAAAGATAGATTGCATTAAAACCAGCCTGCTGTGCCAATAATGCATGATTGGCATTGATGGCTCCCACAATCTGAAGGGGATTTTCTTTTTCCATTGCCTCCCGGAATTTCAGGCCGGGGGATTTCCAGTTTTCATTTTTGATCATTTTAATATGTATTGTTGAGTTGAAATTTGTTTATCAGTGAAGAAGCCGGGAATCTGTTAAGACTTAGCTTTTGAGTAAAAAAGAAAAGATGGGTGACAATTTGAGAAATCTTACTATCCTGCAGCTGATGAGAATTTTGATAAAATCTTCCTGAGCAGGTCTGTAAAATAAACCTGTTACGACTCCACGAATAATTAAGATTGCTTTGGTACATCATTACTTTTTACATTGATTAAATCCTATAAAAAGTTCTCAGTAAACTTCGCGGTGCTTTATGAAGAAAGAAAAATTACGGAAAGGGGATACGAATGAGCCACAGAATCATGAGAAGTACCCAATGTACACTCATATCCATCTCAAAAAAATAACATAGGTTGATAAAACTGTTTTTATCACACTATATCCATATCGTATCATACCTGACTGTAAGCTTCAAATCGCGAAAGCATCGTCAATACGAAATAGGCAGGTCTCCTGACTTGTAACGGTTTTTATCATCCTTCCCATATGAAAAATATACAGTGGATATCAATTGATAAAAACTTTTTGTTTGTTACTTACAGTTGCGCGACAGTTCGTGATTTACACACGATTCCCTTTTAATACACAGCTAAGTGTAACCAGTTTCGGTTGATAAAGAAGGTTTTAAGAACTCCTTGGTGGTAAATATAAGTATTTTATAATAACGAAAAAGATATTTTATGTAATCAATAGTTTTTTTACTGTAATCTATTGGAAATGCTTAAGTTGTGATGGGTGTTTTAGGGTGAAAACGGATTATTTGTGTTGTTAAATTAATATAAAAGATAACCGAAAAATTAAAGATAGTTAATAAATTTGCTGTTCTTCTTTCATTTTATAAATTTTATTAATCGTATATTATTGATTATGGTAGACATTGCAGAATTTAAACAAAATCTGGGTTTGAGTGAAGTTCCTGTAGAGCTTGAAAAACTGATTTACTTCCAGAATACCATTTCCTCGTTTGAAAATTATTCGCAAGGCTTTGGTGTGTTAATCGATAGTAAATCCGGACTGAAAAGCTGGAGTGATGATGAAAGTTTTTTGAATAGTATGCTGCCTTTTGCTCAGGCCAATGGTTCAGGTTCATTCTATGCCATCTGGAATAATGCAACGGATCAGCCTTTAAATAAAATGCCTGTTGTGGTTTTTGGAGATGAAGGTGGAGTTCATATTGTCGCTGAAAATAGTGTACAGTTTTTACATTTGCTCACTTTTGACACTGAGATTTCAGTAGACTTTGATGAAGCTTATTTTTATAGAGATGAAGAGGATTATGAAGAGAGTCCGGATTTAAATGAATATTTGAGGTGGATGAAAGGAGATTACGGTTTAAGCCAGATTGAAGAACCTGATGTGTTGATTCAAAATGCTCAGGCTCGATATAAAGAAAGTTTTGATCAATGGTTTGGGCAATATTTTACAGATCATTAATCTTATATTAATAACTTCTCTGTAGAAGATTTTCATTTTTGATAAGTGAAGTTTTTTTTGAGTACGAAAGGATTCGAACCTTTGACCGTCCCGATTTCAATCGGGATGCTCTATCCAGTCTGTTTTATCAATGATTTTTAA
>NZ_JAMZGF010000082.1 GCF_024158915.1 Chryseobacterium sp. S0630 | reverse complement strand
TCAAAAAAATCATCCTAAAAAAATAATATGGGTAGTTTATAAACAAAAACCGCCTCAAGGAAAATGAGACGGCTTCTCTTTTTATAATATAAGTTTTTATGCCTCTACTTCATCTCCGTTTTTACACCAATAGAGGGCATTGTATAAATTTTCTTTTGGGAAAGATTTAAATTCTCCCGGCATCAGAACACTGAAGATACTGGTAAAATCACGTATGCCTTCTTTGTCTGTTACAATGGCAGAACGATTCCAGTTAGTAAGGTTTTTCAGTCCTAACAGTAAATCTTCAAGCCATGCTCCCACAGTAAAATTATCCAGATCGGTATCCAAATACAATAAATAATTCAGTTCACCGAATTGCTCTACCTTCTCTTTTACACGCGGAATTACCAATCTTTCAAAATCCTCTTTCGTTACTTCTCCTGTTGCATTAAATGCTGCAACATTCTCCGGAGCTTCTGGAATAATTGTTATCATAATAAATATTTTTTTTTGGTGGTTTGAGTTTAAAAGAACAACAATAATTACACCATTATTTGGTGAATAATTGTTAAAAAAGGTATAAATATTGTTATTTTAAATGTAAAATAGTAATATGAATCTCAAATCAAATGAACCTTTTTGGCTTTTAAAAAACGGATTATTAGCATCTTATCCATCCTTACAATCCAATGAAGAATGTGATGTTCTTATTATTGGCGGAGGTATCACAGGAAGTCTGATAGCCCATCAGATGATAGAAGATGGTTATACTACTATTCTTATTGATAAAAGAGAACTTTGCAACGGAAGTACTTCTGCCACAACATCAATGCTACAATACGAAATAGATGTTCCCCTTTACCAATTAATAGAAAAAATAGGAGAGAAGGGTGCTGTCTTAAGTTATAAAGCCTGCAGTGATGCTATTGATACGATAGAAAAGCTTACCAAAATAATCAGGTCCAAAGCGGGTTTCAAACGAAAAAAATCATTGTATTTTGCTTCAAAAAAGAAGGATACAGAATGGCTAAAGAAAGAATGTGAGACGAGAAAGCAAAACGGATTCGATGTAGAATGGCTGGAAGCAAAGGATATTCTGGAAAAATTTGAATTTGAAAATACCTATGGCGGAATTGTATCAAAACAGGGGGCAAGTATTGACGCTTTTCAGTTTGCCCATGAGCTGTTCATGCAAAATGTGAAGAAAGGACTAAAGATATTTGATAAGACTGAAATGGTAAAAGTAGAGGAACACAGGGGATTTAATCTAATTACTGTAGACAGTGGATTTGAGATTAGAGCAAAAAAAATCATCTACTGCATAGGCTATGAAAGTAAAAATCTGCTGAAAGAAAACTTTGTCAACCTGAAAAGTACCTATGCCGTAGTTTCTGAAATAGATGAAGAGAAGTTTAAAAATATCAGCAGCACATTAGTATGGAATACCGATGATCCTTATCTCTACATGAGAACTACCGATGACGGAAGACTTCTTATTGGAGGAGGTGATGAAGATTTTTATGATGCAGAAAAACGTGATGCAATACTCCATAAAAAAGAAAAGGAGATTCTGAAAAACCTGAATAAAATAAAACCCAATTATCATTTTTATACAGATTTTGTATGGGCAGGAACTTTTGGTGAAACTAAAGACGGACTTCCCTACATCGGAGAACATCAGAAATTTAAAAATTCTTATTTCGTGCTGGGGTTCGGAGGAAATGGAATTACTTTCTCAATAACAGGAATGGAAATGGCTTCTTTGTTTATGAAGGGAAAAAAACATCCATTATCAAGGTATTTTCAGTTTGGTAGGTGATACTTTATTTTACCCCAATTTTTATAAATAAGAATAAAGGTTATTTAGATTCCTATGAAATGACAAACTGCGTGAGTAAACCTATATTTCAATTGAAGGTGCTCAATTTCCCTCTTTCGGAGGGGTGTCAAAAATTCAAAGAATTTTTGACGGGGTAGTAAAAAAAAGAGGGCCTCAACCCGCTTACACTACAAACTATACCCATTTTTTTTCGCAAGTTCAACAATAGAACTCTCAATGGCTTTTCCAAGATCATCAGAATCATCAGTTCCCCTTTTTTTTATTTCGGAATCTATATAAGTCTGGCGTTTTTTGGAAAGTTCCTCTATTTCTTTTTGAATCTTGTCACGTGCTGCTGATTTGGCAGCAATTGTTTTTTGAATTTCTTCTTTACTTTTTCCTTTCAACTCTGCTGGGAGTTCACTTTCTTTGACATTGGCGATAAATCCTGCATCTTTTTCAGCTTTATCTACCAGATCCCAGTGATCATTTTTGTAAGCATTCTTTTTAGATTTGGCAACCGTTCTTTCCACTAAGTTGGATGCTGATTGTGCTTCTGCATTCTTATCCTGAGTGATCTGCTTAAGCCGGTATTCCGAGCCGTGATTTCCGTAGTAGACATAGGTGTCATTCAGTTTTGCATTACATTCTGAAATTCTGATATCATAAGGAGTTTCAATATAAAGAACCTTTCTGTCGCTGTCGATATTGAAATACTTTCCACCTCCTAATGAGGCTCCGTTTTGCCAGAAAGTCTGGATTCCTTCCTCCCTGCTTCCACAGAAAATAGTGTTGGTGTAAATATTTTTAGCTTTTGCTTTTGAAACAACATCTTTATAATTTATTTTTCCCTGATCAAATGCTTCATTGCCGGCAATATAAATCAGTTTCATACTTTTTTCATTCCCATCCCAGTTGAGGTTGGAAGAAGCATCCCGAATGACAGCACCACAATATTCACTACCACCGTTGGTTCTTAAGGCAAACAACTTTTCAGAAACCAGGTCGAGATCCTGAGTAAGAGGAGTGACCTGACGGATGTAGTTTTCATCACGGATTCCGTCATTGCCATATTCATAAAGGGCAATTTCAATCTCTGGTGCTTTTCCGTTATACTTGAGAGTCGTTAAAGTATTTACAATATTCCAGAGTCTGGATTTTGCCTGATCAATCAGTCCGTCCATACTGTTGGACGTATCCAGTAAAAGAGCGACCTGAATTTTATTATCCTTTACCGTTGAATTTACCGGAATCAGTGATGTTTTTTGTACGGATAATGTATGGTCTGTATTACTATTGGAGCGGTTGGCCGGAATGTTTCCGGTGCTTAAAAATGCTGTACCTGCTGCAAGTGCTAAGATTTTTAAAGTTGTCATTTTGTTATTTTTTTATGGGTTATTTATTGTAGAGATTGATAAACATTTACATTCATTATTTTAACTACAAAAGGCACAAATGTTTTAAACACTTAAGTTTTTTCAGAACCAAGCCTTATGCGGAATGAGTACACCTAAGTTTTGTGAAAATCTTTGATTTTCATCTTATGTGAACTTTTCTGCGGTATCATTTTAAGCTTACTTAAGTGAACTAAGGTGTTTTAAAATGAAACCTTTTATGATTTTGTGAAATTTAAACAACTTTGTAATTAAGAAATACCATTCTATTGTCCGTTATTTTAAATTTCTAAAGTAAAATTATTCCTATTTCAGACTGAAAATAAGGGAACTTGGTGAACGGAAGGTTTCACTTGGTGGATGATAGAACAAGGAAGAATCCGGTTATCTATTCAGTATGATAATAGCAATCTAATGTGTCATTTCAATACTGTCAGGCTGAGCGGAGCCGAACCCTTTGCATTCAAGAAAATTTGATAGATGGCAGATATTCTTCTTCAATCAGAAGCCCGCCGGATAGCATAAAACAAAAAAGCAGCTCCCTGGGAACTGCCTTGTTAAAATCTTTTATTAAAGGATTTCGTATTTGGTTTTGATGCTGTATTTCAGCTTGATGTTTTCAATATTATCAAAAGAGAAATCTACCGGAGCATCAGCCATTTCCAACTGAATATTGCTTGTTCTTCCTTTGTAAGCTACCGGCATGATCATATCGCTGGTGTAATCTTCTATTTCTACAATTTCAAGAGCATTTCCAGTTTTTTTACCCATGCTTTCCAACAAGTAGTCAGCTTTTTCTTTAGCGGCTTTCAAAGCATTGATCTTCACTGTTTTTCTGAAATCTGCAATTTTGGTGTTCTTCACTTCTGCGATGTTCAGGCTGCTTACCCATTTTTGATTCAGGTCTTCGAAGATTTTGCTAAGACTTGATTTTGTACCGGCTTTAAACTGATAGTTCTTAGAAAACTTAGCTGTCTTAGAATAGATATTCTGGTACATGGATTTGAACTTGATATCCTCGTTCTTTACTCCTGCATTTTTTAAAATATCAAATAACTTCTTTTCATTATCTGCCAGATCGTTTTTATTATCAGCTTTTATCCCAATGCTGAAGATAATTTCATCCGGTTCTACTTCCATTTCGGCAACACCTGTCACTTCAATTGAGTTTTTCTTTACTTCCTGAGCATTTACAAAGCTTCCAAGGGTTAAAATTCCGATTAATAAAAAATGTTTCAATTTCATAATTTCCTGTTTTAAATTTTTAATTCTGATGTAAAATTACGCTGACTGGAAACCAGATTCCGGGAGACTTGGTGAAATGGAGTTTTCACTTGGTGAATAGTTTTTGAGCAGACTATATATATGTATATCTTTGTTTTATGAAAATGCTTAAACTCTTTACTATCTTTTTACTTGGGCTTTTGGGAAATATAATCTATTCCCAAACCACTAATAACAGCACTGCTGCTGTGGAAGAAGTGCAGGTAGAAACGAAGAAGCTGAAAAAAGCAATGGACAAGAAAAATGAACCTGCCCAGGCAGATTCTTATTATAATATCGGAGAAACATTTTTCAATGGCGGAAACTTTGCGAAAAGTGAAGAATATTATACAAAAGCCAAAAAGCTGTATGAAAAACTTAACGACAAACCTAATATTGAAAAAGCTACCCGAAGATTAGCCCAGTCACAGGAAAAGCAGAATAAAATAACGCCTGCGATCAGCAATTACAGCATGGCAGCGCAAGTGAGTTACAGTGAAAAAAGCAAAGCGGTCAATGCTAATGATGTGGCAAGACTTTCTTCTCCCACACCGGAGCTTAAAGCAGAAGCTATCCAGAATAATATCAATCTGACCAAAAAAGAAAACGAACAAGGCGATCTTGCAGAAAGTTACAGCCAGCTTGCAGATGTTAATTTGAAACAGAAAGACGTTTCCAGCGCCGAAGAAAACCTGAATACAGCCTATAAAATTTCTAAAAAAGAAGCTCCTCAGCAAGCCCTTGCCATTAATCAGAAACTGGCAGATCTTTATGTGGAAAATAAGAATTTTGAAAAAGCTATTGAAGCCAAAAAGAAAGTTCTGAAGGAGGATTTTGTGAAAGAAAATTCTCAGGAGAAAGTCAATCAGATTCAGGAATTGGCTGATATCTATATTAAAAAGAATGATCCTAAAGAAGCCGTGGACCTTTTGAAAAATGCCTACGGAATTGCTTTGGACAAAGGTCATACGCTGGAAGCACAGAGAAGTGTAAAAAAACTGGATAGCCTTTATGCGATTTCAGGAAATGTAGATGCTTCAGTTCAACTGTATAGAGATTTTTTGGGAAAACTTCCGAATCTTGTTTCCAAAGACAGAAGTCTTGTTGATAATAAAATTCTGGAAGATACAGAACAGCGAATCTCACAGCTGGAAAAAGAAAAAGAGCTTAAAGACGAGCTTATACGAAAGAAAAATGTCTTTAATTACAGCCTGATTGGAGCTTTGATTTTGCTGACAGGATTAATCATTTTTATTTTCAGAACCCTGAAAAAGGTTCAGACCAAAAATAAGAAAATTGCCCTTCAGTCGTTACGTCGTGAGATGAATCCTCATTTTATCTTTAACAGTTTGAATAGCGTCAACCACTTTATAGCAACCAATAATGAACTGGAAGCGAATCAGTATCTAACCAAATTTTCGAAGCTGATGCGTGGTGTAATGGAAAATTCCACTGAAGATTTTATTCCCTTTCAGCAGGAGCTGGATCTCCTTCAGAATTATCTTGCCCTTGAGAAAACACGTTTTGCAGATAAATTCGATTATGAAATTGAAGTAGATGAAAGCCTGAATATGCAAAACCTTCACGTTCCCGGAATGCTGATACAGCCGTTTCTGGAAAATGCTGTCTGGCACGGACTCCGCTACAGAACTGATAAAGGATTTTTAAAACTAAGCTTTGAAAAAAGTGAATCTCATCTGAACATCCTTATTGAAGACAACGGAATAGGTATTGAAGAAAGTAAAAAGCAGAAAACCCAGCACCAAAAAACGAGAGAGGGAAGAGGAATGAAAAATACGCTGGAAAGAATTCAGCTTCTGAATGATCTTTACAAAAAAGAGATCACCTGCTCCGTAAAGGATAAGGAAAATAACAGTGGTGTTTTGGTAACTATCCAGATCAATCTGAAGTAAGTAAAACTCAGATTGATCTGTGTATTTTATTTGATATATTTTTTCTCCAAAACAGAAAAATTCTTTTTGATATAGTCCAGTTCATAGTGGGCAGGAATGATTTCAGTACCTGAACGGTTAATAAATCCATACGTTCCCGTTATGTTTTTTACCAGTGCCAGATCATCGGAATACTCACCGAATTTATTAATCTTGGAATACACAGGCTGAGCGATGATTCTTCCACTAATATCTGAAATTCCATACGTTCCGGAATTGGTTTTTGTAAGCCTCCAGTTTTTATTGATCTTACTGATATCCTCTCTTTCTGAGATTTTCATCTGTGAAAAAGAAAAACCGAATACACTCATGCAGCAAAGAATAAGAAGTTTTGATTTCATATGATTTTGTCTGGTTTATTAATTTTAATCTCTAAAATAATTCTTTTGCATCTTTCTTGCAATAAAAGTGACCAAAAGTATGTTGGAGAACTTGTGTAGGCAAATTGTAAGGTTGGTTAAATATTCCTAATTTGCACCTGCAACCTAATGATCTGCCACCTAAAATCTGATCTGATGAAAATAAAAGCCGTAATTGTAGATGATGAGCTCATAGCAAGAGAAGTTTTACGAAGCTATCTTACCAAATACTGTCCGCAAGTGGAAATTTTGGGTGAAGCTGAAAATATTAAAGAAGCTGTTCCATTAATCGCTGAAAAACAGCCTCAATTGGTATTTCTGGACGTGGAAATGCCTTTTGGAAATGCTTTTGATGTACTGGAAGCAACTAAAGATTTCTCCTATGAAACCATTTTTATTACTGCATTTTCACAATATTCTTTGCAGGCTTTGAATAAATCGGCCAGTTATTATATTTTAAAACCGATTGATATTCAGGAACTGATTCTTGCTGTCAATAAAGTGGCTGAAAGTCTTGAGAAAAAAGATGAACTCAACCGGAATAAGATCCTTCTTGAAAACCTGAAATTAAAACCTGAAAAACAGCAATTGATTTTGCCAACTTTACAAGGGTTTGATGTAGTGAAAACCGAAGACATTGTAAGACTTCAGGCAGATGGAAACTTCACTCAGGTATATCTTACGGATGGTTCAAAGAAGATGGTATGCCGTTTTCTGAAACACTTTGATGACCTTCTGGAAAATCCTTTTGTGAGGGTTCATCGTTCCCATATTATCAATACAGGTTTTGTGAAATCCTATCATAAAAGCGGAACAGTGATGCTGTCCGACGATACAGAAATTGAGGTTTCAGGAAGCTTTAAAGATAATTTTCTGAAAGTATTTTCATAGAATTTATTGTACCTTAACAGACTTAAGGCATTATTTTTGACGTTTTTATAACAACCACACAAAATCTTTCTGTCATGAAAACTATTCATAAAATTATACTTCCCGTTTCGTTAGGAGCATTGGGGCTTATCGTTTTCAATTCCTATTCTGTAAGGATTCCCAGAGGAGCATCTGCGGTAAAGAATTTTGATCTAAAAAAATACCTGGGCAGATGGTATGAGATCGCCCGTTTTGATTACAGGTTCGAGAAAAATATGGATAATGTTACTGCAGAGTATACAGAGAATCCGGATGGAACAGTTCAGGTCAGAAATAAAGGGTATGATTACGTTAAAAAAGTATGGAACGAATCAATCGGGGAAGCAAAATTTGTAAAAGACCCGACAGAAGCACGTCTTAAAGTTTCATTTTTTAAACCGATATGGGCGGGTTATAACGTCATAGATATTGATGAAGACTATCAATATGCTCTGGTAGCAGGAAGCAGTTTAAAATATTTATGGATTCTTTCCCGTACTACCAATATTCCTGAAAGTATCCGCCAGCGTTTCATTCAGAAAGCAAAAAAAATCGGCTATAACACCGATGAACTGATATGGGTAAAGCATAATTAATAAAAAACAAAATCGCAGAAGGGTCAATTTGTAAATCAGCCGTTTTGCGATTTTATCTTTTCATTATTAGCTATTAATGTATTCTTTCCATTCTTCAAAACGGTGATCAATAACCTGTTTCATCAGATCGTAGTTTTCGTAGGTATCTTCGATGTGATAGAAGGTTTCATATTCGTAGTCACTTTCTTCAGCTTTAGCATCAAAAATATTCACATAATCATCGGCAAATGAGCTGTAACGGTTACCGAAATCTGTGTCGTCTGCATAATAGTCTTTGGCAAAAAGATTTCCAAGTTCATTCAGATCATATTCAGAAAATTTTCCGTCGCAGGTATCCATGACAAATTCTGCTCCAGTCATCTCTCTTCGTTTTACTTTTTCTATTTCTTCTGCAGCATCTTCTTTCAGTTCTTCGGAGATCAGATTGTTATGAATACACCAGTTCAGGAACATTCCTGTGTGTGTAGCACCATTTTTCTGAGGAAGTCCTTCCGGAAAATCACCACCATAATGCCATGAAGCATCATCATATTTAGACATAATTTGTATTGTAGTTTTTGATAATTCAGGCAAAAATAGAAAAAATCAATTTATATTGCCGCTGCCACAGAATTTTCCGTCATTTGCATAGAATTTTTTTCAACAAAAAAACATATGGAAAAAGCTGTTCTGATTACTATCGGCGATGAAATCCTTTCCGGAAATACGGTAGATACCAATTCTAATTTTATTGCAACTGAACTTAAAAATATTGGAATAAAAGTTATTCAGATTCTTACGATCTCAGACGAAATTGAAACCATTAAAAATGCATTGAGCATGGCCTTCGAAACTGGCGATTTAGTCATTACAACCGGAGGACTTGGGCCAACCAGAGATGATAAAACCAAAAAAGCACTGGCAGAATATTTCAATGATGAAATTGCCTTAGATGAGGTAACCTTCAATCATTTGAAAGGCTACATGGAAAGAAGAGGAAGGGCAGATATTCTGGAGAGAAACAAAGAACAGGCTTTTGTACCTACAAAATCTATCGTTTTTCAAAACCATTACGGAACGGCACCATGTATGATGATGGAACAGGACGGAAAATTGTGCTATAGCCTTCCCGGAGTTCCTTACGAAGTAAAACCATTGATTAAGGATCAGATCATTCCTTATTTACAGAAAAGATTCAGCCTTCATTATATCCATACCAGAATTGTTTCTGTGGTGGGAATTCCTGAGAGTATCCTTGCAGACAAAATTGAAGATTGGGAACTGGCACTTCCTGAAAATATTGCACTGTCTTATCTTCCGGTAGGAACGCGTGTAAAGCTTCGTCTTACGGCTTCCGGCGAGGATGAAGAACAGTTGAAACAGAGAACAGAAGAAGAAATTCAGAAATTACTTCCATTGGTAGAAGGCCATGTAATTGCCGTATCTGAAGATAAAATTGAAAACATTCTTGCAGAAATGCTTACAGAAAGGAATCTGACAATTTCTACTGCAGAAAGCTGTACCGGAGGTGAACTGGCAAAAATGATTACTTCAGTTTCCGGAAGCTCAAAATATTTTCTTGGTGGAGTGGTAGCCTATGCCACAGAGAAAAAGATTAAAATTTTAAATGTTTCCAGAGAAACCGTTGATGAGTTCACTGTGGTGAGTGAACAGGTGGCTCAGGAAATGGCAAAAGGCTGCCAGCAATTGTTTGAAACCCAAATCTCCCTTTCTACAACAGGCGTTGCCGGACCTGGAAAAGGAGAAGATGGTAAAGATGTAGGAACGGTTTACTATACGATCAGGATCAATGATCAGGAAGTAACCTCCAAATTATATATGCCTCATCTGGAAAGAGTAGACTTCATGGATTTTGTTTCCCAAAAGGTGATTCAGGATTTGGTAAGTCTTCTTGTAAACAGTTAAATATGAGCGTATTTTTTTAATTTTTTTTTAATTAATTTTTATACAGTTTTTCACGCTTTTTGAAAGCCCTACAATAAATTTCAAAAATCGTGGAAAATTCCAAACAGATTTTTCAGACCAGCAGCAAAAAACGCTGGAAAAGTGTACAATGGGGAAGCCGTGTTTTTATTTTTATAGGAATACTGCTTCTGCTTGCTTTAGGTCTGATGATGACCCTGGACAGAAGTCCTAAAATTCCCTTTAAAGAAGATTATAAAGCGGTAATTACAGCCAATAAACCTTATCTTCAGGAGAATAAGATTTCCAAAGAATACAAAGGTTTCAGAAGCTTTATCTCTGAAAAAACAATCCATACCAGCCTCGACAAAATTGAGAAGGCAAGAGCAGAAAGATATCAGAATCAGAACCGAAACTGGGCTCAGTTCCCGGGAGGAATCCGTTCTGCATTTTATGTTGCCTGGGATCCTCAGTCGCTGATGTCTCTGAAAAGAAATATCAGACACGTCAATCTTGTTTTCCCTGAATGGTTTTTCCTTGATCCTAAAACAGGTGACCTGAAAACCAATGTAGATCCGGAAGGTTACAAGGTAATCAAAAGAACTGGTGTCGCTGCTATGCCTATGTTGAGCAATAACTCAGATCGGGAATTCCGTTCCGAAGGACTGGTAAAAGTTCTGAATGATCCGCAGAAAAGAACCCATCTGATTCAGAAAATCACCCAGCAATGTAAAAAATATCATTTCAAAGGAATTAATATTGACTTTGAAGATATGAACCTGAATTCTGATGATAATCTGATTGCCTTTATGAAAGAGTTGTCAGAAACTTTCAAAAAAAATAAGTTGTTGGTGACCATGGATATCATGACGGATAATGATGATTACAATATTCCAAGACTGAATCCTTATGTAGATTATTTTGTACTGATGGCTTATGATGAGTATTCAGCAGGAAGTGATGCAGGTCCCGTTTCTTCTCAGAAATGGATTGAAGAGCAGACTGGAAAAATTGTAAAACAAACCTCTCCTCAAAAGATTATTTTAGGGTTAGGAGCTTACGGTTACGACTGGAGTTCCAATAAGGATGATAATACTTCTGTTACTTACATGCAGGCGATTACCAAAGCCAGTGCAAGTAAAGCAGTTATTGATTTTAATGACAATACTTTTAATTTAAATTATTCTTATACCGATTCTAAAAATTTAACCCATACCGTATTTTTCAATGATGCGGCTTCTATCTTCAATACAATGCGTTTCTCTTCAGAATATCCTCTGGCAGGAACAGCACTCTGGAGACTCGGAAGTGAAGACAGCAGAGTATGGAATTTCTATGATAAAGATCTTACGTTTGCCGGACTTTCAAAAGTGAATTTGAAATCGCTTGAAAATGTAAAAGGGCAGACCATGGTGGATTACATTGGAGACGGGGAAGTACTGGATGTTCTGAATACCCCTCATGACGGAAAAATTGCATTGGAAATTGATCCGAAAGAGAAAATTATCACAGACGAAAATTATGTCACTTACCCAAGTTCTTATGAAGTGAAAAAATATGGAAGTGCTCCTCAGAAAGAACTCGTCCTCACTTTTGACGATGGGCCGGATGAAACCTATACGCCACAGGTATTGGATATTTTGTCCAAATACCATGTTCCGGCAGCATTCTTTCTGGTAGGATTGAATGCAGAAAAGAACCTTCCGCTTGTGAAGAGAATTTACAGAGAAGGACACGAAATAGGAAATCACACCTTTACCCACGAAAATGTGGCCAGAGTAAGCCCGGAAAGAGCTCTGCTGGAAATGAAACTGACAAGACTACTGATCGAATGTATCACAGGTCACAGCACGATTCTGTTCAGAGCTCCTTATAACGCAGATTCTGAGCCTACCACTTCAGAAGAGATTATTCCGGTAGCTTTGGCAAGACAGCAAAACTATCTTGATATTGGGGAAAATATAGACCCTGAAGACTGGCAGCCGGGAATAAAAGCAGATGAAATTGTAAAACGTGTAATGGCTGGAATCAAGCAGCAGAGAGGAAATATCATTCTTCTTCATGATGCAGGCGGAGATACCAGAGAAGAAACTGTAAAAGCTTTAAAAGTTCTGATCCCGACTCTTCAGAAACAAGGCTATCATTTTACAAACCTGACGAATATTCTGCACAAAAGCAGAAGCGAGCTGATGCCTGAAGTTCCTAAAACGAGATCGTATTATATCATGCAGCTGAACCTTGTGTTGGCAACAATTATTTATGGAATAAGTCATTTTTTGGTTGCCTTGTTTACTATTTTCATTGTATTAGGGTTAATCAGACTATTATTGATGGCGTACTGGGCTTTTAAAGAAAGAAAAAAAGAGAAAATTCTTGGAGAGTTTCCGGTTCTGGAATCCTATCCGAAGGTTTCCATCATAGTTCCTGCTTACAATGAAGAAGTGAATATTGTGTCTTCCCTGCAGAATTTATTGAAACAGACTTACCCTAATTTTAATATTATTATGGTAGATGACGGAAGTAAAGATTCTACTTATGAAAAAGCATTGGAAGCATTTCCTGATCATCCGAAGCTGAAAATCTTTACCAAAGGAAACGGTGGGAAAGCCACTGCATTGAACTTTGGGATATCGCAGACGGATGCGGAATATGTAGTATGTATTGATGCCGATACCAAATTACAGCAGAATGCCGTGAAATATCTTATTGCAAGATTTTTAAATTCAGATCCGGAAGAAAAAATTGCAGCTGTAGCAGGAAATGTAAAAGTAGGAAACAGAGTCAACTGGCTCACCAAGTGGCAGGCTATAGAATATACAACAAGTCAGAATTTTGACAGGCTGGCATATGCAAATATCAATGCGATTACTGTAATTCCGGGAGCTATCGGGGCATTTAAAAGATCTGTAATTATTGAAGCTGGAGGTTATTCATCTGATACTCTGGCCGAAGATTGTGATATTACGGTGAAAATATTAAAAGCAGGCTATACCGTAGCGAACGAAAACAGAGCCATAGCAGTTACTGAAGCTCCGGAAACTACGAAGCAGTTTTTAAAACAACGTTTCCGCTGGACCTACGGAATCATGCAGATGTTCTGGAAACAGAGACAAACTTTCCTTAACCCCAAATATAAAGGATTGGGACTTTGGGCAATGCCGAATATTTTATTATTCCAATACATCATCCCATTTTTCTCGCCATTGGCAGACGTGATTATGTTCTTTGGAATCCTGTCCGGAAACGGAGATAAAATATTCACCTATTATCTGATCTTCCTTTTAGTAGATGCTTCATTAGCATTAGTGGCATTTATCATGCAGCGGGAAAAACTGATCAATCTCCTGTATATTATTCCGCAGAGATTCGGGTATAGATGGCTGATGTATATAGTATTATTTAAAAGTTTAAGAAAAGCATTGAAAGGCGAAATGCAGTCCTGGGGATTCCTGAAAAGAACCGGGAATGTAAAAGAGATAGTAACTTCTTAAGTTATAGGGAAGCCGGGAGGAGGAAGCTGGAAGTTTATGAAAACCACACAATAACTTCCAGCCTCATACTTCCATCTTCCATCATATATAAATTCTTATCATGCTATGACGTTATTTGTTTAAATTTATTTCCTTGAAACGTAACAAATAAGAAATTAATCATACATATTCTAAAAATTGTTATCATAATGAAAAAAATAACGCTTTCTTTGTTTTTAATAGCAGGGATCTGCACTCAGACTACGATGAGCGCACAAGCTAAAGCTGCTAAAGTAGCAGTGAATAACACAGACAAAGGCCTAGACCTTAGCTTGATGGACACTTCAGTACGTCCTCAGGATGATTTTTACAACTACGTGAGTGGAACTTGGATGAAAACAGCCAAAATTCCATCTGACAAACCAACTTGGGGTAGCTTCAACAAACTGGCTGAGGATACGGATAACAATTCCATGACAATCCTGAACTCTCTTCTGAAAGATAAATTTGCTGATGGAAGTGAAGGGAAAAAAATTCAGGATCTGTATGCTACTTATATGAACATGCAGAAGAGAAATGCTGACGGAATTAAACCAATCCAGGAAAATCTGAACAAGATTGATGCTATTAAAAATATGGCTGATCTTCAGAATTACCTTACTTCTGTAACGAAAGAAGGAGAAAACGTTTTCTACGGATGGGGAGTAGATGCAGATCTTAAAGATTCTAAAATGAATGCGGTTTACTTAGGTAATGCTTCTCTAGGTTTAGGAAGAGATTACTATCAGAAAGTAAACGAGAAAAATACTGAAGCTATTGCTGAATATCAGAAATATGTAGCTTCCATGCTAAAAGAATTAGGATACAAAAATGCTGATGAAGCAGCAAAAGGTATCGTTAATTATGAAAAAAGCATCGCACAAACTTACCTGACCAACGAGCAGAGCCGTGATAACACGCTTCAGTACAATCCTAAGACGATGGCTGAACTTTCCGCTTTGGTAAAAAATGTTGACCTTCCAGGTTATCTTAAAAAAGTAGGCGTAAATTCTGATAAAGTAATTATCAGCGAATTAGGATTCTATAAGAACTTCGATCAATTGGTAAATGCTCAGAATCTTCCTGTAATCAAAGATTATCTGAAATTCCACATGATCCACGGAAGTGCTTCTTACTTAAGCGAAAACTTAGGAAACATGAAGTTTGCTTTCTATGGTAAATACCTGAGAGGACAACAGGAACAAAGAGCTCTTAACAAAAGAGGATTTGAGTTGATCAACGGTTCTTTAGGAGAAGCTTTCGGAAAATTATATGTTGAGAAATATTTCCCTGCTGAAGCAAAAGCTCAGATGGTGGAATTGATCGACTACTTAAAGAAAAGTTTCGCTGTTCACATCAACAACTTATCTTGGATGTCTTCAACAACGAAGGAAAAAGCAATGCAGAAGCTGAACAAGTTCACTGTAAAAGTAGCTTATCCGGACAAATGGAAAGACTATTCAAAATTAAATATTGTTTCTGAAGCTAAAGGAGGAAACCTTTACAAAAATCTTCAAAACATTGGTGAATGGCAGTACAATAAAGATTTAGCTAAAATCGGTAAGCCTGTAGATAAAACAGAATGGGGGATGACTCCACAGACTGTAAATGCATATTACAACCCGGTAAACAACGAGATTGTATTCCCTGCAGCGATCCTTCAGCCGCCATTCTTTAACCCTAAAGCAGATGCTGCTGTAAACTTCGGAGGTATCGGTGCGGTTATCGGTCACGAAATGAGCCACGGATTTGATGATTCAGGTGCACAGTTCGATGCAGATGGTAACTTAGTAGACTGGTGGACTCCGGAAGATAAAGCAAACTTCGAAAAAGCTACAAAAGCCCTTGCTTCTCAGTATGACAAATACGAGCCTGTAAAAGGAACTTTTGTGAACGGTACTTTCACAAACGGTGAAAATATCGCTGACTTAGGAGGAGTAAACATCGCTTATGACGCTCTTCAAATGTACTTAAAAGACAAAGGAAACCCAGGAAAGATCAGCGGATTCACTCAGGATCAGAGATTCTTCCTAAGCTGGGCAACAGTTTGGAGAACATTATCAAGTGAGAAATATATGGTAAATCAGGTGAAAACTGACCCGCACTCTCCAGGATACTTTAGAAGTTTTGGTCCACTTATCAACGTTGACGCTTTCTACAAAGCATTCGATGTGAAACAAGGAGACAAATTATACAAAACTCCGGAAGACAGAATCAAAATCTGGTAAAAATAACAACCGCTCAGCAATGGGCGGTTTTGTTTTTTATGAGGTAGCAGGTGATAGATGATAGGTTGCAAGTGATAGGTTTTAGGGATTAGGGAAAATAGTTAATAGGTAATAGGTAATAAGTAATAAGTAATAAGTAATAAGGGCTGTGATAAGGAATCGGGGGAATAATATAATAGTTATAATAACGGCTTCCATCATTCCCCTCCGCTGGAGGGGTGGCAAAAATTCAAAGAATTTTTGACGGGGTGGTCCTACAGAGTAACTTCAAACATTAAACATTAAACATTAAACATTAAACATTAAACATTAAATATTGAATTTTCAATTTTCACCATATATCAATTATCATTCACTACATATCATTAAAGTTTGTATATTTGATAAGTTTGTGTAAAATCAAAAATTATCTTTAATGAAAAAGCTAAATATTGGAATACTTGCCCTTTCGGGGATTGTGTTTCTTAATTCGTGTGGAGCAGCTAAGACTGCAGGGACAGACAATAAAAAAGAAGCTACAGCAAAAGTGGCTGAATCGGTAAAAGAAGAAGCAAAAGAAGAGGGAATCAATTTATCGTATATGGATACCAGTGTCCGTCCACAAGATGACTTTTTTAGCTATGTCAATGGAAACTGGGTAAAAACTACTCAGATCCCTTCTGATAAAGCAAACTGGGGTTCTTTCAATGCGTTGAGAGAAAATGTGGATGATGCTTCATTAGATATCTTAAACAAAATTCTTACAGAATCATATCCTGCCGGGTCAGAAGGACAGAAAATCCAGAATCTGTATGCCTCTTTTATGGATACCAATAAGAGAAATGCAGAAGGTCTGGCTCCTATCAAAGCTGATCTTGCCAAAGTAGATGCTATTAAAAGCCTGGGTGATCTTCAGAAATATCTTTTGGAGGCTACAAGATTGGGAGATAACTCTTTCTATGGATGGAGAGTAGGTGCTGATATGAAGAATTCCAATATGAATGCCGTATACCTTGGTGGTCCGGATTTAGGTCTGGGAAGAGATTACTATCAGAAAGTAAACGATGCCAATACTAAAACACTGGCAGAATATCAAGCCTATGTAGGAAAGCTATTCGGAGTTTTAGGATATAAAAATACTACTCAGGCTGCACAGAATGTGGTAGACTTTGAAAAACAGCTAGCTAATTATTTATTGACTCTTGAGCAGAACAGAGATGCTAATTTAAGATATAATCCTAAAAACGTATCAGAATTATCAGGGCTTGTGAAAAATGTTGACCTTGCCAAATATCTGAAAGATGCTGGCGTAAATACAGACCGAGTAATTATCGGAGAACTGAAATACTACCAGAACATGGATCAGTTCATTACCCAGAAAAACCTTCCTTTACTGAAAGATTATCTGAAATATCATATCATCAATGGAAATGCAAGCAACCTGGATGACAATTTAGAGCAGATCAGATTCGATTTCTATGCTAAATATTTACAGGGACAAAAAGAACAGCGTCCGATGAACAAAAGAGGGCTTACCCTTGTGAATGGTGTTCTGGGAGAAGCTTTCGGAAAATTGTACGTAGACAAATATTTTACTCCTGAAGCTAAAAAGCAGATGGAAACGTATATTGATTACCTTTTAAAATCATTCAAAACACATATTGCAAATATCGACTGGATGTCTCCTGAAACCAAAGTAAAAGCTCAGGAAAAACTATCCAAGTTTACCGTGAAAATTGCTTATCCTGATAAATGGAAAGATTACACTCAGTTGAAAGTGGAATCACCAAAAGAAGGTGCTACCTTATATTCTAATCTTCAGAATGTTGCTGCATGGCAGTATCAGAGAAGCCTGGATAAAGTAGGAAAACCTGTTGACAAAACAGAATGGGGAATGTCTCCACAAACGGTAAATGCTTACTACAGCGGATCAAACAACGAAATTGTATTCCCGGCAGCCATTCTTCAGCCACCTTTCTATAACCCTAAAGCTGATGCAGCGGTAAATTTCGGAGGAATCGGAGCCGTTATTGGTCACGAAATTTCTCACGGATTTGATGACAGTGGTTCACGTTTCGATGGAGATGGTAACCTAAACAACTGGTGGAGTGATGCAGACCGTAAAAACTTTGATGCAAAAGTAGGTCAGCTGGCAGCTCAGTACAGTGCTTATGAACCTGTAAAAGGCAGCTTTGTGAACGGTAAATTTACAAGCGGTGAAAACATTGGAGACTTAGGTGGAGTGGCAGTAGCTTACGATGCGCTTCAGATGTATTTAAAAGACAAAGGAAACCCAGGAAAGATCAGCGGATTCACTCAGGACCAGAGGTTCTTTATGAGCTGGGCTACTGTTTGGAGAACTAAAGCTACCGATCAGTATATGATCAATCAGGTGAAAACAGACCCGCATTCTCCGGGAATGTTCAGAGCTTTCGGTCCATTGGTTAATCAGGACTCATTCATCAAAGCATTTGATATCAAACCGGGAGACAAATTGTATAAAGCTCCTCAGGACAGAATAAAAATCTGGTAATTTTACCCGAAATTGTTAGAAAAGAAAGAATCCGCCTCAATATGGACTGCCCCCAAAAAGTTAGACACTTTTTAGGGGCATTTTTTATGTATAAAAAAGAAAAATTTAGCGTTGCTTT
>NZ_JAMZGF010000081.1 GCF_024158915.1 Chryseobacterium sp. S0630 | reverse complement strand
AAACAAATCAAAATATATAAAAATTATTTACTTTTTAACAAGAAAAACCGCCTCAGTTGTGAGACGGCTTCTTTTTTGTTTGAAAAAGGATAAAATAATAGTAGATTAACCATAATCTCAGGAAAAATGAAGAAAATAATCTTATTTTTAATTAGTTTATTTTAATTAAATCATGAATGTTTTTAATTAAAAATCATTTTAAGTAATATAAAAGAAACAATTTGTTTTCATTTTGTAATATTTAAATTTTTTAACTCCAATTTAACCCTCTGATAAAAGGCTAATGGTACAGAGAATCGATATTTTTGAAGGGTCAAAAAATAATGTAGATGAAAAAAATATTATCTTCGTTTTCAGTCATCTTCCTGATGTCTCTAAATGTCTATGGACAAAACATCCCGGTGGATCCGTCCTTAAGAATCGGTACTCTTTCCAACGGAATGAAGTATTACATTAAAAAAAATGTTTTACCTGAGAAAAAAGTAGAATTCCGTCTGGCGATTAACGCAGGATCTATTCTTGAAGACGAAAATCAAAGAGGACTTGCTCACTTTATGGAGCACATGAATTTCAATGGAACTAAAAACTTTCCGGATAATAAATTAGTAGACTTTTTGCAATCGATCGGAGTAAAATTCGGGCAGCACCTGAATGCTTATACCGGTTTTGATGAAACGGTTTATATGCTTCCTGTGCCATTAGATAAACCAGGAAATCTGGATGCCGGACTGAAAGTAATGGAAGACTGGGCATTTAATGCAACACTTTCTGACGAACAGATCAATAAAGAAAGAGGAGTGGTTCTGGAAGAACTAAGATTAGGTCTTGGACCCGATAAGAGAATGATGGATAAATACCTTCCAAAACTTTTATACCAATCTCAGTATGCAGAAAGACTGCCAATCGGTAAAAAAGAAGTACTGGAAAACTTCAAATCTGATCTTATCCGAAAATTCCACCAGGATTGGTACAGACCGGATCTGATGGCAATTGTAGTAGTAGGAGATATCAATGTAGATGATATGGAGAAAAAGATCAAGAATAATTTCAGTAAATATAAAAATCCTTCAAAACCCAGAGAAAGAAAATCTTTTGATCTTCCAAACCATAAACAAGCACTGGTAGCTATTGAAACTGATCCTGATGCAACAGGTTCCGGAGTGCAATTCATTATCAAAGATTCTGAGGCGTACCACCCGGATGTAACGGTTCAGCAGTATGATCAAAGTGTTGTAGAAGGTCTTGTGAATATGATGCTCAACAGCAGGTTGGCAGAACTGGTTAATTCTACAAATCCACCTTTTACTTATGGCTCAGTTTATCACGGAGGAACTTTTGCAAGAAGCAAAGAAGCATTTCAGGGATCAGCAGCTACAAAAGACGGTGATCAGCTGAATGGGCTAAAAGTTCTTTTGGAAGAAGTGGAAAGAGCCAAAAGATTCGGATTTACCCAATCTGAATTGGACAGAGCTAAAGATCAGATGCTTTCATCTTATGAATGGGCTTACAACAACAAAGATAAAAACCAAAGCGGTGAGCTTATCGATGGTTATGTGAATAATTTCCTGAGACAGGAGCCAATACCTGGAATTACCTGGGGATATGAACATATTAAAGAAATCCTTCCGGCCATAGCACTGGAACAAACCAATGGAATTATCAAAAAGCGGGTAAAAGATGACAGCAGGGTCATTATTATTACAGGTCCAAAAAAGGATAATATAATCATGCCAACGGAAGCCATGGTTCTGAAGACATTCGATGCCGTTAAAATGGCTGATCTTAAACCTTATGAAGAAAAAAAGAAAACCGAGAGTTTAATAAAACCTTTTAAATCCGAAGGAAAAATCACTAAAACTGAAGCAGACGCCAAATTAGGTACGACCACATGGACTTTGAACAACGGTGTTAAGGTTACTTTCAAGAAAACAGATTTTAAAGATGATGAAATTGTTTTTGGAGCAGTAGGTCTGGGAGGAGTTTCTGTTATTCCGGATGCTGATTACAATAAAACAAAATTTGCATTTGATGCTTTGCTGGAAGCTGGACTAGCCGGGCTTTCCAAAACAGATCTTGTACACTATCTTGCAGGAAAGCAGGTGAGTGCAAGCGCTTACGTGGGTGGACTTACAGAAGGTGTTTCCGGAACAAGTTCAAAAAAAGATCTGAAGACTGCGATGGAGCTGATCTATGCCTGTTTTACAGACTTAAATTACAATCCTGAATCATTCAACGCCTACAAAACAAAGAAATCTGCAATGCTGGCGAATGTAGATTCAGATCCGGAATACTATTTCTCTAATGAATATTCCAAATTTATCAATCAGAAAAACCCAAGATTCACCGGCCTTGAACCTACCGAAAAAGATTGGGTGAATACAGATTATAAGACAGCTTATGATATCTACAAACAAAAATTTGCTAATGCAGGTAATTTCCATTTCTATTTTGTAGGGAATATAGATGAAGGACAACTTAAAAATGAAGTCCTGCAGTATATCGCTTCACTTCCTGCAACAGGAAAATCATCTACATTTAAAGATACTGGTTACAGACCGGTGAAAGGAGGATATACAAAGGTTTATAAAAAAGGAAAAGAACCGAAGAGTCTTGTAACAATTTCTTACAGCGGAGAAGCTCCTTATAATGAGAAGGAAGCTATGGCATTATCTGCACTTGGAGAAGTCGCTACCATTAAAGTTCTCGAAAAGCTAAGAGAAGATGAAAGTGGCATTTATGGAGGTGGTGCAAGTGGAAGCTTCAGTAAAATCCCATACAGTGCCTATGATTTTAGTGTTAATTTCCCTTGTGGTCCGGAAAATGCAGAGAAGCTTACCAAAAGCGCCATGGCAGAATTACAAAAATTGATAGATAAAGGGCCAGAGCAAAAGGATCTTGATAAATACAAAGAAGGAGAATACAACGAATATAAAACAAGCCTTAAAGACAATGGATTCTGGTTGCAGGGTATTGCCCAAAATCAATTAGACGGAAGTGATCAATACGATATCCTGAATTACCCGGATAAAGTAAAGGCACTTACCATAAAAGATCTTCAGGATGTTGCCAAAAAGTATCTTACCAAAGAAAAAAATGTAGCAACACTAATGCCGGAAGACGGATGGGAAAATGCTAAAAAAGCTGACATTAAAAAAACAGGAGCAGCGAACTGATTCATTTTTATTGACGATAAAAAACAAGAAAGAGACTGTCCAAAAAGTTTTGGCAGCCTCTTGTTGTTATAAAGAAATAGAATTTAGGAGAGATTGAGGGGCATATAAATGTCTTGAATGAACCTTAGATCTGACACTTTATATAAAAAACCATTCTTGTTCGATAAAATTTAAATAGAATTAACAGGTCGCTCCTCCGGAGCTTTGTTTTATGGGGATTTCATTTTTCTACTAACAGTAGATCCCGACGGGATCAAATTTAGCTTCTATGGGAGCTGACTGTTAATAGAACGTATTTGTTTTAAAATTAGAGCTCCGGAGGAGCGACCTGTTAATTCATAGCATAAATATTAATATTTTCAATGTATTTATACTTTTTATCGGACAGTAATGGGTCGCATAAAAAAGACTGTCCTTTTTGGACAGCCTCTCTTATTTTTTAATTCAAATCCTGACCGGTTAAGAACCATATTCTTTTTTCCATTCTTCAGCAGCTTCGCTCAGAACAGTATAAAATTCTTCACCATACTTTCTTGTCAGTGGAGTTTTTAAAAACTTATAGACAGGTACCTGAAGTTCTTTTCCAAGGGTACAGGCATCACTGCATACATTCCACTCGTGATAATTCAATGCCGTAAATGCAGAATATTCCGTAACACGGATGGGGTAAAGATGGCATGAAATAGGTTTCTGCCAGTCCACGGCACCATCTTCATATGCTTTTTCAATACCACATTTCGTAATTCCTTTTTCATCGAACGTTACATAAGCACATTCGCGGTTCTCCACCATTGGAGTAACATACATTCCGTCGTGCGGATCAGTAGTCCATGTTCCCTGTTCTTCAAGGGCTTTAATGCCTTCCTGGGTAAGGTAAGGCTTTATTTTATCAAAAATACTGTCCAATATCTCAAGCTCGTTTTTATCCAACGGAGCTCCCACATCTCCTTCCACACAACATGCACCTTTACATTTTGTAAGGTTGCAAACAAATTCTTCGGAAAAAATTTCCTCTGAAATCAATTTATCGTCTATCTGAATCATAATTTTCTAAAATAAATCAAAAACTG
The DNA here is from genome assembly GCF_024158915.1 of Chryseobacterium sp. S0630. Lineage (GTDB taxonomy): Bacteria > Bacteroidota > Bacteroidia > Flavobacteriales > Weeksellaceae > Chryseobacterium. Next base: position 17,488 of record NZ_JAMZGF010000081.1, on the reverse strand, counting down.
TACCTGCTTTAAAGGTCAGTAAACTAATAATAATAACCCATACACTGGCTTCACGCATCCAGTATTTAGGTAAAAATCTCATCATTCTGCTCAGAATAATACTAGAAGGAAATGCCAGAAGAAGCAGATATTCATAGCTTTTATTCATGTATAAAATGATGGAAACAAGCTGTGCCACAGAAAAAACCAGTAGAAAAGTGTATTTATACCTACTTATCGGACTTTTCTTGTTGTAATTTTTAAAATGGTCATATACAGCATAAATAAGCATCAGAACTACAGGGATCAACGGCAGAAGTTCCGTGTAATCTGTCACCGGTTTCATCCTTCCAAACGGAAAATAATCAATATTCCACGATGTGAACTGAACGAAATACATGACAGAAAAATAACTGAATGTAATCAAAACAATTCCCAATAGAAACCTGAAGAGGTTCAGGGTAATTTTAGCAGAAGTTGCAATCACGTGGATGATGACAAAAACAGCCATCGGCCATGTCGTAGGTAGAAAAATAAAATTCAGGGCTACAATAGATCCCACCAATACATAGGATTTCTTTCTGATATCTTCATCCGCACTGGTCAGAAGAAGGATAAGAAAGGAGTTGGTCAGCAGCGAAACCGCAATTCCTATATCCAGATTTCCGGGATACAGCCCGAAAATGAAAAAGGTGTATAAGAATAACGGCAGATGGGTCTGATAATTAAGGGCAATACTGTGAAAACAAAAATATCCCAAAGCAATTCCCAGAAAAGTTATTCCGGCAACTATAGCTTCGTAAGTGTTGAAATTCAGTATGTTAAATATTACGACTACTAAAAGAAGAAAACCAATATAAACAGGAATTGAAAAAATATTGCTTTCTTTTGAAAGTAATTTAAACATTTTTTATAAATTTGTACAAAGTTAATTTAAAAAAGGAAAATAATGACGTCTTTCTTTCTATTCTTAAGCAAAGTTTTCAAATGGACTTTCGGTTTCTTTGATGCGTTTGGAAATGTTTTAAACTGGATTCTATTTATAGTTTGCTGTGTACTATTTACTTATTGGTGCTACGTACTGGTGGTTACACTAGGTGGTGACAAAGACAAAGACTATTATTCTCCAACGGAAGGTAAGAATCCTTACTACGATCCGAATATCTACAAAAAAGAAGGTTAATTAATTGGTTATATAGTAAAAAACCGATCAAACATTATGCTTTGATCGGTTTTTTTATTACTAACGATTAAAATTTCTTTTTCTTAGTCGTGAATCGGAAGTACCAAAACAGGAATACTAGAACTTTTCGTAATTCCTTTTGTTAAGCTTCCCACGAATACATCATAAATTCCGCTTCTGCCATGTGATCCCATCACAATATAATCTGCATTTTTTGCCTTTGCATGCTCCAGAATAATATCTTTGGCAAGTCCCTGTTTTAAAAGGTGCTCGCAATCAATATCATGGCCGATGATTCTTTGCTCAATTTTATTAAGCTGCACCAGCTCTTCTCTGATTTCGTTGGCTTCCACTTCAGGAAAATATTGAAATCCCATATCACCAATGGCAAAGCCAATATCTGATGGCGCTACGTGGATCAGGTAAATTCTGCCGTTAAGCTGTTTTGCAAATTTTATGGCACCGTCTACCAATTGGTCTGTCTTGTCCCCAAAATCTACGGGTAATACAATATTTATCATAACCTCTAATTTTGTTACCTAAAGATAGGAAAAATTTGTCAGACTTTGATGTTAAATACTTATAATATTCGGATATCAAGGATTTTTTCCTCTTCAAGGTAAGCTTCCAGAATATCATTTTCATCTACTTTTCCAACCCCTTTTGGAGTTCCTGTGAAAATAAGGTCACCTACTCTTAATGTAAAATACTGAGAGGCAAAAGCTACAATATCATCAAAGTTGAACATCATATCTTTCGTATTGCCATCCTGTACTTTCTCTTTATTTTTTAACAATGAAAACTGAAGGTTCTCAAGGCTGAAGTTCTCTTTTTTAAAGAAACTGCTTACCACAGCAGAACCATCGAAACCTTTGGCAAGCTCCCATGGAAGCCCTTTTGATTTCAGTTCACTCTGAAGATCTCTGGCTGTAAAATCGATTCCAAGACCAATTTCTTCGTAATGTTTGTGTGCTGTTTCTTTCTGAATGTATTTTCCACCTTTTGAAATTTTTAATACCACTTCAAGTTCGTAGTGAATATCATTGGAGAATTCGGGAATATAAAAATCATTGCCTTTTAAAACAGCGGTATCCGGTTTCATAAAGATAACAGGATTCTCAGGAATTTCATTTCCCAATTCTTTCGCGTGTTCACTGTAGTTTCTTCCTATGCAGATTATTTTCATAACTCTTTTTATTTATTTTTTAACCTCGTCATTGCGAGGGACGACGCAATCTTTTAGATGTGTTAAAGGCTATTTATCCTTAATAGATTAATGCGTAAACTCATTCCCGCAATAGTAACATTTGAATTTGTGACTCGTCAGAAATGAAATTCCAAAGAAGCTGGTAGCGCTGTCATCCCTGTAAATATGGTTGGAGCCACATTTTGGACAGACAAAATCAAACTCGGGATCTTCAATGGTATGTTCTACTTCCAGCGAATATTGCTCGTTGTCTTTATAATCCTGCAGGATTTGCTGAGCCTTTTCCAAATCTTCTTCAAACACCTGAAGCTGTATGCCTCCTACAGCCTGTGACAGAAGCCAATCCGACTGGATAAGCTGCTCATTCGCAATGAAACTATTGATACTGTTTTCAGCCAATATCTGTTTGTCCCTGTTAGCTTCAAGGGCAGTTTCATAAAATTTAAAACGAACCAGGTCAGACATATTTAAAATCTACTTGATAATTGAATCTTTGTAAAAACTTTCTTGGTATATAATGGAAAGTCAGCATTCTGAAGCCATCCGAAATATCCTAAGTCTTTTTGGAATACCGCTTTCACGCCCTGGCCTTTATATTTTCCAAAGTTGAAAACCTCTTCCATTTTTTCATTATATCCGATAAATCCGGCAAGATCTGCATTCTTATTATGGAATGTGAATTCACTTAACGGCGCTATTTCATTCGGGATATCATCATATTTTCCAACCTGAGCATCCAGAACTTCAAATGTAGCCAATACATCAGCTTCTGCAGAGTGTGCATTTTCCAATGTTTTTCCACAGTAGAACTGGTAAGCAGCACCTAAGTTTCTAGGCTCTTTTTTATGGAAAATAGTTTGTGCATCTACCAATCTGAATTTACTCAGATCAAAATCCATTCCTACTCTTAAAAGTTCTTCAGCCAAAAGCGGAACATCAAATCGGTTGGAGTTAAATCCTCCCAAATCACTGCCGGTAATCATTTCCATTACTTTAGAAGCAATGTCTCTGAAGGTAGGAGCATCTTTTACATCTTCATCATAAATCCCGTGGATCTCACTGCTTTCTTTAGGAATAAGCATTTCCGGGTTTACACGCCATGTTTTGCTTTCTCTGGAAGCATCCGGATTTACTTTTAAGATACAGATTTCAACAATTCTGTCTTTTCCTATGTTGGTTCCTGTGGTTTCCAGGTCAAAAATACAAAGTGGTTTATGGAGCTTTAAATTCATGTTGATTATTAATAATTTGAAACGTATTTTATTTAAATGAGTTTATTTTAATTGTGCCTGAAAAATAAGAGACACCAATATATAATAAATAACAAGCATTGGAATTCCAACAACCTGGAATATCGCAAGAATAGCAATTCCTCCCACCAGTAATACAACTTTAGGGTAATTATCTTTTAATTGTTTGGATTTGAATTTCATCGCCATCATCTTGATCGGGCTGATCAGAAGCCATGACGTAAGAAGAGTCAGCAGAACCAATAGCAATTCGTTATCAAACAGGAAGCTGAAAGTTCCGGTTTCTTTAAAGGCATAATAAAGACCGAACAGTAAAACGGTGTTGGTAGGTGTATTCAATCCTTTAAAATAATAACGCTGCTCTTCATCAAGGTTAAAGATCGCAAGTCTCAGACAGGAAAATACGGTAACAATTAATCCCAGATACTTGATCTCAAATGGAAAATGCATTCCAAGCAGTTCTGAACCGAAAGGTTCAAGGGCTTTGTACATCGTAAGTCCCGGAATTACTCCAAAGCTTACCATATCTGCAAGAGAATCCAGCTGAAGTCCAAGATTAGAGTTTGATTTTACTGCTCTGGCTACAAAGCCATCAAAAAAATCGAAGATAGAAGAGAGAATAAGACAGATTGCTGTTGTCTGATAATCTCCTAAAATTAAATGTATTGCACCTACACAACCTGCAAATAAGTTAGCCAGGGTTAAGGCATTGGCAAGATTATTCTTTATAAAATCCATAAGCACAAAATTACAGTTTTTAAAAATTCTAACTCAAAATAATATGAACTAAAAAATGCATTAAAGTGATTTTGATGTAAATTTGCTCCATGAAATTTTTAAAAGGATTTAGAAAACAGGAAGTTCTGGCATTGGTTTACAGGATTTTTTTAGCCTATGTTTTTTATCAGATTGCCAGGCTTTTATTCTGGTATTTTAATAAAGATCTGATTAAAGTTGACTCTGTTTCAGAATATATAAAGCTGGCTTTCCATGGTACAGCTTTCGATACTACAGCTATTTTATATGTCAATGCACTATTCATCCTCTTGAGTTTATTGCCATTGGTCATCAATACAAAGAAAGTTTTTCAGAAGATTCTTTTCTGGCTGTATTTCATTACCAACGGGATTGCTTATGCCATGAATTTCGGAGATTTTATTTACTATAAATTTTCGCAGGCAAGACTTACTTCAGCCGTATTTCAAGTGGCAGAACATGAATCCAATGTTTCCAAAACATTGACGATCTCTGTGGGAGAACATCCTTTTGTACTCATTTGGTACGTGGTGTTGATGATCTTATGGGTTTTCCTTTACAAAAGGGTGAAAGTAGAAGATACAAAACCTGTGAAACTGCTTCCTTACTTTATCACTTCCATTCTTACGCTGTGTATTACAGCGGTGTTGGTTGTAGGAGGAATCAGAGGCGATTTTAAACATAGTACAAGACCTATTAATATGGTGGATGCAACCCGTTTTGTGACAAATCCACTTCAGGGAAATATGGTACTCAACAGTACATTCTCTTTTTTCAGGACGTTAAATACCAATAATTTTAAAGAAGTTCATTTTGTAGATGAAAAATATATTGAAGATTATGTACAGCCTTATAAAGTATACGACAGAAAAGTGGAGAACCGTCCCAATATTGTTATTTTCATTGTAGAATCTTTCGGAAGAGAATATTCGGGAGCTTTCAATAAAGATAAAAATATCAAAGACTACGTTTCTTACACTCCGTTTATGGATAGTCTGGCTGGACAAAGTCTTATTTTTCCGAATACTTTTGCAAACGGAAGACAGTCTATTCATGGGATGAGCAGTGTGTTGGCCGGAATTCCGAGTCTTACCGATGCATTTACAGGATCTCCATATTCCAATCAGAAAATTCAGTCTATTGTTTCTGTGTGTAATGATCTTGGTTATGATACATCTTTTTATCACGGTGCTCCAAATGGCTCTATGGGATTCCTTGGTTTCGGAAATATCTTAGGATTTAAACATTATTTCGGGAAAACAGAATACAATCATGATGAAGATTTTGACGGAATGTGGGCGATCTGGGACGAACCTTTCCTTCAGTACTTCGCAAAGAATGTTGGAAAGAAACAACCTTTTATGACGACTGTATTTACAGCATCATCACATCACCCTTTTAAAATACCTGAAAAATATAACGGGAAATTTAAAAAAGGAAAAATAGAAATCCATGAGCCGATGCAGTATACGGATTATGCGATCAAAAAATATTTTGAAACGGCTAAAAAGCAACCTTGGTACAATAATACCATCTTTGTTTTCACGGGAGACCATACCAATCAGGTGTATTATCCGGAATATGAAAGAGCAATGAATCGTTATGCTGTTCCGTTGGTTTTCTATTCTCCGAATCCTGCTTATCAACTAAAAGGAGTAAGCGAGGAAATTGCCCAACAGGCAGACATCTATCCTACATTGGCTGATCTTATCGGGTACAACAAACCGATCAGAAGTTGGGGGAGAAGCTTGGTGAGTGATAAAAAATACCCTTTTATTGTCGTAAACTCGGATGGAAGTACAGATCAGTTCATGATCGGAAATTATATTTACCGCTTTGATGGAAAAGAAATCATCGGAGTCTATGATAAATCTGATTTAAGTCTTGAAAAAAATATCATGAATGAAGCTAAAAACCCAGAAATAGAACAAGGAAAGAAAACCGCAAAGGCCTGGTACCAGGATTATATGGATAGGGTGATTAACAGAAAGCTTTATTAAGAAGAAAGAGGCGGCTTTGGATTGATTTTTTTGCTTTTCTTTACCTCTTTATGCTTTGTATAATAAAAGTTTTTGTTCGTTGAAAATTAATTTATATTTTTATCAATACGTAGATAAGAATATTATATAAAATTAAAACTATAAGAAATATGAAAAAAATATTGTTAACGTTCGCACTTTCTTTATGTGGTGTACTTACATTTGCACAGATAGAAGGTAAGTGGAAAACGATAGATGATGAGACAAAACAGGCAAAATCTATTGTTGAAGTATTCAAGAAATCAGACGGAAAATACTATGGAAAAGTTTCTCAGTTATTGATAAAACCAGCTGATCCGAACTGTACGCTTTGTAAGGATGACAGAAAAGGAAAACCAATTTTAGGATTGGAGATCATCAGAGGATTGAAAAAAGACGGTGATGAGTTCACAGGAGGAACTATCACAGACCCTAAAACAGGAAAAACATACAAATGTACCATTACAAGAAGCGGTGATAAACTGAACGTAAGAGGGTACTTAGGATTATCTTTATTAGGAAGAACCCAGGTTTGGGAGAAAGCTAATTAATATAAGTTTAAATAGAATTTTAGATGACATTTCAGAAATGGGATGTCATTTTTTGTGGATAAAAATTCTGTGAAAATTCTTCGGAACATAAAAAAGCCATAATAAGGAAGCATTTAAGAAGGAAAATTAATTTTAAATACAGTTAATATTATGACTTCTCATGGAAATGAAGAGCGTTTTTATGATGTGTATAATAAAAAAACACTATTTTTGTAGTCTAAATTTTTCGAATAAATATGGCAGAATATACTTTTCGTGAGGTAATTGCACAGGCAATGAGCGAGGAAATGCGTAAAGACGAATCCATCTTTTTAATGGGGGAGGAAGTAGCAGAATACAATGGTGCATATAAAGCTTCAAAAGGAATGTTGGATGAGTTTGGTCCTAAAAGAGTAATCGATACCCCAATTGCTGAACTTGGTTTTACAGGGATTGCTGTGGGTGCTGCGATGAATGGTAACAGACCCATCGTAGAGTATATGACATTCAATTTCTCATTGGTAGGAATTGATCAGATTATCAATAATGCTGCAAAAATCCGTCAGATGAGTGGTGGACAATGGAATTGTCCAATCGTTTTCCGTGGTCCTACAGCTTCTGCAGGTCAATTAGGTGCTACTCACTCTCAGGCTTTTGAAAACTGGTTTGCAAACATTCCAGGTCTTAAAGTAGTGGTTCCTTCAAATCCTTACGATGCGAAAGGGTTGTTGAAAACTGCAATTCAGGATAATGATCCGGTTATTTTCATGGAATCTGAGCAGATGTATGGAGATAAAATGGAAATTCCTGAAGAAGAATACTACTTACCATTAGGAAAAGCAGATATCAAGAGAGAAGGTACGGATGTTACTTTAGTTTCTTTTGGTAAGATCATGAAGCTGGCTTTACAGGCTGCTGAAGATATGGCGAAAGAAGGAATCTCTGTAGAAGTTATCGATCTTAGAACAGTTCGTCCTCTGGATTTTGATACTGTTTTAGCTTCCGTTAAGAAAACAAACAGATTGGTTATTTTAGAAGAAGCTTGGCCATTTGCTTCTATTTCTTCTGAAATTACTTATATGGTACAGCAAAAAGCATTTGATTACTTAGATGCTCCTATCAAGAGAATTACTACTCCTGATGCACCTGCACCTTACTCTGCTGCATTATTTGCAGAATGGTTCCCTAAACTTGAAAAAGTGAAAGAGGAAATCAAAAAAGCGATGTACGTAAAATAATTATAGAATAGTTATAGAAAAAAACTTCCGAAAGGAAGTTTTTTCATTTATTATATTCATGAAGAAAAATTCTTGACGTCATAAAATTAGTATAAATTTGCGCCTTTAAAATAAATTAAGCTGATATGGCAGAAGTTACAGAAGATGGCTACCACTTCGACATAAAGAAACTTTCCTTTATAGGAGTTTTAGTGTCTCTAGGAATTGTTTTTGGAGATATTGGTACCTCTCCGCTTTACGTAATGAAAGCAATTGTGAATGCAAGATCCCAGGGGAGCAATATGCCTTTCAATGAATACATAGAAGGAGCTCTTTCCTGTATTATTTGGACCCTTACCCTGCAGACCACGATAAAATATGTGATCATTGCTTTAAGAGCAGATAACAAAGGTGAAGGTGGTATCCTTGCTTTGTTTTCATTGGTAAGAAACCTTAAGAAGGGATGGTTGTATCTCATCGCGATTGTAGGAGCAGCAGCTCTTATTGCAGACGGAGTTATTACACCATCATTGACGGTTATGTCAGCTATTGAAGGTCTTGAAATTTATAACCCACACACACCTGTGGTACCTATCACCATTGGAATCCTGATTGCCATTTTTGTGGTACAGCAATTCGGAACCAGCTTTATCGGGAAATTTTTCGGTCCGGTAATGGTAGTTTGGTTCTTGGTATTAGGAGGTTTAGGTGTAATGCATTTAAGTGAAAACTTTGAGATTTTAAGATCTTTCAATCCTTACTATGCTTACAAGCTTATTGTCAACTCTCCGAGTGCTATTGTGATCTTAGGAGCAGTTTTCCTTTGTACAACCGGAGCAGAAGCACTATATTCTGATTTAGGACACTGTGGTGCTAAAAATATCAGAATAAGCTGGGCATTCGTTAAGATTATGCTTATTCTTAACTATCTTGGACAGGGAGCATGGCTTTTGACTAATTACAACAAACCTGGGTTTTCTGTAGTGAATCCTTTCTTTGGAATTATGGAAGAATGGATGATTATCCCGGGAGTAATTTTAGCAACAGCCGCCGCAATTATTGCCAGCCAGGCATTGATTACCGGTTCTTTCACCATATTCTCAGAAGCGATGTCTCTTAACTTATGGCCGAATCAAAAAATTGATTATCCTTCAGGAGTTAAAGGACAGATGTATATTCCAAGAATTAATTGGGGACTTCTTATTCTGTGTATTATTGTCGTTCTGCATTTCAGGGAATCCGGAAAGATGGAAGCCGCTTATGGACTTTCCATTACAGTTACGATGCTGATGACAACTATTCTCTTGGTGTTCTGGCTATTGAAGCAAAGAGTAAGCAAAATATTGATTTTATTTTTCGCATTTGTTTATATGGCTATTGAGCTAGGTTTCTTCAGTGCGAATATTATCAAATTCATGGAAGGCGGATGGATTACGGTTGTATTAGCAGGCTCTATCGGAGTTTCTATGTATGCATGGTATAACGGAAGACTGATCAAAACAAGATTTATCCAGTTTGTGAAAATAGAAAAATATGTGTCTATTCTTAAAGACATGAAACTGGACGAAACCATTCCAAAATATGCTACCAATCTGGCTTATCTGAGCAGAGCCAAAAGAAATGATGAAGTGGAATCAAAAATTATTTATTCCATCATCAAAAAACAACCGAAAAGAGCAGATCATTACTTTATCCTGAGCATCGTAAACCAGGAAGATCCATATACTTTCAGATATACCGTGGATGAAATTCTTCCGGGAACCGTATATAAAATCAACTTCCTGTTAGGATTTAAAGTAGACCGAAGAATTAACGATTATTTCAATATGGTTCTTAAAGATTTAATGGCAGACGGAACCATTCCTTCAAGAAGCAGTCACCCATCTTTAAGAGCTCACGATATACCACCGGATCTTAAATATGTGATCATAGATAACACCTATATCAACGATATCCTTTTAACTGTTAAACAGAAGATTACTCTTAACATTTACAACTTTGTGAAGTATATCGGAAGTGATGACTTTAAGGCCTGGGGAGTGTCTTCACACAACGTAGAGGTAGAATCTGCACCGATCACAGAATTAACAGTTTATGATAATAAGATCGAGCAGTCCGGATATTTCCGCCACAACTCTTAACCCGCTAGTATTAACCATAATATCTATTTAAATAAAATTCAATAAATTTGTAGATAATTTTTTTAATGGATACAATACAAAAAGAAAAAAATATAGCATTGATCAAGGATGTTTTGAGAAACTACTTATTAGAAAAAGGGTTCAGAAACACACCTGAAAGATATACGATATTGGAAGAGATTTATAATATGGATCATCACTTTAATGTTGATGATCTGTATCTTCTCATGATGCAGAAAAAATATCATGTTTCCAAAGCAACCATTTACAACACTATTGAAATTTTCCTTGATGCAGGCTTAATCCGTAAGCATCAGTTCGGAGAAAAAACATTGACTTCTTCGTCTTATGAAAAGTCTTATTTTGACAAACAGCATGACCATCTGGTGATCTACAAAAAAGACTCTGATAAAGAAATTGAAGAAATTATTGAATTCTGTGACCCAAGAATCCAAGGAATCAAAGAAGCCATTGAAGAAGCTTTTGGCGTAAAAATTGATTCTCATTCGCTATATTTCTATGGCACTAAGAATGACTAATTAATGAGAATAGCCCTTTTTCTGTTAATCTTTATTTCTACGCTCAACTTTGCGCAGGATAAAACTCCTGTGAAGAGAGATCCTTATTTGCAGGCTCCTTCACCGGCTCAGCCCAAACAGGTGAGACCTGAAGATAAAGTAAAGATCATCCATGCGGACGAGATCAAAAAAAGCCCTGAAAAATACGACGGGAATCAATATTTTACCGGAAATGTTCAGATAGAACACCAAGGCTCCATTCTTACAGCAGATGAAGTCGTTTTGTATAATGAAGAGAACTTTGTAAAAGCGATCGGAAATACAAGACTTCAAAATACCGATGGTTCTGTAATCACTGCAGGAGAAATGGAATATGATGCCAATACCCAGAAAGGTGTTGCCAGAAAAAATGTGGTTCTGACTGATCCTAAACAAACCATAAAAACAGATATTCTGTATTATGACAGGCTGGCTAATCAGGCTTATTTTAATACAGGAGGGACGATTTCCGACGGTCAGAATGTAACCTATGCCAAAGTAGGAACTTATTTTCTCAATACAAGAGTGGTGGATCTTACAGGAAATGTAAAAATTGAAACCCCTCAGTATATCATAGAAGGACCTAACATCAAGCAGAATCAGAATACAAAAATTGCTGATTTTCTAGGTCCTACAACCATTACCAGCAAAACCAATCCAAGAAACCGAATCTATACGGAAAAAGGAACTTACAGAATGGATTCCAAGGAGGCTTTTCTAACCAAAAACTCCAGAATCTTTTACAATGAGAAAATCCTTACCGGTGATGATATGTACTACAATCAGATCACAGGGTTTGGTAAAGCAACAGGAAATGTAACCCTTGATGATCCTATAGAAAAAAGATATATAAAAGGAGGTTACGGAGAAATTTTTGAGAAAAAAGACTCCGCCATGATGACGAAAAATCCTTATGCTGTAAAAGTAATGGAAAAAGATTCTATTTATTTTGCTGCAGAGAAAATTATCTCTTATCAAAGACCGGATACATTAGATATCAAAGTCAAAAAAAGCTATCTGAGAGCTTTCAAAAAAGCCCGTATTTTTAAATCCAATGCACAGGGAAGAGCAGATTCTATTGCTTTCAATGAAACAGACGGAATCATGCATATGTATACCAACCCGATTCTTTGGAGTGGTGAAAAGCAGGTTACCGGAGATAAAGTAGAAGCTTACTTCAATACCAAGACAGAAGATATTGACTCTTTAAAAGTAATCGGAAATGCCTTTGCCATCAGTAAAGTAGACTCACTTACCCTGAAAGACGAGTTCAATCAGGTGAAAGGAAAATTCATGACGGTTTACTATGAGAAAAACGCTATTAAAGAAGCAAGGGTTGTTGGAAACGCTCAGTCTATAGTGTATGTTGATGATACTGATCAGGAAACCAAAAAACAGGAAAGAATAGGAATTACGCTTTCTACCTGTGGAATTATCGGAGCATTGTTTGAAGAAAGAGCTTTACAGATTATTTCATGCAGTATCGGTGCAGCTTCAGACACTTATCCGATGAGCATGATAGAACCTTCGAAAAGGAAATTCCCGGATTTCAACTGGAATACCAAGGATAGAATCCGAAAATGGCAGGATATCCTTGTAGATACCCCAAACAACGAAGAAATACAATATACGGCTGATAGCGAGTTGTTTGATAAAGCGCAGAAAGCGATTGATGACGAAAAAGCTAAAGAAGAAGCTAAGAAACCTAAACGTACCAGAAAATAATAGAAAAAGACCAGTGCTTACTGGTCTTTTTTGTGGATTAATTTTAACGTTTAATGAATCTTTTATAGCTTTGCTGAAATTTTTGGAGACAATGGAAATGCATAAAGATTTTTTTATATATCAGGCTCAAACCACCCGATTTGCTGCCGGCTTTGAAGTTGAAAAAGCAGTAGGAAGCTACATTTATGGAACAGACGGAAAAAGATATCTTGACTTTGTAGCAGGAGTTTCTGCCAACACTTTGGGGCACTCACATCCTAAAATAGTAGCTGCCATTAAAGAGCAGACCGATAAGTATCTTCACGTAATGGTGTACGGAGAATATGCACAGGAAAAACCTATCGCATTATGCAGACTGCTTGCAGAAGCTACTCCGGATCCACTGGAAGTTACTTACCTTGTAAATAGTGGTGCAGAAGCTATTGATGGAAGCTTAAAACTGGCTAAAAGATATACCGGAAGAGAAGAAATAGTTTCCTTTAAAAACTCTTACCATGGAAATACTCATGGGGCTTTGAGTGTTTCAGGAAATGAAACTCACAAGAGAGAATTCCGTCCCTTATTACCAATGGTTTCTTTTATTGAATTTAACAATGAAGAAGACTTTGATAAGATTACAGAGAAGACGGCTTGTGTTATCCTTGAAACCATTCAGGGAGCAGCAGGGTTTCTGGTTCCAAATAACGACTATCTGATCAAATTAAAAAGAAGATGTGAAGAAGTAGGAGCGCTTTTGATTTTGGACGAAATACAGCCGGGATTTGGAAGAACAGGAAAATTGTTCTCTTTCGAACACTTTGGTATCGTTCCTGATATTCTGGTAATGGGAAAAGGAATGGGAGGAGGAGTTCCTGTGGGAGCTTTTATGAGTTCCAGAGAAATCATGGAAACCCTTTCTCATTCACCAAAGCTTGGTCATATTACCACTTTTGGGGGAAATCCTTTAATTGCAGCAGCAAGTTATGCCACATTAAAAGAAGTTCTGGAAAGCGGTTTGATGAATGAAGTAGAAGAAAAAGAAAAGTTGTTCAGAGAACTTTTGGTTCATCCTAAAATCAAAAATATCAACGGTAAAGGGTTGATGCTTGCCGTGAACTTAGGAACTCCTGAATACACGCTGGAAGTGGCTAAGAAATGTATGGAAAGAGGGCTTGTTGTTTTCTGGCAGTTGTACAGAAATGAATACCTGAGAATCTCTCCGCCTCTTACATTATCCTTGGACGAAATCAGGGAAGGATGCCAGATTATTCTTGATATACTGAATGAAAATTAAAGATAAAATCTCTCTCTGTAAATGAGAGATTTTTTTATGTTTTGCATGGTAATTTTTAGCTTTAAAACCTGACATCACAGGGATTTAAATCCAGTGATAAATATCATACAGATTCTATAAAAAAGTAATTGTTTTTTTGCGTAATAAAAAAATTAATTTATATATTGCGGGACGATAAAACAAAGATTATATGGCGAAACATAAAGTCCATTACGAATTTCCAATGCACTGTTTATCAGAGATTTTATATGAATATCTGGCGACTGCAGAGGGATTGTCTGAATGGTTTGCGGATGAGGTAACAGAGAAAGGCGATGATTTCTTTTTTAGCTGGGGTGGAGGACCTGCTGAGAAGGCCACTTTGATCAGATATAAGCCTGAAGGTTTCGTGCGTTTCAGATGGGAAGAAGATGAAGGAACAAAAAATTTCTTTGAAATGACTATCACAATCGATGATATTACAGAAGATCTGGCTTTAAATATTACAGATTTCTGTGAAGAAGGTGATGAAGAGGAAAATGCAATGTATTGGGAAAATCTTATCGAAAACCTGAGAATAAAACTAGGTGCGGCATAATACCGGGCTATATGAAATGATAAAACTGATGAACGATTTATCGTTCATTATTTTTTTGTAAATAAATCACATCAAAAATTGGAAAATCAATATTTTACATCAGACGAGTTAAATGTAAAGAACAGAGCTTTTCTTTGGGGAGACTCAGTAAAAGTATCTTTCTTTGTAAGAAATGGTGGATTGATCATGGACGAAGAATGCTATTTTTTCCTGATGGCTTCCATGAGAAAGATGAGACTGAATATTCCTTTGACTTACACCCTGGAGTTTTTCCAGACCCTTTTTCAAAAAGAAATCATTGAAGGTAAAGGAGTAAAGAACGGAATTATCAATTTCCAGGTGTTCAGAAATAATGATGGAGTGACATTGGCAAAATCTTCTGTTTCCTATTTTTACGAAGTAACAGAAATGGAGGATGTGCTTGCGGTTCATCAAAGACCTTTGGAATTGGATTTGATTAAAGAAATTAACGTTAATAACAACCTTTTGAGCAATATCAGAGTTCACTGTCCGGAAAATATTTATGGAGTGATCTATGCCCAGGAAAATGACCTTGACGACGTGATTCTTCTGAATCCAAACAAAAGAATAGCGCGTACCACTGCCGGAAATCTTCTCTTTTTAGAAGGTGACGTGATTAAAGTACCAAAACAGACTGAAGGAGCTTACATTTCTCCTTTGATGGAAAGCTTTGTAACTTTTTTACATAAAAATAACCTTGCTGATATCCAGGAACACGAGATTATCGCATTTGAATCTCAGAAAGCTGAAGAAATTTTAATGATTTCTGACGAGAAAGGTATGTTTTCTGTAGGTAAGATAAGAAACAAGACTTTTGAAACTTCCCGTTTCTCCGAACTGGTAGAAAGCTGGAAGAAAAGTTTTAATGTATAAAAATTGACAAACCCGGTAAACAACAATATTCCAGAAGTCCTTTACCGGGTTTTATTCTGAGTAAATCAGAAATTGTTTTTTTTTTATTTAGTATTCGTTGATAATCTCAACAAATTTTTGTGCGATTTCTTTTTGCCCCTTTTCACTGGTTATATAATTCCTGTTGTCAGAATTATTAATGAAGCCAAGTTCTACCAATACAGCTGGTGCTTTGGTTTCTCTTAGCATGTGAAGATTACTCTCCGATATTTTACGGGCATTGAATTTCTTATAGATTTTTCCGGCTAATTCCTTTGAAACATCAGAATTCTGAACGTAGACTTCAAATCCGTTGTCGGATCTTTCTTTTTCAGGAGAACTGTTCACGTGAAGGGAAATAACCATTTCAGGATTCAGTTTATTAATCTGCTCTGTTCTTTCTGCAAGAGTAGGATAGCTATCGGAATCCCTTGTTAAAATAACTTCATATTTGTCCTGGCTTTCATTGATTTTCCGGATTTCCTTAGCAACGCTTAATGCAATATTTTTTTCCAGAATTTCACCATAAGTGGCCCCAAAATCATTTCCGCCATGTCCGGCATCGATGACAATGTATTTTTTGTTGATAGGAGTAAATGATAAAAAAGCTGTAGAAAATATTGATAAAGCAAGTAATGTAATACCTTTCATATCAGTGATTTTAGTTTTCCAAAGAACGGAAAAACTTTCTTTAAAATTGGTTAAAAAAATCTTAAAGTTTGTTAATTATCAGAGTGATACGAAAAATATACTTTTAGTTTAGTGAAATATCTTCAGGAGAGTTGGCCCAGAGAAGAAATTCTCCTCCAAGATTTTGCATGATAGACTTCCAAAGCGTCTGATCGTTGGGAAGCGTATAATCAAGATTATAAACATCCACTACCGTCCACATTTTCCTCTGAACCTCGGTATCCAGCTGATTAGGAGACCACCCGGAATATCCTGAAAAGATTTTGATATGGTTAATATCCAGTTCACTGCTTAAAACCCCATTAATAATACGCTCAATATCTTCTGTAAGATAGTATTCATCAGTGATGTCTGTATAGATCTCTGTAACTCTTTTGCCTTTTACAATGAAGAATACCTTATCGTTTTCTACAGGCCCTCCATCATATACCTCAATTTTAAAGTCAAAAAAATCTTTGAACTTGCTACTCATCTGGCTGTTTTTTTTATTCAATATCAAACCAAATGCACCACTTTCATTATGTTCAAAAACCAATACTACCGATCTTGAAAAAATATCGCCGGAAATGTCAGGTGTCGAGATTAATATTTTACCTTTGTATGAGTGATTCATACTCAAATTTAATAAAAAATATTTATGGAAAACCTGCACGACAAAAGAAAAGTGTACGAGAAATCCCAACTTATTGAAAGTGAGATAAAACAAAATCCAATTGAGCAGTTTAGAGACTGGTTTTTGGAAGCAAATGAGAGTCCGATGATCTCAGAAGCTAATGCTATGGCGGTTTCTACAGTAGAAGAAGATGGGTGTCCGAGAACAAGAATGGTGCTTCTTAAAGCATATACCCATGAAGGATTTATTTTTTATACCAATTATAACAGCAGAAAAGGAAAAGCAATAGAAAGCAATCATAAAGCTTGTTTGCATTTTTTCTGGCCTAATCTTGAAAGACAGATCATAATCAAAGCAGATCTTGAAAAGGTAGCAGAGAACCTTAGTGACGGCTATTTTCATTCAAGACCCAAAGGAAGTCAGCTGGGAGCTGTAGTTTCTCCACAAAGCCAGGTGATCCCCAACAAAGAGTTTTTGGAAGAAAAATTAAAAGAGCTGGAAAAAGAGTACGAAAATACGGAAGTGCCAAGACCTGCCAATTGGGGCGGATACCTGGCAAGACCTTACGAAATTGAATTCTGGCAGGGAAGACCAAACCGCCTTCATGACAGGATTATTTATCAGTTAGAAGATCTGGACTGGAAAATTTCAAGACTGGCTCCTTAATGGGAAAATGAGAAGTTAGAAGTGGCGGTTTTTAATATGAAACAAGCTACTTAAAATATAAACTCTAATTCAATAGAAGCGGGCTTTAGCCCGCTTATTTTATTATGTATAGATAAAGGCTTTAGCCAAAACTTATTTAGTTTGACCAGAATAATGACAACATATGCTGTATTATACTACCTTTTAAGTTTTGG
>NZ_JAMZGF010000080.1 GCF_024158915.1 Chryseobacterium sp. S0630 | reverse complement strand
AGGGTGACAGCGTGGGAGAGCGCTGGCGCGAGGAGTATGAATGGATAGCAGGATGAAGCTCCTAATAAAGTTTGAGAATTTGAGAGTTTGAGAGTTGGAGGGTTTGAGGGTTTGAGTGCAATAGAGTTTGAAGAAATGGCAACAAGATTACACTATATATAAGATAAGCTTAATCAAACAATCTAAGCTGCTGATCGCGAGTTCCGGTAAAGTTAGATGTTGAAAGCCTTGGAAATTCTTTACCTTCAAAAAACTTCTTTTTACCAATCTTAAAGGTGGTGTGAATCATTTCTGCAATATTTCCCTCTCCTCTTTGTCTTTCAAAATATCTTTTATCGCCAAGTTTCCCCCCTCTCATGGAGCGGATAAGATTTAAAACTTTTTGTGCCCTGTCCGGAAAATGAGTTTCAATCCAGTTCACAAAAACCGGCTCAACGGTATCATTTAGCCTTACGAGGGTATATCCGAATCCCAAAGCACCGGCATCCGAAATAGCTTTCAATATATTTAAAGGTTCATCACTATTGAGCCCTGGGATAATGGGCGCTACCATTACATGTACGGGAATATTGTTTTCAGAAAGAATTTCAACTGCTTTTAATTTATTTTTTGCTGAGCTTGTTCTCGGCTCCATCTTTCGTCTCAGTTCTTCATTGATTGTTGGGATGCTTAGAGAAACAGATACCAGATTCTGTTCTGCCATTGGTTTTAAAATATCGAGATCTCTCAGCACCAGAGCATTTTTTGTCAGAATATTGACAGGATGTCTGTAATCAAGACAGAGCTGCAGTAATTTTCTGGTAATTTCAAATTGTCTTTCGGCCGGCTGATAGCAGTCGGTATTTCCGGACAAAAGAATCGGGGCGGCTTTATAGCCTCTTTTTTGAAAAAATTTCTCCAGTAATTCAGGAGCATTTTTCTTAACCATGATTTTTCTTTCAAAGTCGATCCCGGCACTATAGCCCCAATATTCGTGGGTAGGTCTTGCAAAGCAGTAAGAGCAGCCGTGTTCACATCCCTGATAAGGATTCATGGAATATTCCATTGGAAGATCTTCGCTTTTAACCTGATTGACAATGGTTTTGGGAAATACTTCCGTGAAAGAGGTCTTCACAGTCTCGAAATCTTCATCTTCAGGCTCATAGGTATACCTGTCGAAACGATTAACAACGTTTCGCTGAGCTCCCTGACCTTTTATGAAATTTTCGTTTTGCATTCTGATGTAAAATTAGAATGGAATTTTTATAAAATAATGAGTTTTAACATTAAAGTTTTCCACAAAAAAATCCAACACTTTCAAAAGCGTTGGATTTAAACATAATTAAATATATTTTTTTACTACTTCACTGCGTAAAATTCCACTCCGTGTGTTTCGTCGTCGTGGTTCTTTTCATCAAAGTGTCTGTGATAGTCCGAATAGGAATCACTATATTTTTTATCTTTTTTTGTCAAAATTTTTTTAATGCTAATTAAACTTAATACTGCCAAAAGACCAACTCCCCCTGCCAGTAAAACTCCAACTTCTTTTTTCATATTTTCTTTGATTTATTATTGATACCATTGCAAAAAGCATACCTATTTTATTTTTTCAAATTATAAATTTTGTTAACATTAAACTTTATTTTTAGGAAAATTACAATCTGCTATTTTTCTTATATTTAGAAGTTGCAATGGTTTAATTATTGTACTTAAAAATAAAAATATTATTATGGAAAATTCAGAGAATTTTGATAGAATGACAACTTTAAGCGAAGTTATGAAAACGCTTTCTGAAAGAGGAATACAAAGGGAATTCAGGATGAATGAAAATTGTGAAATGAAGTTTGAGAATTCAGACAGAATTTATCAGCCTGCTGAGTTGGTCATTTTAAAAACATATCGTTTCGAAGGGGACAGCAATCCAGATGATAATGCAGTACTTTATGTGGTAAAGGATAATGCAGGAAACCGAGGAATGATTATAGATTCTTACGGGGCAGACAGCAATTATCCAGGTGAAGAGTTCGATAAGTTTTTAAGGGATATTCCTATTTTGGAAAGTGATGAATTCAATTTTTAATTAAATCTCTCTTATATTGATTTTTTAAACCATTAAGTTCGTTTTTATTAAAACATTGCCTTCTTTATATAAATGGTAATGAATAAGCAGACGCAATGGTTTAAAGAATTATTCTTCGGCCTTTTCTTTTTTCTTGAATATATTATTCAGAAAACCTTTCTTTTCTTTTTTCTCTTCTTCCGGCTGGGGAGTTTCTTTTTTATTTTTTATTTCCTGTTTTATTTCTTTTACCGACTGCTTCATATCTTTCACAGAAGAAACTGCCTCCTTCACC
Organism: Chryseobacterium sp. S0630; assembly: GCF_024158915.1. Taxonomy (GTDB): domain Bacteria; phylum Bacteroidota; class Bacteroidia; order Flavobacteriales; family Weeksellaceae; genus Chryseobacterium. The sequence continues at coordinate 19,447 of NZ_JAMZGF010000080.1, read as the reverse complement.
TTTTTCTCCGTCTTTTCTACATTTTTACCAATAAGGGTTTTCTTTAATCCCTGTTCAATTCCTCTCCAGAAAAGATTAAAGAAAGACTTTGTAGGATCACGTTCTACATTTTCTACTGTAACTGCATCAGGGAAATTTCCTGAGTTTGATTTCAGAAAAACATTAGCAACGGCTGTTAGAAACCCTTTTTTCTCATGGTTATTCTTATTTAATACTGCAATTTTTAAGTCTTTATGTTTAAGATTAAAAGTTCCGTGTAATCCGGCAGGGTTTCCTTTGAAGCTAAAAAGCATTTCCTGAATAGTTCCTGCAGTAGCGGTCACATGAAGATAAGGTCTGATAAAGGGATTGATTCCACTTGCGGGAAGATTGGTCGTTTTCCCAAAGATTGCAAATTTATCATTCTGATCGGCTACATCAAAGTTCCAGTTCACAGAAAGCGGGGAAAGATTCATGAAAGAACAATTGATTTTAATGTCCACTTTTGTGGGTTTTCCTTTTATTTTAGCAGAGTTCAGATTTTTAACGTTCATATTAAAATTACTGAAGGTCAGTTTTCCGGGTCCCATACTTTCCGGAGTATCTTCTTCGTATACCAGAACAGAATTTTTGAGATCAAGATGATGAATGGTCATCGGAATTTTAATAGAACGCAGCATTTTAGAATATAATGCTTTTATTTTCGGATCGTCCTTGGGAATTTTACTTCTGAAAATATTGGCATTTGCAGACTCAATGTCTACCTGGGAGGCGTTAACCATTTTGTTGTGAGAAAACAGATCCCACTCTCCTTTTGCAGTAATTTGTCCGGCTTTTAAATCATACAGATCTCTCTCAACGGGTATCATTTTGATAAATTGTGCTCTTGAAACGAGAGGCTTCATGGCAAAATTGTTAATCTGTACCTTATTTTTATTCAGTTTAATAAGCCCAAGGCTCATATTGTAAAACTGTGTTTTATAAGCCAGGTTTCTGGTAGTGATATAATAATCTTTTACTTTGAAGGACAACCCTGTCTGATTGGGTTTAGGTGATAACTCAATATTATTTACCGTTGCATTAAGATCATGGAAAGTCAAAGGCTGTTTTCCTTTATCATACGTAATGTTTGAGTTTTTTAAGGATGTTTTTCTTATGATAATGGAATTAATAATCCCTGGTCCGGCAGATTTATTAGTTGTTTTTTCACCTGCTTTAAAAGTTCCGTTTACATTTTCTACGAGAAGATCTTTAAGATCAACATTTAGTTTTTTATCAACGAATTCCAGTTTATTGATATTAAAAGCAATATGATTTGTTTTTAACTCTGCCGCTGCTTTTCCTGTTGCAGGATGGCCTGGTGTCAATACAACATCCCAGATTTCCCCATTTGTTGGCTTCAACCCTAAACTTCTTACTGTAATATTCTGAGTGTTGGAGTATTCAATATTCCTTCCTGCAATGGTAAAATCTTTGTATCCTATAGGAATAACCTGTTCAGAAGTTTCTTTATTAAACATCAGCTGATTGATATTTACAGTAAGATTCCCGACTGACAGAAGATTATTTCCATCCGGCTTTGTGACCTTTACTATGGCATTATTCAGCTTTATATTTTTTAAATCAACTTCAAAATTTGATTTCTTTTCAGCTTTTTTAGCTTTTACTCCTGTGTTATAGACTTTCAGAGCAGGATTCTGGAAGTCTGCATTCGTAAGTGAAACTTTGTTTTTATTTAAAATGACCTCCGTAAAATCCATTTTGGGAACGGAAAATTCAAATAACTGAGCCTTTTTAGGATAAAACTTTTTAAACTGAGCAAAAGAGAGCAACGGAGTCAGCCTGAAATTCTCAACAGCCATTTGCCCATTAGTTGTATTTATACTACCGATGGTAATAGCATATGTTTCATCTGGACGAAGAAAGAATTTTTCTCCTTTGATGCTGTATTTGTCAAAAACGACGGGTAATTTATTTTCTACAGACTCTTCCGTCATCTGTAAATTTTCTACAAACAAATCCAGTTGTTGTACGGATAGAAATTTCTGCTTTGTATACCTGAAAACAGCAATTTTACCTTCGTTGATCCTTATATTTTCAAATGAAACCGGATTCCTTTTCTTTCCGGTTTTACGATCAATAGGTTTTGCAAGAATGATGTTTAAAACAGGTTTTGCCAGCAACAGATCTGACGAGCTGATTCTTTTATTAAAAAGAGCATCATATATTCCAAAACGGCTTATCTTCAAGGTATCAATAGTTCCCTGCAGGCCGATAACGTCTGTATTTTGCGGATCTTTACTGTTTACCGTGATTCCTGTTGCAAAGATATTTCCTGTTCCCAGATCAACATCCAGCGTTTTGTAAGAAACTTTATAGTTTGTATTTTTTTTGATGTATTCCGGAAGTTGGGTTTTGAGCCATAGATTCAGTCCGAAATTCGCAGCAAGAAGAATTCCTGCCAGGATTCCGAAACTTATTAATAGCCTTTTAACCCATTTTTTCATATTTTGTGATTTGATTCTTTTCCTATTATATAGATCAGTTCTTTATTTCCAGTTCTATTACATACCCTTCATGCCCTCTTACATTGATAAAATTTCCTCCTTCAAATCCAAGATACTGACCTTTAATTCCAGTAAGTTTTCCTGTAAACTCAGGTTTTTTATCTAATGTAAATGATGAAACTTTTTCCGGTTTTTCAAAAGGATAGTCAAACATCCACAGTTCTTCTCCTTCTCTATAAAATTTCTGGAAGTCTTCAGGAAAATATTCTTTTATTTTTTGTCTGAAATCAGCAAGATCTACTTCTCCTTCAAAATCGTCCTGCAGCATCTTTCTCCAATTTGTTTTATCTGCCAGGTGTTCTTTTAAAGCCACCTCTATCATTCCTGCTTCATAACGATTTTCTGTTCTTGCAATAGGCAATGCAAAAGTCGCACCCTGATCAATCCATCTTGTAGGAATCTGCGTATTTCTGGTCACTCCTACTTTTACATCTCCGGTGTAAGCCAGATAAACCGTGTGTGGTTGCAGCTGAATTTGTTTTTCCACCTCAAGATCACGTTCTGCAACTCCTAAATGCGCTGTAGAAAGTTCAGGCCGAATAATGGTATCACTGGCATATGGGCTTTCAAAAAAGCAGCTTTTGCAGAATCCCATTCTGTAAATAGGCTTATTCAGTCCGCAATTTACACATTGAAATCCGGTATGTTTGATGCTTAACTCCTTTCCAAACAGCTCATTCATATGGATCAGATCTCCAGAAAGATTGAGGTAGTATTGGATTGGCTTAGCATCGACGCTTGTCATCTTTAAAATTTGCCCTTGAAACTGCATATTATATTTGTATTACTTTTTTAAGTAAATTTAATGATTATATTTTTCAAAAAGTAAAATTTATATTTTTGTACTCATAAAAAATACAAATGGTTTATCTTGTAACAGGCGGTAGTGGGTTCATCGGTTCCCATTTAGTTGAACGATTATTAAGAAATGGACATTCTGTCATAAACATTGACAATTTTGATGATTTCTATGACTATCAGGTAAAAATTAAAAATACTTTAGAGTCAATCGGTAAAAATTCGGATTTTGAATTCTCAGATAAAGAGACGGATATTCCGCGTTTGGTTTCCCTCACTCATTCTGACCAATATTCCCTCTATTGGCAGGACATCCGTGATAAAAAAGGTCTTGAAAACATCTTTAAGAATCATCATATTGATATGGTAATTCATCTGGCAGCACTTGCCGGAGTGCGTCCCTCTATTGAACGCCCTCTTGAATACGAAGAAGTGAATGTACGTGGTACTATGAATCTTTGGGAACTGTGTAAGAATTTTAATATTAAAAAATTCATTTGTGCATCTTCTTCAAGTGTTTATGGAAATAATGAAAAAGTTCCTTTTGCTGAAACAGACAATGTAGACAATCCTATCTCACCCTATGCGGCAACCAAGAAAAGTGGAGAGGTTATAGGACATGTTTACCATAATCTATACCATATAGATATGATCCAGCTCAGGTTCTTTACGGTATATGGACCAAGACAAAGACCCGATCTTGCAATCCACAAGTTTGCAAAGCTTATTTCGGAGAATCAGGAAATCCCTTTCTATGGCGATGGAAATACGGCCAGAGACTATACTTATATAGATGATATCATAGATGGAATTACCAAATCTATCCTTTATCTGGAAAACAATTCCGGGGTTTACGAAATCCTGAATCTGGGAGAAAACCAGGTCATCACTTTATCTGAGATGGTAGCCACTATAGAAATGACACTTGGAAAAAGCGCTATCAGAAAAATTCTGCCAATGCAACCTGGTGATGTCACAAAAACGAATGCCGATATTACCAAAGCAAAGGATTTAATAGGGTATAAACCTGCCACAGACTTCCAAAATGGCATAAAAAAATTTGTGGAATGGTTTTTGAGAAAACGACAATAAGTAAATTGCTGACACAGCTGCCAGCCAGTTTGTGACAGTCATTTATAAGAAAAAATTATAAAAAGAATTGAAAATCAAGTATAAAAAAGTTTATTATACAACCTATTTTTATACTTTTGCAAAAAATTAGAAAATTATGTACTGGACATTAGAATTAGCTTCATATTTAAGTGACGCACCTTGGCCAATGACAAAAGCAGAGCTTATTGACTACGCAATCAGAACTGGTGCACCAATGGAAGTAGTAGAAAACCTTCAGGCAATCGAGGATGAAGGAGAAATTTATGAATCTATCGAAGAAGTATGGAGTGACTATCCTACTGACGAGGATTTCCTTTGGAACGAGGACGAATATTAATAAAGCGATAAGCTTTAGGCTGCTTGCTTAGAGCTTTTTTGCCCTTTTTATATATTAATTTACACGATAAGTGTTATTTAAAACGCTTAAAGCATTTTGCATTAAGCATAAAGCAAAAAATTTATGAGTTTTTTAAACAAAGTTCTTAAAGGGTTTTTGGGAGACAAGAAAGCGCAGGACCTAAAAGAAGTAAAAAAAGTTGTAACAAAAATCAGAGCTGTAGAACCTAACATTCAACAATTGTCGGATGATGGGTTGAGACAAAAAACTGCTGAGTTTAAAGAGAATATAAAATCTGCAACCAGTAAGATCACAGCTCAAATAGAACAGATAAGAGAGCAGATAAAAACTTCAACCAATGTTGATGAAAAAGAAGCTCTTTTCACAAAAATTGAGGCTCTAAAGAAAGAATCATACGAAATTGAAGAGAAAGTTCTGGTTCAGGTTCTTCCCGAAGCTTTTGCATTGATCAAAGAAACGGCAAGAAGATGGGCTCAGAATGGAGAAATTCGTGTAACAGCTAGTGACTGGGATAGAGAACTTGCTGCTGCAGGAAAAGATTTCGTTAGCATTCAGGGAGACACAGCTGTTTGGAAAAACTCATGGGACGCTGCCGGAACTCCTGTAGTTTGGGATATGGTCCACTATGATGTTCAGTTTATCGGAGGGGTTATTCTTCACAGTGGTAAAATTGCCGAGATGGCAACCGGTGAAGGTAAAACTTTGGTAGGAACATTACCTATTTATTTAAATTCACTTCCGGAAAGAGGAGTACACGTTGTAACCGTGAACGACTATCTTGCAAAAAGAGACTCCGCATGGATGGGACCTCTTTATCAGTTCCACGGAATGTCTATCGATTGTATCGATAACCACCAGCCGAACTCTGACGGAAGAAGAAAAGCATACAACTCAGATATTACTTACGGAACGAATAACGAATTCGGTTTCGATTATTTGAGAGACAACATGGTGACATCACCTTCAGAACTGGTACAAAGAGAATTAAACTTTGCTATCGTGGATGAAGTTGACTCTGTATTGGTAGATGATGCAAGAACACCATTGATCATCTCTGGTCCGGTTCCTCAGGGAGACAGACAAGAGTTTGATGTTCTTAAGCCTTCTATCGACAGAATTGTTGAAGTACAAAAGAAAACCGTTTCTACCATTTTCAATGAAGCGAAAAAATTAATCGCTGCAGGAAATACAAAAGAAGGAGGATTCAAATTACTTCAGGCATACAGAGGTCTTCCAAAAAACAGACAATTAATCAAATTCTTATCGGAAAGCGGAAACAGAGCATTGCTTCAGAAAGTTGAAGCGCAATATATGCAGGACAACAACCGTGATATGCCGATTGTAGATAAAGATCTTTACTTCGTAATCGAGGAGAAAAACAATCAGGTAGACCTTACAGACAAAGGTGTTGAATACATGTCTCAGGGTAACTCTGATCCAAACTTCTTCGTACTTCCGGATATCGGAACTGAGATTGCTGAAGTAGAAGCTAAAAACCTTTCTAAAGAAGAAGAGTTTGAAGCAAAAGAAAGACTTTTCTCTGATTTTGCTGAAAAATCCGAACGTGTTCACACAATGAGCCAGCTATTGAAAGCATACACATTATTTGAAAAAGATGATGAGTATGTGGTGATTGACGGTGAAGTAAAAATCGTTGATGAGCAGACAGGTCGTATCATGGAGGGACGTCGTTATTCAGACGGTCTTCACCAGGCGATCGAAGCGAAAGAGAATGTAAAAATTGAGGCCGCTACTCAAACTTTTGCAACGGTTACGCTTCAGAACTATTTCCGTATGTACAACAAACTTGCGGGGATGACGGGTACAGCAGAAACAGAAGCTGGAGAGCTTTGGGAAATCTACAAATTAGATGTTGTGGTAATTCCTACCAACCGTCCTATTTTAAGACATGACAAGCAGGACTTAGTTTTCAAAACGAACAGAGAAAAATATAATGCTGTAATTGAAGAAATTGAAAAATTAACAGCACAGAAAAGACCTGTATTGGTAGGTACTACTTCTGTTGAAATTTCTCAGTTACTTTCAAAAGCACTTCAATTAAGAAAAATTCCACACCAGGTATTGAACGCGAAACTTCACAAGAAGGAAGCAGAAATTGTAGCTGGAGCAGGACAGCCGGGAGTTGTAACCATTGCAACCAACATGGCAGGTCGTGGTACCGACATTAAACTTTCTAAAGAAGTAAAAGATGCAGGAGGTTTAGCCATCATCGGAACAGAAAGACACGACTCTAGACGTGTTGACAGACAGTTAAGAGGTAGAGCAGGACGTCAGGGAGATCCGGGAAGTTCTCAGTTCTATGTATCTCTTGAAGATAACTTAATGCGTTTGTTCGGTTCTGAGAGAATCGCTAAAATGATGGACAGAATGGGTCATAAAGAAGGAGAAGTAATTCAGCACTCTATGATCAGTAAGTCTATTGAAAGAGCTCAGAAAAAAGTGGAAGAAAATAACTTCGGAACAAGAAAGAGACTTCTTGAATATGATGACGTAATGAACAAACAACGTGACGTAATCTATAAGAGAAGAAAGAACGCTTTATTCGGAGACCACTTGAAATATGATATCACGAATATGATTTTCGATGTTGCCAATTCTATCGTTGCGAAAGGAAAAGCTTCAGGAAATTATAAAGATTTTGAATACGAAATCATTAAAACATTCACAATGGAATCTCCGGTTTCTCAAAGTGATTTTAATAATAAAAACGTTCAGGATCTGACGAATATTTTATTCAAAGCAGCTCAGGAAGACTATAAAATGAAGCTGAACCTATTGAAAGAAAAATCATTCCCAATCATTGAGAATGTATACCAAAATCAAGGTTCAATGTTCAAAATGATCCAGGTTCCTTTCACAGACGGACACAAAACAATGACAATTGTAGCTGATCTTAAAGAAGCTTATGATACTCAGTGTGAAAGTTTAGTGAACGATTTTGAAAAGAATATCACTTTATCAATTATCGATGAAAACTGGAAGCTTCACCTTCGTGAGATGGACGACTTAAGAAGATCTTCTCAGGGAGCTGTTTACGAGCAGAAAGATCCACTGGTAATTTATAAGCAGGAATCTTTCCACTTATTCAGTGAAATGATCGATAAATTAAACAAAGAAATTATTTCTTTCTTATATAAAGGAGAAATTCCAGCTTAAGAAAAATTTAATAATATCATACAAAAACCGCTCTGGCATTGGCCATAGCGGTTTTTTGTTATTCAGTATATAATAATTTTATGATAAATATCAATCTCATTATTTATTTAGAACAGTTAAAAATAATATATTTGCAGAAAATTTGACTTTCATGAAAAATGTACTGATCTGTGCTTCCGCTCTGGGAACAATGCTGGTTTCTGCCCAAAAAAAAGATACATTAACCACTAAAAGCATTGACGAAGTAATCATCAATACATATGTAAAGAAAGATAGTGAATACTCTAATAAGATGCCTTTAAAAGCTATAGAGGATCCTCAGGTATATTCTTCCATTGATAAAGGAATACTGGAAAACCAATTGTTATTTACCGTAGATGATGCATTCAGAAACGTTGCAGGTGCCCAGAAAATGTGGAGTGCTACAAACAGAGCAGGAGACGGAGGTATTTATCTTAACTTAAGAGGTTTTGTAGCTGGAAACTCTATCAGAAATGGTATGGTAGCTCCTATTACTACTTCTATGGACGCTATTAATGTAGAGAGAATTGAAGTTTTAAAAGGACCTTCTGCTACCTTATTCGGAAGTAATCTGACCTCTTACGGAGGAGTCGTGAACAGAGTGACTAAAAAACCCTTTGAAACTTTTGCAGGTGCTGTTTCTCTGGCAGGTGGAAGCTATAACTACTACAGAGTGCAGGCAGACGTGAATGCACCGCTTACGAAAGATAAAAAATTATTATTCAGATTAAATACAGCCTATACCAACCAGGGAACTTTCCAGAGAACCAATGCAAAGAACTCTTTCTATGCATTCACTCCATCCCTTACTTACCGTCCTACAGATAATTTAGAGATTAATGCTGAGCTGGAAATGTTTGAAACCAATTCATATCCTGAAACCGCTTTCTTCTTTTATTATCCGAGTTCACAGCTTGGCGCAGACAGCATGGATAAACTGGAGAAATTGGGTTATAACTATAAACAGTCTTATACCGGAGAAGGTCTTAAAACGGTGGGTAAAGCAAGAAACTTCTTTGGACAGGTTAATTATAAGATTAATGAACATATCAAATCCTCTACAAACGTAAGTACTTCTTATTCTTATTCAGACGGATTTAACCCTTATTTTTATTTTGCCCCAAACCCTTTAAACAGTTCAGAAATTGGGGTAGCAAGAGCGGACCAGTCAACCAAAGACAGCAAAAGAACATATTTCCAGCTTCAACAGAACTTCAATTTTGATTTTAATATCGGAAGCGTAAGAAACAGAACGGTAGCAGGTTTTGATTATATGAGAATGAATGATAATCAGTATTTTCTGTTTACAGATTTTGACTGGGTACCATTTAATGCCACAGATTATTCCAATATGAATGGCCAGACATTGGGAGCAAAATACACAGCACTACAAAGCGGGTCTGATTTTGAGAAAAACAACACTTATATAAGCAAAGGAAAAAGAGATATTTACAGTGGTTATATCTCCAACGTCATCACTCCGGTAGAAGGGCTTAATATTCTTACTTCTGTACGATACGAAAGTGTAAACTTCAAAGGAGGACAAACCGGACAAAAACTTACTGATTCTTTTAGCCAGGGAGCATGGTCACCAAAATTCGGAGTTGTTTATCAGATTCTTCCTGAAAAATTATCCGTTTTCGGAAACTTCCAGAATAGTTTTTCAGTAAATGGATATTATACTTCAGATAAAACAGGAGGCGTAACCCTTTCAACACCAGAAAGAGCCAATCAGTTTGAAGGAGGTTTCAAAACAAACCTTATCAAAGGAAGAGTTACTACAACTTTAAGCTACTATAATATTCAGGTAAAAAATACCCTTCTGAATACTGGTGAAATGACAGGAACGGGACAGGCTGTACAAAATCAGGCTGGTTTATTAAGAAGCCAGGGAGTAGAATTGGAAGCAAATGCTTATCTGATCAAAGGATTCTCCGTTATCGCCGGAGTAAGCTACAACGATATGAAATATACGGAAGCTGATGAAACAGTAATCGGAAGAAGACCTGCTACAGCATCATCTCCATGGTTAGTTAACTTCAATGCAAGCTACCAGTTCCTTGACGGAAAATTAAAAGGACTTGGCTTCGGAGTTGGAGGAAATTACGCGAGCGACAACAAAATTGTTAACTCTACAACGATGGGTACTTTCATCCTTCCAAAATATCTGGTATTGAATGCTAACGCATTTTATGATACTAAAAAATTCAGAATCGGGGTAAAAGTAGACAACTTTACGAACGAACACTACTGGAGCGGATATACAACTGCTAATGCTCAGGCTCTTGCCAATGTATTGGGTAGTTTCACTTATAAATTTTAAAACTGTTAGAATAAATTATTCCCCTTATAAACAATGAAAAGAATAACAATAGGAGCTGCATTATTAACTTCCATGTTCAATTTTGCACAGGAAAAAAAAGACACCATCAAATCCAACGATATTGAAGAAGTAGTTGTTAACGGAAGATATTATCAGAAATACAAACTGAATGAAGTCTCAGGTTCATTGAGAATTCAGACTCCGATTCTTGAGCTTCCTCAGAATGTACAGTCTGTAAGTTCTCAGGTTCTTGCTGACCAGATGACCCTGAACATGTCAGAAGGTATTGTTCGTAACGTAAGTGGGGCAAGAAAAGTAGAACACTGGGATAATGTATATTCCAATGTATTCATGAGAGGTGCCAGTATTTCTACTTTTATGAACGGAATGAATGTCTCTTCTACTTGGGGACCTATTAATCCTGACGCATCTATTATAGACAGAATAGAGTTCGTAAAAGGTCCTGCCGGATTTATGGGCTCTATGGGAGATCCTGCCGGATTTTATAATGTAGTTACAAAAAAGCCTACCGGAAAATTTGCCAACAGTGTGCGTTTCACAACGGGAAGCTATAATCTTTTCAGAGGTGAAGCTGATCTTGACGGAGTTCTTGTAAAAGACGGTGTTTCAGACTATCGTATCAATTTAATGGGAAGTTCCAACAATTCCTGGGTGGAAAATGATAAAACAAGCAAAATCATTGTTGCTCCGTCTATTACTTTCAGACCTACAAAGAGCACTACATTTACCGCTCAGTATAACTATCAATACTTAAAATTCAATCAGCCCGGAGCTTATCTGATGTCTAACGACGGATACGCTTCACTGAATGTACATACCAACTTTAATGACCCGAACTTCAAGAAAACTGAAGTAAAGGATCAGAGTTTATTTTTAAGCTTAGATCAGAAGCTTTTCAAAGACTGGGTTTGGAGTACTCAATATGCGTACATGGACCTGAATTATGACGGAGGTTCATGGTGGGGAACTTTTGATCCTAATAATAAAGATGTTTTAAACAGAACATTAAGCAACTGGCAGGCTAAAGGAAAAAATCACATTTTCCAAACCTATGTAAGAGGTAAGCTTAACACAGGAAACATTGTACATAAAATTATTGCCGGATTTGATTATGGAGACAGAAAGTATAATGCAGACTTTTCATCTTTTGCCGGAGGACCATTCCCTATTAATATTTATAATGTAAATTATGGAGTAGATCCTTCAAAACTTCCTTCTTCTGACTTTTATACATTGAACACTTCCGCTCCATTCTATAATGACCAGGGCGTAAAATATACTTCATATTATGCTCAGGATCAGATTGAAATGTTTAATAATAAGTTAAGATTAACATTAGCAGGAAGATATACAAGCGGAAAAACTTATTCTGCATATCCTAACCTAAGCCCAGGTACTCCTATCGTACCGGATGAAGCAGGAGAATTTACACCAAGAGTAGGAATTAGTTATTCTATCAATGAAAACTTCTCTGCTTACGGGATTTATGACAAAACCTTCGTACCACAATCCGGAACAGGAATTCATCAGACATTGATTACAGATCCTTTCAGAGGACAGAATATTGAATTCGGATTGAAAAAAGACTGGTTCGGAGGAAAATGGAACTCTACTTTCGCAGTATACGAAATCAGAAGACAAAATATTCTTGTTGCCGGAAATTCAAATGAAAATAATGGAGCTCCTTTCCAGGTTGCTACAGGTGAGCAGAGAGCAAGAGGTTTCGAAACTGATATCAAAGGAGAAATCATCAAAGGGTTGAATATTATCATCAACTATGCTTATACAGACGCAAAAACCGTTAAAGACACAGATCCTACAAGAATTGGTATCCAATCTCCGGGGAATGCAAAAAATGTTCAGAATACCTGGATTAACTATAGATTTGAAAATGGTCTTATGAAAGGGTTCGGAATTTCAGCCGGTTATCAGTATCAGGGAGGAAGACAATCCTGGTTTGGAGTAAGTGCTACAAAAGATCAGAGCCTTCCGGATTATTTTGATACCAACTTCGGGGTTTCCTATGTTGCTAAGAAATTTGATGTCAATCTAATGTTGAATAATGTCCTTAACAGAAAATTGTACAGTGGGTACAGAGGAGATGCCGGCGAATATGCATGGATCTACAATGCTCCGCGTAACTGGAGATTATCAATAGGATATAAATTTTAAAAAATCAAAGGTTAGCCCCTCACGGGGTTAACTTTTTGCTATGAGAAAAAAGCATCACCATAAAAAGAAAGCTCCTTCAAAAAAATGGTCTGCCAAGCTACATTTGTGGTTTGGTTTATCTGTTGGTTTCATTGTATTTATAGTCTCTCTTTCGGGGACTTTATATGTTTTTAAGGATGAAATACAGAATAGTCTGCGCAAAGAAGCCATTTATCTGAAAAAAGAAGATATCGGGACAAAGCCTTTACCTATTAATCTGCTTCGTGAAAAGGTATCACTGGAACTTAATGAAAAATATCCTGTAAGCGCTGTAGAAATTCCTTTGGATAAAAATCAATCCTACCAGTTTGAGTACTATGAAAAAAGCAAAAAGGGATGGAACTATTTCCAGCAGGTACGTATTAATAAAAAAGCTTATGTGAATCCATATAACGGGCAAATCCTTGCTGTTTATGATGAAAAATACGATGTATTCAATATTTTGAAATATATCCACTGGGGACTTTTGCTTAATTCAGAATGGGGACCGTATACGGTAGGAATTCCAACCGTTCTTTTTATCGTTATGCTGATAACAGGAATTATTTTATGGTGGCCTAAAAATAAAAATGCCAGAAAAGGACGCTTTTGGTTCAACTGGGAAAATGTAAAAAACTGGAAGCGTAAAAACTACGATCTTCATAATATCTTAGGGTTCTATGCATCATTTATTGCATTGCTATTAAGTGTTACAGGGCTTTATTTTGCGTATCCCTATGTAAAAAACACCTTTACTTTTGCTTTATCCGGTTCATGGGAACTTCCAAAAGAAAAAGAAAGAAAATCTCCGGACTCCCTGATGGCGAAGAATGAAGCTGTTTTTGATCTTGCTGCAGCCCAAACCGAAAAACTGTACGCAAAATCATCAAGCTTCAGAATTACCCTAAACGGAAAGAATAAAAAAGGAAAAGAACTGAAAAATCTTCCGGTAACAGTTTACGGAATGGATGGAAGATACAGTGAAAGAAACATCCTGACATTCGACAAATACTCTGGAAAACTACTGGCCAACAAACCTCATCACAAACTTACTACTGCCGAGAAATACTCCAACGCCAACTATGATATCCATACCGGATCCTACTTCGGAATCATTGGAAAGGTCATCTGGTTTATGGCCGGCCTTACGTGTACATCACTCCCTGTAACCGGATTCCTGGTTTGGTGGGGAAAAAGAAAGAAAAAAGGAAAGAAAATATAATGAAAAAAGTGCTTTTATCAGCTGCCTGCTTAGGAACTACTACCGTTTTTGCTCAGGTAAAAGATAGTTTACAAACTAAAAATGTAGACGAGGTTGTCATGACCGCCTCCAGAAAAAAGGAAAATATCAAAGAAGTTCCAAGCTCCATTACAGTGGTAGGAGAAAAACAGATTCAGTCTCAGCTGACTGTGAACTCAGATATTACAAGCATTCTGCAATACACTGTTCCCAGTTTAGGAACCAATTCAGGACAGACTTCCAATTCAGGACAGACATTAAGAGGTCGCCAGGTTTTGGTTTTGATTGATGGAATTCCACAGTCTACCCCACTTCGTAACGGAGCTAGAGATTTAAGGACTATTGACCCTTCAGCCATCGAAAGAATTGAGGTGATCAAAGGTGCTTCTTCCATCTATGGTAACGGAGCAGACGGAGGGATCATCAATTATATTACAAAGAGAAACAAAACAGATAAAAAGATCTCCGGAATTTCGCAGATTGGTCTTACAGGACAGCCTTACGGTGGTACTTTAGGAGTAAGAGCCAGCCAGCTTTTAACCGGAAAGATCAAAAAGTTTGACTATACCCTTTCATTAGCCTACGAAAGAACAGGATATACAAAAGACGGAGACGGTGTTTTAATAAGCCCTACGTACAGTATTGCCAAGATGGACAACTATAATGGATTATTGAAAGTAGGTTATGACATCAACGAAAATCAAAGAATCGAAGCGTCTTACATCGGCTATTCTTCAAGATCAGATCTGAATGTAGGATTAAAAACAGGTAAATACGGTATCACGCCTACCATTGGTGAAGGAATTGGAAAAGGATTGGAAACAACCCCTCAGGGAACTCCAAAAAACCACAATATCCGAGTGAGCTATGACAATAAGAACCTGTTTGCAGGAACTTCTTTAAATATCAACCTTTACTATCAGGATTTCAAAACCGTTTACGGATACAGCGATACCTTTTTCAATGGTGGACAGTCTAATGTCATTTCAAAAAAAGCAGGAGCAAGATTCAATTTTGATACTCAACTTTGGAATTCAGCTAACTCTCAGGCAGAAATCATCTACGGAGCTGATATTCTGAATGATGAAACAGTACAAAAACTGGAAGACGGCCGTTTCTGGACTCCGAATATGAACATGACTAATATTGCACCTTTCGTACTGGCAAAAATTGATCTGTTCAAAAAATTAACCATTAAAGGAGGACTTCGTTACGAAAACATCAAAGTAAATGTAGATGACTTCAATACCCTTTCCACCCTTAAAAGTGACGGAACTTTCACGAAGAGTATTCCTGTAGCTGGTGGAAAACTGAACTACAATGCATTGGTAGGAAATATTGGAATTCGTTACAATATTGAACCTTATATCAATCTTTTCGGAAGCTTCTCACAAGCCTACTCTATCAATGAATTAGGAAGAATTTTAAGAACCTCAACTTCTGAAACCATTAAAAGCCTGGAAACAAAACCAATTATCGTAAACAACTACGAATTGGGAGCAACAGGACAACTTTCCAGCTGGTTGAACTATGAATTAACTTCTTATGTGAGTACCTCTAAACTGGGAGCATCATTCGTACAAAGTCCGGACAGAGCATTAATGATTCAGAGATCTCCCGAGATTGTATACGGTGTGGAAGGATTTTTACACTTTACGCCTACAAAATGGATTCAGTTTGGTGGAAGCTACAGCTGGATGGAAGGAATTACCTCTGTAAAAGATGACGGTGATTATTCTACCAAGATTAACAACAGCAGAATTTCTGCACCTAAAGTATTGGCTTATGTTCAGGCAAGACCTGTTCCTGCTCTATCCGTTGGGGTTGATATGCTTCACTCTTTCCAGCAAAACAGATTCGAGCCTAATGCTAAAACGGGATTGTATGCTTATGGTGAAGGATATGTTCCTGAATATACTGTCTTTAACTTCAAATCAAGTTATGAAGTTAACAACAACTGGAGATTGTCATTAGGTGTTGAAAATATTTTTAACAAAGTATATCAACCTGCTATTTCATGGTGGACTGCAAGAGACAGTGACTTCACCAATGCTCTTGGACTAAGAGGGACATTCATGATTGAATACAAATTTTAATTAATCTAAATAAAAAGTAAAGCATATCTTTGCTTTACTTTTTACTGTTATATGAAGAAAAACCATCATCATAAAAAGAAACCGGGCTTTTTCAAAAAATGGTCAGCCAAGCTGCACCTTTGGTTCGGGTTGGGAATAGGATTTCTGATCTTTATTATCTCCATTACCGGAGCTTTATATGTATTTAAAGATGAAGTGGAAAACATCACCCGAAAAGATGTTATCTACCATCATGAGCAAAATATTGAGCAGAAACAGGTTCTTCCTATCAGAGTAATGGAAAAGGCTGTTGCGCAACAGGTAAAAGAGAAATATCCTATCCACTGGGTAAATGTTCCTATTGACAAGACGCAATCTTATATGTTCTTCTGGTATGAGCATAATACGGATGCCTGGAATTATTTTGATGAATTTCCCATCTACAAACAGGCTTATGTAAATCCTTACACAGGAAAGGTACTGAGAGTCTATGATGAAAAAAACGGATTCTTCAATATTGTAAAAATGATCCACTGGAGCTACCTTCTGAAACAGGATTGGGGAACGTATGTCGTGGGAATTCCTGTTATCATTTTTATCATCATGCTGATCTCCGGGATTATCCTATGGTGGCCAAAGAACAAAGCCGCAAGAAAACAGCGTTTTGCTTTCAAATGGAAAAATATTAAAAGCTGGAAGCGAAAAAACTACGACCTTCATAATGTCTTAGGATTTTACGCATCTATTTTTGCTTTAATCTTCTCAATTACAGGACTTTTCTATGCATTTTTCGTAGTACAGGCAATGATCTATGTGATATTTTCTGGTGGAGAAACCAAGTATCCCGACTTCTCACACATTAAAACAAAAGCTCCTATCGAGCTTAGAACAGAAGGAACACTGGATAAAATCATCAATACCGTACAGACAAAATATCCGGATTCCTATGGTTTTGCTATAGATTTAGGACATCCGCACATGGATGACCACGAACATCCTAACTTTGAGGTGTATGTGAAGCACCTTTCTTATTCTTACCATAAAAGCAGCAGCTTAATCTTTGATGAAAACTCTGGAGAATTGCTACATACTCATGATCCGAAAGATAAAAACTTTGGAGAAAAGGTGGTGAGCGCCAATTATGATATTCACGTAGGAGCTATTTTAGGACTTCCTACCAAGATTATTGCTTTTATTGTAAGTATTATCTGTGCTTCTCTTCCGGTTACCGGATTTATGATCTGGTGGGGAAGAAAAAAGAAAAAACCAATAAAAACAGCTTAAAGTATTAAATAAAACCTACTTAATAATCCATTAATACAATCTTTTTTATAATTTTAGCCCTTAGAATTTAATAATAGAAATGTCATTAATAGATTTATCAAAACAAGTTGCCCTTGGAGTTGACATCGGCGGAACCAATACTAAATTCGGAATCGTAAACCACCGTGGTGAAGTTCTGAATAAAGGAAATCTGAGAACTGATGCCTATGACAAAGTGGAAGATTTCATCGATGCTTTATATGAACATGTTCGTCCAATGATGGAAAAGTATGGTACTGAAGCACACTTTGACGGAATCGGAGTAGGCGCACCAAACGCGAACTATTACAAAGGAACCATAGAACTTGCCCCTAATCTTCCATGGAAAGGTGTTATTCCTTTCGCTGAGCTGATGACGGCAAAATTCGGTCTTCCTTGTACAGTAACCAATGATGCCAATGCTGCGGCACTGGGAGAAATGCTTTTCGGAGCTGCAAGAGGAATGAAAGATTTCATCATGATTACCCTGGGAACAGGAGTAGGAAGTGGAATTATTGCCAACGGAAGCTTAATCTATGGACATGACGGGTTTGCCGGAGAATTGGGACATACGATTGTAAAGCCAGGCGGGAGAAAACACTGGAGCACAGGTTCTGAAGGAAGTCTGGAAGCCTATGCTTCTGCTACAGGAATTACCATTACAGCAAAGAAAATGAGAGCGGAGTTCCCGGAATCTATGCTGAATCAATATCCTGAAGATGAAATCAATTCTAAAACAGTATACGAATGTGCTATCAAAGAAGACCCAATTGCTATCGAGGTTTTCAGATATACAGGTCAGAAGCTGGGTGAAGCAATAGCTAATTTTGTAATGTTCTCTTCACCGGAAGCTATTCTTCTATTCGGAGGAGTTATCAAAGCTGGAGATTTTATTTTAAAGCCTGCTAAGCTTCATATGGAAAGAAACCTTCTTCCAATTTTCAGAAATAAAGTAAAACTGGTATTCAGTGAACTTGACGAAGCAGATGCTGCAATTCTTGGAGCGAGTGCTTTGGTTTGGGAAAAATAACTGAAAGTCTTTTACATAATATAGAGCATCCTTTTTAGGGTGCTTTCTTTTTTCCCACAGATTGCGCAGATTTTCACAAATGATTGCGCTTTATTTCCCTTGTGTTATTTGTGAAAGCATTGGTGTTATTCGTGTTTAAAACTAGAATATGAGAATATAAATTCATCGTCGTTGAGATGCTTCGACTAAGCTCAGCATGACATTGCTAATACTAA
This sequence comes from Chryseobacterium sp. S0630, assembly GCF_024158915.1. GTDB lineage: Bacteria > Bacteroidota > Bacteroidia > Flavobacteriales > Weeksellaceae > Chryseobacterium. The sequence continues at coordinate 1,038 of NZ_JAMZGF010000080.1, read as the reverse complement.
CTGTCTTAAAAAACTTTGCAGAGATTAAATACGAGAAATTACATTCTATTTTCCTTGTGTTATTTGTGAAAGCATTGGTGTTATTTGTGTTTAAAACCATTTGCTACATCTATCATTGTAATTTGAGTTTAAGACGTAAAAGCATGTTCAAATGAAAAAGTTTTTCATATTTTTGATTGGTCTTTTCCGGATCAGGAAAGGATAATAAAACAATATAATTACCCAAAATGGACAACAATAATTTAGAACAGATTACTTTCGGAGGTGGATGTTTCTGGTGTGTGGAAAGCTGTTTCAATATGCTTAAAGGAGTACAATCTGCTATTTCAGGATATTCCGGCGGACATAAAGATAACCCGACTTATCAGGAAGTTTGTACAGGAGAGACAGGACATGCTGAAGTAGTTCAAATCACTTATGATTCTGCTGTTATTTCTTATGAGCAATTGATGGATGTATTCTTCTTCCTTCATGATCCTACTCAACTTAACAGACAGGGAAATGATATCGGGACCCAATACCGTTCTGTCATTTATTATAAAGATGATGCAGAGAAAGCAAAAGCTGAAGAAGCAATTAAAGTATCTCAGGAGTCTGGAAGATGGACTGGTACTTATGTAACGGAATTAACTCAATTCGACAAATTCTGGCCGGCAGAGCAATATCATCAGGGATATTATAATGAGAACCCTACACAGCCCTATTGCAGCGCTGTGGTAGGTCCGAAAATACAGAAGTTTAAAAAGCATTTTGGAGAATTGGGAATGCTTAATGCCTAGTAAAATCTTATATTTTAAGTTTCGGCTAAAGCCGTTGAATGATGTTTGTTAATCTTAAATGGGCTCCCTTCGACTAAGCTCTGGATTATAGCCCATTCCTATTGAATACTCTTTCTCACAGGTTTTGCTGATTGAGCAGATTATTTATTCGTAAAGTCTATCCGTCCAGTTTGTCATTCCGAAGGAATCTATACTCTACATTAATTGGGTTATAAAATATATCGAGACTCCTACCGGAGTGACAAAGTTGGAATTGACA